>DASYYX010000046.1:0-132883 GCA_035946795.1 Caulobacteraceae bacterium | reverse complement strand
GCTGCGCAAAGCCGCCGCCCGCACCGTCACCACGCTCGAACGCGCCATCGCCGAGGCCATCGACACCTTCACCCCGGCCGAATGCGCCAATTACTTCGCCGCCACAGGATACGATGCTACGTGATCGGAATCTGCTCTAGTCCGGTTCGACGCGATGGCCGGTGATCGTGCCCGCCAAGTGCTGCTCCAAGGTGACACCAGTCGGGTCATACACATCGAGCGTGAACGTGCCGTCGAAGTGGCCGCCGCCGTGGCCGACGGTGACGTCCTCGGTGAGGATGATCTTGGCGGCGAGGTTCCCGGTCGCGGGGTCGTAGGCCAGCGGGAAGTGCTTGAGATGATAGGTGTTCGGACCGGTCTGGCGCCAGACGCCGAGGCAGAAGTTTTCGGAGGCCGGCGAGTGGCCGCCGCTGTTCATGATCTCGGTGCCGTCGGAGTGCCACTCGGAATACCCCCAGTCGACCTGGACGCCGCCGGACATCAGCGAGATAGACCACAGGCCGACAATGCCCTGCTCGCCGTAGTTCACTGGCGTGAGCCTCGGGAACGGCGAAGCGGCCGGCCCTGCCTCGTAGGATCCAGGCTGGACATAGGCGCCGCCGCACCCGGCGAACGCCGCCGGAGCGATGGCCGCGGCCGAAGTCAAGGCCGCCGCGGCGACCAAGAACCGATTCATAGTGCCCATTATCGTCTCCCCTCTGTCTCGCGATCAGTGGCGAAGCGTCAGCTCACCGAACTGAACAGCGTGCTCGTGGAGACCAAGAATAAGGAATTCGTTAACGCGAGTATATAGTCAAAAGCCAACGCTCGCGTGGTCAGGACCCAACGCTGGCGTGCCGGTACTGCTCGTTCAAGCGCGCCAGGAGTTCGCCGCGGGAGCGGGCGCCGAAGGCGCGGAAGATCGCCTGCACCTGTTTGGCGACGGTGTTCGGACTGGTGCCGCGACGGCGGCCAATGTCGGCGTTGGTCGAGCCGGCGATCAGCAGCGCCAGGACCTCCCGTTCGGCCGTTGTCAGGCCGCTGATCCTGGTCTCGTCCAGGCGCGGCGCGGCACCGATCAGCACGTCGGTGTCGCTCAGCGCCACCCGGGCCAGGTTGGATCGCACCCCTTGGGGCGAGAAGAAGTCTGTCAGCTCCAGACGCGAGCGCAGGCCCAGCTTGGCCTGGGCGCGGCGCAAGCTGTTCTCCACCGATGGGGCGGCGACGCCGAGCAGGTAGCCTATCTCCTTGGCCGAACGGCCGACGCCGGCGAACTCGGCGACCTGGCGCTCGCGCAAAGAGAGGCCGCGCGGGTCCGGGAAGCGCGGATCGTTGCGCACCGCCACCACGAAGCGGCGATCATCGCTGTCGAAGCGGTCGATGAGCGACCAGCGGCCGCTCACCAGCCCTTCCCACTCAGCCATGGCGGCGATCGAGTCCTGCCGGCCGGCGCGGGTGCGCGCCCGGTCTACCAGGCGCACCGCATGGCGCAGCCGCTCGCGCGCGGCGTTGCTCGACGCGGCCTCTTGGGCGTGGTGACACTTACCGCCGCCATCGAAGATCGCCTCGATCGGCGCAGCGTCGAAGCTTTCCAGCTCGGGCGAGACGGCCCGCAAGCGCAAGCCCGCGCCGACATGGGCGGCGCAGCGGGTCCAGTCCCGGCGCTCCGCCACGGTGCTGGCGCGCGGGGCGTCGAGCACCAGGCTGACCACCGCGCCACGGCCGCCGCCGCTATGGACGATCACGCCGAGAACGTCCGGAACGGATTCGGCAGTGGCGCTGCGGAACATGGCCCCATCCTCGGACGGCAACTGGCCCAGGGTCTCGCTCATCGTGGTCACCACCCGGCCGGGGCGGAAGAGGACGTCGATCCCCGCGTTTGACATCGACGCAGTAGTGGCGAGGACGGCGCCGAGGACCTCCGGGCGTCCGTGGAGGCGCACCTCCCCGACGTCGATGCCCGTCGGGCTCAGGTCGAAGGTGAAACCCACGGACGTCTGGCCGGGCCAGTGCTCGCGCCCGATGCAGGCGAGCAGGCCGTCCATCCAGGCCCTGTCGTCGCCGTCGAGCGCGTAGACGGCCTCGAGGACCGCGATCCAGTCCCCCGCCCGGCTGATCTTGCCCATCGCCCCCACTCCGGTCCGGGACCAATGTTATTCGCGGTTCGCTCTGGCGCAACCCGGATGGGTCCGCGCTGCCCGGCGCTCTTCGCCATCTGCAAAACCACCCATTGACAGATCGCAAATGTTCTCCTATTGTTCTCACTGAATTCGCGCAAGGAGACCCCGATGACCGTTCCCACCAAAATGCCAAACCAACCGTCGCGCTACGCCAACGGCCGCTTCGGCCCCGGCAATTCCGGCCGCCCCATCGGCGCTCGCAACCGCGCCACCCAACAAGCTCTGCTTTCCATCATGGACGACTTCGAAGCCAACAAGCGCGTGGTCCTGCAGCGCATGCGTGAGTACTTCACCACCGACTATCTGCGCATTCTGGCGAGCCTGCTGCCGAGCCGCATCGAGATCGCCCAGCCGGCGTTCGAAGAGTACTCCGAAGCCGAGGCCGCCGTGGTCGTTAGCTACGCGCGCGCCGCTTTGCAGCGCATCGAGGAAGGCCGCGGTTCACTTTCCGAACTCGGGGCCGCGGTGCTGGCCGAGCCGGTCCTCGGAACGTCGCAGACGGAGTAGGCGACCGTAAAATACGGTGATTTACGGTCCGCGAGCCTTCGAGTGACCCCCCTGGAATGAAACAGTGAAGGGCTGGGCTCAGGGCAGTTGAACCCGGCCGGTCATCACCGCCCAGCCGAGGGCGAGCCCGCCGGCGGTGAGGATCCAGATCCAGTAGCTGGCGGGTCTCTCGGCGCCGTCGGCGGCGGCGGACGAGGAACCGCCGCCGAGCCTGCCGGTGATCAAGGCGATCAGCAGCACCGCGGCGATCGCCGCCACCAAGCCGACGTGCTTCAAGGTCTCCAGCGGCATAGGCATTCGCTCGATGTCCAGGCCGCTCGAAGATTAGCCGAACCTTGGTTTCCGGCTTGTTCACGCGCCGGCGAAAAAATGGACTCTGTCCTTTGCCGCGGGAAGCCTTAGGCTGGGCCCCAGCTGAACAAACGAGGGACCGAGCCATGGCCAAGAACCAGGTTTTCGAGCTGCGCGGCATCAACCACCTCGCCCTGGTGTGCAAGGACATGGCCAGGACCGTCGATTTCTACACCAACGTCCTTGGCATGCCGCTGATCAAGACCATCGACTTCCCGGGCGGCGCCGGCCAGCACTTCTTCTTCGACGTCGGCAACGGCGACTCCCTGGCCTTCTTCTGGTTCCCCGACGCGCCAGAAGCGCAGCCGGGCGTCAGCGCGGCGGCCCACCTGCCGCTGGAGGGCTCGATCGTCTCGGCGCACGGGTCGATGAACCACGTCGCCTTCGACGTACCGGAGGAGAAGTTCGACGACTACTGCGCCAAGCTCGCCGCCCGCGGCGTCAAGGTGAGCCACGTGCTGAACCACAACGACGACGACCCGCAGACGACGCTGGATGACGAGACGACCGGCTCGACCTTCGTTCGCTCGGTCTATTTCACCGATCCGGACGGGGTGGTGCTGGAGTTCGCTTGCTGGACCCGCGCCCTAGATCCGAAGCGCGACGCCCTGGTGCCGGCGCGTGACGCGCAGGGGCGGCCGAAGGTCGCGGAAACCGTGGGTTAAGCCGCATTCCGTATGCCGATCATGGACTTGGCGACGTTGCGCCGGCCGGCTGCGGTGCGGTAAATCGTTAACGCCAGTCTCGAGAGGGGGCCCTTCCGGCCCGCATGATGGAAGCCGACCTGAGCCTCAAGGACATCGTCCTGGAGAAGCGGCTCGCGCCTGCCGAAACCGTGGCGCGCGCCGAACTGATCCAGGGCGAGACCGGCGAGCCGTTCGACGCCGTGCTCACCAGGCTGGGACTGGTCTCCGAAGGCGCGCTCGCCGGCGCCATCGCCGAGGCGACCGGTTTTCGCCTCGCCGGCGCCGCCGACTTTCCCGCCGAGCCGCTGGCCGCCGACCGCCTGTCGCCGGATTTCCTGCGCCAGGTCCGCTGCCTGGTGCTGGCGGACGGCCCCGAAAGGGCCGAGGTCGCCTTCGTCGATCCGCTGGAGGCCTACGCCCGCAACGCCATCGCCTTCGCGCTGGGCAAGCCGATCGCCCCGGCCATCGCCGCCGCCGCCGACATGGAAGCGGCGCTCGACCGCCTGTTCCCGCAAGAGTTCGTCCCGGTCGATGACGGCGGCGAGGCCGACGAGGCCGATGTCGAGCGCCTGCGCGATCTTTCCAGCGACGCGCCGGTGGTGCGCGCCGTCAACGCCCTGATCGCCAAGGCGGCCGAGCTCAAGGCTTCCGACATCCATCTCGAGCCCGGCGAGGACTTGGTGAAGGTGCGCTTCCGCATCGACGGGACCCTCGTTGGCGCCGACCCGTTGCCGGTCCAGCTCAAACAAGCTGTGGTCTCGCGCATCAAGGTGATGGCCGGGCTCAACATCGCCGAACGGCGCCTGCCCCAGGATGGCCGCCTGCGCCTGGCCGTACGCGGCCATGACATCGACCTGCGCGTCGCCACCAGCCCGACCATCCACGGCGAGGCGGTGGTTCTACGGCTCCTTGACAAGAGCCATCTGCGGCTCGACTTCGGGGCACTCGGGTTCGACGAGGAGATGCAGGAGCGCCTGGGCCGGGTGCTGCGCACGCCCCACGGCATCGTGCTGGTCACCGGGCCGACCGGCAGCGGCAAGACCACGACCCTGTATGCGGCCCTGGCGGCCCTGAACACGCCCGAGCGTAAGATCCTCACCATCGAGGATCCGATCGAGTACCGCCTGTCGGGCATCAACCAGACCCAGGCCCAACCGGCCATCGGCCTTACCTTCGCCGCCGCCCTGCGCTCCTTCCTGCGCCAGGACCCGGATGTAATGATGGTGGGCGAGATTCGGGACCTCGAGACCGCCCAGGTTGCGGTCCAGGCGGCCCTGACCGGCCATACGGTGCTGTCGACGGTGCACACCAACGGCGCGGCCGCCGCCGTCACCCGCCTCATCGACATGGGCGTTGAACCGTTCCTGATCACCTCGACTCTGAATGCCGTGATGGCGCAGAGGCTGGTGCGCCGGCTGTGCGGCGCCTGCCGCGAACCCTACGCGCCGGGCGGGGAGATGCAGGCGGCCCTGAGGGCGGAAACGGGACTCGACAACATCGATCGGCTGTGGCGGCCGGTCGGCTGCCCCCAGTGCAATCACACCGGTTATTCCGGGCGCATCGCCATCGCCGAGCTGTTGGTCGTCGACGAAAGCATCGAGCGGCTGATCCTGGCCAAGGCCGAAGCCCGCCAGATCGCCGAGGCGGCGTCGCTTCGCACCATGATGGCCGATGGCCTCGCCAAGGCCCGCGCCGGGCTCACGACGGTGGAGGAAGTCCTCCGCGTGGCCCAGGAGGATTAGGGCGTGGCGACCTTCCGCTACCGGGCGGCGACAGCGACCGGCGCGGTGCGCACCGGGGCGGCCGAAGCGGTCTCGCGGGAGAGGCTGTACGCCGATCTCAAGCGCTCGGGGCTGATGCCGATTGAGGCCCAGAGCGCGTCCGCTCCGAAGGCCGGCTCCAGGCGGATCGGCGGCGGCGACCGCCAGGGCCTCATCAATGCACTCGGCGAGCTGGCGGTGCTGCTCGAGGCCGGCTTGCCGCTGGACCGCGCCCTGAGCGTCTGCGTCGACAACATCACCTCGCGGCCGGTGCGCGCGGCCTTCGACCAGCTGCTGGCCAAGGTGAAGGCGGGCGCTCCCCTCTCGCGCGCGCTCGAACAGGCGGAGGGTTTCTTCCCGCCGATGGCTTCGGCGATGGCGGAGGCCGGCGAGGCCAACGGCCAGCTCGGCGCCGCCCTCACGCGCCTGGCGGCCAGCCTCGATCGCGCCTTCGCCTTGCGCCAGACGGTGATCTCCTCGCTCGTCTACCCGGCGGTGCTGATGACCGTCGCGACCAGCGTCGTCCTGGTCATGCTGCTCGTGGTAGTGCCGCAGTTCCAGAATCTGCTGGCCGACGCTCACGGCAAGCTGCCCCTGCCCACGCGCGTGGTCCTTGCCGTGAGCCAGATCGTGCGCAGCGACGGGCTCTTCATCCTGGCGGGCATCGTCGTCGCCATCGTCGGCGCGCGCGCCTGGCTGCGACGACCTTCGGTCCGTCTCGCCTTCGACCGCTGGGTCCTGGGAACGCCGCTGATCGGGACGCTGGTGCGCAACGCCGAGACGGCGATGTTCGCGCGCACCCTGGGGAGCCTCGTCGAGGGCGGCGTCGCCTTGCCGACGGCGCTTTCCATCTCGCGCCGCTCCGTCTCCAACACCCACATGAGCGCCGCCATCGCCAAGGTGGCCGCGGGCCTGAAGGAAGGCGCCGGCCTTACCGGCCCGCTCGCCGCCAGCGGCGTGTTCCCACGCATGGCCATGAGCTTCCTGCGCACCGGCGAGGAGACCGCGCGTATCGGCATGATGCTGGAGCGCCTCGCCGACGTTCTCGACCGCCAGGTGCGCTCGACCTTGACGCGGTTGCTCGCCATACTGACGCCTGCCGTCACGGTCCTGATGGGCGGTATGGTGGCCACTGTGATCGCCTCGATCATGTCGGCGATCATCGGCTTCAACGATCTGGCCTTGGGACAATGAAAGCAGTCGCAACAGCCGCCGCCGAGACGGCGAGCGCGCGCCGGCGCCCAGCGCCGACGCGGCGCGAGGCCGGCTTCACCTTGCTCGAGATGCTGGTGGTGCTGGCGATCATGGGCCTGCTGGCCGCCATCATCGCCCCGCAGGTGCTCAAGTATCTGGATCGCTCGCGCGTCCAGACGGCCAAGGTGCAGGTGCAGAACATCTCCCAGGCGCTCGAGCTCTATCGGCTCGACATGGGCGGCTATCCGAGCCAGTCCGACGGCCTGCAAGCGTTGGTGAAGGCGCCGGTCGGCGCGGCCGCCTGGAACGGGCCCTACCTGCAGCGCACCACGGTGCTGGTCGACCCCTGGGGGCAGCCGTACCTCTATCGCAACCCCGGCCAGCACGCCGCCGTCGACGTCTACAGCCATGGGCCACCGGGTCGGAGCGGCGATGAAGCCGACATTGGCAACTGGTGAGCGCCGTCGCGGCGGCGATTCCGGGACCACGCTGATCGAGCTCCTGGCGGCTTTCGCCATTCTGGGGCTCGTCACCCTGGTCGTCTTCCCTGCCGGAGAACGCGCCTTGGCGCTGCTGTCGCTGCGTCAGGACCAGGCGGTGCTGGCCGCCGCCCTGCGCCAGGCGCGCGCCGAGGCGCTGACCTCGGCCCGTCCGGTGGCGTTTGCGCTCAGCCCCGACGGCGGAGCGTACGCGATTTCCGGCGGCGCGGCGCGGCCGCTGCCGGCCGGCGTCGCAGCCGCCTGTGATCGCCGCACCATCGTCTTTTTCGGCGACGGCGCCAGCACCGGTGGCGCAGTCAGGCTGGCCGCCGCCGGCCGGATCCTCATCATCATCGTCGATCCGGCCGCCGGCTCGGTGCGGAGCCTGGGCTGATGGGCCGACCTCGCCTTGCACTGTCGCCGGGGGCCCGGCGGCCACGCGACGATCGTGGCGCGGTGTTCGTCGACACCCTCATCGCCCTCGTCCTTGCCGCGACTGCGCTTGCCGCGACCTTCCAGGTCATCGGCGATGTGGCCGCCCGCTCCGGCCAGGAGAACGCCAGGCGCGGCGCGATGCTGGTGGCCCAATCGGCCCTGGCGGCAGTGGGCGCCGCAATTCCCCTGTCATCGGGAGAAACCGCCGGGACCGCCGGCCCCTACGTCTGGACGGTCGACGTGGATGCGTACGGCGCCGAAGGCCCGGCGGACGCGGCGGGGCAATTGATGAAGGTGGTGGTGCGCGTGCGCGCCCGCGCCGGCGGCGCGGAGCTGGCGCGTCTTTCCAGCCTTCGTCTGGCGAGCGCGGGCTAGCAAGCGATGGCCCGCTCCGACCGCGGCTTCGCCCTGGTGGAAATGGTCGCCGCCCTGGCCCTCATGGCGATGCTCGCCTGGATGCTGATCGCCGGCGCCTTCGTCGCCCGTAGCGCCTGGGAGCGGCTGGAGGCGCGTACGGCTTGGGCGGAATCGATCGGCGGCGCGCAAACTGTGCTCAGGGGCCGATTGGAGAGCCTTTATCCGGCGACCGTGTGGGCCGCCGGCCAGGCGCTGGTCGATTTCCAGGGCGCGCCCGACCGGGTGGCCTTCCTGGCGCCCCCGCCCGACCAGGCCCGGCCCGCGCCGCTGCGGCGCTACGCCCTTGGTCTCGACCATCGCGACGAGCTGGTCCTTTCGTCCATCAGCGATGTCGCCAGCCCGACCGCGGTCGCCGACGCCGCCGTCCTGCTGCGCGGCGTCGAAGGCCTGGAGATCGATTACTTCGGCGCCGCGGGGCCGGACGATCAACCGCGCTGGCGGCGCTCCTGGAGCGATCAGCCCAAACCCCCGGAACTGATCCGCATCCGCCTGACCTTCCCGCCCGGCGATCGGCGCTACTGGCCCGACCTGATCGTGCGCCCCGCGGCGACGATCGACTCTGACTGCGTCCTCAATGCTTTCGCCGGGCGGTGCCTGGGGCGCGCATGACCCTGGACGAGATCCTCACAGCGGACATTCGCGCCATCGGCCCCATGCTCGGCCGCGGCTTCGCCTGGTGGATGGACGAGCTGCGCGCGCTCGTTCCCGAACGCCTGCGCGAGGCCATTGCCTCCAAGCCCAAGCTGCTGGCGCAGCGATCGGCCGCCGGGGAGTGGCGTTACTGGCGCGTCGGCGCCCCGAACGCGGCGCTGCCCGAGCCCCGGCCGGGAACGCGTGTGTGTGTCGTGCTCTCGGGCGCGGAGGTCCTGGTCCGGGAGCTGCGCCTGCCGGCGTTGAACAAGCGCGACTTGAGACGCGTGCTGACCCTCGACCTGGACCGGCTGTCGCCGTTGCGCAGCGATCTGGTGTGCTTCGACGTCGAGAGCGGCCCGGCCGAGGCCGACGGCCGCGCCCGCGTGCTTCTCGGCCTGGTCGCGCGGACCGAGGCCGCCGCGGCCCTGGCCGCGGCCCGGCGGGAGGGGCTCGAACCGGCGGCGCTGAGCCTGGCGCCGAGTGGGGCCGGCGGACCCCGGTTCGACTTTCTGCCGGCGATCAAGGCCGAGGGTGGCCGCAGGGATCCGCGCCGGCTCTGGTGGGGCGTGGCGGCCGGACTGGCGATCCTCAATCTGGCCGCTTTCATCGGCCGCGACATCGTCGACACCGATCGCATGCGCGCCCTGGTCGAAGCCCGCGCGCCCCAGGCCGCCGCGGTCGAGCGCGTGCGCTCGCGCGTGCTGGCCGAAGAGAGCCGCCGCTCAGCCCTCATGGCGCGGCGTTCGGCCGCCGAGCCTCTGGCGATGCTCGACGAGGTGACCCTTGCCGCGCCGCCTCAGTCCTGGGTGCAGCACCTGGAATGGAACGGGCGCATCCTGCGCATCGTCGGCTTCGCCGCGCCGGATCTGGACATGTCGGCCGCGATCCGCGGCGCTCACGTGTTCGTCAATCCGAGATCTCTCAGCACCGGGCCGGCGCCCAAGCTGGCCAATGGCCAGCCCTTCGACATCACCGCCGACGCCAGGAGGGGCGCGTGAAGCCGCTGACGGCCCGCGAACGGCGCCTTGTCGCCATCGGCCTCGCGGTCGCCGCCGTCGCTGTCTTGTGGCTGGCGCTCGTCCAGCCGATCGCCTCCGGGCTGAGCCACCGCGCCGCCGAGCGGCGCGAGCTTACCGCCCAGTGGCGCCGGCAGACACGGCTGATCGCCGAGCAGGCGTCCTGGCTTCGTGCCGCCCGCCGCGAGAGCCTGGCCGCGACCGATTTCGTCCTTCCGGCGCCGACCGAGGAAGCCGCGGTCGAAACCTTGAAGTCGCGGCTGCAACGCCTGGCCGGCGACCAGGGCTTTCAGATCACCGGCCTCACCGATCTGCCCGCCGCGGCCCCGCCCGGGTTCGTGCGCCTGCGGGCCGACATGCAACTCACCCTTGCGCAGCTGACGCTGGCCCTGCGCCAGCTGGAAACCGAGGATCCCTATGTCGTCGTCGAATACCTTTCTGTTTCGGCTGATCGAGCGCTCGCGAGCGGCAAGCTATCGCCCCTCGATGTCCGTCTCGAGATCAGCGCCCCGTTCGGAACTGGCGCCGCCGGCGCGCAAGCGGCCCCGGAGGCCCTCCTTCGGTGAGGCCGCCCCGCTGCTGGCATGTGCAGCCCTCGCGGCTCTGTTGGCGCTGCAGTTCCTTGCGCCGGACCGCGAGATCCTGCCGGTGTCGAAGCCCGTCCGGCCCCTCCGGGTGTCGATCGTGAACGCGCCGTCGATTCCCGATTATCCCGCCATCCTGCGCTCGCCGCTGTTCGCGCCGGACCGGCGCGGGGGCGAAGACGAACCTGGATCGCTCGCCGGAGGGCTGGACGCCTGGCGCGTGCTCGGCGCGGCCACAGGTCATCGCCTGGCGATGGCGGTGGTTCAGGGACCCTATGGCGCGCCCAAGTCCATAACTCCGGGTCAGAGCCTGGAGGGCTGGCGGCTGGCGGCGATCCTCCCGGGCAGACTGTTGTTCGTGAAGGCCGGCGAGCGGCGGACGCTGCCCATTGGCCAGCCGGCCCAGGCGGCGGCGAAGGCGGCGCCCGCCGAAACCGATTCGGGCGAGGCGGGGGACCCCTCTTGAAGCTATTCCGAACACTGGCGCTGGCGCTGGCCGTCACCGGGCTCGGCGCCGCCTTGCCAGGTTCGGTGGCAAGGGCGCAGCCAGCCGTCCAGGTCCAGCCGAGCCCGTCGGTGCGCTCGACCATCCTGCCGGGCGCCGGCCCGGTGCCGCCGCCGGCGCCAACTCCGGAAGCGCCCAGGCCAGGCGATGTCAGCCTCAACTACCCCAAGGTCGACGTGACGGTCGCCGCCCAGGCGATCCTCGGCGATATCCTGCACCTCGAGTTCGCCGTCGACCCTTCGGTGCACGGCGTCGTCTCGGTCGTCACCCCCTCCCCGATCCGCCGCGCCGACGTGCTCGCCTTTTTCGAGGACGCCCTGAAAGAGGCCAACCTGGCGCTCGAGCGGCGCGGCGACACCTACGCCATCCTGCCGCTGGAGACCGCGCGGGCTCAGGCGGGCCTGGTCGCACCTACGCAGATGGGCTTCGGCAGCGAGACCATCCAGCTGCGCTACGTTTCGGCCGAGCAGTTGAAGGCCCTGCTCGATCCCATCGTGCCTGGAGTGATCGTCTCCGCCGACCCGACCCGCAACCTGCTGGTGATCGCCGGCACGACCGGCCAGCGCAAGGCGATCCGCGATCTGGCGGCGCAGTTCGACGTCGACTGGCTGCGCGGCATGTCTTTCGCCCTGTTCGTGCCCCAGCACACCGACGCGCGCCTGATCGCCCCCGAGTTGGACAAGCTCCTCAATGGCCCCGGGGCCGAGACCGCGGGCCTGGTGCGCCTGATCCCGATGGAAAACTTGAACGGCATTCTCGCCGTCTCCACCCAACCGGCGCTGCTGGAGGATGCCCGACGCTTCGTCGAGGTGCTCGATCGCGAGGGCGAGGGGGCCGAGCGGCGGATCTTCGTCTACAAGGTGCAGAACGGTCGCGCCTCCGACCTCGCCAAGGTGCTCGACGCGGCCTTCGGCATCGCCGCGCCGAAGGAAAACGGCGAGGAGAACGGGCCGGCCGACCTCTTCGGCGCCGCCCCGCCGCCGGCGATGACGCCGAACTTCACCCCTCCGCAGAGCGGTCCGGTTCCCGCGGCGACGGTCAATCCGGCCATCGCCCGCGCCCTGCCGGGCGCGGCGGGCCTCGGGCCCGCCCCGCCGCCGCCCGAAGAGACGGCGAGCCAACCGGCGAACCCCGCCGCCGGGGTCACCATCACCGCCGACGACACCACCAATTCCCTGGTCGTCTACGCCACCCCGCGTCAGTACGCCCTGATCCAGGACGCCCTGACCAGGCTCGACGTGTTGCCGCTGGAGGTACTGATCGACGCCGCCATCACCGAGGTGACGCTCAACAACAAGACGCGCTTCGGCATCCAGTGGTCGGCGCAAGGGGACAACCGCAACTTCGCCGCCTTCACCAAGGGGCCCACGGGAGTCCCGCTGCAGGCCTTCCCCGGCTTCTCCTACCTGTACACCGGCAACGGCGTCAGCGCGACCATCAACGCCCTTTCCAAGACCAACGACGTCAACGTCCTTTCGGCTCCCAAGCTGGTCGTCCTCAACAACCACACGGCCGAAATCCAGGTGGGCGACCAGGTGCCGATCGCCACTGGCTCTGCAGTAAGCACGCTCTCGAGCGGCGCGCCGATCGTCAATTCCATCGAATACCGCGACACCGGAGTCATCCTGAAGGTGACGCCGCGGGTGAACGCCAGCGGTCTGGTGCTCCTCGACATCACCCAGGAGGTCAGCGACGTCACCCAGAACGCCACCTCCAGCATCAATTCGCCGACCATTCAGCAGCGCAAGATCGCCACCTCGGTCGTGGTGCAGGACGGCGCTACGATCGCGCTCGGCGGCCTCATCCGCAATTCCATCACCAAGAACCGCAACGGCCTGCCGGTCCTCAGCGACATCCCGGGCCTGGGCCTGCTGTTCGGCAATACCCACAAGCTCGACCAGCGCACCGAGCTCATCGTCCTGCTGACGCCGCGCGTTATCCGCACCGCCGACGAAGCGCACGAAGTGACCGAGGAGCTGCGCGAGAAGATCAATCTGGCGGCGCCGGACCATCGCGCGAGCAAGGGGCGGCCATGAGACGGGCGGCGCGAGGCGATGACGGCTTCGTCTTGCTGGCGGCGGTGCTGGGCGTGGCGGCGTTCGCGGCCATCGTCTTGATGGTCCTGGCGACCGATCGCGGCGCGCTCCTGGAGACCCGCGCCGGGATGGAGCGCGCCCGCCTGGACGCGGCGGCGGACGCCGGCCTGATGATCGCCGTCCATGGCCTGGGCGAAAACGCCGGCCCCGGGCGCTGGACGATCGACGGAACCGTCCGGCAGGCTGACTTCGACGGCGTCGACCTTCAGATCCGCATCGAGGACGAGCGCGGCAAGGCCCCGCTGGGCGATCTCGACCGCGCCCAGGCCAGGGCCCTCTTCATCGCCGCCGGGGCGGCGGGGCCGCGAGCCGAGGCGCTGGCCGAGGAATACACCGACTGGCAATTGGCCGACGACGACGTCGAAACCGGCGGCGTGACCAGCGCGGATTACGCCGGCCTGCCGTTTGCGCCGCGGCACGGCCGCTTCCGCACAGTCGGTGAATTGATGGCCCTCAAGGACATGAACCGGCCCATATTCGAACGCCTGGCGGGGTCGGTGACGGTGTTCTTCGGCGAGTCCGGCCCATTCCTTCCGGAAGCGGCCAGCCCGGTGGCGGCCGCCGCCATGGCCGGCGACCAGCCATCCTCCGGGTTCGATCAACTCCACCTGGACCGCCTGACACTCGACAAAGACGAAACCGCGTCTCTGGTCGGCCGGCCGCTCAGGATCGTGGTGCGCGCCACCGCTGGCGCGGCCCGGGCGGAACAATCCGCCATCGTCGAATTCACGGGCTCGCCCGACCAGCCGTACTGGGTGCGCTACGCCGACATGGGAGAAGCGCCATAGAGCCAGGCGAGCCAGAAGCCGAGCGCCAGGAACGGGCCGAAGGCGAGCTCGCGTTCCAGGGCGCGCCGCCCCAGCAGCGCGCGGCCGCCGGCGAAGGCCAGGGCCGCGAGGCTGGCAATCAGCAGCACGGAGGGCAGGGGTCGCCAGCCGAGCCACGCCCCGGCTGCGGCAAGCAGCTTGGCGTCCCCCTTGCCCAGGGCGTCGACGCCACGCCAGGCTCGCCAGGCGAGCGCCAACAGGCTGAACACGGCGTAGCCCAGCACCGCACCGGCGAGATGATTCGGAAAGACGCTCCAACCCCGGACGGCGGCAAGCCCGAGACCAACGGCGCTCAGCGGCAAGGTGAATGCGTCGGGCAGGCGCAGCGTGAGCAGATCCACGGCGGCCAGGCAGATCAGGCACCAGCCCAGCGCCAGAGTTGCGCCCGTGTCGAGGGGACCGGCCGCAACCAAAGCGCCCCAGGCGAAGACGGCGGCGCACACCCCGATGCTGGCCAGGAGCGATGGCGCATCGTCGCTGGCGAACCGCCCGACGCTCCAGGCCGCGGCGGCGCCCGCCGGGATGGCGATCAGCAGCGCCGCGACCACCGCCCAGAGGACCGGATAGGCTCCGGGGTCGGTCATTCGGGGCGGCCCGCGGCCAGGTCCATGCCGCCTTTTAGGGCGGTTCGGCTGGGCGCAGCCATGGCGCTCATGGCGGCGCTCACCGGCGCGGCTCTCGCCATTCCTCTGCCCGCGCAGAAGGCGCTGACCGGACTCTCGCCGCCGAAGTCGCAGACGCCCACTTCGTCCGCCCGTCGCATCGGCTGGGCCATGCGAGGCCACGAGAACCTGGCGCTCAGCCTCGAGCGGGCCGGCGTGGCGGCCGCCGACGCGGACCGCGCCGCCCAAGCGCTCGCCGATGATTTCGACGTGGTCAATCCGCATCCGGGATTTGGGCTCACCTTGTGGCTGGGACCCGGAGCTGGAAGCACCGGCGAGACGCTGCTGCGCCTTGCCCTCACCGCCCCCGACGGCGCCGCGGTCAGTTTGGCGCGCGCCCAGGACGGCGCCTTCTCGGTGAGCCGGGCCGCGCCTTCCACGGCGGTTTCGGGCGCGGTGCTGTCGGGAACCGTCAACGGCTCGCTGTTCCTTTCGGTCGCCGACGCCGGCGCGCCCGAGCTCGCCGAGAAGGTCGAGCGCCTCTTCGGCCGCGACCTCGACCTCACGCGCGACATTGAAAGCGGCGACCGCTTCCGACTGCTCGTGGAGCGCCCCTCGACCGCCACAGACGAGGCCGCCGACGTCGAGATCCTTTTCGCCGAGATCGACACCCGTTCCGGGCCGCGACGCTTCTACCATGTTGAATCCGCCGACGGCGCCGCCGAGTGGCTGCCGGAAAGCGGACAAGCACCGCGAACGCTGCTGCTGCGCACCCCGGTGCAGCACGCGCAAGTCACCTCCCCGTTCGGCCTTCGGCTGCACCCGATCCTGGGCTACACGCGCATGCATCAAGGCGTCGACTTCGGCGCCCCGGCCGGATCGCCGGTATTGGCGGCGGCGGATGGCGTCGTCGAACAGGAGCGATGGAACGGCGGCTATGGCCGCTGGCTGGAGATCAGGCACACCGATCGCCTGGAGACTGGTTACGCCCACCTGGAAGCTTGGGCGCCCGGGATCGCGCCCGGAACCCGGGTGCGCCAGGGTGAGGTCATTGGCTACGTCGGCGCCTCCGGCCCCGCGACCGGGCCCCATCTGCACTTCGAGGTGCGCCTGGACGGCCGCCCGATCGACCCGGCGTCGGCGCCTCGGGCCCCGATCGCGGCGGCCTACGCAAGCCGCGGCGAATTCCTGGCTCAAAAGGCCAGGATTGACGCCATCGCCGCTCGATTGAACGGCTAAGCTAGCGTCAAAAGCGATTTTTCAGGGCAAATTTCGCGTCTCAGGCGAAATAATGAGACGCCGCTTTACAGGCCTCAAAGCCTCGGCTTAACGTCTTTGCAAGCGGGGGGGCGCGCGCCTCTTCGATCGTTATGATGGGGAGGCTTTCATGCCCAAGCACAATACTGCCCGGCGCCACCGCATGGCCCTGGTGGCGGCTGCCGCGACGGCGGCCCTGGCCGGCCTCTGGGGCTTTTCGGCGGCGGCCGGGACGCTCGAGAAAAGCCAAAAGGTCGCCGCGCCGAGCTTCGTCGGCAAGATCAACCTGCGCACCCTGGCCGCCGGAGGCGGCAGCACGCCGCCGCCGCTGGTCGTCAAGGGAGTCGCAGGCGGCCCGCCTGCGGAGCTGCGGAAGATCAAGGCGCTGCATTACCGCACCTACCATCCTTACTCGGGCTTCTCCGCCGAGACCCTCAGCCAGACGCCGCAGGAGCGTCCCAGCCTTCTCGCCGGCAGCATCGACGCGCCAGGGAGCTTCACCGGCCTGACCCACTATGACCAGCGCATCCTCGCCGACAACGGCAACCAGTTTTCGCTGGAACCGCCGGACCAGGCCCTTGCGGTGGGGAATCGCTTCGTCCTCGAGGTGGTGAACAACGCCATCCAGATCTATGACGGGAAGGGCAACGCCCTGCTGTCAGCACCGGTGTCTACCAACCGGTTCATGAACCAGGTCAGCGCCATCAACCGCAGCTACGAGAACGAAGAGGGGCCGTTCCTCTCGGACCCGCGCGCCTACTATGACGCGGCCACCGGGCACTTCTTCGTCTCCGAGTGGGCGACGCTCAATGACGCCTCGGGCAATCCGCTCTTCATCTCCGTCCAGTTCCTGGCGGTGAGCGCGACCAACGACCCGACCGGCAACTGGTACATCTACAGTTGGGAGACGACCAATTCGAACACGCCCGGCTGCCCGTGCCTGCCGGACTTCAACATGCTGGGGGCGGACGCCAACGGCATCTACGTCTCGAACAACCTTTTCAGCTTGTTCACCGGGGGCTTCGTCGGAGCGACCATCTACGCCCTGCCCAAAGCAGGGCTGGAGACTGCCACCAATGTCACCCTGTCGCAGTTCCCGATCCTGCCCAACGACTTCTCCATCCATCCGACCGCCCTGCCGCCGAATGTCTCGGGGGCGAGCGAGGCCAACGGCACCGAATATGCGGTCGAAGCCGAAGACGATCTGACCAACAGCGGCACGGCCAAGTCGGTGAATGTCTGGGCCATCAGCGGCACCAACACGCTGACCTCGGCCTCGCCAGCCCTCACGCTCAACGCGGTTTCGGTTCCGGCCGAGAAGGTCAACGCGGTGCTGCCGCCGGCGCCGCAAATGGACGGCACGCGGCCGCTGGGCGCGTCGCTTTCGCCTCCCGGACCTGTGCCAACGCTCAACCCCGACGACGGCCGCTTCAGCGCCATGCCGTACTACGTCAACGGCCAGGTCTACGCCGTCGCCAGCACGGCCGTGGTCGCCTCGAGCACCGTCAAGACAGGTGTCGCCACCTACATCCTCAATGTCTCCGGCGGCGCGCCGGCCTTGGCCGCCAGCGTCGCCGCCCAGTCGATCATCTCGGCGCCTGGCAACCGGCACCTCCTCTACCCGGCCGTCGCCGTCAATTCGCTCGGCCAGGCGGCGATCGGCGTCACCATCACCGGGGCGAAGCTGTTCCCCAGCACAGCGGTCATTCTGACGGGTACTTTCGGACCGCCGACGATCAATCTCTCGGCAGCCGGCGCGGTCCCGGCGGATGGCTTCACCGGCTACACGGCGCTCAATCCCGGCGGCGGCGGCGTCGAGCGCTGGGGCGACTACGGCGAAGGCGCGGTCGGATCCGACGGCAGCTTCTACTTCGGCAACGAGTATGTGCCGGATCCGAACGTCTACCCGCGCAGCACCTACGCCAACTGGGGCACCTACATCACGCACGTGAAGCCCTGAGCGGGCGCCGCTCGCATCTGAACGGCGGAAACGCCCCGGGGGGACCCCCGCCGGGGCGTTTCTTTCTCGTCGGCGCTTTCTCAGGTCCGCTGGCTCACGAGATCCCCTCGCTCACGGCTTCGGCCCGCGCCGCCAGGCGCTCGAGGGTGTCGCTGTGGCTCTTGCGGGTGATCTTGTAGCCCCACAAAAGCACGATCGCCGCCGCGTACAGAACAAGGATGATCGGCGCATAGACCATCGCCAAGTGGCGGATAATCGCCATCGGCACGCGCCCGGGCTTGGCCGAGACCGGGAAGCGGACGAGGCTGAGGATGAGACTGGCGGCGAAGACGCCGACGCCGCTGACTGCCTTGGCGATCAGGCTCGAGGCGGAGAAGAACAGCCCCTCCGAGCGCCGCCCGGTCTTCAGCTCGCTATCCTCGACGACATCGGCGATCATCGCCGAGATCATCGTCGTGGCCGCGATCCACAGCGCTGTCGAGCCCACCGAGTTGAAGAAGATGATCCAGAACAGCGCCGCCGAATGGTTGGGCGGCATCAAGCCGACCAGCCGCAGCAGCAGCGGCGTCACTCCCATGACCACCGACAGGAGGATGAGGCTCATGCAGGTGGCGCGCTTGCCGATCCGACGCGACAGTTGCGGCGCCAGCGGCAAGGCGATCAGGGCCGAGCCGTACACGCCGGTGGCGAAGGCGGCGATCTGGCCGGCGGAGAACTCCCAGTAGAAGGTGCTGAAATAGATGTTCATGGCCGCCGCGATTCCCGAAGCCATGGAGGTCGCCAGGCCCGAGAGCGTCAGCATCAGGAATGAGCGGTGCGACCAGGTCTCGATCATCTCCCGGGCGAGCGCCGCCAGCCGCAGCCGCCTTAGCGGCGGGGTGCGGAAGGTCTTGATGCGGCTATGGGTGCCGATCGAGGAGACGAGAATGGCGCCGAACATGATGATGCTGGCCAGGAGCCCGTAGCGGGCGTAGCCCACCGGATTGAGCTGCCCGACCGGGTGGTGGGCGTCCGGGACCAGCAGGAAGCGCAGGGCGATGATGTAGATCGTCAGCCCGCCGATCCAGCCGAAGAAGTAGCGGTAGCTCAGCAGGACGGTGCGCTCGTCGTAGCCCTGCGTCAGCTCGGCCGACAGCGCCGAGCTGGGCACCTCGTAGAAGGTGATGAAGGTTCGGATGACGACGGCGACGCCGAGCAGATAATAGAAGAGGGCGTGGGGCGACCAATGCGGCGGGTTCCAGAGCGCCAGGTAGGAGAGCGCCACCGGCGCCGCGGCGGCGTACATGAAGGGGTGTCGCCGTCCCCAGCGCGAGCGCCAGTTGTCGGAAGCCTGCCCGACGATCGGATCCATGAAGGCGTCGATGATCATGGCGACCATGATCGCCAGGCCCACGGCCGGCGCAGGAAGTCCGACGACCTGGTTGTAGAAGAGCAACAGCATGTACGAGAAGCCGTTGTCCTTCACCCCGAAGGCCACCGTACCGAAGCCGTAGAAGAGCTTGGTCGGAAAAGACAATTTCTGCAGCGCCGGGGCCGCGGTGAGGCCCTGCGAGGCGGCGAGTTCAGGCTTGTTCACGGCGGCTTCGGCCCTCACTGACGCCCCTTGCGGGCGGCTTTCAGTGTTGTCAGCCCGCTCCGTCCAAGGCAATGCCCGGCGGGTGGCGTCCCGTAGAGGACTCGAACCTCTGACCCCCGGTTTAGGAAACCGATGCTCTATCCTGCTGAGCTAACGGGACGCGGCGGCGCCGTCATACGATCGCGCCCGCCTGCGGCACAACCCGGCACGGTCGCATGCTGGCCGCGCTGAGGGAGATGGATCGGCGCCAATGGAGCGCCGCCGTCGCCAGCTTCCTTGGCTGGACGCTGGACGCATTCGACTTCTTCCTGATGGTCTTCATGTTCGCGGCGATCGCCCGCGATTTCCACGCCAGCATCGCGGCCGTGGCGGCGGCCAGCGCCGTCACCCTGGCGGCGCGACCCTTCGGCGCCCTGTTCTTCGGACTCCTCGCCGATCGCTACGGCCGCCGTCCCGTGCTGATGGTCGACGTGCTCGCCTTCTCGGCCCTGGAACTGGCCGCCGCCTTCGCCCCCAGCCT
Organism: Caulobacteraceae bacterium; assembly: GCA_035946795.1. Taxonomy (GTDB): domain Bacteria; phylum Pseudomonadota; class Alphaproteobacteria; order Caulobacterales; family Caulobacteraceae; genus Acaudatibacter. The sequence continues at coordinate 113,319 of DASYYX010000046.1, read as the reverse complement.
GCCGGCGCTGATCGTGCTGCGCGCTGCTTTCGGCTTCGCCATGGGGGGCGAGTGGGGCGTGGGCGCGTCGCTGGCGCTGGAGACCGCGCCGGCGCGGGCGCGCGGAGCGATCTCGGGGCTGCTGCAGGAAGGCTATGCCGTCGGCTATCTGCTCGCCGCTCTGGCCTTCGCCCTCCTTTTCGACAAGATCGGCTGGCGCGGCATGTTCATGATCGGCGTCATCCCGGCGCTGCTGGCCGGCTTCATCCGGCTCGGCGTCGCCGAGTCGCCGGCGTTCGCGGCGCCCCGGCCGCGGGCGCGGCAGGGCGTCGGCATGTGGGGACTGGGGCTCGGCGCCGCGGCCGTCGCGCTCGCCCCGTCACTGCTGGCGATCCGCTGGCCGGCGCACCTGCTGACTTTCGTCTATGCGATCGACGCGCCGCTGGCCTTGGCGGGCCTGCTGATCTTCCGCCGCTTCTGGAAGCTGGCGCTCTACGTCGTCGCCCTGATGACAGCGTTCAATCTGTTCAGCCACGGCACCCAGGATCTCTACCCGACCTTCCTGACGCGCCAGCACCATCTACCCACCGCCACCGTCGGTTTCCTCACCGCGCTGGCGAACGTCGGGGCCATCCTGGGCGGCCTGGGCTTCGGCGCCTGGTCCGAGGCTCTGGGCCGGCGGCGCGCCATCATGGTCGCGGCGTTGGCTTCCCTGCTGGTGATTCCCCTGTGGGCGTTTTCCCATACGCTGGCGGCGCTGGCGGCCGGGGCCTTCCTCATCCAGGTGATGGTGCAGGGGGCCTGGGGCGTCATCCCGGCGCATCTGAACGAGCTTTCCCCTGGGGAGGTCCGGGGCGCCTTTCCGGGCTTCTTGTATCAGTGCGGCAATCTTCTCGCCTCGGGCCTGATCGTGTGGCAAGCGCGCCTAGCCGAGGCGCGAGGCGGCGATTACGGCTCGGCGCTGGCGATCGTCGCGGCCCTCGTCGCCATCCTCATTCTCGTCCTGGTCGTCGCCGGACCCGAACGACGCCAGGTCGCGCTCGCCGGCGTTAAAGCGCCTGAACCGACCTAAGCGGCCTTCTGCAGGGACTTGTGGAGCAGGCTGATAGCCGCATCGCGGTCGATGCGCTCGATGGCCGCCACTTCGCGCGCCATGCGGTCGAGCGCCGATTCGTAGAGCTGACGTTCGGAGTAGGATTGCTCGGGCTGGGTCTCGGACCGGTGCAGGTCGCGCACCACCTCGGCGATGGAGACGAGGTTCCCGGAATTGATCTTGGCCTCGTACTCCTGGGCGCGGCGGCTCCACATGGTGCGCTTGATGCGCGCCCGTCCTTTCAGGGTCGTGAGCGCCTGCGAGACGACATTGCCTTCGGCAAGAGCGCGCAGACCGGCGGTCTTGGCCTTCTTCGTGGGGACGCGAAGGGTCATCTTTTCCTGGTCGAAGGCGATCACGTAGACCTCGAGGGCCATACCCACGACTTCCTGGGTCTCGACACCCGCCACGACGCCCACGCCATGGGCCGGGTAGACGACATGGTCGCCCACGGAAAACGCTAGTTCGCTCTTGCTGCTCATCTTGTCGAATACTTCCTCTTTCATTCGGCGCCCTCGGGGGCGAGCGAAAACTCTCACCTGCGGCCGACCCACCGTCGCGCCGCTGCTTCACGTCAAGGCTGTGGAACGATCCTCTCGAGGGTCTTCCGCCTGCCGAATCGCTCGCGCCTTTGATGCCGACGCGCCGCGACTGGGCGGTCAGGCCCGGGCGCTGCCCGACCCCGACCGTCAAGTCAGCCTATCACAAAAGTGCGCGATTTGGAAGGTTTGCGAGCGTCTTCGCGGCTCGGAGGGGCCCGGCGCCGCCCATCCAGCGGCTTAACTTCCGCTGCCCGGCTTTTCGCTGAAGTATTCCTCGAACTTCCCGGTGACGCGCTCCCACTGCTCAGCATCGGGCGGCGGCGTCCCCTTCACGGTGATGTTGGGCCAAATCTTGGCGTATTCGGTGTTGACGCGCAGCCACTTGCCATCGGGATCGTCCTCGGTGTCGGGCTTGATGGCGTCAACCGGGCATTCGGGCTCGCACACGCCGCAGTCGATGCACTCGTCCGGATGGATGGCGAGAAAGTTCTCGCCCTCGTAGAAGCAGTCCACCGGACAAACCTCGACGCAGTCCATGTATTTGCACTTTATGCAGGCGTCGGTGACGATGTAGGTCATCGGAACTCTTGGAGAGGAAGGCGGTCCTTTCTTCGATGCGCGGGGCCGCTGTCAATGGCGGGCCGACAGCGCCGGCCGGCCCTCGCTGACCGCAGAGCCGGTGGATTCGAGCACCGGCGAATAGAGCGCGCGCGCCTCCGCCGGTGGGCCCCGGCGCTCGCCAAGGGCAAGGACGCGAACACTCGTCAGCCGCCCGGCGAGCGCGAACACCAGTTCGTCTCCCGGGCGCAGGGCGCGCGACGGCTTCTCCAGTCGGGTCGTCGCGCCGCCGCGGCAGAGGCGCACACGCCCTTGCGCGACCACACGGGCGGCCATCGAGCGGGTCTTGAAGAAGCGGGCGCGCCACAGCCACACATCCGCCCGAACCCCGACCTCGGCGGCCTCGTTGGCCGGCTCAGCCACCGGCCTGCCTCTGCGGGCGGGACCGGCGCCGCCGCCCCCGCCGGCGGGGCTGCGCCCCCAGAGCGGCCAGGACGGCAAAGGGCGAGGCGACGCTGGGCCCGGATGCCAACCGAGGCTGTCGCCAGCGCCACACGGCCTCCTGACCGTCGGCGCGGCCTCGGGCCGGCGAAAGACCGAACGCGCGCAAAATCCTCATCGCCGTCTGCTGTTCCCAGCCGATGGCCGCCAGGGCCTCGGGAGCGATCACCAAGCCGCCGCTTCGGCGGGGCGCCGCGCGCAAAGCCCGGTCCAGAGCTTCCAGCGCTTCGACAGGGACGAGCAGCCCGCCCGCTGCGACCAGGCCCGCCAGGCCCAGAGCCATTGGCGCGATCTCGGCGCCCGCCTCGGCCAGCGGCTGCAGCGTCGCCCCGCCCGCCCCCTGTAAGGCGAAGGGCCGGGCGAAAGCGGCGGCGGGCGCGCGGCGCAGGCTCGGAAGGTGGAGGCAGAAGCGTCCAAAGCGGACGCCCAGATCCTTGAGGACGCGCCGCTCACGCTGGCTGAGCGCGCGCACATCGACTTCGATCCCGGCTCGGGGGGCGATGCCGCCGCCTTCGATGAGCCTCCAGGCGAGCCCGCGCGCCAGGCCCCGAACGGCGCCGCTCTCATAAGCCTGCGCCAGGCGCGCCAGCGGCGCGAGGCGCCGGCCCGCCTCGGCGCTGAGGAAGGATTCCAGGCGCCTCATGGCCCGTTCCCGGACCGCCGGCGAGCCCGCCTCTCCCAACAGCCGCACCACCGGGTTGAAGGGACGCCCATTGGCGAGTCGTCCGGCCGCCGCCCCACGCCAAAGCACGAGGCCGTCGGGCAGCAGCGCGAAGCCGTCGTCGGAATCCGCTGCCAGCGTTCCCAGGCGACGGGCGATCTCGGGCCCCACGACGCGCTCGGCGGCGGCGCGAAGCATCTTGGCTTCGAGGGCGCTGGCCCCGGTGGCCTGGACAAAGCCGAGACCTTCGAGCCTGCCGACGAACTGTCCCTCGACGGTGACGGTTCCGTCCTTGGCGACCCCGGCCAGCATCTGACCCTGCCCCGCAAGGCTCCTGACGAGCACACTGGTGCGGCGGTCGACGAAGCGGGCCACGAGGGCTTCGTGCAGCTCGTCGGACAGCCGATCCTCCAGCCGCCGCGTCGCCTCCCGCCACGGCTCGGGCGTCGCCAGCCAGTCACGGCGGTGGGCGATGTAGGTGAGGGTGCGCACGCCTGCGAGTCGATGCGAGAGGGCGTCGATGCCCCCGGTCGGACGGTCGAGTTCGGCGAACTGGCTCGCCATCCACGCCTCGGAAATGCGTTCGCCCGGCGATCCCAGCTGCTCGAAGATCGAGCGCACCAGTCGCAGATGCTCCTCGAAGCTGGTCTTGCGGAAATCCGGTGTCTGGCATGCCTGCCACAGGCGCGCGAGCCGCGGGCGCTCACGCACGCCCTCCGCTATCGCCGGATCGACCGCCAGGGCGCGCAGGACGCGTTCGTCGAGCGCCTCCTTGGTCAGCCTGAGCCCGGGTCGATCCGGAGCCTGCGCCAGAGACGCCAGCAGTCCCCTCAGCGAGGTCAGGTCCAGGCGCGTGTTGCGCCACTCGGCCGCCTGCAGCGGGTCGAACCGATGCTCCTCCACCGAGGCGATCAGCTCCGGGTCGAGCGGCTCGCAGGCGGCGGTGACGCCGAAAGCGCCGTCGCGGTGGTGGCGGCCGGCCCGGCCGGCGATCTGGGCGATCTCCTGCGCCTGGAGCGGCCGCAACCGCGTCCCGTCGAACTTCGTCAGACTAGCGAAGGCGACATGGTCCAGGTCCATGTTGAGGCCCATGCCGATGGCGTCGGTGGCCACCAGGAAGTCCACTTCCCCGGATTGGTAGAGCGCCACCTGGGCGTTGCGCGTGCGCGGCGACAGCGAGCCCATGACAACCGCAGCGCCGCCGCGCTGGCGGCGCACCAGTTCGGCGATCGCGTACACCGCCTCCGCCGAGAAGGCGACGACGGCGCTGCGCGCCGGCAGCCGCGTCAGCTTGCGCGAACCCGACCAGGAGAGCTTCGAAAAGCGCTGGCGGGTCTGAAGCTCGATGCCGGGAACAAGCCGGCGGACCAGCGCCGCCGCACTGGCCGCGCCCAGGAACAAGGTTTCACTGTCGCCACGGGCGTGCAGCAACCGGTCGGTGAACACATGGCCCCGCTCCGGGTCGGCAAGGAGCTGGATCTCGTCCACGGCCAGAAACTCGACCCGTCGCCAAAGGGGCATGGCCTCGACGGTGCAGACGAAATAGGCGGCCCGGTCCGGGACAATCTTCTCCTCGCCGGTGATCAGGGCCACCGCGCGCGCCCCGCGAAGGCGGGCGATACGGTCGTAGATCTCGCGCGCCAGCAGGCGCAGCGGCAGACCGATCATCCCCGAGGCGTGGCCGAGCATGCGCTCGACCGCCAGGTGCGTCTTGCCGGTGTTGGTCGGTCCGAGGATCGCCGCCAGCCGCGGCGGCGGGCCGATCGGGCGGCTGCTCATCGGCATTTGATGTGGGGCGGCGAGGCCGGTTCTGACAAGGCTCGAACTCGCGGCCGGCCGGGTTTTAACAAGGGGCCGGGCCTGGCCGGAACAGGGACGCAACGAATCGTGACCGAATCGGCTCTGGAGGCCGATTCGGCTTTTGTTCCATACAACCTATTGTAGCAGAAGCCCAATTCGCCACAAGAGAACGGCCGCATTCAGATCGGCCGGCCCGCCTTTCTGGCTTAAGCGCACGTCAACCCTGCTCGCTAACGGCGGATTAGTCGCGGCGGTGGCATGAGCCTCCGGCAAGGGCAGTCTCGTTGGCTCGGCGTCTCGCGAGCCGCTTTCCCAGCGACTCTTCCAGCCCGGGGGCTACGGACGTGTTCAGGCGCACTCTCGGAAAACGCGGCAGCGTGAGCGTCATCGGCGCTATCGCCTTGCCGCTGCTGATCGGCATGACCGGCCTCGTCGCCGACTACGGCCACGGCGTGCTGGTCAAGACCCAGAACCAGAGGATCGCCGACCTGGCGGCCTACGCCGGGGCGACCGTCTACAACACCACCGGTTCGACCGATCTGATGACCGCGGCAATCGACAACGTCGCGGCGCTCAATGGCATTTCCTCGACGGCGGTGACGGGCTCCTTGGTCACCTCCCCTTCGGGCGACGGCAGCCAGGCGGTGAAGGTGGCCATCAACACCAGCCTGCCGGTCTACCTGGCCTCGGTCCTGGGCGGCGGCAACCAGATCCAGGTGGCGGTGGCGGCCTACGCCGAACTGAAGGCCAACGCCCAGGGCTGCATCATCGCCCTCAACACCGGCGGCACCGGGGTAACCTTGAGCGGCGGCACGTCGGTCACCGCCAGCGGCTGCGCCGTGGACTCGAACACCTCGGTGACCGTCCCGTGCGGCGACACCATCACCACCATCGCCGTCAATTACGACGGCGCCGCGCCCTCCGAGCCCTGCAATGGCATCCAGCCGCCTTCGGGGCATTCGCTGCATATCGTCAAGGCGCTCACCGCCGATCCGCTCTCCGGCAACAGCGGCGTCACGACCGCCACCTCGCGGCTGGCAACGGTCGCGGCGCTGACCTCGCCGGGGGCCCCGACGGTGCCGGGCGGCGGCAACATCGCGTTCGCCTACAGTGTTTCCACGACCCAGAGCGAAGCCAGTGCTGACGGCTGTGCGGCCAGCTACGCCAGCGACACGTGGACGCTCACCTGTCCCAGCGGGGGCACCTACAACTTCGGCAACATCACCACCGGCGGCGGCATCACCGTCAACTTCAACACCTCCGGCTCAGCCTCGACAACCTACAACTTCAATTCTATCAACAACACCGGCACGGCGATGCATTTCGGACCGGGCACCTTCAATATCGCCAAGGGGCTTTACACTGGCGGCGGCACTACCACCACTTTCGGCGCCGGCGCGTTCAACATCGGAGAGGGCGCCGGCGCCTGTAACGGCGGCGGCAAGTACTCGATCTGCAACACCGGCACCACGCTCAGCTTCGGTGGTCCCAGCAGCTTCACCCTGCAGGGGGGCATCTACAACAAGGGCGGCGAAAGCATCACCTTCGGCGCCGGCTCGACCAACAGCTATGTGATCGGCGCCAGCAGCGACGGCAACGCCTTCTACGCTGGCGGTGGAGCAGTGACCTGGTTTTCCGACGCCACCGGCTCCGGGGACCTCTTCCAGATGGCCGGCAACCTCAACGTCGCCTCGGGCGGTGGCAGCTGTCTGAACCTGCCGGCGGCGGCCCAGCACGACATCAACGGCTATTTCTCGACGGCGGGCGGCACCATCCTGGGCGCCGGCGTCTACACCGTGCACGGCTACATCTCGCTGGGCGGCAACGGCGGCGGCGATGTCACCTGCTGGGGATCGGACGTCGGCATGTACGGGGCCGGAGTCACCCTGGTGACCGATGGCTCGAGCCTGCCCAGCTCGGGCTCGTGCGCCGGGGCCGCCTTCTGCCTGGCGGCCGGCTACGACAACGTCACCCTCACGGCGCCGAGTTCCGGGACCACGGCGCAACTGGCGGTCATCGGCCCGCAGTCAACCACCAACACTGCGACGGCGACCTTCACAGAGGGCGCTTCCAACACCAGCGTCTCGGGGGCCTTCTATTTTCCCAATGGCCCGGTCAACCTGAGCGGCGCGGCCACGCTCGGCAACGGCTCGGGGCAATGCCTCGAATTGATCGGCTCGCAGGTGACCCTGGCGGGCGGCTCGGCCGTCGCCTCCACCTGCGTCGGCAGCGGCGCCGTCACCTCCACCGCGGTCCTGGTCCAATGAGGGCGCGCTTCCGCAGTCGCAGGAGAGTGCTCGGCTTCCTCGAGAGCCGTGACGGCATCGCCGCGGTCGAGTTCGGCATCATGGCGCCGATCTTCGGCCTGGTCTTCGCCGGGATGGCCGACCTCGGCGGCGTCCTCTACACCCAGTTCCGCCTGAACGCGGCGGTCTCCGCCGGCGCCAACTACGCCATCGTCAACGCTTCGAGCGTCAGCTCCAGTTCCGGCGCCACGCTGGCCAGCACCATCGCCCAGGTGGTCGAGAACAACGCCGGCTCCAACTGGGCCGACGACACCATCGTGGTCAACGACGGACCCACCGAAACCGTCACCGGCGGGCAGCTCAGCGCCAGCGGCTCGGCCGCCAACGCCGATTCCTGTTATTGCCCGACCGGATCGGGGGCCTCGATAACCTGGGGCACGGCGCAGACGTGCGGCGCCACCTGCACCGGCGGCGGCGTCGCCGGCAAGTTCGTCACCATCACCGCCTCGCGCACCTACACGCCGCTGTTCTCGAGCTACGGCATCGTCCAGAACGGCGCGGTCACCATCAGCACCACGGTCGAGGTGCAGTGACCCTGAAGCTGCGAACGGGCTGGCGGAGCGACCGGTCCGGGGCGAGCGCGGTCGAGTTCGCCCTGGTCGCGCCGGTGTTCCTCGCCTGTCTTCTCGGCATCGTCGAGTTCGGCCGGGCCATGTGGATCCACAACGCCTTGCAGCAGGCGGCGGTGGCTGGCGCCCGCTGCGAGGGGATCGCGCAGGGCTCTGTAGGTTCGACCGCGGCGTGCGGCGGCGCCAGCGTGACCAGCTACGTGCAGACGGTCGCCAGCGGCTGGGGCATAACCGTGCCGACCTCGGGGATCAGCTCGACCACTTCGACGACCTGCGGCGGCGCGTCCGGCTTTTCGTCGGTGACGATCACCTACACCTTCAGCACCGTCGCCCCGCAGATCGTCCCGGCGCTGGCGAGCATGCCGATGTCGGCGACGGCGTGCTTCCCGAACCAGCCCTAGTGGCTGCGAACTTCGCCCGCTAACTTCGGATTTGGGACCCTAAACCCTGACCATGCGCTTGCCGACGTTGTCGCCGGCGAGCAGGCCGATCAGCGCCGCCGGCAACTGCTCGAAACCGTCGATGATGTCCTCGCACACCTTCAGCCGCCCCGACTCTACCCAGCCCCTGAGCTTGGCCAGGGTCTCGTTCCGCTGCGCGTCGAAGTCCATCACCACGAAGCCGCGCAAGGTGAGCCGGCGCGTCACGATCAATCCGGGCACGCCGCGGGGCCCATGCGCAGGCGGCGTCCCGTCGTACTGCGACACCGCCCCGCAGCAGGCGATGCGGCCATGAAGGCCCATGTTGAACAGGGCCGCCTCGAAGACATCGCCGCCGACGTTGTCGAAATAGACATCGATCCCGTCCGGCGCGGCGGCCCGCAAGGCCCGCCGGAGATCGCCAGCCTTGTAGTCGATCGCCTCGTCAAATCCGAGCTCGCGGGTCAGCAGGGCGCACTTGGCGGGCCCGCCGGCGATGCCGATGACGCGGCATCCCAGAATCTTGGCGATCTGGCCGGCGATCGAGCCCACCGAGCCGGCGGCCGCCGAGACCGCCACCGTCTCGCCGGCCTTTGGGGCGCCGCACTCGACGAGGCCGAAGTAGGCGGTCAGGCCGGCTATCCCATAGACGCTGAGCAGGTGGCTGAGCGGCTCGGACCGGGGCAGTTTCTCGAGGCGCGCCGCCGGCAGGACAGCGCGTTCGCGCCAGCCCATGTCGGCGAAGAACAGGTCTCCGGCCGACCACGCCGGATCCTGCGACTCGATCACCTCGGCCAGGGCGCCGCCGGCCATCACCTGCCCGGCGGCAAGAGCGCTGCGATAGGTGGCGCCCTGCATCCAGGCGCGGTTGGCGGCGTCCAGCGAGACGTACAGCGGCCGCGCCAGCACCTCGCCGGCGCCGGGCGCAGGGGTGGGCGCTTCCTGCAGTTCGAAGCAGTCGGGCGTCAGGCGCCCTTGCGGCAAGCGGGCAAGGACGATCTGTCGGTGATGTTCGGTCATGGGATTTCCCTGCTTGGCGGGTGGATCGGAAACGCGCCTCTCGCCGTTGCTGAGGCGAGAGACTATAGCTTAGGCGGCGGTTGCAGGCCGCAGGAACCAGGACCCTAGTTGAGCCTCACGCCGGATCAGCGATCCCGCCGCGCCGGTCGCCCGCGGCCGCCGGCGCCGGATTGGAGGCGGCGCGCCGCCTTCGCCACGCTGGCGGTGTTCATCGCAGCCGCCGCCGCCGGCTTGGCGGGTCTGACCGCGGACTATTTCAGCGGCATTCCCTCCATCGGCGACCAGACGGCTTTGTGGGCGGTGCGGCGCTCGCCAGGCATGACCTTCCTGGACCGCAACGGCGCCGTCATCGCTACCCGTGGGGCGAAGTACGGCCAGCGAGTTTCCCTGGGCGAGCTGCCGGGATACGTGCCGCGCGCCTTCCTGGCGGCGGAGGACCGGCGCTACTACGGCCACGGCGCGGTCGACCTGCACGCCATTGTCCGGGCGGCCTGGCGTGATTTGATCGAGCGACGCGCCGTCGAGGGCGGCTCGACCCTCACACAGCAACTGGCGCGGACCCTGTTTCTCAATTCCGATCCCACGCTCAAGCGCAAGATCCAGGAGGCTATCCTGGCGGCGCGCCTCGAGCACGCGCTCGGAAAGGACAGGGTCCTCGAGCTCTATCTGAACCGCACCTACTTCGGCGCCGGCGCCTATGGTCTGGACGCGGCGGCGCGCACCTATTTCGGCGAGAGCGCCTCGGCGCTGAGCTTGCCTCAGGCGGCGGTGCTGGCGGCTCTTCCCAACGCGCCCACGCGCCTGGCCCTCACCCACGGACTGACGGACGCCTGGACCCGGGCGCGCAAGGTCCTGGCCGTCATGCGCGAGGAGGGTTGGATCACGCCGCAAGATGAAGCGCAGGCGCTGGCCAGTCCCCCGGTCGTCACCGCCTCCGAAGGATCGGGTGAAGGCCCCTTCGGCTACGCCCTGGACGAGGCGGCGGCGGAGGCGGCCAGCCTGTCGGGCGGGACTCGCGACCTGGTGGTGCGCCTCACCATCGACTCGCACCTGCAAACCCTCGCCACCGATGACGTGCGCCAGTTCGTGCGCTCCGAGGGCGCGCCCCGGGGCGCGACCCAGGGCGCCCTCGTCAGCCTGGGGCCGGACGGGGCCATCCTGGCGCTCGTCGGCGGCCTCGACCATGACCAGAGTCCCTTCGACCGGGCCACCCAGGCCCGCCGACAGCCGGGCTCGGCCTTCAAGGTCTTCGTCTACGGCGCCGCCATCGAGCAGGGCGACAAGCCGACGGACGTGCGCGACGACGCCCCGATCTCCTTGGGCCGCTGGACGCCCACCGACTATGGCGGACGCTATCTTGGCCGGGTCACCCTTCAGGAGGCGCTGGCGCGCTCGATCAACACCGTCGCCGTGCGGCTGGCGATGGAGGTCGGACCAGATGAGGTGGCGGCGTTCGCGCGTCGCTGCGGCATCGAGGATCTGCCCGAGCATCCGGGTCCGTCGATCGCCCTGGGGGCCTACGAGGTCACGGTGCTGAATCTCGCCGGCGCCTATCAAGTGTTCCAGGACGGCGGCGGACGCACCACCCCGTATCTGGTCAGCGAGGTCGCGACCACCGGCGGCCAGGTGCTCTACCAGCACCCGCCGAGCGCGCCGGCGCCAATGCTCGATCCCTTCTACGCCAGCCGGATGGTCAGGATGATGGAGACCGTCGTCACCTCCGGAACCGGGGTCGCCGCCAACATCGGCCGGCCGGCCGCCGGCAAGACCGGGACCAGCCAGGACTGGCGCGACGCCTGGTTCGTCGGCTTCACCCCGGACCTGCTCACCGCCGTCTGGGTGGGCGCGGACAATGATCAGCCGACGCGCGGGGTCACCGGCGGCGAAGTCCCGGCCCGCATCTGGCGCGCCTTCATGAGCGCGGCCGAAAAGGGGACGCCGCCGGCGGACTTCCCGTGGCTGGTGGCCGAGCCGACGCCCCTGCCCGAAGTCGCCGACTTCTCCGCCTTGGCGGGCCCCGGCGGCGCCATCATCGACGAGCCCCCGCCGGGCTTCGACCCCGGCCCGGCCGACGCCGCCGGACCGGGCCCGGCCGCCGGCGCGGGCCCGGACGGTGATCCGGGCTACTCGGTCGAGGCGCCGCCCGATTACCCGGCGCCAGACTATTATCCGCCAGACCACTCGCGCCGGCGGCGCGCCCGGAACGACCAGGCCGGACCCACAGTCGAGCGCCCCTGGCGCGAGGAGCAGCCGCCGGTCGAGGAAGGCCCGCTCGACGGCGATGGACCGCCGCCACCCCCGTCCGACCGTCGCGACAGCGAGGACGACCAGCCCTATCGTTAGGCGCCGCCGCCGTTTGCTGTTCCGCGCCGGCGGCGGGCGCGCTAGAAGCGCGTGGCGGGGCGGGGCGGCGCTCGCGAAGAGGAACTCATGGCCGAATCCTGGCGTGACCACGGTCCGGTATCGACACCGCCGCGATCGTGGGTGTGGGCGGCCGCGGCGACGCTGGTGTTTCTGGCTCTGGCCGGCATGGGCATGGGCCTCAAGGCCGCCTGGCGTCAGTCGTTCGCCCCCGACGTGGACGAGACCCAGAGCTCGGTCGGGGCCAACGCCATCGCCGCCAAGCCCATCGTCCAGCTGCCGCCGCCGGTGACTGCGCCGGTCGCGAACGAGGCCCAGAACGCCGCCGCCGCCAACGCCGAGGCGGACACCTCCAAACAGCTGGAGGCTCAGACCGACGCGGCCCAGGCGGTGCAGGCCAAGGCCGCCGCCTCGGGCAACATCGACGATATCGAAACCTCGCCGGCCGAGAAGCCGCCGCCGCCCGGGCCGACGCCGACCGTCGAAGCGCCGCCGGCCGCGCCCACCAAGAGCGACGTGCCGTTCTAGCCTCCATGGGCCGGGGGGACCGAATGACCAACGCAGGGCAGGTCCGCGCCGGCGCCTGGGCTGGGGCGCTGGTGTTGCTGTCGCTTGCGCCCGGCTGCGCCAAGCATCCCTTGGCGCCTGTCGCTGCGGCGCCGGACGTCGACTGGGCGTCCTACGGCGGTGATCCCGGCGGCCAGAGGTACTCGACCGCCGCCCAGATCACCCCGGCCAACGTCAACCAACTGCGCCGCGCCTGGACCTTCTCGACGGGCGATATGGGGACCCACCGCGCCGCGGTCCGCGACGCCGCTTTCGAGGACACGCCGCTGATGGTCGGCGGCCGGCTCTTCGTGGTCACCCCCTTCGGCGAGACCTTTGCTCTGGATCCCGGCTCCGGCCGTCGGCTGTGGCGCTTCGATCCTCACCTCGACACACGCGTCGACTACGGCGAGGGCTTCACCTCGCGCGGACTGGCCTGGTGGCGAGATCCGAACGCCGCCCCGGGCGCGCCCTGCGCCCAGCGCATCTTCGTCACCGTCACCGACCGCCGGCTGATCGCGCTGGATGCCGCCACGGGTCGGCCCTGCCGAGACTTCGGCCGGGGCGGCGAAGTCGACACCGCCGCCGCCATTCCCCTGCACGAGCCCAACGAGATGCAGCTCACCTCACCCACCGGCGGTGGGCGACGGTGTCGTCGTCGTCGGCTCGTCGGTGCGCGACAACAATCGCGCCAAGGAGGTCTCGGGCGCGGTGCGCGCCTTCGATGCCGTCAGCGGCAAGCCGCTGTGGTCGTTCGACCCCTTGGCAAGCGCCAATCGGCCGATCGTCTCGGGCGCGGCCAACGTCTGGGCCCCGATGTCGGTGGACGAGGCGCGAGGCCTTGTCTTCCTGCCCACGACGAGCCCGAGCCCGGACTTCTGGGGCGGCCTGCGCCCGGGCGACGACGGCGACGCCGATTCCGTCGTCGCCATCGACATCCGCACCGGCAAGCGGGTGTGGGGCTTCCACACCGTCCATCACGACCTGTGGGACTACGACAATCCCGCACAGCCGACGCTGGCCACGGTGCGCTGGCATGGTGCGGCCCGGGACGCCGTCCTCCAGACGACCAAGCAAGGCCTCCTCTTCACCCTGGATCGGACGACCGGCGCCCCACTGATCCCGGTGGTCGAGCGGCCGGTCCCCCAGGGCGGCGCACCGGGCGAGACGCTGTCGCCCACGCAGCCCTTTCCCGTAGCTCCGCCGCCCCTGGCGCCCAGCCGCGTCGATCCCAAGGAGGCCTTCGGTCTCACGCCCTGGGACCGCGACGCCTGCCGCCGCCGCATGGCCGGGGCGCGGCGCGACGGCCTCTACACGCCCCCCTCCCTCCAGGGGACGATCGAATACCCGTTCACCGGCGGCGGCTCGAACTGGGGCGGGCTGGCCTTCGACCCGGGCGCCGATGTCGTCATCGTCAACACCTCGAGCGCGATGCACCTGATCACGCTCATCCCCAAGGACAAGGTCGCCGCCCTGCAGCGGCGCTTCCCCAACAGGGAGATCTCGCCGCAAACCGGCGCTCCCTTCGGGATGAGCCGTCAGGTGCTGCTGGGGCCGCTTGGCCTCCCTTGCAACCCGCCGCCATGGGGGCTGCTGCACGCCATCGACATGAACACGGGGAAGATCCTGTGGCAGGTTCCCCTGGGAACCACGCAGGACAGGGCGCCGTTGTCGCAGTACGTCCTCAAGGGTGTCGGCGCGCCCAACTTCGGCGGCCCGATCATCACCGCCAGCGGCCTCGTCTTCATCGGCGCGACCATCGACAACTACTTGCGGGCGTTCGACGAGCACACCGGCAAGGAGCTGTGGCGCGGCCGCCTGCCGGCCGGCGGCCAGGCCACGCCCATGACCTACGTGTGGCAGGGTCGCCAGTACGTGGTCATCGCCGCCGGCGGCCACGCCAAGAGCGGCACCCGCCGCGGCGACGACATCGTCGCCTTCGCCCTGCCGGGACCCCTCAGCGGGCGCTGAGGTCAGGCCCCTCGCAGCCGGGCGCCGACGGCCTTGGCCGCGGCGGCGACCACGCGCTCGCTCACCGCCTCGATCTCCTTGTCGCTCAGGGTGGCGCGGCGCGGTTCGAGGCGCACCTCCAGGGCGACCGACTTCTCCCCGACGCCAAGGCCCTCGCCGATATAGACGTCGAACACGCCGACCTCGCCGATCAGTTCGCGGTCGGCGCCCTGGACGGCGCGCGCCAGATCGCCGGCCGGAACCGACGCGTCGACCACAAAGGCGAAGTCGCGCGTCAGCGGCATGAAGGGCGAGAGGCGCGCCGGCGGCCGGCCCTTGGTGGCCTTGCGGCGCGGCTCCGGGATCGCCTCCAGCGCCAGCTCGAAGGCGATCAGGGGATCCTCCCTGCCGAGCGCCTTCAGCGCCGCCGGGTGCAGCTCGCCGAACTCGGCCAGGACCGTCTTACCGAGTCTCAACGCCGCGCCGCGGCCCGGACGCCACCAAGGCGAGAGGGCGCTCTGGTCGACGCGCAACTGCGCCGCCGGCGCCCCGACCTCCTCGAGCAGCGCCAACAGGTCCGACTTCAGTTCGAACACCGCCTCGGTCGCGAGGCCGTCCCAGCGTCGCCGCCTCGCTGGCGTGCGCACGGCCGCCACCACGGCGCGCTGATCGCCCGGCTCGTTGCCGGCGAACACCGGCCCGATCTCGAAGAGGGCGGCATCGGCGAAGCCCCGGCGGGCGTTGCGTTCGGCCGCGAGCGCCAGGCCCGGCAGAGCCGAGGGCCGCATGCAGTCGAGATCGCTGGCGATCGGATTTTCGATGACGAGCGCCGCAGCGCCGCCGCCAAACGCACGCGCCTGATCCCGGCCGATGAAGCTCCAGGTCACCGCTTCCTGGTAGCCCAGGGCCGCCATCGCCCGACGGGCCGTGCGGATCCGCGCCTGCCTGGGCGTGAGCATGCCCGCCGCCGGGCGCGCCATCGCCGGCAAAGGCTCGGCGGGGATGGCGTCATAGCCGGCGATGCGCGTCACCTCTTCGACGAGGTCGGCCTTGCCCTCGACGTCGCCGCGCCACGAGGGCGGCCGCACCCGCCAATGGCCGCCAATCTCGAACCCGAGGGCCTCCAGGATTGCGCGGCTGCGCTCCGGCGCCACCTCGAGCCCGCCCAGACGGCGCACGTAGGCGGGGTCGAAATCAATCGCGGCTGGCCCCGGCGGCGGGCGGCCGGCTAGCGTCGCTTCGGACGGCTCGCCGCCGCAGATCTCGAGAATCATCGCCGTGGCCTGCTCGATCCCGGCGGGCAGCGAGGCTGGATCGACGCCGCGGGCGAAGCGGTACTGGGCGTCCGAGACGATGCCGGTCGCCCGCCCGGTCTGGGCGGTGCGGATGGGATCGAACCAGGCGCTCTCGATGAAGACCTCGGTGGTGGCTTCCGAGCATCCGGTGGAGGCCCCGCCCATGACACCGCCCAGCCCGATGGCCCCCGAGGCGTCGGCGATCACGCACATCTCGGGCCCGATGTCGTAGGTGCGCCCGTCCAGCGCCCTGAGGCGCTCGCCGGGCCGGCCCAGCCGCGCCTCGATCCAGCCGCCCGCCAGCGTCTTGGCGTCATAAACGTGCAGCGGCCGCGCCCGGTCGTGGGTGATGAAGTTGGTGATGTCCGCCAAGGCGTTGATGGGCCGAAGTCCGATGGAGATGAGGCGCTGCTGCAGCCACGCCGGCGAGGGGCTGTTCTTGACCCCACGGATCAGCCGGCCGGCGAACGCCGGGCAGGCCTCCGGCGCCGGCAGGCGGATGTCGATGGGCTGGGTGAAGCCACCGGCGACCGTCGCCGGCGGCGCGCTGATGAGGCGTCCCAGGCCCGCCGCCGCCAGATCGCGGGCGACCCCGGCGACACCGAGCCAGTCTGGGCGGTTGGGCGTAGCCTCGAAATCGATGACCGCCTCCAGGCCCAACGCCTCGGCTGCGGGCGCGCCCACGGCCAAGTCGTCCGCCAGCTCGATGATGCCGCCGGCCTCCTCGCCCGCCTCCAGCTCACGCGCCGAGCACAGCATGCCGGACGAGACCACGCCGCGGACTGGACGGGCCTCCAAGGTCATCCCGGTAGCCGGGATCACCGCTCCGACCGGGGCGTAGATCGTCGTCAGGCCGGCGCGGGCGTTGGGCGCCCCGCAGACGATCTCCTTGACGCCGTCGCGGGTCTCGGCCGTGCACACGCTGAGCCGATCGGCGTTCGGGTGCGGTCGGGCCCACACCACCTTGGCCACGCTGAAGGCGGCCAGCCTCTTGCCCGGCTCGATGACGTGCTCGACCTCCATGCCTATCATCGTCATGGTGTCGACGATCCGGCCCAGGCTGGTTCCGCCTTGCAGGTGGTCGGCGAGCCACGAGAGGGTGATCTTCATCGGCCGTCCCTCAGCTCAGGCCCAACGCCGGGTTGGGCGAGGCGAAGGCGGAAAAGCCGTAGTGCGCCAGCCAGCGCACGTCGCCGCCGAACATGTCGCGCAGGTCTGGCATGCCGTACTTCAGCGCCGCCAGGCGATCTATGCCGAGGCCGAAGGCGAAGCCCTGCCAGACATCGGGATCGAGCCCCGAGGTCGCCAGCACAGACGGGTGCACCATCCCTCCGCCCAGGATTTCCAGCCAGTCGGCGCCTTCGCCGATGCGGATCTGATCGCCGCTGCGGTCGCACTGCACGTCCATTTCCGCCGACGGCTCGGTGAATGGGAAGTAGTGCGGCCGGAAGCGGGTCACGACCGCGTCGGTCTCGAAGAAGCGGCGGATGAAGGCGTCCAGCACCCACTTGAGCTGTCCCATGTGGATGTCGCGGTCGACGACGAGGCCCTCGGCCTGGTGGAACATCGGCGTGTGCGTAGCGTCGCTGTCGCGCCGATAGACCCGGCCTGGGCCGATGACCCGGATCGGCGGCGCCTGATGGACCGCGAAGGGTCCCAGGTTCGGCGCGTTCTCCGAGCGCATCACCCGGACCTGGATCGGGCTCGTATGGGTGCGCAGCAGCTTGCGCTCGCCGTCCGCGCCAGGGGTCAGGAAGAAGGTGTCGTGGATCTCCCGCGCCGGATGGCGAGGCGGGAAGTTCAGGGCGGTGAAGTTATGGAAGTCGTCCTCGATGTCCGGGCCTTCGGCGACCCTGAAGCCCCATTCGGCGAAGATGGCGATGACCTCGTCCATGGTCTGCAGGATCGGGTGGACGCTGCCGCGCGGGCGCGGCGGACCGGGCAAGGAGAGGTCCAGGGCGCCCGAGGCGAGCTCGATCTCGAGGGCCGCGGCCTCCAGCGCCTCCCGGCGTTCCTTCAACAGCGCCTGCACGCGCTCCTTGAGGCCATTGATGGCCGGACCGGCGCGCCGGCGCTCGTCGGGGTCCATGGCGCCGAGCGACTTGAGAAGGGCCGTTATCGAGCCCGATTTTCCCAGCGTCGCTACGCGGACCGCTTCGAGTGCGGCGATATCGCTCGCAGCGCCGATGCTGGCGGCGATCTCTTCTTCGAGGGATTTCAGTTCGGGCATGGGCGCTTCGGTTGATCGGGGGCGGGGGGAACCGCGCCCGACGGCTCAGCCGAGCGCGGCGCAGACCTTGTCGACAATGGCCTTGAACGAGGCGGGATCGGCGCCAGCGAGGTCGGCGAGCACCTTCCGATCGATCGCGATCCCGGCCCGTTCAAGGCCGTGGGTAAATCGCGAATAGGTAAGCCCCTCGGCCCGGACCGCGGCGTTGATCCGCTGGATCCAGAGAGCGCGGAAAGAGCGCTTGCGCGCCCTGCGGTCGCGGTAGGCGTACTGGCCCGCCTTGTCGACGGCCGCCTTGGCCGCCCGGATGGTGTTCTTGCGCCGGCCCCAATAGCCCTTGGCCTCTCTGAGGACCTTCTTGTGTCGGGCGTGGGTGGTGACGCCTCTCTTCACGCGCGCCACGGCTTCAGCCCTTCAGCCCATAGGGCAGATAGGCGCGCACCGAAGCCTCGTCGGACTTGGCAAGCGTCTTGGTGCCGCGGTTCTGGCGAATGTACTTGGCGCTGTGGCTGATCAGCCGGTGCCGCTTGCCCGCCACTCCGGACTTGATCTTGCCCGTCGCGGTGATCCGGAAGCGCTTCTTGGCGCCGGACTTCGTCTTCAGTTTCGGCATTTCGCATCGGCGAGGCTTTGGGGGCCGCGCCGCCTTCTCGAATAGCTGCAAGAAAAAGCCGCCCTGGCATGCCTGGGCCAGGCGGCTTTTGGAGCCGCGTCTCTTATTTCACGCCTTGGCGGAAAGCAAGGTCGGGCCGGCGCTGGCCGCGCGCCCGGCGGCGAGCGCCAGCAGGATGGCCGGGGCGATCACCAGGGCGCCCAGAAAGAACGGACCGTCGACCGAAAGGCCGGCGAACACCAGGCTGGCGCAGAACGGGCCGGTAAAGCGGGCGAAGGCGCTGGTGGCGTTGTTGAGCCCCATCACCTGGCCCTGGTTGTCAGGATCGACCGAGCCCGAAATCAGGGCGCTGGAATTGGGGAAGGCCACCGACGAGCACGCCGAGGTCGTCGCCATCAGGGCGATCGTCCGCCACGAGCCGCCGCTGAACGGCTGCGCCGCCAGGGTCAGCGCCGTGCCGGCCATGCCGAGCGCCAGCATCCGCCCCTGGCCGTAGCGCCGCGACAGCTGGCCGGTGATGAAGAACTGGGTGAAGGCCGAGACCGCGCCGCTGACGCCGAAGCAGAGGCCCACAGTCCTGGGCTGCCAGCCGAAACGGTGCTGCGCCCACAGGCCGAAAGTGGATTCGATGCCGGTGAAGGCGAAACCGGCGATGAAGGTGAGGGCGAGGATGCGGCCGACCACCGGGTGGCGGGCGGCGAAGCCGAACATGCGCCAGCGCCCCAAGGTCCTTGTCTGGACCGGGCTGCGCGCCCGGCTCTCGCGCACCACCAGAGCGATGCCGATCGCCGACAGCCCCGCCAGGCCCGAGGCAGCCAGCAACGGGATCTGGAAACCGATGGGCCCGACCGAGGTCTTGGCCATGGTGCCGCCGACGAACGGCCCCAGTATGAAGCCGAGGTTGTAGGCCGCGCCCAGGCGCGCCAGGCGCCCCGGCCGGTCCTCCACCGGGGTCACGTCGGCGATATAGCCCTGCACCACCGAGCCGTTGCCGGCGGCCATGCCGCCGAAGAAGCGGATCAGGAAAGCGGCCAGGATCGTCGGCGCGAACGCCAGCAGCCCATAGCAGGCGCAGTTGGCGCCGATGGTCCAAACGAGGATCGGCTTGCGGCCGACGCGGTCGGAGAGCCGGCCCCAGAACGGCTCGCCGATGAACGAGCCCATCGAATAGGCCGAGAAGACCAAGGCGATGGCCCACGGCGGCGCCCGGAAGGAGGCGCCGTAAAAGGGCAGCAGCGGCACAATGATGCCGAAACCCAGCATGTTGATGAACATCACCGACAGCAGGGTGTAGAGGGCCGCGCGCGAGTCCCGCGGCGTTGCGGCCACGGGCTCAGCGGCCGGCAGCGGCAACGCCGCCAGGGCGCGACGCGCGCGGTTCAGCGCCACCTTTGCAGGCATGGCGGCGACTTAAGATGTTCGGGCCGCCGATGCGAGG
Source organism: Caulobacteraceae bacterium (assembly GCA_035946795.1). GTDB lineage: Bacteria > Pseudomonadota > Alphaproteobacteria > Caulobacterales > Caulobacteraceae > Acaudatibacter. The sequence goes on along the minus strand of DASYYX010000046.1, from coordinate 93,438 downwards.
CTCCGGAAGGACGATCCGGCCCTAAAGCGAGAGCCTGCGGCGCCGACGCATCAGTCACCGCTTGCATCGCCGGCCGGCTTGGCCTGACGTGCGCGGCGTTTGGGGGTGAAGGCGTGGAGCGCACGGCAGGCCCGGATCGAAGCAAACGGCGCGCGGGTCATGGACCGAGCGGCGACGCGCCCCCGGCGCTCGACGCACCGCGGCTCGGCCTTGGCGTCAAGATCTTGTACGGCCTCGGCTCAGTGGCGTTCGGGGTCAAGGACAACGGTTTCCAAGCCTTTCTGCTGCTCTTTTACAACCAGGTGGTAGGCCTGCCCGCCGGCCTCGTGGGCGTCGCCATCATGGTCGCCTTAGTCGTCGACGCCTGCGTCGATCCGCTGATCGGCCAGGTGTCGGACCATTGGAAGAGTCGACTGGGCCGGCGGCACCCGTTCATGTACGCCGCAGCGGTCCCGGTAGCGCTCAGCTACGCCCTGCTGTGGAATCCGCCGCGGGGCTGGGAGCCCGCTGCCCTGGCTGCATTCCTCATCGTCACCGCGACGATGGTGCGCTCCTTCATCAGCCTCTACGAGATCCCAAGCGCTGCTCTGGCTGCGGAATTGGCGGTGGACTACGACGAGCGCACCACGATTCTCGGGTGGCGCGTCTTGTTCGCCTTCGCCGGCGGGCTGGGCATGACCTTCCTTGCGTATCGGGTATTCCTGCGGCCGAGTCGCCGCTATCCGGCCGGCCAGCTCGATCCGGCCGGCTACGCCCACTATGGCTTGGCCGCCGCGATCACCATGCTGGTCGTCATCGTGGCGTCGGCGGCCGGCACCCATCGGCGCATCCCGTACCTCGCCAAGCCTGGGGCGGCGCCGCCGCGCTCACTGGCTCGGACGCTGGCGGAGATGAAAGCCACCCTGTCGAACCGGCCGTTCGTGATCATGCTTGCGTCGGGACTCTTCACGGCCATCGGCAGCGGCCTGGTGGGCGCGCTCTACCTGTATCTCATGACCTTCTATTTCGAACTTTCCACTGCCACCTTGTCGTTGCTGCTGCTGCCGTCCGCTCTGGGCGGCCTCTGCGGCCCGAGCCTGGCGTCGGTGTTTTCGGCGCGCGCCGGCAAGAAGTGGGCGGCGATCGGGCTCGAGGCTTCCGCCATCGCCGTCGTTTGCGCGCCGGTGCTGTTACGCAGTCTTTCACTGTTCCCGCCGAACGGTTCGCCGCTCCTGCCGCCGATCTTCCTCGCCGCGACGGCGCTCTCTTCGCCTCTCAGCGTCGCCGGCCTGGTGCTGATGAACTCGATGATCGCCGACACGGTCGAGGCGAGCGAACTGGAGACCGGCCGCCGCTCCGAGGGCCTGCTGTTCTCCGCCATCAGCTTCATTCAGAAAGCCGTCTCGGGCGCCGGCGTGCTGTTTTCCGGGATGATGCTGGCGCTGGTGCGCTTTCCGCAGGCGGCGAAACCGGGCGCCGTCGACCCAACCGTGCTGGCCCGGCTTGGCTGGGGCTATCTGGCGGCGCTGGTGGTCTGCTGGGGCGGCGCCATCGCGGTGATGTTCTTCTATCCGATCAGCCGCGCCAGCCACGAGGAAACCCTGGAGCGACTTGCGGTCGCGCGCTGATCAAAGTGGGCCGCTCGTCGGCTCGTCGGTCGCGAACCAGAACCGCGGCCCCGGCCGAGGCCGGGGCCAGACCTCGTCCAGGGTGTCGGCGGCGTAGAGACGACCGTTCTTCATCACCAAGGCGATGTCCAGGGCGTGGGCGATGTCGTCCAGCGGGTTGCTGCGGAGAACAAGCAGGTCGGCGAACTTGCCCGTCTCGAGGCTGCCCAGCTCGCCCAGCCGCCCGATGGTCTCGGCCGAACCCGCGGTGGCGGTCCGCAAGGCTTCGAGGGCGGTGAAACCGCCGGCTGCGTAAGCCTGCATCTCCCAATGGAGGCCAAGTCCGGGCACGTTGCCGTGACTGCCGCAGCCCACGAGGCCGCCGGCGCGCTGGATCGTTGCGGCGCTCGCCGCCACCCGCGGCCAGGCGTGCTCGCGCGCATCGGCCCAGGGGCCGCGGGCAAACAGGCGCTCGCGCAGGAACGGCGGGAAAAATCGCGCCAGCTTGGCGTCGTCTCGAGGACTCGAGGCCTGGATGAAGGCGTTCATGGCCGGCGGGCCGCCGTGGGTGCATTGCAGGGTCGGCGTGTGGCTGGTGCGGGTCTCGACGAAGAGACGGACGACATCCTCGTAGAGGGGCGCGGCGCCGAGCGCGTGCTCCACACCGGCGAAGCCGTCGATCACCTGGGTGAGGTCGAGCTTCATGTCGAGCGCCCCCTCGGTGGTCGGCATGAGGCCAAGTTCGGCCGCCGCCATCGCCACCCATTGGCGCACGCGCCGATTCCCGGCGCGGTACTGCTTCAAGTTTCGCGTCCGGTAGGCGTCCGGATAGCGCGACAACGCCGCACGGGTATCCTCCAGTGAGGCGAAGCGGTTGAAGGAAAACACCGCCACGCCGGTGGAGAAGATTCGGGGGCCGAGCATCAGGCCGGCCTCGACGAGATCCTGGTAGGCGAGCAGGTCGATCGTCAGGGTCGAGGGATCGAGCGAGGCGGTGACGCCAAAGGCAAGGCCGGCCGCCAGGCACCAACTTTCCAGGTCGAGCACGCCGCGGCGCACGCAGCCCCAATGGGCGTGAGCGTCGATCAGGCCCGGGACGATGGTGAGGCCGGAAACGTCTCTCACCGTTGCGCCAGCCGGAATCTCGACATCGCCGGAGCGGCCGACACCAAGGATGCGGCCGCCGCGCACGACCACGTCGGCGGCCGGGATGACCTCGTCGCGGCGCATGGTGACGGCCCTGGCGCCGCGCAGCACCAAAGCGCTCGCCGGCCGGTCGCGGCGCACCATCACCGCCGCTTCGAAGCGCTGCGCCTTCGCTTCAGGCAGACCTTCGTCCGGCGCCCGTTCGATATCCGCCAGCGCTCGGCGATGAAAGATCGAGCCGAGAGCCCAGACGACTGTGCGTCCGTTGTCCGCCCAGCTTGCAAAATCGCAGCCGACCGCCGTCAGCCGCTTCGGGTCGAGCCCAGGATCGTCAAGATCGACGGTGCGGCCATCGAGCGGCGGCACCTTCAGCAGTCGGAGCTGCTGCACATGGCGTACGAGCAGGCGGGTCCGGTCCGGCGAGAGAAGGAAGTCGTCGACGGGCTGAGGCCCATCGAGAAAATAGTAGCCGGGTCCGATGACCTGGATCAGCCGTGTTCGGCCCGATCCATCCAGCGCCACTTCGTTGAGGCCGTCGTCGAACATGAGAAGGACCCGATCCTCGCGCCCGGCGAACTGCGGCCGCCCTCCCATGAAGCCGGACGCGATGACGCGCGCCGCGCCGCCGGCAAGAGGGATCTCGACGAGATCGGCCTGGCGCAGAGACCCAAAGGCGCGGCCGGTGAACAGCGGCTCCGGGCAAACCGTGAGGCGCTCGTATTGGCTCGAGCGCAGGGCGATGACAGCGCGACCGTCCGGCCTGAACACAGGATCGGTGAAATATGGGCCGAGCTGCGTGAGTCGATGCGGCCGCCCGGCGCCACCGGCGGGACCCAGGGACACCGCCCCTCCTTGGCGCGCCGTCCAGGTGACGAAGGCCAGCTGCCCGCCGTCCGGCGACCAGGCCGGCATGAACTGCGGCGCGCCCGCCGTCAGCGCCTTGGGAACGCCGTTGGGCAGCTCCATGGTCCAGACGCGCCCCAGCGCGCTGAAGGCCAGGCGCTCGCCATCGGGCGAGGGCGTCGGGTCGGATATGATGCGCGCCCGAACCGGTCCGGTTTCCGCTCCCAGCTCGCGACGCAGCGATGGACCGATGTCTCGCCGCACCCGCGCCCTGAAGGGAACGATGGTTGGGCGCCCCCGACCAAGCGGGAGCCGACGTATCCTGCCGCCGAAGGCGGCCACGAGAGAGCGGCCGTCTGGGGCGAAGGCGTAGCGTGGCAGCAGGTCGCGCGTGGGCACGCTTTCCTGTGCGTCCGGCTCCACCGGCCAGGCGAGCCAGCGGTCATCGCCGGTCTTCAGGTCGCGCAGCCGCAGGCCAGTCTGGCCGCCCCGGCGGGCGCCGTAGGCGAGCAGGCGGCCGTCGCGCGACAGCGCCGGGCGCATGGCGCCGCCCTCGTGCCGGACGATGATGTCGTCGTCGCCGGTGACCAGGTCCCGCCGATGGATGCGCCACTTGGGGAGGGACGGATGATCCTCGAACAATGGGGCAGCCGTGGCGGCGAAATAGAGGTGGCGCCCGTCGCTCGACGGCGCAGCGCCCAGGGCGCTGTAGCGGCCCCCGGTTAGCTCCCGCCCCTCCCCATCCAGGGAAAAGCGCCACAACTCGGCGGCGTTGCGGTCGGCGCGATAGAGCGAGGTGAACAGGCTCTTCCCGTCCGCCGCCCACGCCGGCGAAACCAACGATCGGTCGGTATCGTTGGCGGTCAGATGCCACGCGTCCGCGCCGTCGGCGCGCGAAATCCACAGGTTCTCCGCTCCGGAGCGGTCGCTGATGAAGGCGATCAGCGCACCGTCCGGCGAGAACGCCGGCTGGGAGTCGAAGGCCATCGAGCCGCCCAGGGCCTTAGCGGCGCCGCCGCGCGCGGACAGCACGTAGAGGCGTCCCAACAGTTCGAAAACCAGTGAGCGCCCATCGGGAGCGAGATCGAGGGAGACCCAGGAGCCTTCCTCGACCTCGAAGTCGACTCGCCGGCCAGGCGCCAGCGGCAGTTCGTCGCCGGGGCGGCCGGCGCCCCCGCTCATCGGTAGGCCGGCGGCCAAGGATCGCCGCGTCTGGTTGGATGATAGCGCCGAGCGAGGCGCGTCTGGCGCGTTTCGAGGCTGGCCTCCGCGCCGGCGACTATGACGCACATCGGCGCGCTTGCCGGCTCGAGCGGATCGCCGTCCCAGATCACGAGATCCGCCTCCAGGCCCACTTCTATTCGACCGTAGTGATCGGCAAGGCCCCAGATCGCCGCCGGAGCGGCAGTGAGGGCCCGCAGCGCCGCAATCCAGGGCAGTCCATTCGCCACGGCCAAGCCGGCCCCTTCGCGCACGACCGCGCCGGCGTTGTGGCTGAAATGGATCGAGAAGGCGGTGAGCCCGATCGTCACGCCGGCGCGCGCTAGAATGGCGGCGTTGTCCGGCCGGGCGCCGAGCCGGTCCCAGCCGGCCGGACCGTCCTCGAAAGGGTCGATGACGACGGCGATCTGGCGCTCCGCCAGCAGGTCCGCCGCCCGCCAGGCCTCCGCGCCGCCCAGAACGATCACCGTGACGCCGAAATCGACGCTCAGGGCCGCGGCCTGGCGAATATCGCTCTCGCGGGCTGCAGCGATGGCCAGGGGGATGCGCCCGGCCACCACCTCGGCGAGGGCGCCGGTCTTGGCGTCCTCCAGGGCGGCTCTGAGCGCCCCCCATGCACCGATGCGCGAGCTGCCGGGATCATCAGCGGCGTCTGCAGCAATGACCGCGAAAAGCGCCGCGTGCGGCCGATCGAGGATGTCCGGGCCCTCGGCGAGCCGCAGGACGGCTCCGAGCCCTGCCAAGGGAGATCTCGATGCAAGAGCCGGCCAGACGGCGGCGCGCGTGACGCCGTCGGCGCGGGCACGCGCGAGCAGGCTCGAACGAGCGTTCAGCCCCAAGCTCACGTCGAAGGCCGGTCCCGCCTCGCCTTTGCCCGGGGCGGCGTCGCACGTCTCCGGTAAGGAGGAAATCTCGACAAGCCCCAGGTGCGAGCCGGCGCTCATCAGCCCGGGCGTGACGATGGCGCCGCCCGCATCAATGACGCGCGCGCCCGGGGGCGGGGCGAGCGCGGCGCCGATCGCGGTGAAGCGGCCGCCCTCGACGACAACGGTGGCGCCATCGATCGCCTCGTCGGAGGTCATCGGAAAAAGTCGCGCTCCGACGACGGCGAGCGCGGCCTGCACATTCCCGCTCATGCCCCCGGCGCCCGCCCCTCCTGGCCAAGCTCGAAGTCGCTCAAAGGCGTGACCCGGGCCTTGCGATCGAGCACCAGCGCGCCGTCGATGAACACCTTTTCGGCCCGCCCATGAATGCTGAAGGGATCGCCACGCCAGATCGCCAGGTCGGCGTTCTTGCCCGCTTCCACAGAGCCGATCTGCGCCTCCAGGCCGAGCACGCGGGCCGGATTGAGAGTCACCCAGGCGATCGCCTGCGCCGGAGTGATGTCGATTCCGGCCCTGCGGCCGGCGGCCATGGCCTTGCCGGCCTCTACGCCGAGGCGCCGGCCGGTCGAGGCGATGTCGGAGTGGAGGGCCACGAGGACGCCGGCGGCCTCGAGGAAGGCGGCGTTCTCGCGCACGCCGTCGTAGGCTTCGGTCTTGAACCCCCACCAGTCCGACCACACGACAGCGGCGATATCGCTCTCGGTCAGGAGGTCGGGGACCTTGTAGCCCTCCAGAGCGTGCTCGAAGGCGATGATGCGGAAGCCGAACTCCCGCGCGAGGGCGCGCATCGTGGCCATGTCGTCGGCCCGATAGGCGTGAACGCGCACGCCGATCTCGCGGCGCATCGCTGCCGACAGGACCTCGAGCTTGGGATCGGGCGCCGGAGGCTCGCCCCCATTGGCGGCCGCTCGCGCCCGCGCGTCGGCGTGCGCCCGCGCCTGCATCCACGCCTGCCGGAACGCCGCCGCCAATCCCATGCGGCTGGAAGGACCGGCGCCGCGCTCAACGAGGTGGCGCTTGGGGTTGTCGCCGCAAGCCAGCTTCAGCGCCTTCGGCGCGCCGGGAAACAGCATCTCATCGACGATCCTCCCAGGGACATTCTTCAAGGTCGCCGTCAGCCCGCCAATGAGGGCCAACGAGCCCGGTAGGACGCACAAAGTGGTGACACCGCCGGCCAAGGCGCGGGCGAACTGGGGATCTTGGGTGTCGACCGAGTCCTCGGCGCGCGCATCGGCAGCGACCGGCCCGCCGGCCTCGTTTACGTCGGACGAGGGCCCCTGGCTCGGGGCGTAGGGGGCCGCGAAAACCCCCAAATGCGTGTGCGGATCGACAAGACCTGGCGTCACGATGGCGCCGTCGGCCTCGACGAGGACAGCTTCGGCAGGCGCGGACAGGCCCTTACCGAGAGCCTCGATCCGGCCCTCGCGCAGCAACACGTCCGTCTGATCGGCATAGCCCACGACCGGATCCAGGATTCGTGCGCCCTTGATCAGGGTGTCGGTGCGCGGCGGAGGGCGGTAGGCGCTGGCCCGGCCGCGCGCGCCTTGAGTCATCACCGCCCCGCCTCGCGGACATCGTCCATCCAGCGCGCCAGATCGGCCGCGCGATCGCCGCGGAGGCCCGCAGTGATCTCGGCCCACTGGTCAAAGGCGTCGGCCTGCGACAGCTTGAAGAGCGGCTGCGCCTCGACCACGCGAGCGAGAAAACCGATGATCCTCCTGGCCAGGACATCATATCTGGGGCCCATTTCCGCGGCCCGCCACGCCCGGGGCCTGCCAGCCTCCATAAGCGCGACCTGTTCATCGAGCAGGGAGCGAAGGGCGATCGGGTCGTCGAGAAATTCGAAGCGCACCCGAAAGCGCGCAGCCGCATAGTTCCATGTCGGCGCCTGGGTTCGATCCGTTAGCCATGACGGTGATACGTATCCGTGGGGCCCGAGGAGCAGGATCAGGGCGTCGGGCGCGCGCCGGAGCGCCTCGAGCAGAGGATTGGCGCGGGCCAGGTGACCTGCGAAGGCGCGGATGGCGTCATCGTCTGCGGTTTGCGGCTGCAGCGCCAGCAGGCCCGCGACAAGATCCCTGGTGACGACCCAGGCGAGCCGCTGCTCGCGGGCTAGGCTAAGCAGCGCCTTCCGCTGACGCGCGCCGCCCACCTCGCCGTCCTCTCGCGCCGCCATGAAGCCTTCTTCGATCCAGGGCCGTCTTACCCGCCCCGGCGGCCGCTCACCACTTGCGGCTGATCGTCCCCATGATCACCCGCCGCTCGCCGTAGAAACACTGCGAGGCCGAAGAGCAGCGCGCCACGTAGATCTTGTCGAACAAGTTGTCGGCGTTGATCGCCAGACGCCAGCCGCTGCGGTCGTAGTGGATGATGCCGTCGAAGAGCGTCACGGCGGGATTGACGAACTGGTTGGCCTGATCGCCGAAACTCGAGGAGAGATAGCGGCCGCCGAAGCCAATTCCCAGTCCGGCGAGCGGTCCGGTCTGCTGGGTGTAGTCGGCGAACAGCGAGAGCTTGTTGTGCGGCGTCTCGAAGAGCTGATTGCCGACGTAAGCGGTCCCGGCGGTCACGCGGGAGTCCGTGTAGGTATAGGAGCCGTTCAGGCTGATGCGCTCGAAGAGCCGCGCCACACCCTCGAGTTCGAAACCCTTCACCTCCACCTGACCGGTCTGGATCGAGAAGAACGTGTGGTTGGGATCCGGCGTCAGCACGTTGTTCTGAACGAGGTCGTAGGCAGCGGCGGTGACCAGCACGTTGGCGCCCGGCGGCAGGAAGGTCGGCTGGAACTTCACCCCGCCTTCGACCTGATGTCCGGTGGTCGGCACGAACGGGCGCCCGGAAAAGTCGCTGCCCGGCTGGGCGAAGAAGGAGGTGGCGTAGGTGATGTACGGCGCAAGGCCGTTGGCGAAGAGGTAATTCAGGCCGACGCGGTAGGTGAACTTGTTGTTGGACGTGTACGCGCCTGCGGGATGATCGTGCAGGAAGTCCTCACGCCCGCCGACCGTCAGGACAAACCCGCGCCACTTGGCCTCTTCCTGGGCGTAGATGCCGGTCTGCACCTGAAGGTCGTGGATGTCGGGGAAGAGAGGAAGCTGGGCGATCGCGGCGCCGTACGCGGGATGGAATATGTTGATCGAGGGCGCGACCGCGAAACCGAACTGGGTGACATTGGTGTAGTGGCGGTAGTCGAGGCCGACGAGCAGGTTATTGGCGACCTCGCCTAGATCGAAGTGGCCGTTCAGGCGGGTGTCGATCGCGAGCTCGCGGATCTGCTCGGGGAACACGAAGTTGTAGCGGTCCTCCGTCATCAGGTCGGGCTCGAGCCCAGCCCCGTAAACCTCCTTGGTGTTGTCCTTGTACCAGAACTCCTTGAGGTCCTGCTCCACCGTCCAGCCGCGGCCGAAGTCGTGATTGAACTCGTAGCCGATGCCGTACTCGTCACGGGTGAAGACGTTGTAGCCCGGCTCGCCGAGGTTCCGGCTGGTGGGAATGACCCCATTTGGATTGGGCAGGAGGGTTCCCTGCTCGGGCAGGAAGCCGCCGCAACAGCCGCGATCGCGGTCGTTCTGGAAGAAGCTGAGGAAGGTCAGCCGGTCCGACGAATCGATTTTCCAGGTGAAAGCCGGGGCGACGTAAACTCGGCGGTGGTGCTCGAAGTCGAGCTGGGTGTCGGCGTCACGCACCAGGGCGGTAAGGCGGCCATCTAGGCCCGGAACGATCTGGCCGGTGACGTCTGCCGCGCCTTCCCATTCGCTGAAGCTGCCGACCTGAAGCAGTCCTTCGCCGTGGAAGGCGTCCTGCGGCCCTCGGCTGGTGAGATCCACGATGCCGCCCGGCGGCGATTCACCGTACAGGAACGAGGCCGGCCCCTTGATGATCTGGACGGTGTCGAAGCCCCACAGGTCGATGCCGATGTCGTTCAAGGAAGAGCCCGGCGCGATCGGCGCCTGCAGGCCATCGATGTACTCGACCGGATAGAAGCCGCGCACGGTAACATAGTCGTAGCGCTGGTCCGGGCCGAAGTTCTCGCCGTTGACGCCCGAGGTATACCGGACCGCCTGCTGCGTCGATTGCCAGTTGAGCACGTCGATCTGGTCGCGCGGAATCACCGAGATCGATTGCGGCGTCTCGATGATGGGGATGTTGGTCTTGGTCGCCGCCTGCTCGCTCTTGGGCACATAGTGCGGCGCGGTCACCACCAGTTCGCCCACAGAGGCGCCAGCGGCAGTCGCCGGTTGGGCCTGGGCGTCGGCAGCCGCCAACGCCAGCATGGCGGCCGAGCCGGCAAGAGCAGCTCGCGAGCAGGCGCGAGTCAGCGTCATCGAAAACACCGTAGCCATTCGCCCCTCCCGGCGATTGCGGCGCCGAGCCGGAATCTTCGAAGGCTCGGCGAAGTCGATGTTGCGACGCTCTTGCGTTGCCCGCGCACGCGGACGGGTCGCATATCATCGCGATCAGGCCACCGCGGGCGATCACGTCCCCGCCGTCACTTTTTTGACACAGGCGCCGCCGCTCTGGCGCGCAGCCAACGGTTCTCGTCGGCGAAGGCCCGCCGGCTGAGGGGCGCGATCGAGACCGCTTCCAGGAAACTGTGGGTGGCGCCCCGATAGGTCTCAGCGGTGGTGTCGACGCCCGCCGCCCGCAGCCGCTTGGCCAGGGCTACGCTCTGCTCGGCGAGGATGTCGCACTCGGCGATCGCCAGGAAGGTCGGCGGCAGCCCTCGGAGATCCGCAAGAAGGGGCGAAGCGAGGGGATCTTCCGCCTGCGACGGGTCACCCAGATAGTTGCGCCAGAACGAAGCCATCTCCTCGGCGGTGAGCATGTACTCAGGCCCGCCATAAGCGGCGACCGCCTCCGGCGACGAACGGGCGAGAAAGACGCCGTAATTGAGCAGAAGGCCGGCCAAGGCGGGAGCGTGATGTCGGTCTCGTCCCGAGATGGCGGCGGCCAGGGCCAAATTGGCGCCCGCAGAATCGCCGCCAATGAAGAGCCGGCCTGCATCGATCCCGAAGGACGGGTCCTGGCCGGCCAGCCAGTCCACGACCGCTCCGACTTCCTCCAGCGCTTCGGGGAACTTGGCCTCGGGCGACAAGGCGTAATCGACGCCGACGACGATCAGGCCCGAGCCGGCGGCGTATTCGCGCATGAGCCGGTCGTGGGTTTCCAAGCTGAACATGGTCCAGCCGCCGCCATGCAGATAGATCAGAACGGCCCTGGCGCCGCCCTCGCCTTCGCCGGGATCGTAAAACCGGACGCGGATCGGTCCGGCGGGACCCGGCGCGCTCCGTTCCAGCACCTGCGCCATGACAGGGCCGCCGGCCCGCCAGGGCGCCCGTGTCGCCTCGGCGGCCATCCGAGCCTTGGTTATCGGCAGCGCCGCAGTCTGCGCCTGCTGGATGCTGCGCACGAAGGGCAGCAGCTCGGCCGCGATCGGCGCGCCCACGGCGCTCAGGTCATCCATGGGCGGCCCCTTACCGCCGCGCTTTCGGTCAGCGCGGCCCGGATGATAATTGCGCTTGCCAGCCGACCTGCTGTCGATAGTGGATCGATCCTTGTCTCGACCGGGCCAGATGACGCCCACCACGTCGATATCCCGTAGCACCCGGGGCGCGGACTACCAGAACGTGCCCAGGCCGGTGTCAGCGCTGGCCGACGAGTATCCGCATGGCCACATCGATCCGCCGCACACCCACCGGCGCGCCCAACTCCTTTACGCCACCACCGGGGTGATGACCGTCACCACCGATTCGGCGAGCTTCGTCGCCCCGCCGCAACGGGCGGTCTGGGTGCCGGCCGGGGTCGTCCACTCGGCGCGTTGCCGAGGGCACGTCTCGTGCCGAACCCTCTACATCGACACCGAAGCGGTGCCGGACCTCGCCGGCGGTTGCCGGGTGATCGAGGTCTCCGACCTGCTGCGCGAACTGATCGTGGAGGCGACACGCCTGCCGATCGAATACGACCAAGGCGGCCGTGACGGCCGCATCATGGCGCTGATCATCGATGAGATAACCGCCAGCCGAAGCGTCCCTTTGCAGGTGCCGATGCCAAACGACAGACGGCTGGCGCGCATTTGCGTGCAGGTGCTCGACGATCCGGCCGCCGGTGACGCCCTCGATGGTCTGGCCGCGGCCGCGGCCATGGGCCGGCGGACGTTCACCCGCGCCTTTCGCCGCGAAACCGGCATGAGTTTCGCCGCGTGGCGCCAGCACGTTCGTCTGATCGAGGCCCTTTCGCTGCTTTCCGTCGGCGGCGCGGTGACCAACGTCGCTTTCGAAGTGGGTTACGCCTCCCCAAGCGCCTTCACCGCCGCCTTCCGCCGCGCATTCGGCGCCGCCCCGACCCGTTATCTAGCCGCCGGCGCGCCGACAGGGGCGGGCTTGCGGTCGACAGCCTGAGGCTGAGTTCGTTCGTTTCCTCGGCCCACGGCTCAGGCCGGATTGTTCCGCGCCAGAAAGTCGAGCGTGGCCTCGAGCATCTGCAGGCGGGTGTCGCCGCTGGAGAGCCAGTGATCTTCGTGATTGAGGGTCACGAACTGGACCGGCTTGCCCGCCTTCTGCAAGGCGTCGGCCATGAGCTGGCTCTGCTCGTAGGGGACCACGGTGTCGTCCTTGCCGTGGATCAGCAGGATCGGGATGGTGACCTGGCCGACGTGATCGATCGGCGAGATCTCCTCGAGCTTGGGATCCTTCAAACGGTCCAGGCCCAGGTAGCGAAGCCAGTAACGCTCGACCCAGCTGGTCGACTGGGTTTTGTCCCAGGCCACCATCCGGCGCAGGTCCGAGATGCCGGCCACCGACACGGCGCAGCGATAGACGCCAGGCTGGAGCGCGGCGCCGGCCAGAGCTGCGTAGCCGCCATAGCTGGCGCCGACGATGCACGCCCGCTTGGCATCGATGACGCCCTCGGCGGCCAGATAATGCACTCCGTCGGAAAGGTCGGTCTGCATCTTGCGGCCGAACTGACCAAAGCCCGCCGCCGCGAAGTCCCAGCCAAAGCCGTCCGAGCCGCGGAAATTGACCTGGAGCACGGCGTAGCCCCGGGAGGCCATGGCCTGCGCCCACCAATCGAACCCGGGTTCGTCGCGGGCGGCCGGGCCGCCGTGCGGAAAGACCACCAGCGGCAGGCCCTTGGGATCGGCGCCTTTGGGAACGGTCAGATAACCGGTGAGCGGGGTGCCGTCCGCGGCCTTGAAGGCGATCGGCTTCTTGCTCGCCAGCGCCGGAAGCGCGGCGTCGTATGCCCCCCCGAGCCACACGCCTTTGCCAGTGTCGATGTCGACCAGGGCGTACGCGGGCCCGTCGTCCGGTGAATCGACGAACACGATCATCCGCCGGTGGTTGGCGGCCAGCGAGACGAGCCTGACCTCGGCGCCCGGATAGGCTTTGAGGACGGCGTCCCAGATCTTCTGGTCCTGTGGGTCGAAGCAGGTGTAGCGCAGGTCGTCGCCCACGAGGCTGCGGACGCCGATCAGCTCTTCGGTCGTATCGTCAAACACCGGATCGAGGTCGTTCTCGGTCGCGATCGGCTGGGGCCAGGCGCCGCCGTTCTCGGGCGCCTCTACCAGCGACTCCCGGCCGTCCTTGCCCCAGGCGATCAGGATCGATCCGCCGTTGCGGCCGAGCCCGACGACCTCGGGAAAATCGATCTGCTCCTCCATGGTCGTGGCGGTGCGCCAGCCGCCGCCGGATTTGACCTTCAAGGTCCACTTGCGCGCGTCGCTGTTGTATTCCTCGGCAGCGAGCGGGAGGCCGTTAGGGTCGACCAGCCAGGTTTGCAGGTTCGCCCAGCCCTCGCCAACGAGGTTGGTGTAGCCGTGGTCGAGGTCGACCCGGAAGAGCGATGCGTAGCCGACATTGGCGACGAAGTGCGTGCCCTCGACGAACGCGAACGGGTGGCCCTTGATGATGCGGACCTGCGGCTCGCCCAAGATGGTGTTCAAGGTGTCGGGGACGCCTTGCATCAGGCCGGTCTGCCGATGATTGACGAGATTGAAGTCCAGGGCGAGCGACCACTCCCGGCGCGGCGCGTCGACGAAGGGCACCAGCGAGGTCGTCGACCAGCTCATGAGCAGGTGCTTGGGACCGGCCCAGCGGATCCAGCGCACCTTGCGCTCGCCCGCCCGAATGCCGGCCACGAGCTTGTAGTCGCCGACATGTTTGACGACGGCGAAACGCGTTTCGCCGTCGGTGACGACCACGGCCAAGTTCTCGCCGTCGGGCGAAAGCGCGGCGTCTTCGATGAGCGGCAGGCGGCCATAGGCCGACAACGGCGGCGGAGCCTCGGCCGCGGCCGCAGCCGCGGCGAACGCCAGCACGATCAGAAGAAAGAGCGCCCGCATCCCCGCCCCCGAGCTGCGTAAGTAAGCCTAGCTCAAAGTGCGGTCAGGCGCGAGCGCCGCTACTTCGGCGCCAGGATCATCACCATCTGGCGGCCTTCCATGCGCGGTTCGTACTCGACCTTGGCGATCGGGTCGAAATCCGTCCTCACCTGCTGGAGCAGCTTCATCCCCAGTTCCGGGTGCCGCATTTCGCCGCCGCGGAAGCGCAGGGTCACCTTGACCTTGTCCCCCTCCTCGAAAAAGCGATGCATGGCGCGCGCCTTCACTTCGTAGTCGTGTGTGTCGATGTTCGGGCGCAGCTTGATTTCCTTGACCTCGACAAGCTTCTGGCGCTTGCGGGCTTCGTTCTTCTTCTTCTGTTCCTGGAACTTGTACTTGCCGAAGTCGAGGATCTTGCAGACGGGTGGGTCGGCTGTCGGCGACACTTCCACCAGATCCAGGCCCGCTTCCGTGGCGGCCTCGAGGGCAGCCGAGGTGGGCATGATCCCCTGTTTTTCTCCGTGCTGATCGATCAGCAGCACGCGTGGAACGCGAATTTCATCGTTGATGCGCGGGCCGTCTCGGGACGGCGGCGCAGCCATGGGTCGGCGAATAGGCTGTTGCTCCTTACTGCCTCAAACGAAAATGGACGGCTCGACCGATCTTCGGACTCTGGCCGCCCGGCGTAAATATATGACCAACGCTCGAAGAGCGATCAAGGGAGCGCTCAGGCGACGCCAGCCAGGCCCTTGGCGGCCCCAAATACCGCCTCGACGCTGACATCCTTGAGGTCCGGCGCCTGGAAGACCGTAACGTGGCCGCGCGGACCCGAAACCGCCGGGTCCGAAGCCGAGGAGAAGAGCACGATGGTCGGCGTGCCGGTGGCGGCGATCAGGTGCACCGGCCCGGTGTCGTTGCCCACCGCCAGCGCCGCCTTGGCGGCCAAGGTGGCGATCTGGGCGAAGTCGGTGCGCCCGGTGAGGTCGCGGGCCCGCGGGGCGCGGCGCTGGATGGCATGCGCCAGCTCGCTCTCCTGCAGGCCGCCGATAACGACGATGTCGAACCCCTCTTTGGAGAGACGTTCGGCGAGCAGGCCGTAATGATCCGCCGGCCAGCGCTTTTCCGGCCTCTTGGCGGAGCTGCCCGGCACCATCATGGCGACGGGCCTGGGGTTGGGCGCGCCGATCGGCCGCGCCGCCGGCGGCTTGTTCAGGATCCAGGAGAGATCCGGCGGCGGCGCCGACAACGGCTTGGTGGGCGCATCCGGCCAGATTCCCGCGGCCTGCAGTTGTTCGGCCTGGCGCTCGAGGGCGTGCATGTGCATGCGCCCTGGATTGCGGTGCGGCAGCGAACAGCCGGCGGCTCCGCCCGACCACGCCGGCGGCGATGGGCGCAGGGCGTGGAAGAGAAGCTTGGTGCGGCCGCTGTTCTGCAGGTCGTAGACCCGGTCGTAGCCGGCACTGCGCAGACGAAGCACCAGCGCCAGCCATCCGGCCGGCCCCGCTGGCCGCCCGTCGGTCTCGACGCGATCAAAGAATGGACTGGAGCGCGCCAACGCCTCGAAGGCCTCGGTGGTCAGAAGCGTGATCTTGGCGTCGCGGTGATAGGTGCGGATGCGCTCGAACGCCGGTATGGCGAGGACGAAGTCGCCCACCGCCGAGAGCTTGATGACCAGGATCTTCTCCGGTCCGCGTCGCTTGCCTTTCCGCTTGGCCATCACCCCCGCCGATCGACAAGACGCCGATACGCCGCGAATGTGGCCGCGCAAAGCCCCTCGAGCGGGTAAAGGCGCCTGGCGCGGTCGCGCGCGGCCTTGCCCATGGCGGCAAGGCTCGTCGCCGGCGCGGCGAGCGCAGCTTCCAGGGCGCCGGCCCACGCCTGCGCCTCGCAGGAGCGCACCAGCCAGCCGGTCTCGCCATCGACGATGGTCTCTGCCAGCGCCCCCAGGTCCGACGCAATCGCTGGCCGTCCCATGGCGGCGGCCTCGACCACCGCGCGGCCGAAAGATTCCGGGACGGTGGAAGGCGCGGCGATGATGTCGGCGGCGAGATAAGCGGCCGGCATGTCTGTGAGGGCGCCGACAAAGCGCACTTGGTCGGCCACGTCCAGTTCCCCTGCCAGCGTCTCCAACCGGGCGCGGTGTCGCGCGTCAGCGGCCATTCCGGCAAGCACGAGCAGAGGCCGCTGCGTTGCGGTCATGCGCGCCAGCGCCGCAAGCGCCAGCTGCTGGCCCTTGGTCGGCGAAAGGCGCGCGGCGATGAGGACGGTCTTGCGCGCCTCAGCGCCCCAGGATCGCCCCAGCGCCTCGACGCGCCCCGCGCCGACCGCCGCCACGTCGAAGCGCTTCAGGTCGACGCCTTCGCGCGCGAGCACGATCTTGGCCGCGGCGCGCGGGTGCTCGGCGGCGATGTGGCCGGCGATGAACTCCGAATTGGCGAAGACGATGTCGCCTGCCGTCATGATGCGATTGACCCAGCGCTTGCCGAACCAGCCGGCGCGATAGGCGCCGTGGTAAGTCGCGGCCAGCGGCGCGCCGGTGATCCTGGCGGCGATCAGGGCGCTGAACGCCGGGGCGCGCGAACGCACGTGCACGAGGCTCACCCGCTGGCGGCGGATCAGCCTCGCCAGGCGCACGCCGTTCGCGGCGATCGACAGCGGGTCCTTGGCCGCCAGCGGCAGGCGGACGAGTTCGGCGCCGATTTTCGGCAGCCGATCTTCCAGGGCGCCGCCGCGGCAGGCGATCAGCGAGCGCGCCCCAGCGTCGGCGGCGCAGCGGGCAAGGTCCAGAGCGGCCTGCTCGACGCCGCCGCCGTCCAGCGCCG
The DNA here is from genome assembly GCA_035946795.1 of Caulobacteraceae bacterium. Lineage (GTDB taxonomy): Bacteria > Pseudomonadota > Alphaproteobacteria > Caulobacterales > Caulobacteraceae > Acaudatibacter. The sequence goes on along the minus strand of DASYYX010000046.1, from coordinate 76,619 downwards.
GGAGGACCTGCAACAGGGTAAAATTCGGAGGAAGCGTGTCGTCGATGATGGCCGTCCGGAAGCGTTGCCGCGATCTAGCCAACCGCGCAAGCGATGGCCAAGGCCGGTGCTGGCGCGGATGAGGAGCAGGCCGGCTCCAGGTCGGCGGCGCGTCGCCGGCGTGGCGTCGATTGAAGGGCCGACCGCAGGAAGTCGCCACCCTCACCGACGCAGCGGCGGAGCTTTCAGCAACTCTTCGGTGAGCGCGCGCGCCGCGGCGCCGCGTTCGGCGTCGGCCAGCGCGAAAGCGATGTTGGCGCGCAGCAGACCCAGGATATCGCCGCAGTCGTAGCTGACGCCCCGGTACTCCAGCGCGTGGAACGGCCGCGAGCCCAGTAGCGTCATCATGGCGTCGGTAAGCTGCAGCTCGCCGAGTGCGCCGGTGCCTTGGCGGCCCAGGACCTCGAAGATCTCCGGTTCGAGGACATAGCGGCCGGAGATGAAGAGGTTGGAGGGCTCTGTTCCCGGCGCCGGCTTTTCCACCATGCCGCTCAGGCGGTGCAGCCGGCCGTCGAACCCGGACGCGGTCTCGCCCAGGTCGACGATGCCGTACTTGTGCGCCTCGCCGGGAGGCGCCGGCTCGACCAGGATGACATTGCCGCCGACGGCCTCGCGAGCGGCGATCGCCTGCCCCAGCGCCGGTGGCTGGGAGACCATCAGCATGTCCGGCAGCATCACCGCGAACGGCTCGTCTCCGACCACATGGCGGGCGCACCAGACGGCGTGACCGAGGCCGCCGGGCGTCATCTGGCGGACGAAGGAGAATTCGCCGGGCGGCCCGAGCTCGGCGCGGACAGCGTCCAGCAATTCGGTCTTGCCCTTCTCGGCCAGCGTGGCCTCGAGCTCGAAGGCATGGTCGAAGGTTTCCTCGAGGCCGCCCTGGCCGCGGCCGATGACAAAGACGAAGTGCTCGGCGCCGGCGGCGCGCGCCTCGGCGACCACATGGGCGATCATCGGCCGATCGAAGACGTTGAGCAGGTTCTTCGGCGTCACCTTGGACGCCGGCAGGGTGCGCGTCCCCAGCCCCGCCGCCGGGATGACGACTTTCCTCACGCGCTGCATGGGCCCTCGACTACTCGACCGTCACCGACTTGGCGAGATTGCGCGGCTGGTCGACGTCGGCGCCCTTCAGCACCGCCACGTGGTAAGCGAGCAGCTGGATCGGAACGGCGAAGACCAGCGGCGCGATCAGCGGCTCGCAGCTGGGGGCGACCACCACGCTCGCCCCGGGCGGGGGGTGGGCGGCGCCTTCGGCGTCGGTGATCAGCACCACCCGGCCGCCGCGGGCGATGACCTCGCTCATATTCGAGGCCGTCTTCTCGAAGAGGGCGTCGGTTGGGGCGATGACGATGATCGGCGTGGCCTCGTCCACCAGGGCGATGGGGCCGTGCTTGAGCTCGCCGCCGGCGTAGCCCTCGGCGTGGATGTAACTGATCTCCTTGAGTTTGAGGGCGCCTTCGAGGGCGAGCGGGTACATCGCTCCGCGGCCGAGGTAGAGGACGTCGCGCGCCTTGGCGATCTCATGGGCGATGCGGGCGATCCCCTCCTCGAGGCCGATGGCTTCGGCCACCAGCCGCGGCGCTTCCAGCAGCAGGGCTGCGAGACGGGCGCTCTCGTCGGCGTCGATGCGGCCGCGCTGGACGGCGGCGGCGATCGCCAAGGCCGACAGCGCCGCCACCTGGGCCGTGAAGGCCTTGGTGGAGGCGACGCCCATCTCCGGTCCGGCGTGCGTGGGCAGCATGTAATCGACCTCGCGCGCCATCGTCGAATGATGGGTGTTGACCAGCGCCGCGGTGGGAATTTCGCGGGCCTTGCACCAGCGCAGCGCCGCCAGGGTGTCGGCAGTTTCGCCCGACTGGGAAATCGCCAGGGCCAGCGCGCCTTGGCCCAGGGCCGGCTCGCGATAGCGGAACTCGGAGGCGATCTCGACGTCGGTGGGAAGGCCTGCCAGTCGCTCGATCAGATAGCGGCTGATCATGCCGGCATAGGCGGCGGTGCCGCAGGCGAGGATCTGGAGCCGGTTGATGGCCGTAAAATCGAGCCCGCGCGCGTTCACCGTCCCGGCCACCGGGTCGATGTAGGCCGACAGCGTGTGCTGGCAGGCGTCGGGCTGATCGTGGATCTCCTTTTCCATGAAGTGCCGGTAGTTGCCGCGCTCGACCATGGCTGCGATCGCCGGCGCTATCCGCTCCGGCCGGCGCACGCGCTGGCCCGAGGCTTCGAAGATGCGCGCCTCGTGCTCGTCTATGGCGACGAAATCACCGTCTTCCAGGTAGGTCACGCGGTTGGTGAACGGCGACAGTCCAAGCGCGTCGGTGGACAGGAACATCTCCCCCTCGCCTCGGCCCACGGCAAGCGGGCTGCCGCGGCGCGCGCCCATGACCAGCCTCTCCTGCCCTTCGACCAGCACCGCCAGGCCGAACGCGCCCGTCAGTCTGTCGAGAGTGGATTTGAGCGCCGCCACCGGATCGGCGCCGCCCGCAAGCTCGCGATCGATCAGGTGGGCGACCACTTCGGTGTCGGTGTCGCTTTCGAAGACGCTGCCGGCGGCGAGAAGCTCCGACTTCAGCTCGGCCCAGTTCTCGATGATGCCGTTGTGGACGACGGCGACGCGGCCGGCGACCTGCGGGTGGGCGTTTCTTTCGATCGGCGCGCCGTGCGTGGCCCAGCGCGTGTGGCCGATGCCGGTAGTCGCGGCCAGTGGATCGGCGGCGAGCACGCCCTCCAGGCAGCGCAGCTTGCCCTCGGCCCGCCGGCGTTCGATCCTGCCGTCCACCAGCCCAGCGACGCCGGCCGAATCGTAGCCGCGGTACTCCAGGCGTTTGAGGCTCTCGATCAGCCGCGGCGCGACGCTCGACCTGCCGACGATGCCGATGATGCCGCACATGCTTGTCGGTCACCCTCCGCCGGCCCCGCTCGCTCGCGCCCGCACGAGCCATGCCAATGGGGCGCGGCGCCTTAGCATTCGCTTGAGGCGCGGCCTATAAATTCGCGTTTCGTATTCTTTCGCGGCAGTTTCACCCCATGGCCCAGCGCAGCTACTTCGGAACCGACGGCATCCGCGGCAAGGCCAACGCCTTCCCTGTCACCGCCGAAGTGTCGCTGCGCGTGGGCCTGGCCGCCGGCAAGCTCTTCCGTTCGGGCGGCGACCGCCGTCACCTGGTGGTGATCGGCAAGGACACCCGCCTTTCGGGCTACATGATCGAGCCCGCCTTGGTGGCTGGCTTCGCCAGCGTCGGCATGGACGTTCGCCTCTTCGGGCCGCTGCCGACGCCCGCTGTGGCGATGATGACCCGTTCGATGCGCGCCGACCTGGGCGTGATGATCAGCGCCTCGCACAACGCCTTCGCCGACAACGGCATCAAGCTCTTCGGCCCCGATGGCTTCAAACTCTCCGACGACATGGAGGCCAAGATCGAGGCCCATATGGACGAGGGCCTGCAGGAGGGCCTGGCCGGGCCCAAGGAGCTGGGCCGGGTGGCGCGCATGGATGAGGCTCAGGCGCGCTACATCGAGATCGTCAAGGCGACGCTGCCCCGGACGCTCAGCCTGAACGGCCTGCGGGTGGTCATCGATTGCGCCAACGGCGCCGGCTACCGGGTCGCCCCGACAGCGCTCTACGAGCTCGGCGCGGAGGTGGTCGAGATCGGCGTCCAGCCGAACGGCTTCAACATCAACGAGGAGTGCGGCTCGACCTATCCCGCCACCATGGCCAAGGCGGTGCGCGAGTACCGCGCCGACGTCGGCCTGGCTCTGGACGGCGACGGCGACCGGGTGATCATCAGCGACGAGAAGGGTCTCATCGTCGACGGCGATCAGATCATGGCCCTCATCGCGGGCGCCTGGGCCGCGCGCGGGCGCCTCAGCGGCGGCGGCGTAGTGGCGACGGTGATGTCGAACCTCGGGCTCGAGCGCTTCCTTGCCGAACGCGGCCTTGGACTGGAGCGCACCGCGGTGGGCGACCGGGCTGTCGTCGCGCGCATGCGCGAAGGCGGCTTCAATCTCGGCGGCGAGGCCTCGGGCCACATCATCTTCTCCGACCATTCGACGACGGGCGATGGCCTGATCGCCGGTCTCCAGGTGCTGGCCGAACTGGTGCAAGCGCAAAAGCCGATGAGCGCCCTTGCTCGCCAGTTCGAACCGGCGCCGCAGAAGCTCGAGAACGTGCGCTTCCCGCGGGGCGCGAAGCCGCTGGAAACCGCCTGCGTCAAGACCGCCATCGCCGAAGGCGAGGCGAGGCTCAATGGCCTGGGGCGGGTCCTGGTGCGGGCCTCCGGGACCGAGCCTCTGATCCGCGTCATGGCCGAGGGCGACGACGAGAATCTCGTGGGCGAGGTAGTGCGCGAGATCGCCGCCGCGGTTCGGGCGGCCGCGGAGTAAGCTGCCGCGCTGGCGAGGTAAGTGAGTCCCGAGGATCGATCGTCGCGTTTCGGCGCCCCGCTTGCCGATCTGATCGTCGCCGAAATCGGCGGGGACGTGGCGACGCGCTACTGCGGCCGTCTGTTTTCGATCCTGGGCGCGCAGGTGCTTCGGCTGCAGCCGGGCCAGGAACGGGCGCCCCGGCTCTTCGCTGCTTGGCTGGACGAGGGAAAGACGCCGGCCGAAGCGATCGCGCACGCCGACCTCGTGATTGCCGGTTTGGAAGCGGAGGACATCGGCAAGGCCGAGACCGCCATCGCCCGTCTGGGCGGCGACCAGCCCGTGCTGCTGGCGCTCTCCTGGTTCGGGGCCGCCGGCCCTTACGCGAGTTGGCGCGCCAATGATCCGGTGATCCAGGCCATGACCGGGCTGGCCTTCGGTTTCGGCCAGCCCGAGGGGCCACCGGTGATCGCCCAGGGCTTCGGCCCGCAGATGGTCGCCGGCGTCGTCGGCTTCATCGCCGCGCTGGCGGCTCTGATGAGCCGGCGCACGCGGCCGGCGCGCGTCGAGGTCAACGTCTTCGGGGCCGCGCTCTCGTTCGTCGAGCCGGGCGCCGCCGCCGCGCCGATCGCCGGCTTCCAGTCGCAGCGCCTGGGCCCGAACCGCTTCTCGCCGACCTATCCTTGCAACATCTATCCCACCGCCGACGGCTGGCTGGGCGTCACCGCCCTGACCCCAGCCCAGTGGCGATCACTGGCCGAGCTTGTCGGCCGCCCCGAGCTCGGCGCTGATCCCAGATTCGCCACCGCTCTCGAGCGTCTGGCCTTGGCCGACGATATCGACGCCGTCCTCGCGCCTGCAATCCGCGAACGGCCAACCGACTTCTGGGTGGCCGAGGGCGAGCGCCGGCGCATTCCGCTGACGCCCGCTCCCCGCCCCGCGGAACTCCCTGCCCATGCACATTGGCGGGCGCGGCGCAGCTTCGCACCGCTCACCGGCGCGGCGAAGATCCTCGCGCCTACCCTGCCGTTCCGGTTTTCCTGGGGCGGCGAGCGGGCGGCGAGGCCCTTGGGCGGCCCGAAGGGGCCGTTGGACGGCATCCGGGTCGCGGATTTCAGCATGGGGTGGGCCGGGCCTCTGGCGACCCGTTATCTGGCCGACCTCGGCGGCGACGTCCTCAAGATCGAATCCAGCGCCAAACCGGATTGGTGGCGGGGCTGGGAGATCGTCCCGGAGCAGGAGCCGCCGGCCCACGAACTGCCGCTGACCTTCATGGCCGTGAACCGCGGCAAGCGCGGGCTCGACCTCGATCTCGCAGCGGCGTCCGGTAAGGCCGCGGCGCGGGCGATCATCGGCCGCGCCGACGTCGTCATCGACAATCAGGGCCCGGGCGTCATGGAACGGCTGGGGCTGGGCGCGGCCGAGCAGCGCGCCCTCAATCCGGCGGTCATCGCCATCGCCATGCCGCCCTTTGGCGCGACCGGACCCCTTGCGGGACTGCGGGCCTACGGTTCGACGGTCGAGCAGGCGAGCGGCCTGCCGTTCGTCAACGGCGCCGAGGGCTGGGCCCCGGCGATCCAACATGTGGCCTACGGCGACCCGGTGGCGGGCCTCTACGCCGCCGCCGCCGCCCTGATCGGCCTTTGGGGACGCGAACGGCTGGGCGGGAGCGAGATCGACCTGTGCCAGGTCGAGCGCCTGTTCCAGCTCGGCGCCTGGGCGATCATCGCCGAACAGGCCGACGGCCGCATCGGCCGTGACGGCAGCCGCCGCGCCGAGATGGCGCCTTGTTGCGTCGTACGCAGCGGCGCGGCGGAAGAGGCCTGGACGCTGGTCACGGCGCAGGACGACGGGGCCTGGCGCGCGCTCGCCACCGTCATCGGCCGGCCGGACCTGGCGTCCGACGCCGGGCTTTCGACCCTTGCCGGCCGCAAGGCCCGCGAAGGGGAGATCGAGACCGCCATCGCGGGGTGGGCCGGCCCCCGCCAGGCTCGGGACGCAGTGCGGGAGCTGCAGGCCGCGGGCCTCGCCGCCGCCGAGGTCACCCCTGCGCACCTGCTCTGGCGGGATCCGCACCTTACGGCCGACAACTTCTGGGTCCGTCAGCAGCGGCGCTACGTGGGCGAGCATCTCACCCCTAAGGCCCCTTTCCGCTACGACGGGGCGCGCCCGGCGATCACCCGTCCAGCGCCGGTTCTGGGGGAACACACCGAGGAAGTGCTGGCCGAGCTAGGCATCGAGAGGGCATGACGATCCGGCGCAGCGTCGTCGGACCGAAGGACCAGCGTTGAAGAAACTTCTCATCGCCAATCGCGGCGAGATCGCTATCCGCATCGCCCGCGCCGCCGCCGAGCTCGGGCTGGCGAGCGTGGCCATCTACGCCGAGGACGATGCCGCCTCCCTGCACGGGCGCCGGGCCGACGATGCCCGGCCGCTGAAGGGCGCCGGGGCGGCCGCCTATCTCGACGCCGCGCAGATCATCGACGTCGCGCGAGAGAGCGGCTGCGACGCCGTCCATCCCGGCTATGGCTTCCTCGCCGAGAACGCCGCCTTCGCCCGCGCCTGCGCCGACGCCGGCCTCGTCTTCGTCGGTCCGCGGCCCGACACCCTGGCCCTTTTCGGCGACAAAGCGAGCGCCCTGGCGTTCGCCGCCGAGGGCGATGTCCCGATCCTTGCGGGCACGCGCGGGGCGACCAGCCTCGAGGAGGCGCACGCCTTCTTTGACGGCCAGGGGCCCGAAGCGGCGGTGATGCTCAAGGCGATGGCCGGCGGCGGCGGCCGCGGCATGCGCCTCGTGACGCGCCGCGAGGACCTGGCCGAGGCCTTCGAGCGCTGCCGTTCGGAGGCCCAGGGGGCTTTCGGCGACGGCGCGCTCTACGTCGAGCAGCTCCTTACAAGAGCTCGGCACGTCGAGGTCCAGGTCGCAGGCGACGGGAGCGGCGCTGTCGTGCACCTGTGGGATCGCGAGTGCTCGCTCCAGCGCCAACGCCAGAAGCTCATAGAGGTCGGACCGGCGCCGGACGTGCATGAGCCGGTGCGCCAAGCCGTCCTCGCCGCGGCAGTGAAGATGGCGGCCGCGGCCCGCTACAAAGGCCTGGGCACCTTCGAGTTCCTCGTCAGCGCCGATGCCGGCGAGCGCGGCTTCGCCTTCATCGAAGCCAACGCCCGCCTGCAGGTGGAGCACACGGTCACCGAGATGGTGACTGGGCTCGACCTCGTCGCGCTCCAGCTTCGGCTCGCCGCCGGCGCCACCCTCGCGGACCTGGACCTCGGTAGCCAGCAGAGCGTTCCGGCCCCGCGCGGCCTTGCCCTCGAGGCCCGAGTCAATCTGGAGACCATGGCCGCGGACGGTCGCTCCCGCCCGGCCGCCGGCCTGATCACTGCCTACGAGCCGCCCGCCGGGCCTGGCGTGCGGGTCGATGGATACGGCTGGGCCGGCTATCGAACCAGCCCGCGCTACGATTCCCTGATCGCCAAGGTCATCGTCCACGCCGCCGACCTGCGCTCCGCCGCCGCCAAGGCCCGCCGCGCGCTGGGCGAATTCCGCCTCGAGGGCGTCGCCAGCAATATCGGTTTCCTCCGCGCGCTGCTCCGGCCCCTCGCGGACGGCGTAGTCGACATCCACACCAGGTTCGTCGAGGAGCGGATCGCCGAACTCGTGGCTGAGGCGCGAGCCGGAGAGGTCGCCGCGCCTGCCGAGCCGGCGCGTCCGGCGGCGCGCCGCGCCGGCGCCAAGATCGACGCCGTCGATCCGCTGGCCGTGCTCGCCCACGGCAAGAGCGGCGCCGCCCCTACTCCGGAACCGCTGGCGTTGGAACCCGCGCCCTTCGACGAAGTCGTCGCGCCGGAGGGAACGAGCGCCCTGCGCTCCCCGCTGCAAGGGACGATCGTTAGCCTGTCGGTGGCGCCGGGCGAGGCGGTCCGTGAAGGGCGGCCGGTCCTCATCATGGAATCCATGAAGATGGAGCATGAGGTGGTCGCCCACGTCTCCGGCTTCGTGCGCGCTTTCGCCGTGGGCGTCGGCGACACCATCTACGAGAACCATCCGTTGGCCTTCATCGAGGAGGCGTCGGTGGGCGAAGCCGGCGAAGCCGAGGCGCAGGCGATCGACCTCGACCACATCCGCCCCGACCTGGCTCTGGCTCTGGAGCGCCACAGCAAGACCCTCGACGAAGACCGGCCGGCGGCGGTGGCGCGCCGTCGCCAAACCGGCCAACGCACGGTGCGCGAGAACATCGCCGACCTGCTCGATCCCGGCTCCTTCGTCGAGTATGGCGCGCTCACCGTGGCGGCGCGGCGGCGGCGCGCGAGCCTCGAACAGCTCATCGACACCACTCCAGCTGACGGCCTCGTCATGGGCCTGGGGCGCGTCAACGGCCATCTCTTCGCAGACGACGCCGCCCGCTGCGCGGTCATGGCTTACGACTACACGGTGCTGGCGGGCACGCAGGGCGCCTACAACCACCACAAGATGGACAGGCTGATCGAGGTCGCCGAGCGCTGGCGCCTGCCGACGGTCTTCTTCTGCGAAGGCGGGGGCGGGCGGCCCGGCGACACCGAGGGCGGCGGCTTCGTGCGCGGTTTCGAGCTCTGGGGCCGATTGTCCGGCCTCGCGCCAATGATCGGCATCACGTCCGGCCGGTGCTTCGCCGGCAATGCCTCGGTGCTCGGCTGCTGCGACGTGATCATCGCCGCTAGGGATTCGAACATCGGCATGGGCGGACCGGCGATGATCGAGGGCGGGGGCCTGGGCGTCTTTCGGCCGGAAGACATCGGCCCGGCGAGCGTGCAGGAGCCGAACGGGGTTATCGACATCTTGGTCGAAGACGAGGCCCAGGGCGTCGCCGCCGCGAAGGCGTACCTCTCCTACTTCCAGGGGGCGGTGAAGGACTGGGCCTGCGCCGACCAGCGGCTGCTCAGGCGCGTAGTCCCCGAAAACCGTCTGCGCGTCTACGACATCCGTGAGCTCATCCGCATCTTGGCCGACGAAGGCTCGGTCCTGGAGATCCGGCCGAAGTTCGGGACCACCATGATCACCGCCCTGGTCCGCATCGAGGGTCGCCCACTCGGGCTCATCGCCAACAACCCCAAGGTGCTGGGCGGAGCGATCGACAGCGACGGCTCCGACAAGGCGGCGCGTTTCATGCAGATCTGCGAGGCCTACGACCTGCCGCTCGTCTCGCTGTCCGACACCCCCGGCATGATGGTCGGCCCCGAGATCGAGAAGACCGCTCTGGTGCGCCACTGCTCGCGGCTCTTCATCATCGGCTCCAACCTCACCGTGCCGCTGCTGAGCGTCATCATCCGCAAGAGCTATGGGCTCGGCGCCATCGCCATGACCGGCGGCAGCTACCAGGCCTCAGCCTTCGCGGTCGCCTGGCCGACGGGCGAGTTTGGCGGCATGGGCCTCGAAGGCTCCGTCAAGCTCGGCTATCGCAACGAACTGGCCGCCATCGCCGACCCTGCCGAGCGCCGCGCCCGCTTCGAGGAGATGGTCGCCCGCGCCTACGAGGCCGGCAAGGCGATCAACCGCGCCGCCACCTTCGGCATCGACGATGTCATCGACCCCGCCGAGACCCGCCGTTGGATCATGGCGGCGCTGCGGAGCGCCGCGCCGGCGCCCCCGCGGACAGCCAAGAAGCTCCGGTGGATCGACGCCTGGTGAGGCGCATCTGCTGACCTGAGAAGGAACGGCTGGCGGGCGCGCGTCGACCCCGCGTTCCATCGGCCGGCGCCGCCGGAGGAGCGGGCGAGGCGCCTCAGCGGCCGCTGAATGTCGCCGGCCGCTTTTCGATGAAAGCGTCCATCCCTTCCTTCTTGTCCTCGAAGGCGAACAAGGAATGGAAGAGCCGCCGCTCAAGTTTGACCCCCTGGCTGAGCGGCGTCTCGAACGCGGCGTTCACCATCTCCTTGGTGAGCATCACTGCATTGGGCGAGAAGCCGGCGATCTTCCTGGCCGCCTCGAGGGCTGTCGGAAGGAGATCGGGAACGGGCACGACCCGGCTCACCAGCCCGCAGCGCTCGGCCTCGGCCGCCTCCATCATCCGCCCGGTGAGGACCATGTCCATGGCCTTCGACTTGCCGACGAACCTGGGCAGACGCTGGGTGCCGCCGGCGCCGGGCGACACCGCCAGCGTGATTTCGGGCTGGCCGAAGCGGGCGTTATCGGCGGCGATGATGAAATCGCACATCATCGCCAGCTCGCAGCCGCCACCGAGCGCATATCCGGCCACCGCCGCGATCACCGGCTTGCGGCAAGAGGCGGCGCGCTCCCAGTTGCGGGTGATGAAGTCCTCCCGGAAGACCTCGGCATAGCCCTTGGGCGCCATCTCCTTGATGTCGGCGCCGGCGGCGAACGCCCGCTCCGAGCCAGTGATGACGATGGCGCGCACGGCCTCGTCCGCTTCGGCGGCGTCGAGCGCCGCGGTCAGCTCGTCCATGAGCTGGCCATTGAGGGCGTTCAGCGCTTGGGGCCGGTTGAGCCGGATCAGCGTCACCGCCTCGTTCGTCTCCACGATCAGCGTCTCGTAGGCCACTTGGGCAGGCGCTCCTCTGTTCGGGGGCTTAGAGTGGCGACCATTCCTGGTCGGGCGGCAGGGGGGCGAAGATGGCCTCGACCACGGCCTCGGTCACCTCGGCGAGGCGTTGCGGGCGCCAGCGCGGAGCGTTGTCCTTGTCGAGGATGACGGCGCGCACGCCCTCGGCGAAGTCGTGGCCCATCACCAGCCGCGCGGCGATGCGCATCTCCATCGCCATTGCCTGGGCGAAATCGGTCATGGCGCGGCCGAGCTGCAGCTGGCGCAGCGCCACTTTGAGGCTCGTCGGTGATTTCTGCGCCATCATCCCGCGTTGCGCCAACGCCCAGTCCGAGCCGTCCGCCTCCAGGCGCGCGGTGATGTCTTCCACCTTGTCGCCCCCGAACAGCCGGTCGATGTCGTCGTGATGTTCGATCATCTTCGAGCGCCCGGGATCGGCCTCCTTCTCGGTGAGGATGGTTTCGATGGCGTCCGGGTCGGCGACGATGGCCGTTTTGAGCTCCTCGAGGCCGGACGAAGGCGTCACGTCGGTGGCGATGCCCAGAATCTCCAGTCCGGCGGCCTTCAGGCGTGATCCGGTCATGGCCAGCCACGCACCCGCCGCTCCGTGCAAACGCGACAGGAACCAGCTGCCGCCGACGTCGGGGAAGAGCCCGATTCCGGTCTCGGGCATGGCGAACTGGGTGCGCTCGGTGGCGATGCGATAGCGCGCCGTCCACGAAATGCCGACCCCGCCGCCCATCACCACGCCGTCCATGATCGTCGCCACCGGCTTGGGGTAGGCGAAGATCAGATGGTCGAGGCGGTACTCGGTTTGGAAGAAGCTGCGCGCGGCGGCGCCGCCGTCGGTCTTGGCGCTCCGCTCCAGCGCCCGGATGTCGCCGCCGGCGCAGAAGCCGCGCTCGCCGGCGTGGTCGATGAGGACGAGCCGAACGCCATCGTCGGCGCGCCAGGCCAGCAGCGCCTCGATCATCCGCTTGCACATGTTCGTCGTCAGCGCGCCGAGCGCCTGCGGGCGGTTCAGGGTCAGTCGCCCGACCGCGCCTTGGCGGCGAATGAGGACCTCGGACGCCCTCACGATCTGAAGAGCTCGCGGGCGATGATGACGCGCATGATCTCGTTCGTGCCCTCGAGGATCTGGTGCACGCGCAGGTCGCGCACGATCCGTTCCAGCGGATAGTCCTTCAAGTAGCCATAGCCTCCATGAAGTTGCAGCGCCTCGTTGGCGATGTGGAAGCCGGCGTCGGTGGCGAAACGCTTGGCCATGGCGCAGAGCTTGGTCGCTTCGGCGTCGCCGGCGTCCAGGGCGGCGGCGGCGCGATGCACCATCAGGCGCGCGGCCTCCAGTTCGGTGGCCATGTCTGCCAGGCGAAACTGCAGCCCCTGGAACTCCTTGAGCGCGCGACCGAACTGCTTGCGCGTTTCGAGATGGGCCTTGGCCGTCTCCAGCGCCAGGGCCGCCCCGCCGAGCGAGCAGGAGGCGATATTGATGCGGCCGCCATCCAGCCCGGCCATAGCGATCCTGAAGCCCTGACCTTCGTCGCCGATGCGGTTGGCGGCAGGGACGCGCACACCATCGAGATGGACCATGGCCGTGGGCTGGCTGGCCCAGCCGAGCTTGCGCTCCTGGGCCCCGAAGGAGACACCCGCGAACGCCTTCTCGACCACGAAGGCCGAGACGCCCCTCGCTCCGGACTCGCCGCTCCGGGCCATGACGACATAGACATCGGAGACCCCGGCGCCGGAGATGAAGGCCTTGGCGCCGTCGAGCACATAATGGTCCCCCTCCTTGCGCGCGGTGGTCGCCAGGGAGGCGGCATCCGATCCGGAGCCCGGCTCGGTCAGACAGTACGAGGCGATCAGCTCCATGCGCGTCAGCTGCGGCAGAAAGCGCCGGCGAAGCTCGTCGGCCCCGAAGCGATCGATCATCCACGAGGCCATGTTGTGGATCGAGAGGAAGGCGGCGGTTGAGACATCGCCATGCGCCAGGGCCTCGAATACGAGGGCGGCGTCGAGCCGCTTCAGCGCCGAGCCGCCGACGTCCTCACGCACATAGATGCCGGCGAACCCCAGCGCCGCCGCGGCGCGCAGCACGTCGACCGGGAAGCGCTTGTCCTCGTCCCAGCGAGCCGAATGCGGGGCGAGCTCGGCCTCGGAGAAGGCCAAGGCCGCGTCCCGGATCGCCCGTTCGTCTTCAGAGAGCGTAAAAGCCATCATCAGGCGACGGATACCGAAATCCGCGGTCCTGCTCCACAATGGCTTGGGCATGGAGGGGAGATGGAAACGCCAGCGGTCATCGGCCTGCGTGCACACACCGGCTGGGCCGCCGCGGTCGCCGTGGCGGGCGAGCGCGAGGCTCCGCGCGTCGTGGAGCGGCGCCGGATCGAGCTGGCCGGCGCCGGCTTGAACCGTTTTGTGTTTCATCACGCCGCCGAGCTTTCAGCCGCTGACGCCGAGCGTTGGATAGAGCGGGCGCGCTTGGCCGCCGAGCGCCACGCGACGGATCAGATGGCGGCGCTGGTCGCCGCCATCCGAAGCCTTGGTCAGAGGGCGATCGCCGCCGTGGTCCCTGCGGCGGCGCCGCTGCCGCCGCTAGGGGCGATCGTGGGAGCGCACGCCAAGATCCACGCCGCCGAGGGCGTCTTCTGGCGCGAGGTCACCGCAGCTGCTTGCATCGGCGTCGGGCTCGAGGTCCGGCGCGTGGGAGAACGCGCCGCCCGGGACCTTCTGGCAGCCTTGCTGCCAGACGGCCGGCCCTCGCTCGAGGCGCGCCTGCGCGGCCTTGGAGCGGCGCTAGGGCCGCCATGGGCCGAGGACCAGAAGCTGGCGACGGTCCTCGCCTGGACACGCCTGTCGCACGAGGCGGCCGCCCTCAGCGTGTCGTCGGAATGACAAAAGCGCTTTCGTCGATCGGGCCCTGCGGCCAGCGGGCGGTGACGACCTTGATCTTGGTGAAAAAGCGCACCCCTTCCATGCCGTGCTGGTTGGCGTCGCCGAAGGCCGAGCGCTTCCAGCCGCCGAAGGTGTGGTAGGCCACGGGCACCGGGATCGGCACATTGATGCCGACCATGCCGACATTCACCTTCGAAGCGAATTCGCGCGCCGCCCGGCCGTTGCGGGTGAAGATAGCGACGCCGTTTCCGTAAGCGTGGCTGGAAGGCAGGGCGACGGCCTCCTCGAAAGTATCGGCGCGCACGATCTGCAGCACCGGGCCGAAGATCTCCTCCTGGTAGGTGCGCATCGTCGGCTTGACGTGGTCGAACAGCGTCGGACCCAGGAAGAAGCCGTTCTCGTAGCCCTGAAGGGCGAAGCCGCGGCCGTCGAGGACGAGCTCGGCGCCCTCGTCGACGCCCAACTGGATGTAGTCCTCGACTCGCTTCTTGTGCGCCGCCGACACCACCGGGCCGTACTGGGCGTCGGGATCGGTCGATGCGCCGACCTTCAGCGACTCGACTCCGGCCAACACCTTGTCGCGCACCGCCTCGGCGGTCTTCGCGCCGACGGGCACGACCACCGGCAGGGCCATGCAACGCTCGCCGGCCGAACCGTAGGCCGCGCCCAGGATATCACCCACCGCCTGGTCGAGATCGGCGTCCGGCAGCACGATTCCATGGTTCTTGGCCCCGCCCATGGCCTGCACGCGCTTTCCGTGCGCGGCGCCCACGGCGTAGATGTGCTGGGCCACGTCCGAGGAACCGACGAAGCTTACGGCCCGGATGAGGGGGTGGGTGAGGATCGCGTCTACCGCGGTGGCGTCGCCGTGCACGACGTTGAGCACACCCGCGCCGTCGACGCCCAGAGCGTCGGCGGCTTCGACGAAGAGCTCGGCCAGGCGCACCGGCACGCTCGGGTCCTTCTCCGACGGCTTCAGGATAAAGCTGTTGCCGACGGTGACGGCGATGGCGAACATCCACATCGGGATCATCGCCGGGAAGTTGAAGGGCGTAATCCCGGCGACGACGCCAAGGGGCTGGCGGATCGAATAGACGTCGATCCCCGGCCCGGCGCCCTCGGTGTATTCGCCCTTCAGGGCATGCGGGATGCCGCAGGCGAACTCGACCACGTCCAGGCCCCGCTGCACGTCGCCGCGGGCGTCGGCCAGCACCTTGCCGTGCTCGGCGGAGAGCAAAGCCGCCAGTTCGTCCGTGCGCGCCTCGACGAGGCGGCGGAATTCGAACATCACCCGCGCCCGCCGCTGCGGGTTGAGCGCCGCCCATTTCGGCTGCGCCTCGGCGGCAACCTCCACAGCGTGGCCGACCTCAGCCTTGGAGGCGAAGTCCACCCGCGCCTGCACCTCGCCGGTGTTGGGATCGAAGACCTCGCCGAAGCGGTCCGAGGCGCCGGCGTGGCGGTGGCCGGCAATGAAGTGCGGAATCTCTCTCATGACGCTTCTCCACTGGACGAGGGCGCGGGTCTCCTAACATAGGGGCGCAAAGGGGGCAGGCCATGAATGCTGGACGATCCGCCGTTCTCGCGATCGCGCTCCTGTCGCTGGCGGCCGGCGCGGCGCTTCCCGCGCCGGGGCCGATCGTGCGCCTCGAGACCGGCCAGGCGTTGGGCAAGCGCGTAGGCCCGGCGCTCGAGTTTCTCGGCATCCCCTACGCCGCCCCGCCGCTGGGGCCCCTGCGCTGGGAGCCGCCACAACCGGCGCGACCCTGGGCTGGCGTGCGCGATGCGACCCAGCCCGCGCCTGCGTGCCTGCAGCAGATCAACGCCGACGGCTCGCCCAACGAGGGCTTCTACTCCGGCCCGGTCAGTGAGGACTGTCTGACCCTCGACGTCACCGCGCCGCCGCACGCCCGCAAGGCGCCGGTGATGGTGTGGATCTTCGGCGGCGGCGATGTCGCCGGCGCGACAACGCTGCCTAGCTACGACGCCCGCAACTTCGCCCGTGACGGCGTCGTCTTCGTCGCCATGAACTACCGACTGGGGGCGCTCGGTTTCTTCGCCCATCCGGCGCTCACGGCGGAGGCGCCAAAAGCCCAGCCGCTGGCTAACTACGGCCTCATGGACCAGGTCGCGGCGCTCGATTGGGTCCGGCGCAACATCGCACGCTTCGGCGGCGATCCGGCCAACGTGACCATCTTCGGCGAGTCTGCCGGCGGCGAGGACGTCCTGGATCTGATGGCGATCCCGGCGGCGCGCGGTCTCTTTCAAAAGGCGATCGTCGAGTCCGGCCTGGGCTGGGAGCCGGCGCCGAGCCTTCATGACTGGGAGGCGAAGGGGTCGGCGTTGGCGAGCCGCCTGGGCCTGCCGGGCGCGAGCGCGACCGCGGCGCAGCTGCGCGCCCTCCCCGCCTCGGCGCTTGCCGCCGCCTACGCCCAGGTCGGCGGCGTGGTCGACGGGCGGTTGGTCATCGAGAGCTCGCGGGACGCTTTCGCCCGCAGCCATGAGGCGGCGGTTCCGCTGATTATCGGCACGAACAGCAACGAGGCTTCCATCCTGGCCGCCTTCGGCATGAAGACGTCGGCTTTTCAGGCGGGCGCCGCGCCCGGGGTCCGGGCCGTTTACCAGGGCGAAGGCGACGCGGCCGAACAGGGACGGCGCATGTTCAATGATCAACTGTTCGCCGCCCCGGCGCGCTGGATCGCGGGACAGCATGCGCGCAAGGCGCCCGCCTGGCTGTACTACTTCTCCTACCTGCCGACCTGGCAACGCGGCGTGCGGCCAGGCGTCAACCACGCCACCGAGATTCCGTTCGTCTTCGATTCGGTCGATGCGGTCACCTTCTGGGACGCCCATGCGAAAGACCCCGATCGCGCCGAAGCCGCCTACGTGCATTCCTGCTGGGTCGCTTTCGCCAGGCTTGGCCGGCCCGACTGCGCCGGGCCGCCGCCGTGGCCGGCGTACGATGCGAACAGCGATCAGCTCCTAGACTTCGACGATCCCGCACAGGTGCGCCATCACTTCCGCAAGGCCCAGCTCGACGCCCAACAAGCCGCCGCGGGCCTGAGCCATTGACAGCCGCATTGCAGCGCAGGGCGCCGACCCTCTAGTTTGAGCAGCTCTCGAGAAGGGGAGCGGCGGGTCCGATGGCAGCACAACCCAAGGTGGCCATCATCATGGGGAGCCGCTCCGACTGGCCGACGATGCGCGCCGCGGCCGAAGCCCTGGGGGCGCTCGGCGTTCCATTCGAGGCCAAGGTGGTCTCCGCCCACCGCACGCCCGAGCGCATGGTCGCCTTCGCCAAGGGGGCAAAAGGAGCGGGGTTCAAGGTGATCATCGCCGGCGCCGGCGGCGCCGCGCACCTGCCCGGCATGACCGCTTCCATGACCGAGCTGCCAGTCCTGGGCGTGCCGATCGAATCGAAGGCCCTGCACGGCGTCGACTCGCTGCTCTCAATCGCCCAGATGCCGGCCGGCGTCGCGGTGGGGACCCTGGCGGTGGGTGAGGCCGGCGCCCGCAACGCCGGGCTGCTGGCGGCCCAGATCCTGGCGCTTTCGGACCCGGAACTCGCCGAGCGCGTGGCCGCCTTTCGCGAGCGGCAGACGGCCTCGACCCCGGAAGCCGTGGAGGAGGGTTGAGGGGCGGTGGCCTCCCCTTTCCCCCTGCCGCCGGGCTCGACCATCGGCATCCTGGGAGGCGGCCAGCTCGGCCGCATGCTTGCCCTGGCTGCGGCCCGGCTGGGTTTCGACACCGCGGTGCTGTGCCCGGAGATCGATTGCCCCGCCGCTCGCGTTGCGGCCCTGGCGATTGTCGGCGCCTACGATGACGCCGCCGCTCTCGCCGCCCTGGCGCAGGCGAGCGATGTGGTCACCTTCGAGTTCGAAAACGTGCCCGCAGCGGCGGCTGAGATGATTGCATCACTCGGAACCCCAGTCGCGCCGTGCGCGCGGGCCCTTGCCATTTCCCAGGACCGCCTGGACGAGAAGAACTTCCTCAACGCCGCCGCAGCGCCGACGGTGCAGTTCGCGCCGATCGAGTCCCCCGAAGACCTCCAGGCGGCGCTGCGACGCTTCGGCGCCCCGCTGCTGCTGAAGACCCGCCGCGGCGGCTACGACGGCAAGGGTCAGGCCTGGGTTATGCGACCGGGCGAAGCGCAGCGGGCGCTTGCCAGCCTGGAGGGCCATGCGGCGATCGCCGAGACGCCGGCCGATTTCAAACGTGAGATGGCGGTGATCGCCGCCCGCGGCCGCGACGGTGAGATCGCCGTCTATCCGCTTACCGAAAGCCATCACGAGAACGGGGTGCTGCGGCGCACCGTCGCTCCGGCGACCGCCGCGCCCAAGGTGCTCGCTCAGGCCGAGCGCATATGCGCTCAGGTGCTCGCGGCGCTCGACTACGTCGGCGTGATGGGGATCGAGCTGTTCGAGCGTGATGACGGCAAGGTGCTGGTCAACGAGTTCGCGCCGCGCGTACACAACACCGGGCACTGGACCCTCGACGGCTGCGAGGTCGACCAGTTCGAGCAGCACATCCGCGCCGTCGCCGGCTGGCCGCTCGGCCCCACAACGGCGATCGCCCATGTGGAGATGACCAACCTGCTCGGCGCCGAAGCCGACGCCTGGCGCCGCCTCTCGGGCGAGCCCGAGACGCGCCTTTGGCTGTACGGCAAGGCCGAGGCGCGACCGGGTCGCAAGATGGGCCACGTCAACAGGCTGACGCCCCTGAAGCGCTGAACCCGTTGCGCCGCCGGCCTCCCGGTCGTAAGCGTCGCCGCAGTCGGGGGAGGGCGCACGCGACCGCTTCTCCCTCTCCAGGGGAATGGGAGATCATCATGAAACTGATGTTGGCCGCAGTGACCGCGGCGGCGCTGGGCGCTATGGCGCTGCCGGCTCTGGCTCAGGAAGGGCCTCCGCCGTACGACCTCGGGCCGGTGTGGACCACCACCGCCATTTCCACCAAAGACGGGCGGACCGACGAGTACGTGCGCTGGCTCGCCACCGGCTGGAAGACCCAGGAGGAGGCGCTCAAGCGCGCCGGGGTCATCCTCGATTACAAGGTGTTCTTCGTCGACTCGCCGCGCGCCGGCGAGCCGGACATCATCCTCGCCCAGGAGTGGCGCAACATGGCCGCCTTCGACGCCTCGCCGGCGCAGATCTACGCCATGCAGAGCAAGCTCGGCGGTCCACCGCCGGCTCAGGCCAACAAGGAGGAGGCAGACCGCGGCGCCCTGCGCACGGTCATGGGCTCGACGACGATGCGGGAGATCGAGCTGAAGTAGCTTCAGGCGACGCGGGGCCGCGACCGTAGCGCCAGCCGCCGAGCATTCCGGCCAGGCGCTCGGCGCGGCTTCCGCGCAGCCTTCCTTTGAGGCGCTCGAACGCCATCACCTGGCCGATGCGCCGGTCAAGGTGGCGTTCGGCTGCGCCGCGACCGGAATGGATGTCGATCGCCTGTGCCGACACCAGGATTTCGGCCAGCAGCGCCCGTTTGGAATAGTGGTTCTCGTCGACGGCGACGTCGCCGGCCCAGCGCCACAGGGCGTCGGCGCTGGCCCAGGCCAGCCGCAGGCCGAGGCCCGCGTTCGCCGGCAGCAGCAGGAACCCCATCCAGCGCCGCACCGCCTCGCCGTCGGCGCGGGCGGCGTCGCAACGGGCGAGGACCGCAGCGCGGATGCGCTCGCGCACTTTCAACCCCGCGGGGTCGATCGCCGCGAGGCGCTCCAGGGCCTTGCGATCGTGCCGGGCCGCCAGCAGGGCGGCGAGGTCGCGCGCGCCCGCCGGCAGGATGAGTCCGGCGAGGCTCGGGTCGACCCCCGCCTCGGCGGCGGCCGCGGCCATGAGCCGACCGTTCCAGCCCAGGCGCGAGGCATGCCGCAAGGCAGCCTCGAGCAGTTGGCTTTCCAGCTCATGGACGGCGTCGGAGGTCTCGGCTGCCATGGGCTGGCGCTTCTAGCACGCGCACGCCTTCCGGGGGGAATCTCTCACCAACGGTGCGCGCCTGAGACCGCGGGGGAAGCGGTTTGCGTGGCTCGTCCGAAAACCGGAGGACCGCCATGGCGGAAAAGAAACGTCGACGCCAGGGAGCGCTGAGCCACTGACGACCTTTGCCTTGCTTGCCGCTGCTCGCCCTCGATAGGGTTCCGCGGCCATGGGCGGGATTGCGAAGACATGTCCGACATCTTCATTTCGTATGCCCGCTCGACGGCGACACAGGCCCAGACCGTGGCCGAGGCCCTGCGCGCGCTCGGATATCAAGTCTGGCTGGACGATCAGCTGCCCGCCCACCGAGCCTATGCGGATGTAATCCAGGAACGGCTCAAGGCGGCCAAGGCCGTCGTTGTGATCTGGTCAGCCGATGCGGCCAAATCCGAGTGGGTGCGATCGGAAGCAAGCGTGGCGCGGGAGGCGGGTACCCTGGTTCAATCGACCGTCGACAAGTCGCCGTTGCCGATGCCTTTTGACCAAATTGAGTGCGCTGACCTACGCGGCTGGACTTGCCGCGCTGATTCTCCCGGTTGGCGCAAGGTGGTCGAGAGCGTCACTGACCTAGTGGGCAAGGCGCCCGACCATCATGCGGCGCCGGTGGCAAGTCAGCGTCGATCCGCGCCGGCCTCCCCCTGGGTGAGAGCTGCCACCGGCGCGACCATCGTGGTTGTCGCGATCGCTTCCCTTCTCGTCTGGGGACCGCTGCGCCCTGCGCCGGTCGCGCTCGGTCCGATGCGATCGGTCGCCATCCTGCCGGTCCGAAACCTGACCGACGATCCTTCCCTCGACGCGGTCGCCGATACCCTGACCGAGGACACCATCGACGTGGTGGGGCGTTCCGGTCTGATTATGGTGACGCCCAGGGAAACGACCTTTGCTCTCAAGGGAAAGCCTATCGACGAGCAGCTCCTGGGCAGACAGCTCCACGTCCGCTACCTCGTCGCCGCGAGCTTGCGAAAGTCAGCGCCCGGCTATCGGGTGATGCTTCAGATCGTCGATACGACGAGCGGCCAGCTGGTGGGGGCGAAGGACCTCGGAAGTGTGGAGGCGGATGCCTCTCTCGCGGAACGCCAGCTGGCCCTGAAGCTTTTTTCGGCGATTGCTGATGTGGTTGTGGGCCGATGGGTCGATGCCGAGCTGGCGAGACCGCCTGACGACCACGATCCTGACAATATCCTAGCCCGCCTCCAAAAACTCCACGAAGACAATCGTCGTTCGGACATCGAGAAGGCCGAGGCATTGATCGCGGCGGGGCGCACGAGGATCCCGAAGGACAATCCGATCTGGCCGGTATTCTTGATGACGGCGTGCGATTACGATTCGGGTCTGATCGACGCCGGCTACGAGACGTCCCCGGCGCAGCGCGCAGCCTGGGCCACCGCCGCGCTTAACTTCGGCGCCGAGGCGGCCGAACTCAAGCCCGATGCGACAGGCCCGCATGTCTGTCGCGCCGTCGTTTACGGCCAGCTCGAACAGTGGGACCAGGCCATGGCGGAAGCCCGCCACGTCATCCAGATCTTTCCCCTGACCGCGGACGGCTACGGCGCCCTTGCGAACCTGGAGTTTGCCCAGGGGCGGTTCGCCGACGCGCTGACCGATTTCACCGAGTTCGGGGCGCGAACGGAGGGCGACCCGGCAGATCTTGGGATCACACATCTCTTCCTTGGCAACTATGGCGCCGCGATCGAAGATCTGCGCGAGTCTGCGGTTGTCGATCCGGAGGAGCCCCGGGCCCCGTTCTTCCTTGCTGCAGCGCTCGAGCTGTCGGGCCGGCACGACGACGCCATTTCTGAAGCCCGGATCTACCGGAGGCTGAAGACTGGCGGCGGGGTGTGGCGGATCCTCGCGCGAAGTCACGAGCCGGCGTTCCTGGGGCCGGCGCGCGCGATCCGCCAAGCCCTGCACGACGCCGGATTGGACGAACCGGGCGCCGGTCCGGCTGCGCCGACCCGGGCGGGCGGCGCCACGACATAACCTGGGGGGAGGCGAAACCGGCGAAGGAGCGCCACGCATTTCGAAGCTCCGCGAAGTTCTGGCTGATAGCAGTCGCAGCATCGCCCGCCCTTCGGCGACAGCCGCCGGCGATGCGCCTCCACTCACAGCCCGGATGCTGCAACCCACGCCGCGAGGCAGGCCGCCTTCTGTTCCTTACGCCATGGGCGGCCGGCGATCGCACCCAGGGCGTTGAGCTGGAGGTCGATCTGGAAAGGGGTGAACGGCAACTTGAGCCCAGCCGATTCACGCAGCGACTTCTCGTCCACTTCAACGACATTGAGACCGGCCCCGGCGAAAGCTGAGCGCAGGGCGGCGCGGACGGCCAGCCCCTCGTGCACCGGCGGGTGTTCGCGAGCAGACAGGCTGTGCTCGAGCTGGTCGGTCATCCAACCAGCGCGGTTGATGAGAAGCGCCGCGATGGCCGGCCGGAACCCCTCGCTCCTCAGCCGCTCCGATATCCCAGCGAGCGCTGTCGCCGCCAGCTCCGCCTGCCGTCGGCGCCCCTCGGCGACGACCGACGCGGCCGCCGCCGTCGGTCCGCCACCTTCGGCGCGGGGCATCTCGTAGGCGACGTGGTAGGGCTCGAAAGCCACGCGGTCGCCCTCGGCTGCAGTGGCCAGGAAAGTCGATAGCGCCAGCCGCGGCGCGGTCCCGTCGGCGGCGACGCCAACCACTACGCTGCCGCCGCGGACAGCGCGAAACCCAAGCGCGATGGGGGTCATGGCGTCACTCCCGACGGCATCGATGGTAGGATAGTGGCTCTCCGGCCGCCAGCGCCCGGAGCGGATGGACAAATCGAGCCCTTTGCGGTATGCGCACGCCGCCTTCCGAAGGCCTTCGGCGGGACGTTTTGGCGCGCCCGGGCGATCGGAAGCCACTGGCTCGAACTTCAAGAGGAGGATGGGTGGTTCAGATATTTGTTCGTGACAACAACGTCGACCAGGCGCTCAAGGCGCTGAAGAAGAAGATGCAGCGCGAGGGCTCGTTCCGCGAGATGAAGCGGCACGTGCATTACGAAAAGCCCTCGGAGAAGCGGGCGCGGCAGAAGGCCGAAGCGGTGCGACGGGCGCGCAAGCTGGCGCGCAAGCGGGCCCAGCGCGAGGGCCTGATCCTCGCGCCCAAGAAGAACGGCAGGGGCTAGGGCGGTCTAACCCGGGCGCTTGGCGAGAGCCGGCGCCAGCCGCCGCCAATCAAAGCGGCCGGAGGCCAGCGCGCCGGCCTTGAAGGCCGGCACAGCCAGCCACAGCTCCAAGGCGGTGACCGCGGTCATCAGCGCCACCGTGCCTGCGACCTCGGCGATTCCGGGCGCCGCCCCGGCCCTGGCCGCCATCAGGAAGGGCGTGAACGGCGGTATCCATTCCAGCACCCTGAGCAGCGGCGCGTCGGGGTTCGCCAGCACTTGGCTCATGAACACCACCGGGACCGACATGATGATCATCACCGGGCCTAGCAGGGTTTGGGCCTCGCGCACCGATTCGCAGGCCGCGCCCACGGTGACGTACAGGGTCGCGAACATCAGATAGCCGCCCAGGAAATAGAGAGCGAAGTAGAAGATGAGGCCCCGCGCCAGCAGCAGGGTCAGGATCTGGCCGGCGATGTCGGGATAGCGGCTCCACAGGATGGCGCCGGCGATCGACACCCAGACGCCCAGGACGGTGGCGCTGACGGCGGCGACGCCGGCGATCTTGCCGGCCATGATCTCCCGCACCGAAGCCGAGGTCAGCAGCACCTCGAGGATGCGGCTCGATTTTTCTTCGATGACGCTGGAGAGCAGCAGACCGGCGCCGGTGAGCACCACCATCCACAGCAGGATTCCCATGCACAGGCCCAGGACCCCCGGCAGGCGATCCTTCAAGCCGATGCGGCCCGATCCCGCCCGCGGCGAGAACTCGGCGAGATGAGGGATCAGCCCTTCGATGTGCGCGACCGCGCCGGGTTGAAGGCCGCTCTCGAGGAAGGCGCGCCGTTGCATTTCGGCGGCAAGGGCGCTTCCGACGGCGCCCTCAAGGCCACGGTTGCCGATGGACCGGCTCCAGAAGTCGACGGTCACGGAACCGTGGCCGAGCCGCAGCACGGCGGCCGCGTCGAGGCGATCCTGGAGGGCCCGGGTGATGGCGGCGCGCGCATCGGCCGCATCGGTTGATGACGCCTGCGGAAGGGCGACGATCGCGGCCTGCGGCTTGCCGTCTTCCCCGGGCTTGGACATGGCGGCGGCGACCGCGCCGCCGTAGCCCTGGCCGGTCTCGTCCACGATCGCCAGGCGCGGGGTCGGGCTGGTGCGATCGACCAGCTTGGGAGCCTGGGTGAGGGTCAGGACACCGATAGGCATGACCAGGATCGAGATCCAGAACCCCGGCGTTTTCACGTACGCAAGGTACTCTCGGATGGCGATGAGGATCAGCCGCCTCATGCCGCCGCCTCCGCCATCGGCTCGTCGCGTTCCTCTGGCGAGGTAAGCCGGATGAAGGCGTCGCGCAGGCTCGCTTCGCGCGCCTCGATCCGGGTGATCTGCAACCGGCGGGCGAAAGCGGCGCGCAAGGTCTCCTCCGGCCGCGCGCCAGCCATCAAGTGGGCCACGACCCGCACCCCGCCTTGGCTCAGCGCCTCGGCGGACCAGTCGGCGACGCCAGGCAGCGCCCCGGCCAGGCTCGCCTCGAACGCGCCTTCCATGATGATGGACCGTGGAGCGCCGGCGCGCGCCGCATCCACCGATCCGTCGAACACCTTGCGGCCGGCGGCGATCAGGACGACGTGGTCGCAGATCCTTTCGGCATGCTCCATGACATGGGTGGAGAACACCACTGTCGCGCCGCGCCCCGTCAGGTCGCGCAGGAGCTGTTCGAGAGACAGCTGAGCCGCCGGATCGAGGCCGCTGAAGGGCTCGTCCAGGATGACGAGTTCCGGTTCGTGAACGATGGCGGAAAGCAGCTGTACCTTCTGCGCCATGCCCTTGCTCAAAGACCGGATTTGGCGGTCCATGGCCGGCCCCAGGCCGTGCGCTTCCAGCAAGGTCCGGGCTCGGCGCGCCCCTTCCGCACTTGGCACGCCCTTGAGTGCGGCCAGGAAGGCGATCGCCGCGACCGGGGTCATGCGCCGATAAAGGCCGCGTTCCTCGGGCAGCAAGCCGATGCGGTTCCGCACCGCGGCCGGATCGGTGACGCCAAGGATCTGGACCCGCCCGGAGGTGGCCGCGATCAATCCCAGGGCGATGCGGATCGAGGTGGTCTTGCCCGCACCGTTAGGCCCGAGAAATCCCATGATCTCGCCGCGGCGGGCGGCCAGGGACAGTCCATCCAGGGCGGTCACCGCCCCGTAGCGTTTGGTTACGTCATCGAAGAGCAGGGCCGCTTCCACGGGTGGGAGCGATACCCCAAAAGAAGCAGGTGAATCCTTAAGAAGCCGAGCGCCGGGCCCTGACGGCGTCCACAGCACGCCCGATCGCCGGGGCGAAACGGGCCGACAGCAGCGTCGCGTGCGAGGCGCCGCTGACATACTCCACCAAGCCCTCGCGAGAGGCGAACGCCGGCACGGCGCGCAGGGCGCGCCAATCGGGCCGGCCGCTTCTCGAGCCAGTCAGCACCACGGCAACGGGAAGCCCCGGAGCAAAGGGTCCCGCCTCCCGGGCCTGGGCTGCGGTTCGCCCCCAGGCGTCGACTTCGGCGGCGGCCCAGTGGTTGTGCTCCGGATCGGCGAAAGCGGCGCGTTTCTCGCGCTTCGCCACGCCCGGCAAGCCGATGGCGTCGGCAAGCGGAGTCCGGCGGAGGGGTTTGAGAAGACCCAGGCCGGCAATGCGGGCGGCCAGACGTGAGAGGGTCGCGAAGTGCCCGATGAAGCCGCTGGCGGGCTTCCAATCGAGGATCTCAGGCGTGGTCGCGTCCACCAGCACCGCGCCCTCGAGCACGGCGCCAAAGCGGGCGGCGAACAGTCGGGCGTGCAGTCCGGCCATCGAGTGTCCGCAATAGAGAAAGGGGCCGCCCTCACCGAGGACGGCCAGCAGCCGTTCCAGATCGCCGAGGATGCCGAGGCCGTCTCTGGGCGTCGGCCCGGGGTCCGAATATCCGAGGCCAGCCCGATCGTAGGCGAGCGAGCGCAGTCCGGCGGCCGCAAGGCCCTCCTGGACCACGGCCCAGTCGGCGGAAAAACCGAAGGCGCCGGCCTCCAACACGATAAGCGGCGCGTCGCCATTCGTCGGCCCGGCGCGAACGACCCGCAGCCGCCTGCCGCCGATATCGACGGCCTCGCCGCGCGGCGGCGTCTCTCCGGGGCCCAGCTTCATCCCGTAACAACGATAGCGGTCCATTGGGGCCGGCGAGCGGCGGCTGCAATGCGGGCCTGAAGCAAAAGCAACACGTTCCATCCCTTGAGGCACGAGGGACGAGGCGGCTGGGGGTCAGGTTGCCGTCACAGCGCCTTGACGATGCCCTCGACCATCTTCTTGGCGTCGCCGAAGAGCATCATAGTGTTGTCGCGGAAGAAGAGTTCGTTCTCGACGCCGGCGTAGCCGGCGCCCAGGCCCCGTTTGACGAAAAGCACGGTCCTGGCGCGCTCCACGTCCAGGATCGGCATGCCGTAGATCGGACTCTTGGGATCGGTCTTGGCCGCCGGATTGGTGACATCGTTGGCGCCGATGACGAATGCCACGTCGGCGCCGGCGAACTCGGAGTTGATGTCCTCAAGCTCGAACACCTCGTCATAGGGCACGTTGGCCTCGGCCAGGAGCACGTTCATGTGCCCGGGCATGCGGCCGGCGACGGGATGGATGGCGTACTTGATCTCCACCCCCTCGGCCTTGAGGCGGTCGGCCATGTCGCGCAGGGCGTGCTGAGCCTGGGCGACGGCCATGCCGTATCCGGGGACGATGATCACCTTGGAGGCGTTCTTGAGGATGAAGGCGGCGTCCTCCGCCGAGCCCTGCTTCACTGGACGGGTCTCGACCTTGCCCGCGGCGGCGCCCTCCTCGCCCCCGAAGCCGCCCAGGATCACCGAGACGAAGGCGCGGTTCATCCCTTTGCACATGATGTAGGACAGGATCGCGCCCGACGAGCCGACCAGCGCCCCGGTGATGATCAGGGTGATGTTCGACAGGGTGAAGCCGAGCGCCGCCGCCGCCCAGCCCGAGTAGGAGTTGAGCATCGAGATCACCACCGGCATGTCGGCGCCGCCGATGGGAATGATGAGGGTGACGCCGCCCACGAGCGCCAGGCCGAGAATCGTCCAGAAAGCCCACTTGGCCGCGCCGCCGCTGAGCACCAGCAGCACCACCAGGGCGATCAGCGCCGCCGCCAGGGCGAGGTTGAGGATGTGGCGAGCCGGCAGCAGGATCGGCGCGCCGCTCATGTTGCCGTTGAGCTTGGCGAAGGCGATGACCGAGCCGGTGAAGGTTACAGCGCCGATGGCGACGCCGATCGACAGCTCCACCAGGCTTTCGAGCTTGACGCCGCTCCCCTGGGCGATGTGGTAGGCCGCGGGCGCATACAGAGCCGCAGCGGCGACGAGGCAGGCGGCCAGACCCACCAGGGAGTGGAAAGCGGCCACCAACTGCGGCATGGCGGTCATCGGCACGCGCCGGGCGACAATCGTGCCGATGGTCGCCCCGACCGCGACCCCGGCGGCGATCAGGGCCACCGTCATGGCGTCCAGGTCGCCGGCGCCGGCCAGCGTCGCCAGCGTGACCGTGATCGCGATCACCATGCCGGCCATGCCCAGGAGATTGCCGCGCCGGCTGGTCTCCGGGTTCGACAGGCCGCGGAGCGCCAGGATGAACAGGACCCCCGAGGCGAGATAGGCGAGCGCGGTGACGTTGGCGTTCATGGCTTGGATTGCCGCCGGCGGCTCAGCGCTTGTCGCGGCGGCGGTACATGCCCAACATGCGCTGGGTGACCAGGAAGCCGCCGAAGATGTTCACGCCGGCCAAGGCTCCGGCCAGCACGCCAGCGCCTTTTGAAAGCCAGACGCCGTGCCCCGGCTCGCCGTGGGCCGACGCGGCGATCAGGGCGCCGACGATGATCACCGAGGAAATGGCGTTGGTGACGCTCATCAGCGGCGTGTGCAGCGATGGGGTCACGCTCCACACGACGTAATAGCCGACGAACACCGCCAGTACGAAAATCGCCCCCTGAAAAATGGCTGGATCGGCTGCGCCCACGGCTGCTCCTTTTGGTCAGGCGGCGACCGGCTCGACAAGGGCGGCGCGCACGATCTCGTCCTCGAGCTTGGGCGCCAGCGTTCCGCCCTCCCCGACCAGCAAGGCGGCAAGCGCCACCAGGTTGCGGGCGTAGAGGGTCGAGGCGTCGGCGGCGATCCGCCCGGCCATGTTGGCGATGCCGACGACGCTGACCTCACCGATGCGCACGACCTCGTCCGGGCGCGCGCCTTCCACGTTGCCGCCTTGCTCGACGGCGAGGTCGACGATGACCGAGCCCGGTCGCATTGAGGCGGCCTGCGCCGACGAGACGAGACGCGGCGCCGGTCGGCCGGGGATGAGGGCGGTGGTGATCACAATGTCCTGCTTGGGGATATGCTCGGAAATCAAGGCCGCCTGCTTGGCTTGGTATTCGGCGCTCATCTCCTTGGCGTAGCCGGCCTCCGTCTCGGCGGCCCGGAACTCTTCGTCCTCGACGGCGACGAAGCGGGCCCCGAGCGATTCGACCTGCTCCTTGGCCGCCGGGCGCACGTCGGTTGCGGTGACCACGGCGCCCAGCCGCCGGGCGGTGGCGATCGCCTGCAGTCCGGCCACGCCCGCGCCCATGACGAAGACCTTGGCCGGGGCGATCGTACCGGCCGCGGTCATCATCATCGGCATGGCGCGCCCGTAGGCCTCGGCGGCCTCGATCACGGCGCGATAGCCGGCGAGATTGGCTTGGCTGGAAAGGGCGTCCATGGCCTGGGCGCGCGTGATCCGGGGGATGAGCTCCATCGCCAGCGGCTTGATCCCGCGCCGGTCCATTTCAGCGATCCGCTCGCCCTCGCGCGAGGGATCCAGCAGCGCCGCCAGCCAGGCGCCGCTCTTCATGAGAGCGATCTCCTCGAGCTCGGGCGCGCGCACCTTGAAGATGAGATCGGCATCCGAAAGCGTGCTCGAAAGATCCCCGACGCTTGCGCCGGCGGCGGCGTAGTCGGCGTCGGGAAAGGCGGCCGCCTCGCCCGCGCCGCTTTCGATGCGGACGGTCAGGCCCAGGCCGGCGAGCTTCCTGGCCGACTCGGGCGTCGCCGCCACGCGCGTCTCGCCGGCGCGCCGTTCACGGGTGACGGCGAGAATCGCCACGTCCTTGGATGACCTCTCTCGAAAGCTAGTGCGTCGAGCCTGGCCGGCGCCGCGCGATCGGAATCTGCGCTCCCAGGAAGAACACGATGAGGGCCGGAATGAGCCCGCCGAAGAAGCTGGCGCCGGCGGCGAACCACAGGGTGCAGGCGATCATGATCACGGCGATGTGCAGGACGAACCACTTCGTCAGCCACAGGAACCGATGCCAGGTTTCGACCTGCTCGCTGGGATCCTGGTTCAAGTGAGGGTGCTCGGCGGCGGTCTCGGCCATGAGCGAAGGCCTCGGTGCTCGTTTGAGATAACGGAGGAAACGCCCCAAGGGGCAGGTCGGTGCTACACTAGGCCCCGCGCCCGCTCAAGACGTGACGCGCCTGCCCGGCGCGAACTAGCCCGGCCACATCGCCAGCAGGGCCCGCATGGCGGCCACCAGCGCCAGCGGCTGGTCCACCATCACGTGGTGCTCGCTGTCGGGGATGACGATCTGCGGGACGCTGCTGGGAATGCGGCGCTCGTCATTGAAACCGTGGCGGCGAATGATGTCCGAGCGGTCGCCGTAGATGTGCGCCATCGGCGCCGCCCCCCGGGCCGAAATCTCGTTGAGCGCCGAACGGTCGATCTTCTGCCAGAAGAAGGGATCGAAACGCCAAGTCCAGCCCTCGCCCGAGCCGTCCGCAAGCGGCGCTTGTTTCAGCGAGCGGCGGGCGATGTAGTCGGCGATGTAAAGGTTCCCCGGGACTTGGGGGGGCATGAAGCGGAAGCGGCCCAAGGCCTCTTCCAAGGTGCGGTAGACGCGGTTGGGGCGAGTGCGGTGGCCGGGGCCGCGCCAAGCCGGGACCGGCCGGCCAGCCGCCTCCTCGGCCTTGCGCCAAGCCTCCATCTGCTCGGGCGTCGGCGGGCCGCCGAAGCCCGTGTCCACCAGAACCGCGGCGCGCATTCGCTCGCGATGGCGTGCGGCCGAATAGAACACCTGCGAGCCGCCGAACGAGTGGCCGACGTAGATCGGCGGAACATCAGCTTCGTAGAGCCCGGCGGCCTGGCCGCATTCGAAGATCTCGGAGGCGAAGGTCTCGAAGGCGTAGGTCTCACGCCAGTCGGACCCGCCCATGCCGGAAAAGGAGATGGACGCGACGCGGTAATCGTCGGCGAAGAAGGGGGCGATGAAGCTCCACCAGTCGGCATGGGCGCTGTTGCCGTGAACGAAGATCATCCCCGGCCGGCCCACTTGGCCCCAGGTCAGGAGTTCGATGTCCGCGCCGTCGACCTTGACCAGCCGCCGCTGCGGGGCGTGGTCGATGGCGTTCTTGAACCACGCCGGGCTCGGCGGCGGCTCGCCGTGGAAAATCGCCAGCGGCGCGGCGATCTCGGGCGGCAGATCGGGCTCGAGCCGGACCGGCTCGTCATCGTCGAGCCGCTCACTGGGTTGGGAAAGGCGGGCGTCGGCGTCGGCCAAGAGAGCCTCCGGTTGACGAACAAGCCCGACCCTGATGAACGGCTGTTTGAAAAATGGCAAGGCAGGAGGCGTCGCCATGGCCGTAAGCGGGCTCGTCGAAGAGATCGGCCGGGCGCTCGGCCCGGACGCCGTGCTCGCCGGCGAAGCGGCGGCCGAACGCGCCCGCACGCCTTGGGCAAGGCTCGGAACCCCGGCGGCGATCGTGCGGCCCAGGTCGACCGAGGAGGTGTCGTGGGTGCTCGAGGCCGCCCATGCCGCGCGCCAGGGCGTCGTCCCGTGGGGCGGGTTGACCGGCCTTGTGGACGGCGCCTGCGCCGATGGGGCGGTCGCCCTGTCGCTCGAGCGCATGAACGTCATCGAGCAGATCGATCCAGCCACGGCCACCATGCGCGTCCAGGCCGGCTGCATCCTGCAGACGGCCTGCGAGGCGGCCGAAGAGAAGGGGTTGCTGCTGCCGTTGGACCTGGGCGCCCGCGGCTCGGCCACCATCGGCGGCAACATCTCGACCAACGCCGGCGGCAACCGCGTCCTGCGTTACGGCATGATGCGCGACATGGTGCTCGGGCTCGAGGCCGTGCTCGCTGACGGCGCGGTGATCCAGGCGCTCAATCCGCTGATGAAGAACAACGCCGGCTATGACGTCAAACAGCTCTTCATCGGCTCGGAAGGCACCCTGGGCGTCGTCACCCGCGCCGTGCTGCGGCTTCGGCCCAAGCCGACCAGCGTCAATGTCGCCTTCCTGGCCGTGGACGCTTTCGAGCGCCTGCCGGCGCTGCTGCGCCGTCTCGAGCGGGATCTCGGTGGGACGCTGTCGGCCTTCGAGGTGATGTGGCCGGAGTACTACGACCTCGTCACCACCGCGCCGGCAAAGGGCCGCGCGCCGGTTCCCAAGACTCACGCCTACTATGTGCTGGTGGAAGCCATGGGCGCCGCGCCGGAAGCCGACGCCGAGCGCTTCACCACCGTCCTTGGCGAGGCCCTGGCCGACGGCGACATCGCGGACGCCGCCATCGCCCAGTCGGTCGGCGAGCGCGCAGAGATGTGGCATCTGCGCGACGACGTCGTCCAGGTGGCCCGCAACGCCCCCATCTTCACCTTCGACGTCAGCCTGCGCATCTCCGACATGGAGGCGTACGTCGAGCGCGTGCGCGCCGACCTGAAGGCGCGCTGGGGCGACGCCGCCACCATGATGGTCTTCGGGCACCTGGGCGATGGCAACCTGCACCTCATCCCCGGCGTGGGTGACGGCTCGCCCGAGGCGCGCCGCGCCGTCGAGGAGATCGTCTACGGGCCGCTGCGCGGGGTCCCCAGCTCGGTCAGCGCCGAGCACGGCATCGGCCTGCAGAAGCGCGACTTCCTCTCCTGGTCCAAGTCCGGCCCCGAGATTGCGCTGATGCGCACCCTCAAAGCGGCGCTGGACCCACGTGGCATTCTGAACCCCGGCAAGGTGCTGGCCTAGATCGTACGCGGCCCGCGTGTCATGGAGACTTGACACACGATTCATGTCGTGTGTCCTTGTCATACCGACAAGGAGACAAGACATGGTCGCGAGTCGACATTCGCGGGCTTTGACCTGGACGCTGGTCGCCGCGCTAGGCGGAGGGTTCATCGTCAGCACCCCGTTGTGGCTGTTCCCGCGCCAGCCGGGCGGGTCGGCGCCGTTCGGTTTCGTGGTCGCCGCGACGGCCGCGGCCGCGCTCGGCATGGGCTGGGCGTTTGCTTTTCTGATCCGGGGATTCAAGGCGATGGACGAGTTCGCCCAGCAGGGCGCGCGCGTCGGCTGGTACTTCGGGGGAACCGCCGGCCTCGCGCTCTCGACGCCTTTGTTCGCTTTCATCGGCCTGGGCGGGCTGCATTGGCTCTGGCCCTCGGTCCCTATCGGCCGGCCGCTGCAGAACGCCTTCATGCTCGGCTACTTCCTGCCGGTGTTGCTGCAAGTGAGCGGGGCGGTGCTGGTCGAAGGCTGGTGGCGGCTCTCGAAGCGCTGAGAAAAGATGCGCAACCGCCTCAAGGTCCTGCGGGCCGAGCGCGACTGGAGCCAGGCCGACCTCGCCAAGCGCCTGGATGTGTCGCGGCAGAGCGTCAACGCCATCGAGACCGGCAAGTACGACCCGTCCCTGCCGCTCGCTTTCAAGATCGCCCGCCTCTTCGACCAGTCGATCGAATCGATCTTTTCAGATCAGCGCTGAGCGCTCAGAGCACGTGCAGCGCCTGGGCTCCGCCCGGAACGGCCTGGGCGACAAGGCGGACGTCGAATGTCGCCAGTCGGCCGCCGTGCGCGCGGGCCAAGGCGAGAAGATAGGTGTCGGTCACCTGACGGGAGCTGAGCAACCTCTCGGCGTCGACCACTGACTCGTCGAGCAGACTGAGATTGTCGCGCCAGAACTGATGCGCGCCATACCGAAGCAGACGTCGGAGCACGGGCGCCACCGCGGCCGGCGCGCCCAGCGAATTCGGATACCTGGGGCCGCTCATGATGCGCAACACGCCATTTTGGGTAATGGGGCAGGTCGCCCAGGCAGCCGAACCCTCCGCTGCAAACCAGTCAGCGGCCCTGTCGTGATGAACGTGATCGCGATCCAGAAGGGCGATCAGGACATTAACATCCAGAAGGAAACTCAGTCGTCTTCGTCCCTGAGCGCGTTGACGATCTCGAGCGTGACGGGGCGAGGAATCTTGGGCCTGGGGATCACCGGAATGCCGTGGCGAGAAACGTCCCCGGAAAGTTTCTTGACCAGCGACTTTCTCGCCAACTCGGAGAGCACGCGGCCCACCGAGCTCCCCTTCCGCTCCGCCATTTCGCGCGCGGCCAAGAGGACGTCATCGTCGATGGAAAGAGTGGTTCGCACTGAGGGAAAGTATGACATCATGCATCAAGCATCAACCACTTGGCGCGGTTACCGGCGGTGAGGAGGAAACGATGAAACCGATGGTGCGCCTATCCTTGTGCTTATTGATCGCCTTGGCGCTCGCCGCCTGCGTCGCCGGCTCCCCGGAGTCGGCCTCGAGCGCCTCGGGGAACTGGATCCTGCAGTTCCTCCTCGGCCTGTGGCACGGCATCATCGCCCCGTTCATGCTGCTTGGGGAGTTGATCAACCGCTTCCTGCCGCACCTGCTGCCCTGGAAGGTGAAGATGTACGAGGTCAAGGCCAGCGGCGTGGCCTACGACGCCGGCTTCTATCTTGGCCTCGGGGGTGGCGGCCCGATCGCTTTCAGGACGTGGCGGCGTCGCCGGTGAGGCCGGCCGCGGCGAGCGCCTCCGCCTGGCGCTCGGCCAGCGCTTCTTCGGAGAAGCCTTCCAGCGAAGTCTCGAACAGCCGCCGCCAGTTGTGCGCCGCGCGCAGGCGCAGGAAGGCGGCGCCCAGGCCGATGGCGGCCCGATCCATGAAGACGAACTCGCGCGGGATCGTGACCGGCCCCCGCTCCTCCAGCGCCCGCTTCACCTGGAAGGCTTCGCGCCGACCATAGGCGGCCGGGCTGACGCCGTCGGCGACGGTGCGCACGCGATCGTCCAGCAGCGGCCCGTAGATGAACCGCGCCCATATGCCCAAGGTGGCGACCAGCTCGTCGGTGAGGCCCTTGAAGCCCCAAGCGCGGTAGGCGGCCGCCTCGGCGGCGCGGTCGCCGGCGATCATGGCGCGATAGAGCCGCACCACTCCGCCGACGAAGGCCGGCGGAAAGATGCGGATGCAGCCGAAGTCCAGCAGGTTGAGGCGCTGGCCGTCGTTGGCGAAGCTGTAGTTGCCCAGGTGCGGGTCGCCATGGATGACGCCGATCTTGATCAGCGGCGTCCACCACGCTTCGAAGAGCAGCCTGGCGATGCGGTTGCGGACCGTCTCCTCGGCGTCGACGAAGGCGAAGAGCCCGACGCCCTCCAGCCACGCCATGGTCAGCGCCCGGCCGGTGGAGAGCGACGGTTCGGGCGCCGGCACGGCGATGTCGTCGCGACCATCGAAGAAGGCGCGGTACAGGATCATCGCCCTGGCCTCGCGGTCGTAGTCCAGCTCTTCGCGGACGCGCGCGCCGATCTCGGCGAGGATCTCGCGGGTGTCGATGGCCGCGAACATCCGTCTCCCGAGCGAGAGGATGACCTGCAGCTGCCCCAGGTCGCTCTCCACGGCGCTCTGCATGTCCGGGTACTGCAGCTTGACGGCCAGGGCGCGGCCGTCGAGCGATCGGGCGCGGTGCACCTGGCCGAGCGAGGCGGCAGCGGCGGGCGCCAAGTCGAAATCGGTGAAACGGGCGCGCCAATCAGGGCCGAGCTCGGCGGCCATGCGGCGGCGGACGAAGGAAGGCCCCATGGCCGGGGCGTTGCTCTGAAGCTCGCCGAGCTGGTTGGCGAATTCGGGCGGCAGGAGGTCAGGGATGGTGGCGGCCATTTGCGCCACCTTCATCAGCGGCCCTTTGAGCCGCCCCAGCGCCTCGCGCAGCGCCCGGGCGTTGCGGGCGTCCGCCTCCAGCGGCGCCAGGACGGCGTTGGCGCCGAAGCTGGCGGCGGCGCCGGAAAGGCCCACCCCGACGCGCGCGATTCTGGCGATCCGGCCGGCGAGGCGGTCGCGCTCTGGATCACGCGGCATCGGGGAAGAATCGAGACGGCGCCGGCATGGGCGGCGATGTAGGCGGCCGCCGGTCGCTCCGCCAAGCCGTTAACCGTGCGCTCACTTCCCCTTAGGGGCGCCTTTACCGAGCGCCTGTATCAGGAAGGCACAAAGAGCCTCGTCCAACGAAGACGAGCGCCGGTTCGATTGTGGGTGTTTTCGCATGACCAAGACCGTCCTCGTCGTGGACGACGATCCGACTCAGCGCCGCCTGCTGCAGGGGCTGCTGGAGCGTGAGGAGTTCGCCGTCGTTCAGGCCGACTCCGGCGCCGCGGCGCTGGAGCACTTGGCCTCGGGGGGGGCGGCCGACGTCATCCTGCTCGACCTGGTCATGCCTGGCCTCTCGGGTCAGGAGACGCTGGCCGACCTGCGCGCCCGCGGTTTTTCGCAGCCGGTGGTGGTGCTGACGGCCACCGGTGGCATCGAGACGGTGGTCAAGGCGATGCAGGTCGGGGCCAGCGACTTCATCGTCAAGCCGGCCTCCGCCGATCGCGTCGTCGTCTCTATCCGCAACGCCCTTTCCATGGGCGCGATGCGGGTGGAAGTGGACCGGATCAAGAAGCAGGCCTCCGGCCGCACCAGCTTCGATGACCTCATCGGCGCCTCGGCGGCGATGCAGCACGTGCGGCGCCTCGGGGAACGCGCCGCCAAGAGCCAGATCCCGGTCCTGATTACCGGTGAGAGCGGCGTCGGCAAGGAGCTGATCGCACGCGCCGTGCACGGTTCCTCCGACCGCGCCGGCCGGCCGTTCGTCGCCGTGAACTGCGGCGCAATTCCGGCCAACCTCGTCGAATCCATTCTCTTCGGACACGAGAAGGGCAGCTTCACCGGCGCCCACGAAAAGCACCTGGGCAAGTTCCAGGAGGCCAACGGCGGCACGCTCTTCCTCGACGAAGTCGGCGAACTGCCGCTCGACATGCAGGTGAAGCTCCTGCGCGCCCTGCAGGCCGGCGAGATCGACCCGGTCGGCTCCAAACGCCCGGTGAAAGTGGATGTCCGGATTCTGTCGGCCACCAACCGCGACCTCTCCGCCGCCGTTGCCGAGGGCCGCTTCCGCGAGGATCTTTTCTATCGCCTCAACGTCTTCCCGATCGAGGCGCCGGCCCTGCGCACCCGCCGCGAGGATATCCCCGCGCTGGTCGACGCCTTCGTCCACCGTTTCAATCTCGAGGAAGGCAAACGCGTCATCGGCGCCAGCCCCGAAACGCTGGCCTGCCTCTCCGCCTTCGACTGGCCAGGGAACGTGCGCCAGCTGGAAAACGCCGTCTATCGGGCCGTCATCCTCGCCGATGCGCCCTACCTTCAGCCGCACGACTTCCCCTCCATCAGCGGCGTCGCAAGCCCGCCCCCGGAGGCGGTCGAGCCGGCAATCGTCGCCAGCGCGCCGCTGGCCGGCTTGGAGGCGCCGCGCGACGTGCCGGTGCGGGTGCTCGACGCCCGCGGCCATCTGCGCACCCTCGAGGAGATCGAGCGCGACCTCATCCAGCTCGCCATAGAGATCTACGCCGGCCACATGAGCGAGGTCGCCAGGCGGCTCGGCATCGGCCGCTCGACGCTCTATCGCAAGGTGCGCGAGCAGGGCCTCGAAGGCGCTCTCAAGGAGGCGTGCTGATCCCAGGTCCTTCGCCACGCTCAGGCGCAGGGAAGGAACCCACAGCCCGCTCCTCGGCGCGGATGCGGATCGCCAGGGCGACGCCGTTGATCAGACTGAACGCGGCCGCATAGAGCGGCAGGCCCAGCGCCAGCGGTAGCACCGCGATCTCGCCGGCGACGATCAGATAGTTGGGGTGCCTGACGAACCGGTACGGGCCGCGGCGGACGAGGACCGCCCCCGGCAGCACCATGATGCGCGTCGTCCACCGCTCTGCGAGGCTGGCGATCACCCAGGCGCGCCCGACCTGCAGCGCCGCGAACACCGCAAGCCATGCCGGTCGTAGCGAATGGTTCCGGCCGAGCCACCACAGACCCACCAGCCAGGCGGCGTGGAGGGCGACGATGAAGGGGTAGTGGCCGGCGCCGGCCTCGACCGCGCCGCGGGCGCGCAGACGAGCGGTGTTGCGGCTCGCCAAAGCGAGCTCGACGCCGCGTTCAGCGGTGACGAACGCCAGCAGCGTCGCCGCCCAGGTCACCCTCCAGGCTTTCGGCTCAGGTCGCCAGCGAAAGCGCGCTGGCGGTGAACCCGGGGCCGAGCGCCGACAGCATCAGCCGCCGGCCGCCGCCGCCGGCCGCCAGCACCCGCTCGAGCACGAATAGCGCCGTCGGCGCCGACATGTTGCCGTGGCGCGCCAGCACCGCGCGCTCGTGGTCGAGCGCGCCCTCCGGAAGGCCCAATGCGGCTTCGAGCGCCTCCAGCACCTTGGCCCCTCCCGGATGGCAGACGAAACGGTCGACATCGGCGAGCGCCAGCCCCATGCGCGCCGCCATGCCCTCCATCGCCGCGCGCACATTGGCCAGGACGAACGCCGGAATCGAGCGGTCGAAAATGACGCCGAAGCCCTCCGCATCGACGCGCCAGCCCATGATGGCCAGCGAATCCGGCCAGGTGTGTTCGGCCCCGTCCTCGATGGCGGCGCGGCCATGGCCGGCGGTGGAGAGCACGCAGGCGGCGGCGCCGTCGCCAAAGAGCGCCGTGGCCACCAAATTGGCGCTCGTCATCTCGTCGAGGCGGAAGGCCAGGGTGCACAGTTCGACGGCGACGACCAGAGTTGTTTCGCCCGGCCGCGCCCGGGCCAGGCGCGCCGCCAGGGAAAGGCCGGTAACCCCGCCGGCGCAGCCCAGGCCGAACAGCGGCACGCGGGCGATGTCAGCGCGGAACGGCAGCCGCGCCATGGCGCGGGCCTCCAGGCTGGGAGTGGCCACGCCCGTTGAGGAGACGGTGACCACGGTGTCGACGGCCTGCGGCTCGATCCCGGCCAGCTCGAGCGCCCTTGTGGCCGCTCGCACGAACAGGTCGACGCCGCCGTCGAGATAAGCCTCGGTGCGCTCCGGCCAACTCTTCTGGGAGCGGTACCAGTCCATGGGCCGGACCGCCTGCCGCTCGAGAATGCCGGTGTTGGCGAATACCGGGAACAGCCTGCCGAAGTCGCGGAGCCTGCCCTCGAAAGCCGCGCGCGCCGCTTCGGCGACCTCGCCCTGGTCCAGAACGTGCTCGGGCGCGGCGGTCGCCACCGAGAGCAGCTGGGGCGTGGGAGTCAGCTGCTGAGCTCCTCTTCCTGGAAACGCCCCTTGATCCCGGCCTTAATGTCTAACGCGCACGCGTCCGGTTCATTCCGCTCCGGCGTTTTAGGCCGCTCCCCTTTGGGGGTCCATCGGACTCGCCTTTCGGGCGCGTCTTGGCGGCGATCTCCCTGAGCTTGAAGGTCTGGCGCGCTGACAGGGCCGCCCCGGGCAGGCCCTTGGCGGGATCGGCAAAGGCGCGGCCGAAGGCCTGCACCCGACTCTCGACCGAGCCCAGGAACTCCCCCTCCCACTCGCTTAGGGATACGCCGGCCCGCTCGACCGCCCGGGCCGCCTTGCGCAGCGCCCGCAACGCGGCGCGCCTGGCGGCGGCGCGGCGATCAGGCGGGCGCGACTTCATCTCATACGCCGACAGCCTGCATGTAGAGGTCGAGCAGGGCTTCCTCTTCGGCGCGCTTGGCGCTGTTCTGTTTGCGAAGGCGCACCACCTTGCGCATGATCCTGGCGTCGAAGCCCTCCCCTTTTGCCTCCGCATAGACTTCCTTGAGGTCGGCGGCCACCGCCGCCTTGTCCTGCTCCAGGCGTTCGATGCGCTCGATGAAGCTCTTCAGCCGCCCGCCGGCGACGGCGGTCTGGGTGGGAAAGGCGGAATCGTCGGCCATGGGATCACTCACGCGAGTTGAAAAAGGCAGGGGCGGTCCCCTTATGGTTCGGGGCCGCGCGCGTTAAGAGCGCCGGTCCTGTTTTCCACAGGAGACTTCCGCCGTGGACGACGCACGCGCTCAACACCAGAGCCTGAGACGCGAAATCAGCCGCGAGGCCGCCGAGCAGGCGGTGCGCACCCTCATCGAGTGGGCCGGTGACGACCCCGGGCGCGAAGGCCTTGCCGAAACGCCGGCGCGCGTCGCCCGCGCCTACCGCGAGCTCTTCTCCGGCTACGACGTCGACCCCAAGGCCTATCTGGCCCGCACCTTCGAGGAGGTCGGCGGCTACGACGAGCTGGTGGTGCTGCGCGACATCCCGGTGTCGAGCTTCTGCGAACACCACATGCTGCCGTTCGTGGGCCGCGCCCACGTCGGCTACCTGCCCACCAACCGCGTCGTCGGCATCTCGAAACTGGCGCGCGTGGTCCAGGGCTTCGCCCGCCGCCTTCAGATCCAGGAGAAGCTCACCGCCGAGATCGCCGGCGCCATCGATGAGGTGCTGGCGCCCAAGGGCGTGGGGGTGGTGATCGAGGCCGAGCACAGCTGCATGACCCTGCGCGGCGTCAACACGCCCGGCGCCACGCTCACCACCAGCCGTCTGACCGGCGACATCCGCGACGATGCCCGCACTCGCCAGGAATTCTTTCGGCTGGTCCGCGGCTCGTGATCGGCCGAAGATCGCCTGCGCTGCGCATCCCGCGCGGCGCCGCTCCTCACCCCTGCCGGGCTTTGTAGCGCGGGTTGGTCTTGTTGATGATGTAGACGCGGCCCTTGCGGCGCACGAGCTTGCAGTCGCGGTGGCGAAGCTTCAGCGTCTTGAGCGAGCTGCGGACTTTCATCGTCTCGGGCCGGGGCTTTTTGAGTAGCGGCGTCTTTAAGGGAAGGCTTCGTTGCAAGTCAATGAAGCGCCTTCCTTAAGACTTCCGCCATTGAACCGCCCGGCTCGACCGCTAGCGTCGTTCCCATGGATCGGCGCCGATTCGTTCTTGTCGCCGCGGCGGCCGTCGCGCCGGCGGCCTCGTGGGCCCAGGCGCTCGGGCCCAATCCCGCCGGACCCAGTCCGGCAGGGCTTCTGGGCGCGAGCGGGGACCCGAACTTCCTCGCCTGGCTGAACGACTTCTATGCCCGCTCGCGCGCCCGCGGCTTCTCCGTCGCGGTGCTCGACCAGGCGCTGTCCGGCATCGCCCCCGATCCGCGGGTGGCGGCGAAAGACGCCGGCCAGCCCGAATTCGCTCAGCCGGTCAGCAGCTACATCCGCACCCAGGTGACGGCGGCGCGGATCGCAGCCGGCCGCTCAGCGCTGGCGGCGATGCCCCAGCTGATTGGGGTGAAGGCGCGCTACGGCGTGCCCACGGAGATCCTGGTTGGCATCTGGGCGATGGAGAGCGATTTCGGCCGGCTCCAGGGCGACTACGACGTCATCCGCTCGCTGGCGACCCTGGCGGCCGCCGGCCGCAGGCGCGCCTGGGCGGAGAGCGAGCTCTGGGCGGCGATGCAGGCGCTCGAGGAAGGCAAGGTCAGCCGCGCCCGCCTTGTCGGGTCGTGGGCCGGCGCCATGGGCCAGACGCAGCTGCTGCCTTCGGCCTTCCTGGCCGACGCCGTCTCGGCCTCGGGAACGGGGGCGCCGGACATCTGGCGCAGCGCCCCGGACGCTCTTGCCTCTGCGGCTCGACTGCTGGCCAAGGCGGGCTGGGCGCGCGGCGAGAGCTGGGGGCGGCGGGTAACGGCGCCCTACGGCTTCGACTTCGCGACCGTCGAGGGGCCGGCAAAGCCCTGGCCGTGGTGGCGGCAGCGCGGCCTTCGCCTCGCCGACGGACTAGAATGGCGCAGCGGCGATGAGGACGGCGGGGCGGTGCTGATCGCCCCGTCGGGCGCCACCGGCCCGCTTTTCCTCGTCCTCCCCAATCACTTCGTCATCCGCGCCTACAACGACTCATTGGCCTACGCCCTTGCGGTGGGACTGCTCGCCGACGGCTTCGTCGGCGGCCAGCCGCTGGCGATTCGCTGGCCCTTTGAGACGCCGCTGTCGCTGACCGAGCGCATGGACGCGCAATCGGCCTTGCTGCGGCTCGGATTCGATCCCGGCCCGATCGACGGTCTGTTTGGCGTTCGCGCCCGCGCCGCCCTGCGGGCCTGGCAAAAGAGCCGCGGGCTCGTCGCTGACGGCTACCTCACGCCCAGGCTCGTGGAGCTGCTGCGCGCCGCCTAAAACCGAGGGCCCCGGCCCTGCGGTTTCGCTTGCCGTGCGAAAAAAGTGATCACGGGGCCGTGAAGACCCCTCTTGCTTTGCCGTGCGAACCCGGCATATTCCCGCGCCAGCGTCCGCGGCGTCCACTTCAAGGCGCCGCCGTTGGAGAGGCGCGCGAACCTTTTTCGACAAAGGAACCAAGGGACCATGACCTTCCGCACTATCCTCATCGCCGGCGTGGCCGTCGCAGCTCTCTCGCTCGGCGCTTGCAACAAGGGCGCGGGCAACAATGAAGCCGCCGCCAACGCCGCCGAGAACAACGCCGCGGCCGCGAACACCGCGGCGACGGAAGCCAACGCTGCGGCCAGCAACGCCGCCTCGGCCGCCAACGCCGCTTCCAACGCCGCGGCGAATGCCGCCCCGGCCGCAAACGCCGCTCCGGCCGGCAACGCCGCCCCGGCCGGCAACATGTCGTCGTCGAACCAGTAACGCGACGGCTCGTCTTTCAAAGCAAAGGAACCTGCGACCATGACGACCGAATTCTTTCGTAAGGTGCTGATCGCCGGCGTCGCCGTCGCCGCCCTTTCGCTGGGCGCGTGCAACAAGGGCGCTGGCAATACCGAAGCCAACGCCTCGGACGCCGCCAACTCGGCTGCGGCGGATGCGAATGCGGCGGCCAATACCGCCGCGTCCGACGCCAACGCCGCCGCGGCGGCCGCCAACACGGCTTCCAACGCGGCCGCGAACGCCGCCCCGGCGGCTAACGCCGCCCCGGCCGGCAACGCCGCCGCTGCGAACCAGTAACCCACGCGTCTCTCTTAAGGAGTCGGGAAGGGCCGCCCCTCGGGCGGCCCTTCTTCTTTTGGCCGGCATTCGCCGCCGAGATGGGCCTGGGACCGCCCCGGGGATGACGGGCCGCAAAGCGCCGCCTACGAGGCCGGCGTGACCTGGTCGCCGCCGCCTTCGCCGATCGAGTGGCCGCACGCGGGGCCGCCGCGCTCCCGCCTCTACGATGACGTCTATTTCTCCGCCGGCGGCGGCCTGGCGGAGGCGAGGGAGGTCTTTCTCGCCGGTTGCGGCCTCCCGGAGCGCTGGCGCTCGGCGAGGCGCTTCACTGTCGGCGAACTCGGCTTCGGCATCGGCCGCAATCTGCTCGCCCTTCTCGAACTATGGCGCTCGACCGCCCCGGCCGGCGGCTTCCTCCACGTCTTCAGCCTCGAGGCCCACCCCCTCGCGGCCGCCGAGGCGGCGCGGGCGCTGGCGGCGCTCGGCG
Organism: Caulobacteraceae bacterium; assembly: GCA_035946795.1. GTDB lineage: Bacteria > Pseudomonadota > Alphaproteobacteria > Caulobacterales > Caulobacteraceae > Acaudatibacter. The sequence goes on along the minus strand of DASYYX010000046.1, from coordinate 34,166 downwards.
GACCTCAGGACCTGGCCCGCCTGATCGCGGCGCGCTGGCCCGGCCGGGCTCGCGGTTTCCACCGCGTGGACTTTCCGGAAGTCTCGTCGACCCTCGACGTGGCGATCGGCGACGCCGCCGAGGCGCTCGGCGCCTGGGACGGCCGCGCCGACGCCTGGTTCCTGGACGGCTTTTCCCCGGCGAAGAACCCGGCCATGTGGACCGGCGAGCTGATGGGGTTGGTGGCGCGGCGGTCGAACCCCGGGGCGACCGCAGCCACCTATGCTGCGGCCGGCGCGGTCCGGCGGGCGCTCGGCGACGCCGGCTTTGGGGTGGAGCGTAGGGCCGGCGCGCTCGGCAAGCGCCATAGGCTCAGGGCCGCTTTGCCGGGCCTGCCGCCGCCGAAGGATGCGCGGCGTGTCGCCGTGATCGGGGGCGGCATCGCCGGCGCCAGCCTGGCGCGCGCCCTCGCGGCCATGGGGACCGAGGCGAGGGTTTTCGACGCGGGAGACGGGCCCGCGCCTCCCCCGGCGGTGCTGGTCGCGCCGCGGCTGGACGCCGGCCTGGGCGCCCAGGCGGCTCTCTTCGCCCAGTCGGCGCGGCGGGCCCTGACGCTCTATGAGGCGGCGGACGCGGTGACCGGCCGCTCGCTCCTCCAGCTGGCCGCCGGGCCAAAGGATCCGCGCCGCTTCGCGGCCATCGCCCGCTCCGACCTCTTCGAGCCGGAGGCTATGCGGCTCATCTCTGCCGCGGAGGCCCATACAAGCCTCAACGAGAGCGCCGGCGCGGCCCTGCTCATCGGGGACGCTGGGACCGTCGCCCCCGCGGCAGTGCTCTCGGCCTGGACGCAGAACCGCTATCGGGTGCGGGTTCGCCGCCTGGCCCGCGAGGGCGCGCTGTGGAGGGGCCTCGACGAGGCCGGAGAGCCGCTCTTCGAGGCCGACGCCGTCTGCATCGCCGCTGGTGTGGGGAGCACCGCCTTTGCGCCCGACCTCCCCCTCCTGCCCGTCCGCGGCCAGGCCAGTTTCGCGCCTGGAGCGTCGACGTGGGCAGCCGCCGCATTCGGGGCCTGGGTGCTGCCCACCCCGGCCGGCGTGCTCTTCGGCGCCACCCACGACCGCGGCGACACCGGCCTGGACGTCCGCGACAGCGATCACCAGCGTAACCTCGCGGCGGTGGCGGCCGCGCAGCCGCGCCTGGCCGAGCGCCTGCGCGCCTCGAGACTTCAGGGCTGGGCCGGCGTGCGCGCCGCCACGCCCGACTATCTGCCCATCGCCGGCGCTCTCGGTGACGGCCTTTTCTGCCTCACGGGCCTGGGCTCCCGCGGCTACACCCTCGCTCCGCTGCTCGCGGAGCATCTCGCCGCCCTGATTGCGGACGCGCCCTCGCCGCTGCCGAGGGTGGCTGCGGCGCTCATCTCGCCGGCGCGGTTCGCGGAACGGGCGGCGCGCAAGCGCGGTTCTTGTAACCGTTCGACTTCGATCGACAACTTACGTTAGATGTCGCCCCGCGAGGGGCGCCAGTCCTGGAGCCCACCATGAACCGGACCTTGTTCGCCCTCCTCGGCGGCGCCGTTCTTTCCATTTCCCTTGTGGCCGCGAGCGCCCCGGCTCAGCCCAAAGACCGGCAGAGCGAATGCTTTCCCCAGCGCGAGATCGACAGCTGGGCTTCGCAGGACCAGCGGACGGTGAACCTGCGCGTCGGCTTCAACCGCTACTACCAGCTGAAGCTGTTCTCGCCCTGCCTCGACCTGGATTTCTCGCAGGCGATCGGCATGCGCTCGCGCGGCAGCGATTGGATCTGCGCCGGCGAGAACAATGATGTCGAGATCTTCACCCGGTCAATGGCCGGGCGGCAGCGGTGTCTGGTGACCAGCGTCCGCCGCCTGACTCCGGCCGAGGTCGCCGCCCTGCCGCGCGGCGCGAAACCCTGAGGGGATCCCGCTCCTCGAGGGCGCGCCTATTTGCTGACGCCAGTAGCTGTGTCGACCATCTGGCAGAGGCGGCCCTGAAATTCCTGGGTGGAATTGGCGTGCGGCATGGGGCCTTCGGGAACGGCGACGCCCAGAAAGCGGCACAGCGGCGGCCAGCCCTCGCCGGGCTCCCACACCAGCAGGCGTCCGGGGGCGATGACCCGCACCACCTCGGCGTTGTGGCGATTGTAGACGCTGATGAGCCTGTCGTGGTCGTTCATCTGGCCGTCGAACATGACGCCCACGGTCTTCTGCACCATGCGGGTAAAGTCGGTCATCTGGGCGCTCATGACGCGCGCCGGGTTGAAGATGGTCGCCTGGGTCGAGCGCCACCACGCCTCGGGGTCGCGCTTGGATAGGATCACCTTGGCCTTGGGATAATGGGCGGCCAGCTCCTTGTAGTAGGTGGCGCTCGGCCAATCGACGGTGGCTCGGTAGCCCTCGAAGATCTTGTCCCACTGCGGCGGCTTGCCGTCGCCGACCTCTTCCCACAGCGGGATGGCGGTCTGCGCATGCTGGAAGACTTCGATCATGTGGTAGCAGGGGCCAAAGCCCAGCTGCTCCAAGGCGAGCTTCAGGGACATGGTGCCGGTGCGGCCCAGCCCCGCCCCGACGATCTCCAGCGTCATCTCCGTCCTCCCTCCGCGCTGGCGCTTTTCGCCCGCGCGCCAGCGCCGATCAAGGATCGGCGATCCGCGGAACCGGTCACCTCGCCTTGTTGTCGCCCAGGAGGATGTGGCCGGAGACCTTGGCGCCGCGGAAGTCCGCCTTGTTCAGCTCCACGTCGACGGCGGCGACATCAATGCTCGTGGGCGTGAAGGTGCAGGGATCTGGACTGCAGGAGATGATCCCGGTCTGCAGCTGGCGGTTCAGGGTGATGGTGACGGTCGGCGACGAATAGACGACCGTGTTCGGCGGCGGCGAACCCGAATAGCTCACCCGCGTCGAGCCGAGAAACTGGCCGAAGGCGGTGAAGCCGCCGAACTTGGCCGAACCGGTGGCGTAGTTGCGCGAGGTTGCGCCGACGAACAGCTGGCTGAAGGAGGCGTCGGCGCTCGCCTGGCTCACAGTCAGGCTCAGCCACGGCTGCGGGACCTGTCCGGTGGGCGGCGGCGGATTGAGGTTCAGGCTGACGTTGGCGGTGGTCAGTCCGGTGTCGGCTTCCGAGGAGCGGGTGTCGACGCCGAAGCTGGCGGTCACGTGCGAGGAAAGCATCTGGCCGTTGGCAAAGGCGGTGGGCGTCGGATAGGCCTCGGCCGCGGGCACGCTTTCGCTGGCCGACTTGGTCGTCTGCGAGTCGTTGTAGCTGCCGCTCGGCGCTCCAACGAGCTTGCCGATCGGGCCGAGCACGCTGGCGACGCCGCGGGAGGTGAAATGAGCGTCGATGTCGACAGCCGCGCTCTGCGGCGCGGCGGCTGCGGTTGTGGCCGCCAGGGCCGCGGCGGCGGCGAGCGGCAGCCTCAAGTGCGAGGTCATCGGGATCTCCCAGCCAACAGTTCTTAAGGGATGTTAACTCCGCCACGTCGGCTCGGCCAGGGCCGAAGGGCCGCTCGAGCCCTCCCTGCGTCTGCGGCAGAGGTGTAAGCGCGAACAATGGACACACCCGCAACGCTTTCGCATCGACCGACTTTGAGGTTCTGGGGCTGGGGTCGGCTGGACGAGGACCTCACGGACGAGGAAGCGGCGCGCGTGCGCGCGGCGGCGACGCGACTGGGCGCGGCCGGGCCGGAAATCGCCCCGCCGCGGCTCGAGGACTTCGACCTGGCTCCGCCGCGCGTCGCGCCGCCAGCGACGCTGGCGGGGTTGTGCTCGGCCACCCCGTACGACCGGTTGACGCACACGCTCGGCAAATCCTTCGGCGACATCGCTCGCTGGCTGTTGCGCGACATCCCCCGGCCGCCTGACCTCGTGGCCTTCCCAAGATCGGAGGCCCAGGTCGCCGCCCTGCTCGACTGGGCCTCGGGGGCCGACATCGCCGTCGTCCCCTTCGGCGGCGGCACCAGCGTCGTCGGCGGCATCGAGCCGGATGTGGGCGATAGCTACGCTGGCGCGCTGTCGCTGGACCTGCAGCATCTGAACCAAGTCCTGGAAGTCGACCGCAAGAGCCGCGCCGCGCGCATCCAGGCCGGGGCGCTCGGCCCCGAGCTGGAAGCGCAGCTTAGGCCGCATGGCCTTACCTTGCGCCATTTCCCCCAGAGCCTGACGCAATCGACCTTGGGCGGCTGGATCGCCACCCGCAGCGGCGGCCATTACGCCAGTCTCTACACCCACATCGACGACTTCGTCGAAGCGACGCGAACGGTGACTCCGGCCGGCGTGCTGGAGACCCGCCGCCTGCCGGGTTCGGGCGCCGGCCCGGCGCCTGACCGCCTGATCATCGGCTCCGAGGGGGTCCTGGGCGTGATCACCGAGGCCTGGATGCGGCTGCAGGATCGGCCGCTTCACCAGGCCTCCGCAAGCATCGCCTTCGATGGCGCGGCCGAGGGGGCGGCGGCGGTGCGGGCGCTGGCGCAGTCTGCCCTCTTCCCTACCAACTGCCGCCTGCTCGATCCCGCCGAGGCGGCCGCCAACGGGGCTGGCGACGGGCGCGAGGCCATCCTGGTGCTCGGCTTCGAGTCCGCCGACCATCCGGTTGGCCCGTGGATGCAACGAGCCCTGGAGCTCGCCGGCGATCTCGGCGGGCGCTGGGACAAGGCGGCGCTCGAGCGGCAGCTCGCGCCCAATGCCGGCGAGGAGGCGCGCCGCGCCGGGGCGGCCGGGGTGTGGCGCAACGCCTTCATCCGCATGCCGTTCGGCCGCAACCTGTCGGTGGGCCTGGGCCTCATCGGCGACACTTTCGAGACGGCGATCACCTGGGACCGGTTCGACGACTTCTACCAGCGGGTGCGCTCGCGCGCCGCCGCGGCGATCAAGGCGGCGTGTGGCCACGAGGGACGCGTCTCCTGCCGTTTCACCCACGTCTATCCGGACGGACCGGCGCCCTACTTCTCCTGGCAGGCGCTGGGGAGCGATCGCGGAGACATCGGAAGCTCGCTGGCGCGCTGGCGCGAGATCAAGCGGGCGACCAACGCCATCCTGATCGAGGAAGGCGGGACGATCACCCACCACCACGCCGTCGGCCGTGACCATCGCGCCGGCTACGAGGCCGAGGTGAGCCCCTTCTTCCGCGCTGCGCTGGCGGCGGCCAAGCAGACCTTGGACCCGGCGGGGGTGCTCAACCCGGGTGTGCTCATCGACCCGGCCGACCGCCCGGTCGGGGCGAGGGGCGTGCTGGGAGGTTGAGCAAGTCCGGCCCGCGGCGGACGGAGGTCAGCCCGGTGGGCCGACGAGGTATTCCTCGTCCGTGACCTGATCCAGCCAATCGACGAGCTTGCCGTCGAGAGCCTCGGTGATGGCGATGTGGGTCATGGCGGTCGTGGGCGTCGCGCCATGCCAGGGGCGGTGGTTGGGCGGACACCAGACGCATCGCCGGCGCGGATTTCGACTATCGGACCATCCTCACACCGGGTCCAGCCGCAACCGGCGGTGACGACAAGCGTCTGGCCGAGCGGGTGACTGTGCCAAGCGGTGCGCGCGCCCGGCTCGAAGGTGACGTAGGCCGAGCTGGCGCGGGCCGGCGGCGGCGGGCTGTTGAGGGGGTCGATGCGGACCGTGCCGGTGAACCAGGCTTCCGGGCCCTTCTGCGACGGCTGCGATCGGGCGCATGATGTCCATGAGGACTCTCCTCTCGGGATGAGCCGCTAACCGGCGGGAGGAAGCATCGGTTCTCGCACCACTTCGCGGCGCCGTCGGCAAAAGAGCGCTCGCGGGGCGGGCGGTCCGCTGCCCGCTCTGGACGCAACGAAGATCAGGCCAGCACGGCGCGGGGCGCGGCGAACAGGCGCTCGGCCGGCGGCGGATGGAAGGATGCCAGGGTCGAGCCCGGGCCGCGGGCGCCCACGCCCGCCATCTGCTGCGCGAACCTGGCGGGCGGATCGCCGACGATGATGTTCCCGAAGAATCCGCCGGCGGCGTCGCTGGTGATCGAGACCTTGATGTCGAGCGTCAGAGTTGAGCCGGAGAGGCCGCCGCTGCCGAGCGCTCCAAGGTTCTCGGTGGTCGAACCGTTGAAGAAGCTCTCCGCCTGGGCGAGCGTCGTGAACGTCTGGCTGAATTGCGGGCTCGCCGCACCGTCGGCGGTGACAGTGAGCGTCATCGAGTTGAAGCCGGCGCCGACGCCAGCGCCACCGTAGAAACCCAGGACCAGGTTGCCTTCGGGCGAGAGCTTGGTGAGATCGGCGGTGAAATCGATGGTGTCGGTGACGGTCTGGCTGCCAACGCCGCCGCTGACGGCATAGCCGCCGCCCACCTCGTCGATGGCGAAGACGCTTGGAGAGGGCCCTAGCGCCGTGGCGATCTTCGGGTGGGCTGTGAGCACGGCCGAGACGGCGGCGGCGTTGGGGGCCGCGCCCTGCAGGGCCACCGCCGAGGAGGTCGTGTTCGAAGCCGGTCCGCCGTGGCCGATGCTGGTCTTGGCGATCGCCTTTTCAGTCCCGTCCACCACCCCGGTGGCCAGGGTCGTGGCGGTCTGGATCAGCTGGCCGGCGTGGAGCGAGGTGGATCCTTTCGCGGTAAAGGCGCCGCTGTTGCCCACCGCCTTGATCTTGCCCTTGGCCGATCCGGCGCTCGAGCCGGCGCCGCCGACGGCGATCGCCTTGACGGTGAGGCTGGCCCCGTAGGCGGTGGAGGTCGCCTTGGCGTCGCCGCCGGCCCCGTAGGTTGTTGGCCCGCGACCGGCCCCACCCTTGGCGTAGGTTACGCCCGTGACCGTGCCGGCGCCGGTGAGGGTCAGGCCGGCGGTTGCGCCACCGCCCGAGCCGCCGGTGGTGGTCGCCGATTGGCCGAGGGTCCCGGCGCCACCGTAGGCTTTCACATAGACCGCAAGCGTGGCGCTGCGGGTCGCGCTCGTCAGATCGTTGAAAGTCAGCTGTGAGAGCGCCGCCGCGCCGTTGGTCGGGGCGCCGCCATAGGTGTCGTTGCCGCCGCCGCCCTTGGCGAACTGCTTGAGAGTAAGGTTGCCGCCATCGGTGGCGCCGGTGACCGCGTTGACCATGGTGCTGGGCGCCGCCGTCCCGGCGTCCGCGTTGCCGAGGCCCAGGCCCGCCACCCCGCCCTGCTGCAGGGCGAAGGCATAAGCGTCTTTGCCGGCGCCGGTGGCGACCGCCGACGCGGTGGCGTAGCCCTGCCCTGCAGCGCCGCCGTGGTAACCCTTTCCCTGCCCGGCTCCGCCATAGCCGCCCTGAGCGTGAGCGACGGCGTGGGCGCTGGCGCCCTTGGCCGAAGCGACCGCCTTGCCCAACTTGCCAGCGCCACCATTGCCGCCGGTGGAGTTTCCGCCCATGCCGCCGTAGCTGCTGACGCCGACATAGGTGTAGTAGGCAGAGGTCACCGCGGCTTTGGCCTTGCCCTTGCCGCCCGAGCCCGGAGTCGCGCCCGGGCCGCCGACGCCGCCCGACCCGCCAAGGATGACCTTCACTGCGCTCTGGTGCGCCTGGAGAGTGTCGTCGAAGGCGAGCTCCGAAATCCCCTTGCCGCCAGCGCCACCGATCACGCCCTGGCCCCCACCGCCACCCACTGCATATTGATGCAGGAAGAGGTACGCGCTCCGGTCGGAACCGGAGATATCGTTCTTGCCGTAGGCCTCGCCGCCAGCGCCGCCCGCGCCGCCAGAACTCATCCCTCCAGCGCCGCCGGTGAGCACGAGAAGGGCGTGGGCGGCCGTCGTCCCGTTGGCCGACGCCTTGCCGGCGGCGAGACCTCCGGTCCCGCCAGGGCCTCCGGTCTTATTGCAAGCGCCGGCTCCGCCGACGACATAGACCAAGGCGCTGGCGGTGGGGGCAGTAGCAGATCCGTAGCCGTAACCGCCTGCGCCGGTCCCGGGAGAAACAGTCACCGACTGATAGGCGTAGCTATCGCTGCTGGCGACGCCGGTGGCCGAGGCTCCCAGCGTCCCGCCACTGCTGGCGTCGGTAATAGCGTGCACCTTGCCGGCCGCGGAGATGTTGCTGACCGCAGTGGCCAGGCCGCCGCTCGGCCCCTGGCCGCCGTAGGCCATCGTCCGCGTGCGCACCTGGGCGCTGGCGGTGGCGTTGGAATGGTCGTTGAAATCGAGCTTGGAGTAGGCGCTGCCGGCGGCCCCTTCCGTCCCGCCGCTCTCGGCGTGGCCGCCGTTCCCGCCACGCGCGTACTGGAACAAGGCCAGCGTCCCGCCGTCGGTCGAACCCGAGACCCTGTTGGTCAGCGAAATCGAAGCGCCCGCGCCGCCGTCCGAGCCGCCAGAAGCATCGCGCCCATAGCCGCCGCTGCCACCGGTGGCGCTGGCCACGGCGAACGCGTTGCCGCCCTTGAAGGTGCTGATGGCGCTGGCCTGCGCGGTGGAGGCGGCGCCGGCGCCACCGACGCCCGGTCCGAGCGTCGCCCCGCCGGCGCCGCCATAGCCATCAGCGGTGGCGCTGGCCGACCCGGAGCTGTTCTGGGCGGTGCAAATGGCCTTGCCGTAGGCGCCGTCGCCGCCGATACCGCCGATCCCTGGCGGATCGCCGTAGCCGCCTCGGCCGCCGTAGCCTCCAGCGCCACCGGTGGCGCGGGCGGTGGCGTAGCTCGCCGAAGGGTACGCCCCGGAATTATTGCACACGGCGGTCCCAGAGCCGCCGCTGGCGCCGTGACCGCCTGGGCCGCCGCCGCTGATGAAGTTGCCATATTTGTCGCGGGCGCCGCTGCCCCCATACCCGCCGGTCCCACCGACGCCACCGACGGCGGTGGCAGTGGCGGTTTTGCCAGGCGTCGTTGTGGCGTAAGCCGAGCCCCCGCCGCTTCCCGGGCCGCCGGCGCCGCCGGGATAGGCGCCGGGCGTCCCGTCCGCACCGGGTGTTCCATTGACGATGGTCATCCGCCGCCCCTTACCCCCACCGCTAATGTTCACCTTAACCCTGGGGAAGCCGCGGGCAAACCACGTTCGGCCAGGAGTTGAAACCGAGAAGGCCCCGCCGAGCGCTCGGCGGGGCGCAATTTCTCGGAACTACGCTCAGCCGCCGGGCGCAGGATCCGGCGGCAAGCGGCTCGCCTAGGCGATCGCCAAGCTCCGGCGGCGGGAGCGCAGCGCCGCGCCGATGCCGGCGAAACCGGCGATCAGCATGGCCCAGGTCGCCGGCTCGGGGACGCCGCGGACGCCGTCGGCGCCGCCGCCATTGAACGTTGATTCGCTGTTGAAGCTCGGGCCCTGGCCATGGCCGGAGCCGATCAGGAACTGCTCTTCCTTGAGCTTGATAAAGCCGTCGGGCGTCGACACCTGCACCCACTTGATGCGGGCGTCGGCATCGTCGCCGATGATCCCCAGCCGCGGCGTCGCGGCGCTGTTGTCGGCGACGAAGAAGTCGAAGGTCTCCTTCTTGCCGCCCCAGGGCTTGACGGTGACGAGGATGTTCTGGTCGGGGGCTGCGTCCTTGGCGCGGAACGAGAAGCCGTCGAAGCGCGTGCCTTGGTCGGCGCGGAAGGTGACCGTGTCCAGGACGCCGCCGGTGACCGGCTTGACCTTCGACTTGATGGCCTTGAACCAGGCCGGACTGCCAGCGCCAACATAGACGTCGTTGGGCCTGTCGACCTGACCGGATTCGCCCATGACCCCGTAGGCGTCGGCGAATCCCAGCGCTCCGCCGGGCGTGGGGCCGGCGTCGACGGAAAAGTAGGAGGCCGCTTGCGCCGAGCCGCCGATGGTGAGGACGGCCGCGGCCGCGACCGCGGCTGTAGTAAGGGTGCGCGTAAGCATGGCTCTTTCCAAATTCGTAACCACGACCGCTGCGATGCAAGCCGGGCGCCAGACGACCAGCGGTGATGCGGCTCGCCGTTCGACAGGGACGCAGGTCGCACCGCCCGGGCGCGCGGCCGCGGGGGCCCGTACCAGGGATCAGCCGGCCCGGATCAGGGCGCCAGGATGCGGCCGAGCTCGGCCATCAGCTGGCCGTAACGGACGAAGTCACCGGCGGCGTAGGCGCGCTGCATATCGCCGAACACCTGCCGGGCGCGCGCCAGGGCATCACCGGTGGCCGGGGGCGGAGGGGCGCCGGCAGGCGTCGTCGCCCCTGGGCTCGTTGCGCCGGACTCCGGTCCCGGCGTCCCGACGAGGAGGTCTTCGGCGCCCGCGAGCGTCGGGGCCCATTCGATCCTGCGGTCGTCCGGCAGCAGCTGGCCGAAGACGACGCGCGCGAGATTGGGGATCTTGGTCTGCTCGGCCTCAATGTAGACCGGTTCGATCGCCGCCAGCTGACGTCCGAGCGGCAGGATGATGAGGTTGCCGCGGATGACCGTCGAGCCGTGCTGGTCCCACAAGGTGAGGTCGCCCGAAAAGCGGCTGTCGGAACTGATGCGGGATTCGACCTGCGCCGGACCGTCGATGAAGTGGCCCTTGGGGAAGCGGTAGGCGACGAGCTTGCCGTAGTTGGCCCCATCGCAACGGCCGGCGAGCCAGCCGGCCATCTGGTTCTTGCCGGCGACGGCGAGCGGCAGCATCAGCACGAACTCGGGGCTCTGCTCCCCCTGCAGCTGCGCCATGACATAGTACGGCTGAACCTCGACCTCGGCGTCGCGATAGAGCTCGTGCGGGACCTCCCAGCGATCCTCCCGGTTGTAGAAGGTGGTGGGGTTGGTCATGTGGTAGGTGCCGTACATCTCGGCCTGGGCGGTAAAGAGGTCCTCGGGGTAACGGATGTGGCGGCGCAGGGCGGGGGGCATCTCGGCCGCATCCTTGAAGAGGCCCGGCAGCATCTTCCTCCAGGCGCGGATGATCGGGTCGTCGGGCGCGAAATCGTACAAGGTCACGGTTCCGTTGTAGGCGTCGACCACGGCCTTGACGGAATTGCGCAAGTAGTTGCGGCCAGAGAAGGCGGGGACAGAGCCGCGGTACGCCTCGCTGTAGGGATAGTTGGATGAGGTCGTGTAGCCATCGACGATCCAGGAATAGTGATCGCCATCGGCGACGATGTAGGGATCGCGGTCGAAGCTGAGGAAGGGCGCCAGCCGCCACACCCTCTCGACGACGTTGCGCCGGATGAGGACGCGGCTCTGGGGCGTGAAGTAGCCAGAGATGAAGACGCGCAGACCGTCGAAGGCCCGGGCGACCACGAGCTTGCGCCACAGATTGCTGAGAGGAATGCCGCCGGCCCCGCCGTAGGTCGTCTCGGCGTTGGCGTCGCCGCGCGGGAAGTCAAATTCCTTCTCGGTGGTGCGGACATAGACGCGGTCGCGCGTCAGCAGGCCGTAGTAGATCTCGCCGTGGGTGACGGCGAGGTCGTCCTTGGCCTGGATGGGGATGTCGTGGGCCCACAGGACCGGGTTGCCGGCATCGTCGATCTCGCCCACCGGGACAGCGACCACGCCGTAGCCGTGGGTGTACTTGATCGCCTGATTGACCCAGACCTGGGCTTGGGCGGGAAGCCGGGCGAGGTCGAGCTCGCGCGGGGTCAGCATCACCTCCCGTTCCTCGCCGTCCACCTGGTAGCGGTCGATGTCGACGTCGCTGAAGGTGTAATAGGGGCGCAGGCCCTGGGTCTGCTGCAGCTGCGGCTCGAGGGCGCGCCAATCCCAGATGCGGGCGTCGCGCAGGACCTTGTCGTTGGCGGCCAGGTCGTCGCGGCCGATCGGCTTGGCCGAAACCGGGAACATCTGCTCATCGACATTGGGGCCTTCGAGAGCAAAAGCCCGCCGCGTGCCGCCGATGCTGCGCACCAGATACGGCTGCTCGAGGGTGATCTGGTTGGGGCCGACGTAGAGGTTCTCGACGATCGCGGGGATCGCCTCGGCGGCGAACCACAGGGCGGCCAGGGCCGCCACGGCGGCGACCCAGCGTCGGGGGCGCTGGAAGAGCGCCCGGCGGAAGCGCGGAGCGAAGGCGGCTATGGCCAGCAGCGCCGCGGCCGCCAGCCACACCAAGATGATGACGGCATAGGCGCCGAGCCAGAGATGCACGTCGATCCAGGAAGCGCCGGCGACGACGCGCGAGTGGCCCTCGACCGCCAGATCGTAGCGGGCGAGCCCCCGGGCCGCCGCGCGCGTTAGGCACCAGAGCGCGCCCAGCGCCATGCCCTGCGAAACCCAAGCCGTCGACGGCCAGGGACCGGCGCTGGCGGTCGGCGGGACGCTGGGACGGCCGCCGCCGCCGCGCTCGAAGAACCGCGCCAGATCGGCGCCCGCGCCTTGCGGGCCGCCGGCGCCGTCACGAATGAGAACGAAGCGGCGCCTGAGCCGACGCCAGGGACCCAGGACGAAACCCAGGACGGCCCAGGCGAGAATGGCGATGACGACGAAGGTGGTGATCACCGAAAGGACGGCCTGGAGGAACGGCAGGGTCAGAAGCCAGAAGGCGAGGTCGGCGCCGAAGAGCGGATCGACGACGCCGGAGGGCGTCCGCCCCAGGAAGGCGGTCAGCGGCGCCCAAAGCCAGGTCGCGCCCAGGGCGAGGAGGGCGGCGATGAGGAAGCCGGCGATCCAGGGGAGGCTGCGCGGCAGCGCCGCATCGGCGCTGGCCAGCCGCAGGTTGAAGCCCAGAAACGCGCCGCCGACCAGCAGGATGGTCGCGAAGATCGCTGCCTGAAGGCCGACGGCGAACCAGTACCGATGGGATTGGCCGACCTCGGAGAACCAGTAGGCGTCGAGCGATATCCGCAGGGCCAGCTCGAAGGCGACGATGGCGACCACCGCGGCCGCGACGTAGGCAAGGTCCCGGTACATGCGGTGGGCCAGCGCGACAGTAGGCCCAGCCGTCCGCCGCCGCGCCGTCGTTATCGCCAGGGGGATCGCGGCGATGACCAGCAAAATCACGTAAGCGAACAGGAACATCAGCCGCCTCCCCAGGATATGATGCCTAGGGGGTCATATCCCGCTGAAGCTTGGGCGGCGCAGGCGCTCGGCGTCAAGGTGCGCGGCCCTTCAGTTCGGGCGGCAGAATTGAGGAGGAGCCCATGATCAACAAGGCCGCCGGGATCGCGCAAGGGTCCCCTTCTTGGCTGATCGACGCCAGGATCGAGGAACTCGGCGACTGGAGGGGCGGATGCTGGGCCGCGCGGCGTACCCGTGTGGTCGGATAACGGCGCCATCTGCACCGGCGAGACCTACAAGAGCGTCGTCAAGCTCACCCTCGCCAAGGGGGCGGCCCTCCCCGATCCGGCGCGTCTTTTCAATTCCAGCCTGGAGGGGAACGTCAGGCGCGCCATCGACACCCGCGAGGGCGAGGAGATCGACGCCGGCGCATTCAAGGCGTTGGTGCGAGCAGCGGAAGTGAACCGGGCGGATAGACGGTAGCGGACACGGCGGTTCAATCTGCCCGGCGAGGGCGGGACCCGCCGCCGGAGCGGCGGCTGTACTGAGGCAGCTCGGACTCGATGTAGCTGATCACCAACCAGCGGTCCTGCCCCGACAACGTGCGTTTGAACGCGGGCATTGCGGCGCCGAAAGGCACGCCGCCTTCGGAGATCGTCCAATATAGGAACGAATCCCACCGCCCGATCGGCAGCTCTGAGACCCAGGCGAGGTCTGCCGGGCGCGGAGTAAGACCAGCGGCGGCGGGGCCATCACCGTCGCCGGTCCGGCCGTGGCAGGCGCAGCTGCGGGCATAGACGACCGCCCCGCTCGCGATCACCGTCGAGGTGCGGGGCAGCGGGTCTCTGAAATGCGCGTAGGCGCCGGCACGCCACGCATCATCACTTCGCGGCGCCGCGACCACTCGCCCATCGCCAGGCCGCGCGGCCACCAGGGCCCGGGCTGTGAGCGGCTGACGCCAGCAAGCGCCGTAGCGAGGCGGCGGCGCTGAACGCCTATCCGGCCAACAGCATGCGCCTTTTCATCGGCCTGAGCCCTCCTATTCCGCCGTAGCGCGGTGGCCCGGGCGGCCGCGGGGGAGAAGCCCATGCTCGCGGGCCTGCCGTTCGAGACCGTCGCGAAAGTCGGGGTGGGCGAGGTCGACGATGGCCCGCGCCCGCTCGCACACCGATTTTCCTTTCAGGCAAGCCATGCCGTACTCGGTCACGAGGTACATGACGTCGGACCTGGGCGTGGTGACGATGTTGCCGGGTGTGAGGTCGAGGACGATGCGGCTCTTGCGCCGCCCTGCCTTCTCCCAGGTCGAGGGCAGGCAGATGAAGGACTTGCCGCCGGCCGAGGCGTAGGCGCCGCGCACGAACTGCAGCTGGCCTCCGGTGCCGCTGATGTGCCGATGGCCATCGCTCTCCGAGGCGGCCTGGCCCTGCAGATCGATCTGGGTGGTGCTGTTGATCGAGACCACCTTGTCGTTCTGCATGATCATGTGCGGCAGATTGGTGTAATCGGTGCTGCGGCAGAGCATGTCGTGATTCTGGTCGATGGCCTCGTAGAGGGCCCGCGATCCCAGGGCGAAGGTGAAGACGACCTTGCCCGGGTCGAGCCGTTTCCTGGCCCCGGTGACGCAGCCGGCCTTGTAGAGTTCGACGAGGCCGTCGGTCAGCATCTCGGTGTGGATGCCGAGGTCCTTGACCCCGGCCTCTTTCAGCAGCGTGCAGACGGCGTTGGGCATGCCGCCGATGCCGATCTGCAGGCAGGCGCCGTGCTCGACCTCGGCGGCGATCCGGACCGCCACCGCCCGATCGATCTCGCTCGGCGCCGGGTTGGGAAGTTCGGCGGCGGGCGCGTCATTGCCTTGGATAATGTAGTCGACTTCGTCGGCGCCGACGCTGTTCCCCTCGCCGGCGACAGTCGGCATGCCGCGGGTGACCTCGACAACGACCGTGCGCGCCGTCTGCGCCAGCGCTTGAAGCCAGACGGCGGTGCAGCCGAAGGAGAAGCGGCCGTCGGGGCCGGGCGGGCACGCCTTCACCACCGCGATGTCGGTGGGCGGCAGGAACCGGCGGTAGTAGTCCGGCACCTCGCCGAGGTTCAGTGGGATGTAGTGACAGCGGCCCTCGTCATGCTTGCGCCGATCGTAACCGCCGAAATGCCAACTGAAGTGCTCGAAGCTGTCCCCCGCCGGATCGGCCTCCAGGAAGGCGAGCGGCTTGAGAGATAGGCAGGTGCGGACCCTGACGTCGCGCAGCGCGCCGGCGCGCGCGGCCAGGGCGGTATCGAACACCTCGGGCTGGCAGATGCTGCCGCCGTAGTCGACGCACATGCCGGGACGCACCAGGGCGGCGGCCTCGGCGGCGGAAATCGTCTTGGGGGTTCTTCCGGCCATGCCTCAAGCATAGCGAAGCTCGCGGCTCCCTCCATCAGGCTGCCGCTTGACGCAGGATCCGGCGCTGGACGCGACCCGGCCCACAGCTCGCTGGGCGGCAACCCGCCAGCCCTCCAGCCGCGCGCGCAAGCGGCGTGGGTGGCTGCCCGGCCAGGGCGGCCAGCATGATGTCGCAGAGGAGGCGATGGATCATTGACCGCCAGATGGGCGCGGACGGCAGCGAGCGCACGGCGGCCGCAGCCAAGCTCAGCCCGCCCCTCCCTCAGCCCACGGGAGAGGTGTAAGGGCCAACCTCAATGAAGCTCTATCATTGCAAGAACGCCCGTTCCCTCCGGCCCCTGTGGACCTTGGAGGAGCTGGGCGCGCGGTACGAGCTGGAAGTGATGCCGTTCCCGCCGCGCGCGCTGCGGCCCGGCTACCTCGACATCAATCCGCTGGGCACCGTGCCGACTTTCGTCGACGGCGCCCTGACGATGACCGAATCGACCGGGATCTGCCATTACCTGGTCGAGAAGCACGCACCCAACAGCCTGCGGGTCGACCCGGCCGAGGCGGCTTACGGCGACTACCTGAACTGGCTCTACCGCAGCGACGCCACCCTCACCTTCCCGCAGACCATCGTGCTGCGCTACTCGCGGCTGGAGCCGGCGGAACGGCGCCTGCCACAAGCGGTGGAGGACTATTCGGTGTGGTTCCTGGCGCGCCTGCGCTGCCTGGAAACGGCGCTTCAGGACGGACGCGCCTATCTATGCGCCGACCGCTTCACCATCGCCGACATCGCCGTCCATTTCGCCCTCTGGCTCGGCCGCTCGCTCGGGCTCGACGCACGCTTCAAGCCCAATTGCCTCGCCTACCTGGATCGCCTCGCAGAGCGGCCGGCTTTCCAGCGCGCCCTGGAGCGCCAGGAAGCGCTCGCAGAGGCCGGCCCGTGACACCCCGTCTCCCGCTCGCCGGCGGCGCGCGCTTCCCCCTTTCGCCTTCTCTGGTGGAGAGGGCCTGATGCCCCGCCTCCAGTCCAACCTCGACACCCGCAGCGAGGACTACGCGCGCAACCGCGCCGACATGCTGCAGATGCTGGAGGAGATGAACGCTCTCCTCGAGGAGGCGGCGCGCGGCGGCGGCGAGGAAGCGCACCGGCGGCTTGCGGCTCGGGGCAAGATGCCGCTGCGCCAGCGAATCGCCCACGCGCTCGACCGCGACTCGCCCTTCCTGGAGATCAGTCCGCTGGCGGCCTGGCGTTCCGACTACCAGGTCGGCTCCGGCTTCGTGCTCGGCGTCGGCGTCATCGAGGGGATCGAGTGCGTCACCCTCGGCCACGACCCCTCGGTCATGGCGGGGGCTTTCAACCCGTTCAACGGCAAGAAGCTGATGCGGGGCCTGGAGATCGCGCGCGTGAACCGGCTGCCGTACGTGCAGTTTGTGGAGTCGGCCGGCGCCGACCTGCGCGGCGGCGGCGGCGACGGCGACCCGGAGGCGGCGCTCCGTCGCGACACCGGCCATTTCGCCGAGTCGGGCCGCCTCTTCTACGAGATCACCGAACTTTCGAAGCTGCGCATTCCCACCATCTCGGTGGTGTTCGGGGCCTCGACCGCCGGCGGCGCCTACCAGCCAGGCATGAGCGACTACAACATCTTGATCCGCGGCCAGTCCCAGATCGCTCTCGGCGGCCCGCCGCTCGTCAAGATGGCGACCGGCGAGGACGCCGACGTGGAGAGCCTCGCGGGGGCGGAAATGCACGCGACTGTGTCGGGCCTGGGCGACTATCTGGCCGAAGACGAGATGGACGCCATCGCCAAGTGCCGCGAGGTGATGGCGCACCTGAACTGGAAAAAGCTCGGCCCCGAGCCGTCGGGGCGGTTCGCCGAGCCGGCGTACGATCCCGAAGAGCTGCTCGGTCTCGTGCCGAGGGACCTCAAGGCGCCCTTCGACATCCGCGAGGCGATCGCCAGGATCGTCGACGACTCCTACTTCGAGGAATTCAAGCCGCTGTACGGGCCCACCCTCGTCTGCGGCTGGACCAGCGTCTGCGGCTATCCGGTGGGAATCCTCGCCAACAACGGGGCGCTCTTTTCCGAGTCCTCGGAGAAGGCGGCGCAGTTCATCCAGCTGGCCAACCTGAGCGACACGCCGCTCGTCTTCCTGCACAACATCACCGGCTACATCGTCGGCTCCGACTTCGAGCAGCGCGGCATCACCAAGAACGGCTCGAAGATGATCAACGCCGTCTCCAACTCGACGGTGCCGCACGTATCCATGATCCTCGGGGCCTCGTACGGGGCCGGCAACTACGGCATGAGCGGCCGCGCCTTCGGTCCGCGGTTCACCTTCATCTGGCCGACCGCCAAGATCGCCGTCATGGGGCCGAGGCAGATGGCCGGGGTGATGAGCATCGTCGGCCGGGCGGCGGCCGCGCGCCGCGGCATCCCCTTCGACGAGGCGGCGGACGCCAAGCGCGCCGCCAATGTCGAGTTCTGGGCCGAGGAGCGCTCCAAGGGCCTCTTCGCCACCTCGCGGGTCTCCGACGACGGCATGGTCGATCCGCGCGACAGCCGCGCGGTGCTGGCCATGGCGCTCTCGGCGGCGCACAGCAACCAGGTGCGCGGCGCCAAGGAGTTCGGCACGTGGCGCATGTAGTTGGGCCGGAGCCCGCGCGCCCGATCAGGCGTCTGCTGGTCGCCAACCGCGGCGAGATCGCGCGCCGCATCTTCCGCGCCTGTCGCGAGCTCGGCATATCGACGGCGGCCGTCTACGCCGACGACGACGCGGCCGCTCCGTTCGTGGCGGAGGCGGACGTCGCGGTGGCGCTCGCCGGCCGGAGCGCCGCCGAGACCTACCTCGACGCGGCGAAGCTGATCGCCGCAGCCGCCCGCGCCGGCGCCGACGCCATCCATCCGGGCTACGGCTTCCTCTCCGAGAACGCCGATTTCGCCCGCGGCGTCATCGAGGCGGGCCTGACCTGGATCGGGCCCGCGCCCGAAACGATCGCCAAGATGGGCGACAAGCTCGCCGCCAAGGCGCTGATGGCCTCCGCCGGCGTGCCGACGCTCGCCGCCGCAAAGGTTTCGAGCGAGCGCCAGGCCAGGCAAGCCGCCCGCGCCATCGGCTATCCGGTCCTCATCAAGGCGGCCGCCGGTGGCGGCGGACGCGGCATGCGTCTCGTGGAAACCGAAAAGGACTTGCGGGCTGCGCTTGCCAGCGCCCGGCGCGAAGCGGGCGCCGCCTTTGGCGACGACACCGTCTTCCTGGAGCGCTGGGTCGGGGCGGCGCGCCACCTCGAGATCCAGATCCTCGGCGATCGCCACGGGAATCTGGTCCACCTCTTCGAGCGCGAGTGCTCCATCCAGCGCCGTCACCAGAAGCTCATCGAGGAATCGCCTTCGAGCGCCCTGGACGAAAAGACTCGGGCGGCGATGTGCGCGGCCGCGCTCACCGCCGCCAAGAGCCTTTCTTACGTCTCCGCCGGCACGGTGGAGTTCCTGCTCGCCGAGGGGGAATTCTGGTTCCTGGAGGTGAACGCACGGCTCCAGGTCGAGCATCCCGTGACCGAGGCGGTCACCGGCGCCGACATCGTCATCGAGCAGATCCGCATTGCCCAGGGCGAGCCGCTGTCGTTCGCGCAGGCCGACCTGAAGAGCCGCGGCTGGGCCATCGAGGCGCGTGTCTGCGCCGAGGACCCGGAGCGCGACTTCCTGCCAGCGCCCGGCAAGGTGCTGGCTTGGCGAGCCTCGCGCGCGGCGCCGGCGAGGTTCGATTCCGGCGTCGAGACCGGAACCCTGGTGAGCTCCGAGTTCGACGCCATGGTCGCCAAGGTGATCGCGCATGCCGCGAGCCGGCGCGAGGCGGCCGCCCTTCTGGCCCGAGCCCTCGAAACGACCCGCATCCAGGGCCTCACCACCAACCGCGACTTCCTGGTCGCGTGCCTGCGCAGCCCACAGTTCCTGGCCGGCGACACCACCACCGATTTCATCGACCGCGCGGCGATCCCGCGCCGCCGCGTCTTCGAGCGCGAGGCCCTCGTTCAATCGGCGATTGCCGCGGCCATGGAGGCCCAGGCCCGCCGCCGCGCGCGGGCCCGGGTGCTGGCTTCGATGCCGACCGGCTGGCGCAATACCCCGATGCCGCTGGAAGGCGTCGCCTATGACGCCGCGGGCGAGGAGGTCGCGCTCGGCTACCGCGCCCAGCGGGACGGCAGCTTCCAGTTCGTCGTCGATGGTCAAGCCCGGCGGGTGGTCGTTCATTGCGCCGGCCATGGCGAGGCGGACTTCGCCATCGACGGTCTGCGGGCGACATTCCTTGTCGATCCAGCTGGCGAACAGTGGCTGGTCCACGGGCCGGCGGGAGATGTCGAGCTTGCCGAGCGGCCGCGCTATCCGGTGGCGGCGGGCGCCGAGCTGACCGGAGGCCTCAAGGCGCCGATGCCCGGCGTCATCCGCGCGGTCGCCGTGAAGGCCGGCGAGCGGGTATCACGGGGCCAGCTGCTGGTGGTGCTGGAGGCGATGAAGATGGAGCACCGCATCCTCGCGCCGCACGATGGCGTGGTGGACGAGGTCGGGGTGACTGTCGGCGAGCAGGTCGGCAACGGCCAGCGGTTGCTGAGCCTGTCCATCGCCCAGGCGCAGGCGGCCGAATGATGGCCGACGCGGTCCTCATCGACATGGCCGAGGGCGCGGCCTGGATCACCCTCAATCGCCCGGAAAGCCGCAACGCGCTTTCGGCCGACATCGTCAATGGCCTCTACGATCGCCTCGCCGAGGCCAACGCGGCCGAAGGCGTACGCGCCATCGTGCTCACCGGGGCGCCGCCGGCCTTTTGCGCCGGGGCCGACCTGAAGAACCCGCCCGGAAGCGGGTCGGGAAGCGCGAAGCGCTCTCTCGTCGACGTGCTGACCGCGATGATGGAAAGCCCAAAGCCGGTGATCGGAGCGATCAACGGCGCCGCCTTCGCCGGCGGCCTCGGCCTGGTGGCGGCGTGCGACATCGTCATCGCCGCCCGGGAGGCGCCCTTCAGCTTCAGCGAGGTGCGCATCGGCGTCATCCCGGCGGTGATCTCGGTCGTCTGCGTGCGCAAGCTGGGAGCCGCGAACATGATGAAGCTCTTCCTCACGGGAGAGAGGTTCGACGGAGCGCGGGCGGCCGAGCTCGGCCTGGCGCACCGCGCCGTGCCTGCGGAGAACCTTCGCGAGGCGGTTCGAGAAGAGATCGAGATGATCCGGCTGGGGGCGCCGGGCGCGGTGGCCGAAGCCAAGAACCTGGTCCGCCGGGTGGCGGAAATCTCCATCGAGCAGGGCTTCGCCGAGACCGGGCCGTGGAGCGCGCGCCTCTTCCGCTCCCCGGAGGCCGCCGAAGGCATGGCCGCCTTCCGGGAGAAGCGGAAGCCATCCTGGGTGGCAAAGTGAGGCGGGCGAGAGGCCGATGAGCGAGGTAATCCGGATCGCCAACTGCAGCGGCTTCTACGGCGATCGCCTGGCGGCCGCGCGCGAGATGGTCGAGGGCGGTCCCATCGACGTGCTCACCGGCGACTATCTGGCCGAGCTCACCATGTCGATTCTCTACGCCCAGAGGCGCGAGCGCGGCGAGGCCATGGGCTATGTCGGCACCTTCCTCAAGCAGCTGGAAGACGTCGCCGCCCCCTGCCTGGCGCGGGGGATCAAGATCATCAGCAATGCCGGCGGCCTCAATCCGAGGAGCATGGCCGCCGAGGTCGAAAAGATCCTCGAGCGTCTGGAGCTGAAGGCCAAGGTGGCCTGGATCGACGGCGACGACATCCTGCCGGACCTGGCGCGGCTCGAAGGCGAAGGCGAAGCCCTGGTCAACCTGGACACCGGGAAAGCTCTGGCCGGCTCGGGCGTCAAACCGGTTACCGCCAACGTCTATTTCGGCGGCTGGGGGATCAAGGCGGCGCTGGACGAGGGCGCCGACATCGTCATCTGCCCCCGGGTCACCGACGCCGCCCTGGTCATCGGTCCGGCCGCTTGGCGGTTTTCGTGGAAGCGGGACGACTATGACGCGCTCGCCGGGGCGCTGGCCGCGGGCCACATCGTCGAGTGCGGGGCCCAGTGCTGCGGCGGCAACTACGCTTTCTTCGAAGAAGTGCCGAGCTTCCGCGACGTCGGCTATCCGATCGCCGAGATCGAGCCCGACGGGGCCTTCACCATCACCAAGCACCCCGGAACGGGCGGCCTCGTTTCCGTCGGCACGGTAACGGCCCAGCTGCTCTACGAGATCGGCTCACCGGCCTATGTGAACCCGGACGTCGTCGCCCACTTCGACACTCTGACCATCGAGCAGGCCGGCCCGGACCGGGTGCGCGTCAGCGGCTGCCGCGGCTCGAGCCCGCCCGCGACACACAAAGTCTGCATCACCGCCCTCGGCTCCGCCAAACAGAGCTTCGAGGTGCTGCTCACCGGACTCGATATCGATCGCAAGGCCGAGATCTTCCTCGACTCGGTGTTCCACAACCTCGGCGGGCGCGAGCAGTTCGACGACGTCGATGTCCAGCTGATCCATTCCGAGCACGAGGATCCGGCGAGCAACGAGCAGGCGCACGCGGCCCTGCGCGTCACCGTCACCAGCCAAGATCCGAAGAAGCTGGGACGCCTGTTCTCGGCCAAGATCACCGAGCTGGGCCTGGCCAACGTCCCCGGTAACTCCGGCCGCGGCGGCGGCGGCTTTTCCGGCGCGCCGGTCATCGTCCACTGGCCGGCCCTCATCTCGAGCGCCCGCGTCACCGAACGAGTGCATCTGGCCGGGCGCACTCTCGAGGTCCCGCCCACCCAGCGCCTGGGCCTCGAAGAGCGCTACTACCAGCGGCTGCCCGAGCCCCGGACGGCGGCGCCCGCCGGGCCGATGGTCCGGGTCCACTTCGGCCGGCTCTTCGGGACGCGCTCGGGCGACAAGGGCGGCAACGCCAACTGTGGCGTCTGGGCCAAGACCGACGCGGCGTTCGCCTTCCTGCGCGCCTGGCTGACCGCAGAGGAGTTCAAACGGCTGCTGCCGGACATGGGCCGCTTCGAGGTGGAGCGGTTCGAGATGCCGAACCTGAAGGCGTTGAATTTCGTCATCAAGGGCGTGCTCGGGACCGGCGCGGCCTCCAACCACCGCATCGACAAGCAGGCCAAGTCGCTGGGCGAGTACCTGCGCGCCAAACAGATCGAAGCGCCGGCGGCGCTGGCGGAGGCGCTAGCCCCGGCGGCCGGCTAGGTGGCCGCGAGAATGGCGCCGGCGCCGATCAGAGCGAGGCCCCAGACGCGGTCGAGATTGATCCAGGCGCGCCTCAGGAAGCCCACGCCGACCCAGTGGTAGACCGTCAGCGACACCGCCCCGATGGTGGTGAGCATGACCGCCGAGTGGACGGCGACGGCTGCCAGCAGCAGCGGCGCCGCGCCCGGCGCCAAGTGGGCCGCACCGGGGCCGTGGCTCGAGCACATCGGCAGGATGATCGGAACCAGCATCAGCCCCGCGCCATGGGCGCTCGCCATCAGGAACGACCAGAGGCCGAGCCCGAGCCAGCCGGTGCGCATGCCGATGCGCGGCGCGCCACGGTGGCCGACGATGGTCAGCCACAGGCCCCAGCCGACCAGCACCGCTCCGCCGGCAAGAAGCAGCAGCCGATGGTCCAGCATCAGGCCAAAGGCGAGGAAAAGGGCGACGAAGAGCGCCACGGAAACGGCGTGGCCGAGCGCGATCGGACCCAGGGCCAGCGCCACCACCTTGGCGCTGCGGCGGTGCATCCCGAGGCCCACGGCGAAGAGCCAGCCCATGGCCGGGTTGAGGCCGTGGAAGAGACCGAGGCCGGCGAGCGCCAGCCACGGCCAGGGCTCGGACGGGGTCACGGCAGGGCTCGGTTTGCCGCCTTATGGGTAGCAGTAGGAGTCGGACGAGCAGTCGCCGCCCTGCAACCGCACCTGGTGCGGCAGGCGTCCCTTGGGCCAATCGATGAAGAAGCGCTCGTCGAAGGCCATGCCGCCTGCCGGATCGGCGTCGAGCTTCACCATCCAGCCGTCGAAGCCGCCCTCGTAGAATTGCGGATCGATGGCGCCATAGAGCGAGTTGGTGAAGTACACGCGCCGCCCGTCGCGGCTCACTTCCACCATCTGCGGGCCACCCGCGAGCTTGCCGTTCTTCGCGCCGGGATGAGAAGCGCGCGAGACGATGCCACCGATGCGAACCTTCCCCGTGAGCTTGGGCGCGAACGGATCGGCGACGTCGTACTGCAGGAAGTCCCCTGTCCCCCAGCAGGATACGTAGAGGAAGCGATCGTCCATGGAGAGGTCGATGTCGGTCACCAGCGGCGGCACGGCCTTGAAGCCCTTCAGCATCGGCGGCAGGTCGTCCTCGCTGGCCGGTTCGGCCGGAATGGAGACGATCTTCCTGGCGGCCCATGTGTCGCCGTCCCGATGCCAGACCCAGATTGAGGACGACAGGTCCTTCAGGCTGATGACGTTGTTGACGAAGCCGTAGGCCTTGGTCGGATCGTGGGCGGGACGCAGCTCGAAGACGAGCTGATGCTCCTCGCCAAAATCGATCTCCTGCAGGTGCCGGCGCTTGTTCAGGTCCCAGAAGTGGAGCTTGTGGCCGTATTTGGCGCCCAGCAGCACCTCGGGAATGAGCCCGGCCTCGAAGGTGTCGGGCGTCCCCCACTCGCTGGTGACCATGGTGTCGTAGCCCAGGTGCCACCAGGCGTCGTAGGCGAACTGCTGGCCGCCGCGATCGACCTCCCAGCGGCCGAGCGGCTCGAAGCTCTCGTGGTCCATCACGAAGACGCCGCCGGGCGCCTTGCCCTCGGGGTTGCCCAGCGCGGTCACGTAAACCCCGCCCGGCCCGCAATGGACGGTGTGCGGGCGGGTGTAGCCGGTCTTCTCGGCGATCTCCTCCGGCTCGATGGTCTTGACGATCTTCGGGCGCTTCGGGTCGGGCTGGGTGTCGAGGATGTACATGCGCGACGATCGCAACCCAGGCACAACGAGGTAACGCCGCTCCACGTGCGGATGCGGCGCGTTCGGGCAGAGGCACGAGGAACAGGCGTTCCAGCCGAAGTGGTGGAACTCGTCACCGGCGTTGGTCGCCAAAGTCTCGCCGACGATCTGGGCATAGGTCGCCGAGGCCGGATCGACATCGACGACGGCCAGGCCGTCCGGGTTCTGACGGGCGGGGTCGAAATTGGCCACGTAGGCTAACATCTCGGCCGGCGCTTTCGCCGCCAGACGCGGGGAGGGATAGAAGCTGGGGTCCGGAAGCCAAGTCGCCATGGGCTGCTCCCGATCGAGGGTGGAAAAGCCGACGTTACACCGCGCGCTTGCCGGTGACCACCAGCGCGTCAGCGAGGCAATGGCGGGCCGGACCGACCGGGGCTAACCGAGCGGGTTCGCCGCGCCGGCGGCCGGCGGCTTGGGGCAGGCCCCCACATAGCGGAAGTGCGAATGGCCCACGATCACCTCGTCGGGGTGGCCGGGAGCGGCGCGCACCATCCGCCCGTCCTGGGAATAGTCGGTATTCCAGTCACCCCAGGTCAGGGCGTGGATGGTCCAGCGCACGCCCGCATCGTCGGTGCAGTCGCTGTCGCTTTCGAGGGCCCCGTCGGCGCGGCGGCGGACCCCGTAACGGCGGCAAGCGCCCTGGCGCGGCTGTACGACCACGCGGCCGGTGTCGCAGTATGTGCTCGAGAGCGGCTTCTCACCTTCGATATCGACATCGCCATGCCAGAGGCCGGCGCGCATGTGCGGAATCCGCGCCTCCGGAACGGGGGTCAACGCCGCTTCCGGCCCGGGTGCGGGCGCCGCGCCGGCCGTCAGAAGGAACAGAAGTGCGATCTCTCTCACGACGCGACGCCTCAGCTCATCTGGCTACGAGGTGCGCGAACTTCACCGGCTTCACCATGGCCGTAGCTCCCCTGAGATCCCGGCGCCCGCGCGTCGGACCGGGCTAATGCGCTCAGAACAGGGTTCCTGGGAAGAGGAAGGCGCCGGTCCAGGGAAACCGGGTCGACACGTGGCGGCCCGGACGCGCCCGCGCTAAGGTCAGTCACCGGCGGCAGTTGAGAGGGGCGACCGGTGAACCGCAGCCACTGGGAGTTCTGCGATCACTGGACGCGTCTTGGCCCGCCGCTGCGGCCCGACGCCGATGTGACCGCGGCGGTGGCGAGGGCCGTCGACGGGGCGGCGCGGCAGGTGCTCCAGCTCGGGGTCACGGCCGAGCTCGCCGAGATCGGCGAACGCCTGATCGCGGTCGACCGGAGCGAAGCCATGCTGGCGCAGCGGTGGCCGGGCGACACCCCGCGCCGACGCGTCGTTCGCGGCGACTGGCTGAGCTGCCCGTTCGCGCCGGCATCGTTCAGCGCCGCGATCGGAGACGGCAGCTTCAATTGCCTCGTCTGGCCAGACCAGTACGAGAAGTTGCTGAACGAACTCGTGACCGTGTTGTCGCCCGCCGGAAGGATCGTCGTGCGCGCCTATCTCACCCCGGAGCCGGGCGAGAGCATCAGCGCCGTTCTGGCCGCCGCCGCGGCCCGCCGGATCGGCTCGTTCCACGCCTTCAAGTGGCGGATGGCGATGGCGGCGGTGGCGCAGGCGGGGCGGCCGAACCTTTGCGTCCAATCCCTGCGCGATCTCGTGGTCCGTCACTACCCGGATCGCGCCGCCCTGGCCGAGATGACCGGCTGGCCCAGGGAGGACATCGACACCATCGACGTCTACGACGGCTCGGCCGAGGTCTACAGCTTCCCGACTTTCGCCGAGTTCAGCGCCTGTGCGGGCGCCGCATGGTCCGAGCCTTCGCGTCTCGACGCCGGCGCCTATGAACTCGCCGAGCGCTGCCCGCTCATCATCCTCGAGCGGCGCTAGGGAGCCGCCGATGGCGCGCATCCTGATCGTCGTGCACGCCGCCGAGGACCAGCCGTGCTCGGGCTACCTGCTAGGTTGCTTCTTTCGCTCCTGGCTGCAGCTGGGGCATCGGGTGAGCGTGGCGGCCGGGTTCGAGCAACTTCCCATGGCCGACGTGGCCGTGCTTCATGTGGATCTGTCGCTGGTCCCCGGGCCGTACCTGGCGGCGATGCGGCGTTATCCGGCCGCCGTCAACGGCCGCGCCCGCGACATTCGCAAGCGCACCGTCAGCCGACATCGGGTTCGGCCGGGCGACGGCTGGGCCGGCCCGGTCATCGTCAAGACGGACCTCAACTTCGGCGGCGCTTCGGAGTGGCTGCTGTACCAGCGCTCAGGCGGGAAGCGCTGGTTCGGGCGGCCGCCCAGACCCCCCCGGACCCAGCCCTACGAGATCTACCCGTCGGCGGCCGCGGCGCCCAAGCGCGTCTGGTCGGCGCCCGACCTCATCGTCGAGCGCTTCCTGCCCGAGTGGGACGCCTCCGGATTCCACATGCGCAGCTGGACCTTCTTCGGCGAGAAGGAGCGCTGCACCCGCTATCGGAGCGACAAGCCGATCATCAAACTGAGCGATGTCACCGGCAAGCAATCGGTCCCGGTTCCCCAGGAGCTGCGCGCCGAACGCGAGCGCCTGGGCTTCGATTTCGGCAAGTTCGACTTTGTGGTGCACGAGGGCCGGGCGGTGCTGCTGGACGCCAACCGCACCCCGGCGGCGACGCCCGCCACCCCGGAGTTCGACCGCGGCAATGCGGAGCTGGCCCAGGGGATCGAAGGCTTCCTGAAATGACTGGCCGGCGCGGGCCGGCGACCACGCCGCCTCAGCGGCCGGCGAAGGAATCGACGAGATCGAAGATCCGTTCGAGATCGCCGGCGATGGCCTGGGCGCGGGTGCGATCGACGAAGCTGGCAAGAGCGCTGCCGAACTTGAAGCAGTCCCCGTCTTGGAGGGCGATCAAGACGTCCGGCCCGACGAAGGCGCAGCGCAGTTTCTCACCGGCGTAGGCCGCCTCCAGATCCAGCAGCCGCTGCATGAAGGCAGGGGTGAGGATCTCGCGCGCCTCCACCTGGTCGGAGCCGAACGCCACGAAGACGTTCGAAAAGCGGGGATCCTCCAGACCCACGGGTGAAAGGCCCTTGGGGCAGGAAAAGCTCGTCAGAAATCCATGTCGCAGCACCGCCGTGGTGGCGCGAAGCGCGCGGCCGGTGTGCAGCATCAGGAT
Source organism: Caulobacteraceae bacterium (assembly GCA_035946795.1). Taxonomy (GTDB): domain Bacteria; phylum Pseudomonadota; class Alphaproteobacteria; order Caulobacterales; family Caulobacteraceae; genus Acaudatibacter. The sequence continues at coordinate 6,891 of DASYYX010000046.1, read as the reverse complement.
TTGGCCGGAGAACGCCAAGGTGCGGCTCTTGCCGGAGCCTTGCCACAGGCGCGCCTGACAGAGGGAGAATCCGACCGAGTTGCGCTGGCCGCTCAGGAAATCCAGGAACCGGCTGTCGCTGGGGTGCGGGAGCAGGTTGAGGGAGAGAAAGGTCGGCGACGCCGCAGGCGCGCTCCCGCGCGGCGCGTAGCTGACGCCGAGCGGGGCGCAGAGGGCGGCGAGGACATCGCCCTTGGCTCGCCGCACCGTCCAGGTCAGGGGCGCGGCGCCGAGAAGCGCGCCCAACAGGATGGTGAGGAACGGCCCCTCGATGCGCCATGGGCGCGCCAGGGCCGGCGGCATGAACAAGAACTCCGACCATGCCAGCAACCCGGCCGCTAGCAGGACGATGACCAAGACCATGACCGCGCGCTGCCGGGTCTCCTCCAGGCGCGTCAGATCCGGCTTCAGCGTCTGGTCCCAGATGGTCTCGAACGCCGCGCCGTGGAGCGGATCACCCGTCGGTGGCTGCGCGCCCGGCGCCATGCCCCGGTGGCCGAAAGTCGGGTGAGTTTCGGCGACGCCGACAGCTGACATGCCCAAGACCCCCTGCTCTTCCCTCGCGTGGCTGCTCCGCCCGGAGACGGCTAGCCTGCCGCGCCAGGGTTAAGATCGTCCCAAAGGGCCGTCCCTCTCAGCGATCAGGCGCAGCCGCAGCCGGCGTGCGCATGCGGCTCAGGCATGGCGGCCAGGGCCTTGTGCGAGTCCTCGGCGGTGGCGGCGAAGTCGGCCTTGGCGCGGGCCATGAGCTCGGCGTCGGCCATCAGGTCGAGGGCCGTGAGGGCCAGCGCCTTGGCCCCATCGATGACGGCGTCGTCGCCCTTGTCGGAGGCCGCCCAGCGAGTGAACTCGGCGTTGTGGATCGGCACCGAGCGGGGGGCCACAGCGAGGATCGGATGGATCGAGGGTACGCGGTGGGAGACGTTGCCCATGTCGGTCGAGCCGGCTCGCCCGGGCGGCTGGTCCTCGGGACGCTCGAACACCCGTCCCAGCGCCGCCCCGTGGGCCTCGAAGACCTTGGCCATGGGGCCGTTGGTCTTCAGATCCAGATAGTAGGTCTCGCCCCAGAGCGCCTCCAGCCGGCAACCGGACGCGGTAGCGCCGGCCTCGAGGCAAGCCTGTACCCGCGCGCACAGTTTGCCCAGCCCCTCGCCCTTGGGCGAGCGCACGTAGAAGCGGCAGGCGGCGCGCTCGGGAACGATGTTGGCCGCCAGCCCGCCCTCGGTGATGATGCCGTGGATACGGTCGCTGTCGCGGATATGCTGCCGCAGCTGGGCGATCGCCTGATAGGCGGTCACCACCGCATCGAGCGCATTGAGGCCGCGGTGCGGCTCGACCGAAGCGTGCGCCGCCCGCCCATGGTAGATCGCATCCACCTCGGTCACCGCCAGGGAGGGCATGGAAACCAGATTCTCGGTCGCCGGATGCATCATCATCGCCGCGTCGACGCCCTCGAAGGCCCCGGCCCGAGCCATCAGCTCCTTGCCGCCGAAACGCTCCTCCGCCGGGGTCCCGAGGTACCGCACCTTCCCCGGCAGCCGCGCGCCGAGCTTGGCCAGCGCCAGGGCCGCGCCCAGGCCGGCGGTGGCGATGATGTTGTGGCCGCAGGCGTGGCCGACACCCGGCAGGGCGTCGTATTCGGAAAGGATGGCGATGGTCGCGCCGCCGGTCCTACCGAACTCGGCTGCGTAAGCGGTCTCGAGCCCGAAAGCCCCTCGGCCAACCTCGATGCCATCCCCCGCGACCGCGCCGGTGAGCGCAGCCGCCGCCTTGACCTCCTCCAGGGCCAGTTCCGGCTCGGCGTGGATCTGGTGGCTCAGGGCCAACAGCTGCGGTCGCATCGCCTCCACCGCCCCGGCCAAGTCTCGGCGCATCGTCTCGATGGTCATCGCTCGTCCTCCTTCTTCGACTTTAGCAGGTCAGGAGCTCCCTTAGGGCCTGAAACCGAGCGCGCGCGGGCCCAGGCGGTCGGGTTGGCAAAGGATGCGCCAAGCGTTATGCACCCACTCGCACACCAGCGGGCGGGTGTCGCGCGGGTCGATCATCTCCTCCATCTGGAAGCGGTTGAGTGGTCCGATCGGCCCACGGGCGCTCTCGATGCGGGCGTTGATCTCGGCGCGCAGGGCGGCCGGGTCGGCGGCCTCGGCGAGCTGGCGCTTGTAAGCGGCTTCGATGCCGCCCTCGGGCGGTATGCCGCCGACATCGGCCGCCGGCCACACCACCCGCGTCCCGACCGCGCTCCTGGGCGTGGCGTAGTTGTTCCCGGCGACCCCGAAGCTGCGGCGCATGATGACGGTGAAGATCGGCGTCCGGGTCTGGGCGAAGGCGATCATCCAACCGCCGCCCTTGCGGATGGTCCCGGCGCGCTCGTGCTCGAGACCGACAGCGAAGCCCGGATTGTCGACCAGGTTGAGGATCGGCAGGTGGAAGAGGTCACACAGATCGAGATGCCGGGTGAGCTTGTCGCAGCCATCGGCGGTGAGCGCGCCGCCGTTGGGGTGGCGGCTGTCGGAAGCGATGACGCCGACCGGATGGCCGGCGAAGCGGGCAAGGCCGGTGACCTGGTCGGTCCCCCACAGAGGCCCAATTTCGAAGAACGAGCCGGCGTCGGCCATCAGGGCGATGGCGCGGCGCACGTCGAAAGTGGCGGTGCGCTTGCGCGGCACGATCGACAGCAGCGCTTCCTCGCGACGGTCGGAAGGGTCGTCGCAGCCATCGACCGGCGGCGCCTCCCACACGCTGGCGGGAAGATAGGAAAGGAACCGCCGCGCCTGCTCCGCCGCCTCGCTCTCGCTGTCGGCCAGATTGTCGACCGAGCCGTTGAGGCAATGCACTCGCCAGTCGCCCAGGTCCTCCTTGCTGATGTCGTAGCCCATGGCGTGACTGACGACCGGAGGCCCGGCGACGAAGAGCTGGGCGATGTCGCGGACCATGACCGAGAAGTGGCCGAGCACCGCCTTGGCCGCGCCGATGCCCACGACGCTGCCGAGCAACAGATTGACCACCGGCACGCGCGCCAACTCTTCGGCGTACATCGAGCTTCCCAGGTGCCCAGGCAGGAATGAGCCGCCGCCGCCGGTCACCCGCGGCCGGCCCGCGGTGATGGCGCCGGCGCTTTCCTTGGCGGCGCTCTCGCCCGGTCGCGACTGCTGGGGCACCATGGCCGCGACGCTGCCCCCGCCCGAGGAGCCGTCCAGCAGCCGCAGCGAGGGGCAGCGCAGCTCCAGGGCCAATCTATCGAGATAGCCGCTCTTCGCCCCGACGGCGCCGTCGGCGTGGCCGCCGCGCGAGGTGAAGTCGTCGGCGCAGACGACCGCGGTGCGGCCGGCGATCGTCCCCCAGCCACCGACGTGGTTGGCCGGGGTGAAATCGGCGACCCGGCCCTCCTCGTCCCAGCTGGCGAAGCCGGCCAGGCTGCCGACCTCGCGGAAGCTGCCCGCATCGAGGACAAGGTCGATGCGCTCGCGGCAGGTGAGCTTGCCCCGGGAGCGCTGACGCACCACCCCAGGGTCGGTCGAATCCGGAGCGAACCGGCGATGGGCGATGGCGCGGAGGGCCTCGACCTCGGCCAGCAACGGCTCCCATGAGTTGTCTGCGGCGGAACGGGCGGCAGGAGCCTCCGCCGGTTCGATGGCGGCCACGACCGCGCCCGCGGCAACCTCGGTTCCCGGGGCCAGTCGGGCGAGGCGGGCGATGCGGCCTGCGCACGGCGCCGCCACCTCGGTTTCCATCTTCATGGCGCTGACGACCATCAAGGTCTCGCCCTCGGCCACCAAGGCGCCAGGCCCGATGGCCACCTCCAAGACCGCCCCGGCGACCGGGCAGCGCACCGCGATCTCCCCTTCGGCCAGCGCCAGCGCGGCTTCGACCATTGATGTCCGCGCCGGCGCCGGAGCGGCCGCGTCGGGCGCCGACGGTCCGGCCTCGGCGGCAGGACTGAGGAGCTCGGGGCAGTCGCCAAGGAGCGTGGTGCGCGCATCGCCGGCGCGCACCGCCGGGTGGGCCAGGATCGCGCGCAACGAGGCGAGGTTGGTCGGTAGGCCCTCGATGTCGAACTCGGCCAGGGCCCGGGCGGTCCGGTCGAGCGCCTCGGCGAGACTCCCCGAAGCGCCGGAGCGGCCGATCACCTTGGCGAACATGGGGTCATAGGCGCTCGGCGGGGCCCAGCCGGAAAAACCGCAGGAGTCGACGCGCACCCCCGGGCCGCCGGGCTCGCGATAGGCGCCGATGCGCCCGGGGCCGGCGGCCGCCACCCGCGCCTGCACCGCAAAGCCGCGCTGCGCCGGCGCCTCGGCGCCGAGCCCGAGCGCCGCCAGGGCCTCGCCGGCGGCGAAGCGGAACTGCGCCTCGACGAGGTCGATCCCCGTCGTTTCCTCGGTGACGGTGTGCTCGACCTGGATGCGCGGATTGGCCTCGACGAAGAAGCGCTCGCCGCCCTTCGGGTCGATCAGGAACTCGAAGGTGGCCGCGCCGGTGACGGCGCCGGCGCGGGCCAGCGCGCGGGCGTCGGCGAAGAGGCCCTCGCGCAGCTTGGGATCGAGATTGGGCGCCGGGGCGATCTCGACAAGCTTCTGGTGGCGAAGCTGCACCGAGCAGTCGCGCTCGCCGACGCAGACGACATCGCCGGCGCGGTCGGCCAGCACTTGAACCTCGATGTGGCGCGGCCTCTCGATGAGCTTTTCGACAAAGACGGCCCCATCGCCGAACGCGGCCCTGGCCTCGCTGGCGCAGCGGGCGAAGGCGCCGGCCATGTCGGCGGCATTGGCCACGGCGCGCAGGCCGCGCCCGCCGCCGCCGCCGGCGGCCTTCAGCATCACCGGCCAGCCGAGCGTATCGGCCTCGGCGACGGCTTCCTCCGCCGAGCCCACCGCGCCGTCGCTGCCGGGCGCCACGCTCACGCCCAGCGAAACGGCCAGCGCCCGCGCCCTGACCTTGTCGCCGAAGAGGGCCAGGGTCTCCGCGCCCGGTCCGATGAAGGCGAGGCCCCCGGTCTTGCAGGCGGCGGCGAAGGCCGGGTTCTCGGCCAGAAAGCCGTAGCCGGGGTGGACGCAGTCGCAACCGCTCGCCGTGGCCGCGGCGATCAGGGCCTCGATGTCGAGGTAGGGCGCCACCGGATCCGAGCCGGCAGCGCCGATCTCACGCGCACACGTCGCCAGCCGAGGGTGCAGCGCCGCGGCATCGGCGTTGGCGTAGACGGCCACCGACTCCATGCCTAGCGCCGCGGCGGCGCGGGCGATGCGGACGGCGATCTCGCCGCGGTTGGCGATGAGGACGCGCTGCAGCACGGCCGGCCTTTACGCATGCCGGCCCAGGTTTTCAAAGGCGGTCAGCGCTGGGCGTCGGGAAGGGCCAGGGCCCATTCGCGCAGCGTGGCGGCGAAGAGCTGCGGGTCCTGGCCGTGCATGGAGTGGCCCATCTGGGGGAACGAGCGGTAGTCGAACGGCTGGCCGCCGGCCTCGACCAGCTCCCGCACCCGTTGCGCCTGGACCTCGGAGATCGCGCCGCGAAGGTCGCCCGTGGCCGCGTCGAGGAGGCGGAAATGGTGGGTGAAGAGCACCGGCGTCTTTACCGCCCTCAACATCCGCGCATGGTCGCAGCTGGCCGCCACGGCGCCGGTCCAGAAGGCGCGGGCCCATTCCGGATCGTACTCCTTGAGGTTCTGCGGCGGCTCCTTGCTGGGCGGCGGCCGCAGCGCCGCCATCCACGACGGCAGCTCGTTGGGCGCGTTTGCCGACAGCCCCTCCCAGTCGCCAACGTCCCACTGGTCGCCCAGGTACTTGGCGTAGACCGCGAAGATCGGTCCGATGGTCTGCCGGATCGAGGGGCCGCAGCTGGTGTCGACCTCAGAGGAGAAGAGTGGCGGATCCTCGTAGTGAGCGCCGCGCACCAGTCCGGGCGGCGCATAAGCCGAGAGCCAGGCGGCGAGCACGCCGCCAGAGGAGAGGCCGCTCACCACCGCCGGGCGCTTGATCACGCCCTGGATCACCCGGACGAGGTCGTTCCCCATGTTGTCGAGGGTGTAGCGCCCGGGCGTGCGGCCCGACCGGCCCTGGCCGCGCAGGTCGACCGCGAACACCTCGAAGCTCTCCCTCAGCAGGTCCATGGCGTCCTCGTAGCCCCACCACGACTCTGTCTGGCCGGGGATCAGCAGCAGGGCCGGGGCGGAGGCGGCGCCGGCGGTCGCGTAGTTGATCAGGACCTCGCCGGTGTCGAAAAGCTGCTCGGCGTAGCGGTGCGCGACGTAGGTCTCGTCCGGATTGTGCGGACCGTAGCGGCCAACCATGAATTCCTCCCGAAGCGCTTCCCGGCCGCCCATTGGCCCAGGCTCCACTCCACCAACCCGCTGGAGCGCCTCGACGCCGAGATCAAGCGCCGAACCCAGGTGGTCGGGATCTTCCCCAACGAAGAGGCCATCGTCAGGCTCTTCGGCGCCATCCTCCTCGAACAGAACGACGCGAGGGCGTCCGCGCCTTCTTCGAGAAGCGGAAAGGGGCCTTCAAGGGCGACTGAGGCGCAGCGCGGACGCAAGAGCGTCCGCCGCCGCGATTCTCAGCATTCGCAAAGCACTAGGCCGGCGCGTTCCTGCTCGATGTGAACCCGAAGTGACCCGTTTCGACTCGTTTTGACTCGTTTTGACTCGCTCCGACTCGTTCGGACCCGCTTCGACTCGTTTGGACCCGTTCCGACTCGTTTCGGCGCGTAATGTCACGACGGCCGGCTGGATTTAGACAAAGGACCGGTTGTCAAAACCGCTCCGCGATCCGGCAACAGCACCGACGGCTTGGAGGTCGGATATCGCAGCATTTATAGGCCGTTACAGCGATCGGCGCCCATGAGCAGCCTGCTCAAACG
>DASYYX010000045.1:0-76369 GCA_035946795.1 Caulobacteraceae bacterium | reverse complement strand
CCTGCGCCGCCGCCGACCAGCTGATCCTAGGCGTCCGATGATGCGGAGCCTCAGGCGCGCGATCCGGGCCCCAATCGGGGCCCTGGCCCTGGCCGGGCTTCTCGGTGGATGCCAGACTGCCGGGCCCCAGGTGGTCGCCCGCGACGTGAAGATCCCGGTTGCGGTCAGCTGCGCGGCAGATCCCGGTCCGGATCCGGCCTACGTCGACACGCCTTCCGCACTGGGCTCGGCCGCCGACCTCTTCGAGCGGGTCAAGCTGCTGCTCGCCGGCCGCGACCAGCGCATCGAGCGCGAGGGCGAGCTGAAGGCCGCCCTTTCCGGCTGCGCCACGCTTCCGAAGCCGCCCCCGTAGAGCTAGAATCGCCCTCGCGTACCGTTCACGCGCGCCCCCCGGTCATGGACAGCCGGGGGGCTTTTTTTGTGCCGAAAACAGCCCAAAGTTGGAACGCCGGGAGTCGGACCGAGTTGGAACGTGATTCCTAAGTTATTGAAATAATGGCGCGAGTGACGGGACTTGAACCCGCGACCTCCGGCGTGACAGGCCGGCGCTCTAACCAACTGAGCTACACCCGCGTGGGGCCCGCATTTGCGGGCGCTCGACATAGGTCCCGCCGCCCGCAGCGTCAATTAGCGCTAAGGCCCATGGCCGCGTTTGAACCTGCCCCCGCCATCGGCTAGAAGACCCCCCGCTCCCGCAGTGCAGCAAAGCCCCAGCATGACCGCCTTCCTGCTCCAGTACCTGCCGATCGTGATCTTCTTCGGCGTCGCCGGCGCCCTGGGCGCGCTCTTCATTGTCGCCGCCCTGATCGTCGCCCCCAAGGCTCCCGATCCCGAGAAGCTCTCGGCTTATGAGTGTGGCTTCAACGCCTTCACCGACGCGCGGCTGAAGTTCGACGTCCGCTTCTATCTCGTCTCCATCCTCTTCATCATCTTCGACCTCGAGGTCGCCTTCCTCTTCCCCTTCGCCGTGGCGCTGATGAAGCTGCCGCGCCCCGAGGGCCAGCTCGCCTTCTGGAGCATGATGGCCTTCCTGTTCGTTCTCACCGTGGGCTTCGTCTACGAGTGGAAGAAAGGCGCGCTGGAGTGGGAGTGAGCGCGACGGACGGCCCGGCTCCAGCGCTTGCCGCCGGCCGCGCTCGCGTCGAGGGCTACGATCCTGCCCGCCACGACCCCTATTTCCGCGCCATCAATCCGGAGCTCTCCAACAAGGGCTTCATCACCACCGCCGCCGATGACCTCATCACCTGGGCCCGCACCGGCTCGCTGATGTGGATGACCTTCGGCCTTGCCTGCTGCGCGGTCGAGATGATGCAGGCCTCGATGCCGCGCTACGACCTGGAGCGCTTCGGCTTCGCCCCCCGCGGCAGCCCGCGGCAGAGCGATGTCATGATCGTCGCCGGCACGTTGTGCAACAAGATGGCGCCGGCGCTGCGCAAGGTCTACGACCAGATGCCGGACCCCCGCTACGTCATCTCCATGGGGAGCTGCGCCAACGGCGGCGGCTATTACTATTTCAGCTATTCGGTGGTGCGCGGCTGCGACCGCATCATTCCGGTGGACATCTACGTCCCCGGCTGCCCGCCGACCGCCGAGGCCCTGGTCTATGGCGTCCTGCAGCTGCAGAGGAAGATCCGCCGCATCGGGACTATCGAGCGGTGAAGCGGCAGTCCGAAAGACTCTCCCTCCCGTTGATGGGGAGGGTGGCCGGTCAAACGACCGGCCGGGTGGGGTGGCGATTCAAGGATAACCACCACCCGTCTCGCCCGCTCGCCGCGCTGACGGCCGATCCACCCTCCTCACGCTCCGCGGGGGAGGGAGAGAGGGTCCCGTGACCTGGCCGACTTCGCAGGCCGACCTCGCCGCGCTCGGCGAGCGCATCGTCGCCGACGCTCCCGGCGCCGCCATCGGCTTTTCCCTCGCCTATGGCGAGCTCACCGTGACCGCCGAAACAGAGCGGGTGGTCGAGCTCCTCACCCTGCTGCGCGATTCACCCGCGTTCGCCTTCCAGCAGCTCATCGATCTTTGCGGGGCCGATTATCCGCAGCGCTCGCGACGCTTCGACATCGTTTATCACCTGCTTTCGTTGACCCGGAACGTCCGCATCCGCGTGAAGGTCGAGACCGATGAGGCCACGCCCGTGCCTTCGGCGGCGGGGGTGTGGCCGGCCGCTGGCTGGTTCGAGCGCGAGGCCTTCGACATGTACGGCGTCTTCTTCGAGGGCCATCCGGACCTGCGGCGCATCCTCACCGACTACGGTTTCGAGGGCTTCCCGTTGCGCAAGGATTTCCCGATGACCGGCCACGTCGAGCTGCGTTACGACGACGAGCGCAAGGCCGTGGTCTACGAGCCGGTCAAGGCCGTCGAGTTCCGCAACTGGGACTTCCTGTCGCCGTGGGAGGGCGCGCCCTACGCCAAGCCCGGCCAGGGCTACCCCTACGAGCTCCCGGGCGAGGACGGGGTGAAGAAGGCATGACGCCTTGCCCGCTCCACCGCTTCGCGGTCCCCTTCCCCGTTCGGGGGAGGAGAGGGATTAGCGTTCTCTCCCCCCTCTGGGGGGAGACCCGGCGAAGCCGGGAGGGGGGTGGGCTGTGAGCACCGACCTGGAGCCCGTGCCCGGGCCTCCGCCCGCGGGGCCGACCGCCGAGCGCAAGTTCACCGTCAACTTCGGCCCGCAGCACCCGGCGGCGCACGGCGTCCTGCGCCTCATTCTGGAGTTGGACGGCGAGCTCGTCGAGCGCGTCGATCCGCACATCGGCCTCCTCCACCGCGGCACAGAAAAGCTCATCGAGGCAAGGCCTTACGCCCAGAACGTCGGCTACTTCGACCGTCTCGACTACGTCGCCCCGATGAACCAGGAGCACGCCTTCGTGCTCGCCATCGAGCGCCTCTGCGGCCTCGAGGTCCCGCGCCGCGGCTCCATCATCCGCGTCCTCTACAGCGAGATCGGCCGCATCCTCTCGCACCTGCTCAACGTCACCACCCAGGCCATGGACGTGGGCGCGCTCACCCCGCCGCTGTGGGGCTTCGAGGAACGCGAGAAGCTGATGGTCTTCTACGAACGCGCTTCCGGTGCGCGGCTGCACGCCAACTACTTCCGCGCCGGCGGCGTTCGCGAGGACCTGCCGCCTGCCCTCGTCGACGACATCGAGACCTGGGCCGAGTATTTTCCCAAGGTCCTCGACGACATCGAGGGGCTGCTCACCGACAACCGCATCTTCAAGCAGCGCAACGTCGATATCGGCGTGGTCCCCAAGGAGGACGCGCTGGCCTGGGGCTTTTCCGGCCCGATGCTGCGCGGCTCGGGGATCGCCTGGGACTTGCGCCGCAACCAGCCCTACGAGATCTACGAGGAGCTCGAGTTCGAGGTGCCGGTCGGCGTCCACGGCGATTGCTACGACCGCTACCTCGTCCGCCTAGAGGAAATGCGGCAGGCAACGAGGATTATCCTGCAGTGCATTGACCTGCTGCGAAAAACCCCCGGCCTAGTGCTCGCCGACGACCACAAGATCACCCCGCCACGGCGCGCCGAGATGAAGACCTCGATGGAGGCCCTCATCCACCACTTCAAGCTGTATACCGAGGGCTATCATGTGCCCGAGGGCGAGGCCTACGCCTTCGTCGAGGCCCCCAAGGGCGAGTTCGGCGTCTATCTGGTGGCGGACGGCGGCAACAAGCCGGTGCGCTGCAAGATCCGCGCGCCCAGCTTCCTGCACCTGCAGGCGATCGACTTCATGACCCGCGGCCACATGCTCGCCGACGTCTCGGCGGTGATCGGCTCACTGGACATTGTCTTTGGCGAGATCGACCGATGACCCCTTTCCCGCCGTCATCCTCGGGGGCGCGAAGCGCATCCCGACGACCCATGAATACCGGCTCGGATCGTGTTGATGGGTCCCCGGGCTCTTCCCTCTGGTCTGTCCCCGGGATGAGGGAGGGAAGGGGAGCGGGGATCGCGATCTGCGGTCATCTGCGGTCATCTGCGGATGTTTTTTGGAGGGTCCGGTGAGCGTCCGGCGTCTCGCCAAGGAGCAGCCGGCCGGCTTCGCCTTCGCCGAAGAGATGCAGAAGAAGGCCGACGCCTGGATCGGCCGGTTCCCGGAGGGGCGCCAGCAGGCCGCCGTCGTGCCGCTGCTGTTCCTGGCCCAACAGCAGGAAGGCTGGGTCTCGGAGCCGGCGATCCGCGTCATCGCCGACATGCTCGGCATGGCCGCGATCCGGGTCCTGGAGGCGGCGAGCTTCTACACCATCTTCCACCTCGAACCGATGGGGAAGGTGGTGGTGAGCGTCTGCGGCACGCCACCCTGCAGCCTGCGCGGGTCCGGCGAGCTCATGGCCCTTTGCGAGAAGCGCATCGGCCCGCGCGACGCCCCCTCGGCCGACAGCCGTTTCGGCTGGGTCGAGGTGGAGTGCATGGGCGCCTGCGCCAACGCCCCCATGGTGTCGATCAACGAGCAGTACTACGAGGACCTGGACCCCGAAGCCCTCGGCCGCATCCTCGACGCCTGGGCCGCCGGCAAGCCGCCGCCGCCTGGCTCGGCGATCGGCCGCCAGGGCTGCGCCCCCGAAGGCGGGCCGCTCACCCTGACCGACCCCTCACTCTATGACGGCTCGCGGGCCAAGCCCATCAAGTCGCTTCCGAACGCGCCCAAGGCGCCAGCCCGCGCATGAGTGAAGTCGACCGTCTGGCGCGCCGCAGCGCCTACATCGACGCCATCCGCGGCCGGAGCCGTCGCGCCCAGGTGGTCGGCTATGTCTTCTGCCTCGTCGGCGTGCTGATGCTGCTCGCCGGTCGCTTCGAGGCCGGTGCGCCCGAGATCCTCGTCTGGCTGGGCCTCGCGGTGGTGGCGGCGGGCTGGGCCTTGCTGATCTGGTCCGTCGTCGACCGCCTGAGGTTCATGCGCCGCAACAGGTTCGAGGCTGAGTGATGGTCGGCATCCTGGAAGACAAGGACCGCATCTTCACCAACCTCTACGGCCGGCACGACTGGCGCCTGGAGGGGGCGAGGAACCGCGGCGCCTGGAACGCCCTGCCGGAAATGCTGCAGCAGACGCCCGAATGGATCTGCGACCAGATCAAGGCCTCGGGCCTGAGGGGCCGGGGAGGGGCCGGCTTCGCCACCGGCCTCAAATGGACTTTCATGCCCAAGCAGGTCGGCGAGCGGCCGCACTACCTCGTCATCAACGCCGACGAGTCCGAGCCGGGCGCCTGCAAGGACCGCGAGATCCTGCGCAACGATCCCCATCGCCTGCTCGAGGGCTGCCTGCTGGCCTGTTACGCCATCCGCGCCCACGACTGCTTCATCTACATCCGCGGCGAATACTTCATCGAGCGCCTGCGCCTGGAGGAGGCCATCGCCGAGGCGGAAAAGGCCGGGTTCTTAGGGGACAAGCCCAAGCACGGCTGGCCCTGCCGCATCCGCGTCACCCATGGCGGCGGCGCCTATGTCTGCGGCGACGAGATGGCCCTCTTGGAAAGCCTCGAAGGCAAGAAGGGCTTCCCGCGGCTCAAACCGCCCTTCCCGGCCGGCTCGGGGATTTGGGGCTGCCCGACCACGGTCAACAATGTCGAATCCATCGCCGTCACGCCGGAGATCATTCGCCGCGGCGCCGACTGGTTCTCCTCCTTCGGCCGGCCCAACAACACTGGGGTCAAGCTGATGGCCGGGACCGGCGCGGTGAACTGCCCGTGCGTGGTCGAGGAGGCGATGGGCATCCCCATGCGCCAGCTCATCGACGAGCACTTCGGCGGCGTCAAAGGCGGCTGGGGCAACCTGAAGGCGGTGATCCCCGGCGGGCCCACCTGCCCCATGATCCCGCCCGATCAGGCAGAAACCGCCACCATGGAGTTCGACGGCCTCAAGGAGCTGAAGACGGCGCTGGGCACCGCCTGCATGATCGTCATCGACAACGCTACCGATGTCGTCGCCGTGATCGCCCGCTACGCCTACTTCTTCAAGCACGAGAGCTGCGGCCAGTGCACCCCGTGCCGCGAGGGCACGGGCTGGATGTGGCGGGTGCTGGAGCGCATGGTTCGGGGCGAGGCCGACCCGCGCGAGATCGACCTCCTCTTGGATGTCAGCACCCAGGTGGAGGGCCACACCATCTGCGGCCTCGGGGACGCCGCAGCTTGGCCGGTCCAGGGCCTCATCCGCCACTTCCGTGGCGAGATCGAAGACCGGATCGCCGCCTATCGCGCCCGCCGCCCGCACGTCCAGGGCGCTGTCCTGGAGGCCGCCGAATGACCGCTGCCGGTCGGATATTTCTCGCTCCCCCACGCTCCCGCGTGGTGGAGGAGCGAACCAGAAGCGCGGCCCGGCCTTTGCTGGGTGTTTCCGTGAGCGCGAGTTGATCTGATGCCCAAGGCCAAGGTGAACGGGGTCGAGATCGAGTTTACGCCCGGGATGACGGTCCTGCAGGTGGCGGAGCTGGCGGGCGAGGAGATCCCGCGCTTCTGCTACCACGAGCGCCTCTCGATCGCCGGCAACTGCCGCATGTGCCTGGTGGAGGTGAAGCCGGGGCCGCCCAAGCCCCAGGCCTCCTGCGCCCTGCCGGCCGCCGATGGCCAGGAGATCATCACCAATTCGCCGATGGTCGAAAAGGCGCGCAAGGGGGTGATGGAGTTCCTGCTCATCAACCACCCCCTCGACTGCCCGATCTGCGACCAGGGCGGCGAGTGCGACCTGCAGGACCAGGCCATGGGCTATGGCCGCGACGCCAGCCGCTATGTCGAAAACAAGCGGGCCGTCGAAGAAAAGTACATGGGTCCGCTCATCAAGACGGTGATGACGCGTTGCATCCAGTGCAGCCGCTGCATCCGCTTCATCACCGAGATCGCCGGCGTATCCGAGATCGGCATGATCGGCCGCGGCGAGGACTCCGAGATCACCACCTACCTCGACAAGGCCGTTACCAGCGAGCTCTCGGCCAACGTCATCGACCTGTGCCCGGTGGGGGCGCTCACCTCCAAGCCCTACGCCTTCAATGCCCGCTCCTGGGAGCTCTCCAAGACCGACAGCGTCGATGTCATGGATGGCCTGGGCAGCGCGATCCGCATCGATTCCCGCGGGCCGGCGGTGCTGCGCATCCTTCCGCGCACCCGCGAGGACATCAATGAGGAGTGGCTCTCGGACAAGGCGCGCTATGTCGTCGACGGCCTGCAGCGCCAGCGCCTCGACAAGCCGTTGATCCGGCGGGCGAGGCGCCTCGCGCCGGCTTCGTGGAGCGACGCCCTGGCCTTGGTCGCCGAGCGCCTGGGCGGCGCGGCGCCCGAGCGCATCGGCGTCATTGCCGGCGACCTTCAGGACGCCGAGTCGATGAAGGCGGCCCTGGACCTTTTCGGCGGCCTGGGGGTCACGAGCTTCGATTGCCGGCCCGCAGGCTCGCCGTTGGGCGCCGGCCCGCGCGAGAGCTGGCTCTTCAACTCCACCATCTCCGGCATCGAGGCCGCCGACGCCATCCTGCTCGTGGGGACCAACCCGCGCCTCGAAGCGCCGGTGCTCAACGCGCGCCTGCGCAAACTGTGGCTCGCCAACAAGACTCGCTTCGGCCTGATCGGGACGGCTGCCGACCTCACCTTCGACTATGATCACCTGGGCGAGGACGGCTCCGCGCTCGAGAAATTCGCCCGGAGTCGTGGCGATTTCGCCAAGGCTTTCGCCGGCGCCGGGCGAGCGGCGGTCATCGTCGGCGAGGGCGCGCTTGCTCGGCGCGATGGCGGCGCCGTTCTTGGCGCCGTGGCCCGGCTCGCCGCCAGGGCCGGGGTGGTCAAGGACGGTTGGAACGGCTGGAACATCCTCCACAGCGCCGCCGCTCGCGTCGGCGCCCTCGACCTCGGCTTTATCCCCACCCCGGGTGGCCGGGCCGCCGCCGAGCTGCTTGCCAAGGGCGGGGCCGACCTGCTCTTCCTCCTCGGCGCCGACGAATACGATCTTTCCGCCACCGAGGCCTTCGTCGTCTACCTGGGCTCCCACGGCGATGCCGGCGCCCATCGCGCCGATGTGGTCCTGCCGGGCGCAGCCTGGACCGAGAAGCCCGGTCTCTTTGTCAACACCGAGGGGCGGGTGCAGCGGGCCGAGCGCGCCGTCTTTCCCAAGGGCGAGGCGAGGGCGGACTGGGCCATCCTTAGGGCGCTCTCCGAGCGGCTGGGCGCGCCTTTGCCGTACGATGACCTCGAGCAGTTGCGGGAGAAGCTCTTTGCCGATCATCCGAGCTTCGGGCGCATCGACTTGGCCCCAGGCGCCATTCCGGCGCCGTTCGACCTCGAGGCCCTCTCCGCATCCGGCGACATCGACGAGTCGCCGCTAGCCTCGCCGATCGGGGCCTATCACCTCACTAATCCGATCGCCCGCGCCAGCCCGACCATGGCCGAGTGCGCCGCCCTGGCCTCGGGCGTGCGCATCGCGGCGGAGTGAGTCCGATGGCCTTCTGGACCACGCCGCTCGGCTGGACGGTGATCACGGTGCTGCAGATCCTGGCGGTGGTCGTGTGGTTGCTGCTGTCGCTCGCCTTCCTGCTCCTGGCGGACCGGAAGATCTGGGCCGGCGTCCAGCTGCGCAAAGGGCCTAATGTGGTCGGCCCTTTCGGCTTGCTGCAGTCGTTCGCCGACTTCTTCAAGTTCGTCTTCAAGGAAGTCGTCATCCCGGCGGGGGCCAACAAAGGGGTGTTCCTGCTGGCGCCCCTGGTGATGTTCACCCTCGCCTTCGGGGCCTGGGCGGTGATCCCGCTCGCCCCGGGCTGGGTGGTGTCGAACATCAATGTCGGCGTCCTCTACCTCTTCGCCATCTCCTCTCTCGGCGTCTACGGCATCATCATGGGCGGCTGGGCGTCGAACTCGAAGTATCCGTTTCTGGGGAGCCTGCGTTCGGCGGCGCAGATGGTGAGCTACGAGGTCTCGATCGGTTTCGTTATCATCACCGTCATCCTGTTAGCCGGCTCGCTGAATCTCTCCGTCATCGTCGACAAGCAGGCCGGCGGCTTCTGGAACTGGAATTTCCTGGGGGGCCGTGGCCTCATCGGCTTGCCCGCCGCCGTCGTCATGATCCCGATGGCGGTGGTGTTCTTCGTCTCGGGCCTAGCCGAGACCAATCGCCCGCCGTTCGACCTGCCGGAAGCGGAGTCGGAACTCGTGGCCGGCTACCAGGTCGAGTACTCGTCCACCCCCTACCTGCTCTTCATGATCGGCGAATACGCCAACATCGTCTTGATGTGCGCCCTGATCACCGTCCTTTTCTTTGGCGGCTGGCAGGCGCCGTTCCCCACCCCGTTCACCGCCTCCTGGAACCCGACGGCGGCGAGCTTCTTCTTCTTCCTCTGGTTCTTCCTGAAGATCCTGTTCTTCTTCTTCCTGTTCGCCATGGCCAAGGCGATCGTGCCCCGCTACCGCTACGACCAGTTGATGCGGCTGGGCTGGAAGGTGTTTTTGCCCGCCTCGATCGCCGCGGTGGCCCTGATCGCCGGCTGGCGGGAGTTCGGACCGGCGTGAGAGGCATCGTTCTCCTGCTGGCGCTTGCGGCGCCTATCGCCGGCTGCGGCGAGCTCAAGGGCGACTACGACCTCCCGGCCGGGGACGCCAACTATGACGCCCTGCAGTCGGCGGTGACCGCCTGTCGGCACGACGGCGGCGAGATCGCGCTCAAGAGCGGCTATGACCCACGCGAGCTTTCCAGCTATCGCTGCCATATCGGCGCCAAGGCTTCGGGCGGCGAATGACCGAAATGCCTTTGTCCGTGACCTCAAACCCCAACATGAGTGCGTAATGCTGCAGAGGCTTTCCAGGGCGGTTAAGGGCGCGGCGCTGGCGGACTTCGTCGGCGCCTTCTTCCTCGGCCTGCGCTACCTCGTGCGTCCCAAGGCGACGGTGCTCTTCCCCAACGAGCGCAACCCGACCTCGCCGCGCTTCCGCGGCCAGCACGCCCTGCGCCGCTACCCCTCGGGCGAGGAGCGCTGCATCGCCTGCAAGCTGTGCGAAGCCATCTGCCCGGCCCAGGCGATCACCATCGAGGCCGAGCCGCGCGCCGATGGCTCCAGGCGGACCACCCGCTACGACATCGACATGGTGAAGTGCATCTACTGCGGCCTGTGCCAGGAGGCCTGCCCGGTGGACGCCATCGTCCAGGGGCCGAACTTCGAGTTCGGCGTCGAGACGCGCGAGGAGCTCTACTATGACAAGGAAAGGCTGCTGGCCAACGGCGATCGCTGGGAGCGCGAGATCGCCAGGAACCTGGAACTGGACGCCCCCTATCGCTAAGAGACCCGCGCCGCCGGCCCTGCGCCGCGCCGCCTGACCACCCTTAGGAGTCGCACCAAGCCGCCATGGTCCTGCAGGCGATCGCCTTTTACCTGCTGGCGGCGACGACCGTGGCCGCGGGCCTGGCCGTGATCTCGGCGCGCAATCCGGTCCACTCGGTCCTCTTCCTGATCTCCGCCTTCTTCGCCGCCGCCGGCCTCTTCGTCCTCATGGGGGCCGAGTTCCTGGCGATGATCCTGGTCATCGTCTACGTCGGCGCGGTCGCGGTCCTCTTTCTGTTCGTCGTCATGATGCTGGACGTCGACTTCGCGGCCCTGCGCGCCGGCTTCGCCCGCTACCTGCCGATCGGCGGCCTCGTCGCCGGGGTGCTCACCGTCGAGATGATCATCGTCGCCGCCGGCGTGGCCGGGCGCGGCGCCGCCGCGGGCGTCGGCGAGCCCATGGCCGCGGCCCCGGGACTAACCAACGCCGAGGCCATCGGGGCGGTGCTCTACACGCAGTACATCTACCTGTTCGAGGCCGCTGGGATGGTGCTCCTGGTCGCCATGATCGGGGCCATCGTGCTGACGCTCAAGCACCGCGTCGGCATCCGCCGGCAGTCGGTCGCGGCCCAGATCGCCCGCACCCGCGCCGACGGCCTGCGGGTGGTGACCATCAAGTCCGGCGAGGGCGTCGAGCTGTGACCATCACGCTGGCCCATTACCTGACCGTCGCAGCGATCCTGTTCACCATCGGCGTGCTCGGCATCTTCGTGAACCGCAAGAACGTCATCGTCATCCTGATGTCGATCGAGCTGATCCTGCTGGCGGTAAACATCAACCTGGTCGCCTTCTCGGTCTTCCTGCGCGACATCACCGGCCAGGTGTTCGCTCTGCTGGTGCTGACCGTCGCCGCCGCAGAGGCGGCCGTGGGCCTCGCGATCCTGGTCACCTTCTTCCGAAACCGAGGCGATATCGCCGTCGACGACGCTTCGGTGATGAAGGGGTGAGGGAAGGGATGACGCCTCAGCTCCTGGTCACCGTCCTGGTGCTGGCGCCGCTGCTGGGCGCGATCATCGCCGGCCTCTTCGGCCGCCTGATCCGCGCCCAGGCCGCCATGGTCGTCACCACCGGCCTGCTGTTCCTCTCCTGCGCCGTCGCTTGGCTCGCCTTCTTCCAAGTGATCTTCGGCTCGTGGGGAGATTTCACTGTCCATCTGGCGCCGTTCATCGACGTCGGCGCCTTCCGCTCGGCCTGGTCGGTGCGCGTCGATCCGCTGTCGGCGGTCATGGGGGTGGTGGTGACCACCGTCTCGGCGCTCGTGCACCTCTACAGCTTCGGCTACATGGCCGAAGACCCGCACAAGCCCCGCTTCTTCGCCTACCTGAGCTTCTTCACCTTCGCCATGCTGGCGCTGGTGACCGCGGCCGACTTCATGCAGCTGTTCTTCGGCTGGGAAGGCGTGGGCCTGGCCAGCTACCTGCTCATCGGCTTCTGGTACGAGCGCCCGACCGCCAACTCGGCGGCGATCAAGGCCTTCGTCGTCAACCGCATCGGCGATTTCGGCTTTGCGCTCGGCATCATGACGGTGTTCTGGGCCTTCGGCTCGATCCGCTTCGCCGACGTCTTCGCCGCCGTCCCGGCGCATGCGCACCTGGCCTGGAGCTTCGCCGGCCGCTCCTGGCCGCTGATGGACCTCGCGTGCTCGCTCCTCTTCGTGGGCGCCATGGGGAAGTCGGCGCAGTTCTTCCTGCACACGTGGTTGCCGGACGCCATGGAGGGGCCGACGCCGGTCTCGGCGCTGATCCATGCCGCGACCATGGTCACGGCCGGCGTCTACATGGTCTGCTTGCTGTCGCCGATGTTCGAGTACGCGCCGGCGGCCAAGGACCTGGTCACCGTCATCGGCGCCATGACCGCGCTCTTCGCCGCCACCGTCGGCTTGGCGCAGAACGACATCAAGCGCGTCATCGCCTACTCGACCTGCTCGCAGCTCGGCTACATGTTTGTCGCCGCCGGCGTCGGCGCCTACCAGGGCGCCATGTTCCACCTGTTCACCCATGCCTTCTTCAAGGCGCTGCTGTTCCTGGCGGCCGGCTCGGTGATCACCGGCATGCACCACGAGCAGGACATGCGCAAAATGGGGGCGCTGGGGCGGGTGATGCCGGTCACCTACGCCGTCATGCTGATCGCCACCCTGTCGATCACCGGCGTCGGCATTCCGGGCCTAGGCCTCGGGTTTTCCGGCTTCTATTCCAAGGACGCGATCATCAACGCCGCCTGGGCGGCCTCGTCCGATCCGGCCGCCGCGTTCGGCTTCGTCAGCGCCACCCTGGTCGCCGGCCTCACCGCCTTCTACTCCTGGCGTCTGGTGTTCATGACCTTCAACGGCAAGCCCCACTGGGGCGACGCCGCCGACCATGACGCCTCACATACCGACCATGGCGAGCATGGCCACATGCCGCACGAAAGCCCCTGGGTCATGCTGGCCCCGCTGGTGGTCCTGGCCATCGGCGCGCTCGCCGCCGGCGGCCTCTTCGATCGCTTCTTCATCGGCGAGGATCAGAAGGCCTTCTGGCGCGCCTCGATCTTCCATGTCGGAGGACTGGCGCCGATCCCCGAGCCGCCCGCCTGGGTCGCCTGGTCGCCGCTCATCCTGATGCTCGCCGGCGTCGCCATCGCCTGGTGGGCCTACATCGCCCGTCCCGACGTCCCGGCGCGCTTCGCCCGTGGCCCGATCTGGGCCTTCCTGTACAACAAGTGGTACTTCGACGAGATCTATGACGCCGTCTTCGTGCGCGGCGCCGAGAAGCTCGGCGACCTGCTGTGGAAGGGCGGCGACAGGGCCATCATCGATGGCCTCGGGCCGGACGGCGTTTCCGCTCTCTCCTATGTCGTCGGTCGCGGCGCCGGCCGCGCCCAGACCGGCTACGTGTACCACTACGCCTTCGTCATGCTGCTCGGCATCGCCGGCCTGCTCTCCTACGCGCTGTGGGCGTTCACGCGATGATCGGCCTGCTGACCCTCACCACCTTCGCGCCGCTGATCGGGGTGGTCGCTATCCTGGCCCTGCGCCTCGCGCCCGGCGCCGACCGCGCCCGCGTCGCCGAAGGCGCCCGCTGGATCGCGCTCGCCTCCACCCTGGCGGTGCTGGCGCTCTCGATCCTGGTTCTGGCCCGCTTCGACACCTCGAAGAGCGGCTTCCAGATGGTGGAGGACGTGCGCTGGTTCGCCGGCTTCCACTACCGCATGGGAGTGGACGGCATCTCGGTGCTGCTCGTTTTGCTCACCGCCTTCCTGACGCCGATCTGTATCGTCGCCTCCTGGAAGCCGATCACCGAGCGGGTGGTCGAGTACATGATCACCTTCCTCGTCATGGAAGTGCTGATGGTCGGCGTCTTCTGCGCTCTCGACCTCGTCCTCTTCTACCTGTTCTTCGAGGGCCAGCTCATTCCGATGTTCCTGATCATCGGCATTTGGGGCGGACCGAACCGGGTCTACGCAGCTTTCAAGTTCTTCCTCTACACTTTGCTGGGCTCGGTGCTGCTGCTGGCGGCGATCCTGGCCATCGTCGGCATCGCCCACACCTCCTCGGTGCCCGAGCTGCTGCGCTACCACTTTCCGGCGGGCTTGCAGAAATGGCTGTGGCTGGCGTTCTTCGCCTCGTTCGCGGTCAAGCTGCCGATGTGGCCGGTGCACACCTGGCTACCGGACGCCCATGTCGAGGCGCCGACCGCCGGCTCGGTGATCCTGGCCGGGGTGCTGCTGAAGATGGGCGGCTACGGCTTCCTGCGCTTCTCCCTGCCGATGTTCCCGCAGGCGAGCCACGCCTTTGCGCCGCTGATCTTCACCCTCTCGGTGATCGCGGTGGTCTACACCTCGCTGGTCGCATTCCGGCAAACGGACTTCAAGAAGCTGATCGCCTATTCGTCGGTGGCCCACATGGGCCTGGTCACCCTGGGCATTTTCTCAGGGACAGCGTTGGGCGAGCAGGGGGCGCTCTTCCTGATGCTCAGCCACGGCGTCATCTCGGCGGCGCTCTTCCTCATCGTCGGGGTGGTCTACGACCGGGTGCACTCGCGCGAGATCGCGTTCTACGGCGGCCTCGTCACCCCCATGCCGCTCTACGCCGCCGCCTTCATGCTGTTCACCATGGGCAATGTCGGCCTGCCGGGGACCAGCGGCTTCGTCGGGGAGATCCTGTCGCTGACCGGCGGCTATCGCGCCTCGACCTGGGCCGCGATCATCGCCACCACCGGGGTCATCCTCTCGCCGATGTACGCCCTGACACTCTATCGGCGGGTGATCTTCGGGCGGCCGACCAATCCGGCCCTGGCCGGCATCGCGGACCTCAGTTGGCGCGAGATCGCGGTCTTCGTCCCTCTGGCCGCCGCCACCCTGGTCCTCGGGCTGGCGCCCGATCTCGTCCTCCACGCCACCAGCGCCTCAGTCGGGGCGCTGTCCAAGGCCTTTCTGACGGCGCCGGGCGCCTGAAGGCATGACGGCGGCGACCCTCTTCACCCTGAGCGCGCCGGAGGTGCTGCTCGCCGTTTCGGCGCTACTCCTGCTCATCTGGGGCGCCTATGCGGCAACGCCGGGCCCGCTCTTCAGGACCGCCGCCGCCGCGGCCCTCGTCGCCGCCGCTGTAGTCGCCGCAGTGATCCCCGCGGGGCGCGCCTTCGGCGAGGACCTCATCGCCGACGGCGGCGCCGCTTTTTCCAAGGTCGTCATCTACCTGGCCAGCGCCGCCGCCGTCCCGCTCGGAGGTCGATGGTTCGCCCGCCGCGGCTCGGCCCGCTTCGAGTACGAGGTCCTGGTCGTCATCGCCGCCCTGGGCATGGGCATGATGGTTTCGGCCGGCGACCTCATCACCCTCTTCATCGCCGTCGAGCTGCAGTCCCTGGCCCTTTACATCCTCGCCGCCTTCCAGCGCGACGACGCCAAGGCCTCGGAGGCGGGGCTGAAGTACTTCGTGCTGGGGGCGCTTTCGACCGGCCTGCTGCTCTACGGCGCCTCGCTGATCTACGGCTTCGCCGGCTCGACCCGCTTCGACGCCATCGCCCATTCGGTCGGCGCCCACGCCGGGCCGGGCATGCTCTTTGGGCTGGTGTTCATGATCTGCGGCATCGGCTTCAAGGTCTCGGCCGCGCCCTTCCACATGTGGACCCCGGACGTCTACGAAGGCGCGCCCACGCCGGTGGTCGGCTTCTTCGCGGGGGCCCCCAAGCTCGCCGGCATGGTGCTGCTGGCGCGGCTGCTGACCGAAGCCTTCGCCGAGGATGTCGGGCAGTGGCGCCAGATCTTGATCGCCATGGCGCTCATTTCGGTCGCCGTCGGCGCCTTCGCCGGCCTGGTGCAGACGAACCTCAAGCGGCTGTGGGCCTACTCCTCGATCGCGAATGTCGGCTACGCCCTGGTGGGCCTGGCCGCGGGCGGCGCGGCCGGCGTGCAGGCGATGCTGGTCTTCATGGTGCTCTACGTCATCGACGTCACCGGCTTCTTCGCCTGCCTGGCGGCGCTCACCCGCCAGGGCCGGCCGATGGAGACCTTCGCCGACTTCGCCGGCCTGATGCGCGAGCGGCCGGCCCTGGCTCTGGCCATGAGCTTCTTCGCCCTCTCGGCGCTGGGTCTGCCGCCCTTCAGCGGCTTCTGGGCCAAGGTGTTCGTCTTCCGCGCCGCCATCGGCGCCGGGCTGGCCCCGGCGGCCGTCGCCGCCCTCGTCGGCAGCGTCGTGGCCGCGGCCTATTATCTGAAGCTCATCAAGGTGATGTGGCTCGATCCGGCGCCGGGGCCGACCGATGCGCCCGCCGGTGAAGCCACCGCGCTCACCTATGCCGCCGCCGGTTTCGCCTTTCCGGTGGTGCTCATCGCCCTCATCGCCATCGACCCGGCGGCCCGGGCGGCCGCCACCGCCCTGATCGCCCCCTGACGCGCGCTGCGAAGCCGTCGACGAACTGGCAAGGCGCGATGGCGCACCCGCCCTTCGAGGTCTTCGACGACATCGACTCCACCAACGCCGAGGCCAGGCGTCGGGCCGAGCGCGGCGATTTCGGACCGGTCTGGATCACCGCCGCCCGCCAGAGCGCCGGACGCGGGCGGCGCGGGCGCGCCTGGGCCACGCCAACCGGCAACCTCGCCGCCACCCTGCTCAGCTCGACGTCCCGCTCCGCGGCCGACGCCGCGCGCCTGTCGTTCGTCGCCGCCCTGGCCGTCGCCGATCTGGCGCGCGCCTTCCTCCCGGAGAGGCTGGTCAGCCTCAAGTGGCCCAATGACCTCCTGATCGGCGGCAGGAAAGCGGCCGGGATCCTGGTCGAGTCCGGACAGGCGGGGGCGGGCCTGCTCTGGGTCGCTGTCGGCATCGGCGTGAACCTCGCCGTCGCCCCCGCCGTGGGCGAGCCGCCTCCCACCTCGTTTGCCGAGCACCTCGAGGGGTCGCCGGCGGCGCCGCTGGAGGCGCTGGAGGTTCTCGCTGACGCTTTCGAGCGCTGGCGCGGGGTGTGGGATTCCGCAGGGTTCGAACCCATTCGTGAAGCGTGGATGCGCCGCGCCCACGGCATCGGCGGCCCGTGCGTGGTGCGCCTGACCGATGCGGAGTTCCGGGGCGTCGCCGAGGCGCTCGAGGCCGACGGCGCCTTGCGGCTGCGCCTGGACGGCGGCGGCGTGCGGCGCATAACCGCCGGCGACGTCTTCTTCTAAGGGCGGATCGAGTTGGCGCTGGAACGATCGTCAGACCCCCCTCCACCACTCAGGCTTCGCCTTCGTGGTCCCCCTCCCCCACGCTCACGCGTGGTGGAGGAGCAACAAACCCTTGGCTCCTCCACCGCGAAGCGGGGGAGGGGGACCGTCCGAGCGCGCAGCGCGAAGGAGGGTGGAGGGGGGCTTGGCGCCCATTTCGGCGCGCCGAGATTGTAGGCGAGCGGAGCCGCTCATGCTACTGGCGATCGAGCAGGGGAACACCAACACCCTTTTCGCCGTCCACGACGGCGAGCGCTGGGTGCATCAGTGGCGCGCCGCCACCGAGGCTGCGCGGACGGCCGACGAATACGCCGCCTGGCTGACGCAGCTTTTCGCCCTCGAAGGCCTCAAGCTTGCGGACATCGATGGCTGCATTGTCTCCAGCGTGGTGCCGCAGTCGGTGTTCAACCTGCGCAACCTGTCGCGCCGGTACTTCCACGTCGAGCCTATGGTCGTCGGCGAGAACGTCGCGCTCGGCATCGAGGTGCGGATCGACCAGCCGTCCGAGGCCGGGGCCGACCGCCTGGTGAACGCCGTCGGCGCGCACGTCCGCTATCCCGGCGCGCTCCTCGTCATCGACTCCGGCACCGCGACCACGTTCGACGTGGTTGCGGAGGACGGCGCCTTCGAGGGCGGCATCATCGCCCCGGGGATCAACCTTTCCATGCAGGCCTTGCATACCGCCGCCGCCCGTCTGCCGCGGGTGGCGATTCGCAAGCCGTCGCGTGTCATCGGCAAGGACACCGAAGGGGCCATGCAGTCCGGCGTCTACCTGGGATACCTCGCCATGATCGAGGGCCTGGTGGCGCGCATCAAGGCCGAGCGCGGCGGCCCGCTCACCGTCGTCGGGACCGGGGGCGTGGCCTCGCTCTTCGAGGGCGATACAACGGTCATCGACCACTTCGACCATGAGTTGACGATCGTCGGCCTGCTCGAAATCGTGCGCCGAAATCCCCACTTCGCCTGGCGATGACGCCGTCAGAGGACGACGAGCTCGTATTCCTGCCGCTCGGCGGCTCGAACGAGATCGGCATGAACTTCAACCTCTACGGCTACGGTCCGCCGTGGGCGCGCCAATGGATCGTGGTCGATCTCGGCGTCACCTTCGGCGACTACACCACCCCCGGCGTCGAGGTGATCCTGCCTGACCCGGCCTTCATCGAGGAACACGCGAAGGACATCCTGGGCATCGTCCTCACCCACGCCCACGAGGACCACATCGGCGCCGTGGCCTGGCTGTGGCCGCGCCTGCGCGCGCGCCTCTATGCGACGCCGTTCACCGCCTTCCTGCTGCGCGAAAAGCTGCGCGAGGCTGGCCTCGTCGATCGCGCCCCGATCACCGAAATTCCGCTGTCGGGGACCTTCCAGCTCGGCCCCTTCGGCATTTCCCTGATCACGCTGACGCACTCGATCCCCGAGCCCAACGGCCTGGCGATCCGCACGCCGCTGGGGACCGTGCTCCATACCGGCGACTGGAAGATCGATCCCGATCCGCTCACCGGCCCGGTCACCGACGAGCCCGCCATCCGCGCCCTGGGTGATGAGGGCGTGCTGGCCATGGTCTGTGACTCGACCAACGTTTTCATCGATGGCGAGGCCGGCTCGGAAACCCAGGCGCGCGCCACCCTCGAAGCCGTGATCGGACAGCTAAAGGGGGGCGTGGCCGCGGCCTGCTTCGCCTCCAACGTCGCGCGCATGGAAAGCATCATCGGCGCGGCCCAGGCCAACGGCCGCCGCGTCTGCCTGGTCGGGCGCTCGATGCGCCGCATGTCGGAGGCCGCCAAATCGGTGGGCCTGCTGGCCGGCGCCGGCCCCTTTCTCGAGGAGGCGGAAGCGGCGGCCCTGCCGCCTCGCGACGTCCTCTTCCTGTGCACCGGAAGCCAGGGCGAGCCCCGCGCCGCCCTGGCCCGCATCGCCGACGGCTCGCACCCCCACGTCCGGCTTCGCGCCGGGGACGCCTGCATCTTCTCCTCACGGGTGATCCCCGGGAACGAGATCGCTATCCGCAATCTGCAGAACAAGCTCGCCGACCTCGGCGTGCGCCTCTACACCGACCGCGACCACCCGGGCCTGCACGTCTCCGGCCACCCCTGCCGGGCGGAGCTGACGCGCATGTACCAGTGGGCGAGGCCGCAAATCGCCGTGCCCACGCACGGGGAGCGCCGGCATTTGCTCGAGCATGTGGCGCTGGCGCGCGATCTCCAGGTTCCGCAGGCGATAGCGCCACGCAACGGCGACTTGGTGCGGCTCGCCCCGGGAGCGGCCGAGGTCGTCGACGAGGTCCCGTCCGGGCGGCTCTTCATCGACGCCGGCGTCGTCACCGAGTCAAATGGCCAGGCGCTGCGCGAGCGCCGCCACGCCGCCGCCAACGGCATGATCGCCGCAACCGTCGTCGTCGATGATCGCTGCCGCCTGGTTGGCGGCCCCCAATTGCGCGGCTTGGGGCTCCCGACCGAGACCGACGACAAGCTGGACGAGGTCCTCGACGAAATCGCGGACGAGGCGCGCCGAGCCTTTCAGAACCTTTCCGGCGACGATCGTGGTGACGACGAGGCGGTGGAGAGCGCCGTCGGCCGGGCGCTCAAGAAGGCTGCCTTCCGGATCTGGAAACGCCGGCCGGTGGTCGAGACCGTGGTCGTCCGGGTCTAGAGCGGCATTCGCTAGGCCGAGTCAGATCCTCCCCCCGCAGGGGGACCACGAAGTGGTGGAGGGGCAACCGGCGTGCGCCTGCGCTCCCTCACTCCACCGGCTCTGCCGGTCCCCTCCCCATCTCGCGATGGGGGAGGATCCAATTCGGTTCAACCTGAGCGGGTTTGGATCAAGACCGAAAATTCTTCGCGGCGAGCGCCCGAACAAGGTGAACAATTTGCTCGCGTCCAGGTTGTCCTGGATTGCCGGCCATTTATGACCGGTGTTATGGGCATTTTCGGATTGCTGCGGGCGCTGTGCGCGCCTCAGGAGGAAGGGGAAGGGACCTGAACATGAATACCGCTTTGCGCGCTTTCACCATTGCTGGCGCCGCCGTGGCGCTCGCGGCCGTCGCCGCGCCTGCCTCGGCCACGACTTTTGCCATGCTCGGCGGGCCTCTGACGCCCGGGGCTGAGCTTTCCGTTCCCGCGACGGTTGCGACCGGCGGGGTGACCTACGATTTCACCTTCACCGACTCGGTGGCTACCAACGCGCTGACGCAGATGCAGGAGGCCAGCAGGAGCGGGCCGATCGCGATCAGCTACAGCCTCTTTTCGGGGGCGCCGGGTAGTGGCACCCTCCTGATGAGTTCCGGTGCGGCGACGAATGCGCCGACCTTCGCCTGGAACTTCACGCCCGGTAACTACTACCTCGAGATCAAGGCGCCGGCGAGCGGGACGATTTCGGGCGGCGTCTCGGCTGTGCCCGAGCCCAGCGCCTGGGCCATGCTCATTGCCGGCTTCGGCCTTGCGGGCTACGCCCTGCGCCGCCGTCGCTTGAGCCTCAATCTCGCCTGACGAGCTAAGCCAGGTCCCTTTATTCAGGACGCCGTCGGTCCTCCTGCGAAGAGGACCGGCGGCGTTGCTTTTTTTGAAATCGCGTTTGCTCTCGGCCATTCTTTCCCGCGGCCATCATCGGTGCTAACCCGCGCCCCGAGATGATCGGTAGGCTCAATCATGTCGGCGTGGCCACGCCCTCGATCGAGGAGTCGTGGCGCCTCTACCGGGACGTGCTCGGCGCCACCGCGATCACGGGAAAACGGGCCCTGCCCGAGCAGGGTGTCACGGTCTCCTTTGTCAACATCGCCAACTCGCAGATCGAGCTGCTCGAACCTCTGGGCGAAGCCTCCCCAATCGCTCGTTTTCTGGAGCGCAACCCGCGCGGCGGCCAGCACCACGTCTGCTTCGAGGTGGACGACATCATCGCTGCGCGCGAGCACATGCGCTCCAAGGGCGCGACCGTGCTCGGCGATGGCGAGCCCAGGATCGGGGCGCACGGCACGCCCGTGATCTTCGTCAGCCCCAAGGACATGGGCGGCGTGCTCGTCGAATTGATGCAGACGCCAACGGGCCACTGACGTGAGCCTGCCCACCGCGATCGCCGCCTATCTCACCATCTGGTGGGTGTCGCTGTTCGCGATCCTGCCGATCGGGGTGCGCTCGCACTGGGAGGAGGGCATCGACGTGCCGGGCGGCGGCGATCCGGCCTCGCCGGTGGATCCGAAGCTGAAGCGCAAGTTCATCACCACCACCTGGGTCGCGGCGCTATTGTTTGGCCTGTTATGGTTGGCCTTGCGGTTCCATTGGGTTCGGTTGCCGAATCTCTGACAGCGCTCCTCGAGTCCAGCGGTCCTCGTCGGTAGAGATGCGTCTGTCGCGCTACTTCCTGCCCGTCCTTAGGGACACGCCGGCGGAGGCCCAGGTCGCCTCCCACCGGCTGATGTTGCGCGCCGGCATGCTGCGCCAGGAGGCGGCCGGCATCTACGCCTGGCTTCCGCTCGGGCGGCGGGTGCTGCTGAAGATCGAGAACATTGTCCGCGAGGAGATGGATCGGGCCGGCGCTATCGAACTGCTCATGCCGACGCTCCAGCTTGCCGACCTGTGGCGCGAGACCGGGCGCTACGACGCCTACGGGGCCGAAATGCTGCGCATCCGCGACCGCCACGATCGCGAGATGCTCTACGGCCCCACCAACGAGGACATGATCACGGAAATCTTCCGCGCCTATGTCCGTTCCTACAAGGAGCTGCCGAAGAACCTCTACCACATCCAGTGGAAATTCCGGGACGAGCTCCGGCCCCGGTTCGGCGTCCTGCGTGGGCGCGAGTTCCTGATGAAGGACGCCTATTCCTTCGATCTCGACGAAGAAGGCGGCCGGCGCGCCTACAACCGGATGTTCGTCGCCTATCTGCGCATCTTCGACCGCATGGGGCTCAAGGCGATCCCGATGCAGGCCGAGAGCGGCCCCATCGGCGGCGAGCTCAGCCACGAGTTCATCGTGCTGGCCAAGACCGGGGAATCGGCGGTCTATCTCGACCGGCGCCTGCTCGAGGCGCCCATCCCGGGCGCGGACCTCGATTACGACGGCGACCTGAGCGGCATCGTGGGCGCGTGGACGGGACACTACGCCGCCACCCAAGACGTCCATGACGAGGCGCGCTACCTGCGCCAGACCGCACCCGAAGACCGGCTCGAGGCGCGCGGCATCGAGGTCGGCCAGACCTTCTTCTTCGGCGACAAGTATTCGCGTCCGATGCAGGCGACCGTCAGCGGCCCCGACGGGGTCGAACACTACGTGCAGATGGGGAGCTACGGCGTCGGTGTCTCCCGGCTCGTCGGCGCGGTCATCGAGGCCAGCCACGACGACTCCGGCATCATCTGGCCCGAGCCGGTCGCTCCGTTCGGGGCCGGAATCATCAATCTGCGCCCGGGGGATGCGGCGACGGACGCCGCCTGCGCGGCCGCCTATGACGCGCTCGGAGCCGCCGGCAAGGAGCCGTTGCTCGACGACACCGAGGAGCGGGCTGGCGCCAAGTTCGCCACCATGGACCTGATCGGCCTGCCCTGGCAGCTCATCATCGGGCCCCGCGGCCTTGCCGACGGGCGGGTGGAGTTGAAGCGGCGCGCCGACGGAGAGCGCTGGACCCTGCCGTTGGCCGAGGCCCTGGACCGGCTGCGCGGTTGACGGGCGCGGCCCCTTTTTCCGCCTGGGAGCGGGCGATGGCCGCCCGGTATCTGCTGGCGCGCCGCCGACAAGGCGGGGTCGCCCTGATCTCCGCCATCTCCTTTATCGCCATCGCCCTGGCTGTGGCGGCGCTGGTGATCACCATGTCGATCATGAACGGCTTTCGCACCGAGCTCGTCGGCAAGATCCTGGGGTTCAACGGACACGCCTTTGTCGCCATGCCGCCGATGTCGGCGGCCGAGATGGACTCCGTGGTGGCGCGGCTGCGCGCCGTGCCTGGTGTCGTCCAGGCGGTCCCGGTGGTCGAATCCGAAGCGCTGGCGCAGGGCCCGGGAGGGGCCGCGGGGGCGGTCGTCCGCGGCATACGGCCCGCAGACCTCGCCGCTACCCCGATCGTCGCCCGCAACATCAATCCCCCCGGGGCGCTGAGCCTTTTCGGTCGCGATCCAGACGCCCCGATGCTGCTTGTTGGGGTCAAGCTCGCGCAGACGCTGGGGGTCGGGCCAGGCGATCCGATCACCATCGTCTCGCCCGCCGCCGAGGCCACCGCCTTTGGCAGCGTGCCGGTGCAGAAGACCTATGTCGTGGGCGGGCTCTTCTCGGTGGGCATGAGCGAATACGACCAAGCCTTCGTCTACATGCCGCTCGCCGAGGCGCAGCTGCTGTTCGGCCGCGGCCAAGGGGTGGACTTCATCGAGGTCAAGCTCGCCGATCCCGACAAGGCGCCGCAGCTGCGCCAGACCCTGGCGCGGGCCGCCGGCGCCGGCGCGGTAGTCAGCGACTGGACCCAGAAAAACCGCGCCTACTTCAACGCCCTTCAGGTGGAGCGCAACGTCATGCGCATGATCCTGATGATCATCGTCGCGATCGCGGCCATGAACATCATCTCGGGCCTGGTCATGCTGGTAAAGAACAAGGGCCGCGACATCGCCATTCTGCGGACAATGGGCGCGGGCCGCGGCGCGATCCTGCGCATCTTCTTCATGTCGGGCGCGGTCATCGGCGCGCTGGGGACGGCGTTCGGCATCCTCCTGGGAGTACTCTTCTGCCTGAACATCGGCGCGATCCAGAATTTCGTGGAATGGGTCACGCACACCCAGGTCTTCAATCCGGATATCTACTTCCTGGCGCACGTGCCGGCGAAGATCGACTGGAGCGAAGTGGTCATCGTCACGCTGTGGGCTATGGTGGCCTCGTTCCTCGCCACTTTGCCGCCGGCCCTACAGGCTTCCAGGCTCGATCCTGTCGAAGCGCTCCGCTATGAATAAGCCGGTCCTTCAGGTCCGCTCTTTGGCGCGCACCTACGTGACCGGAACCGGCCCCCTCGTGGTGCTCCGCGGGGTGGATCTGGACGTCGCGGCCGGCGAGGTCGTGGGTCTCATCGGCCCTTCCGGATCAGGCAAATCTTCGCTCCTGCACGCCGCCGGCCTGCTCGAGCATCCGACCGGCGGACGCATCTACATCGAGGGCCGGGACTGCAGCGGCCTTTCCGATCGCGAGCGCACCCGCATTCGCCTGTCGGCGATCGGCTTCGTCTATCAGTTCCACCACCTGCTGCCGGAGTTGACCGCGCTCGACAACGTCGCCCTGCCGTTGATGATCGCCGGTGCCGGGCGGGCGGCGGCGCGTGCCCGCGCCCGCGGGCTCCTTGTTGCCATGGGCCTGGCCGAACGACTCGATCATCAGCCGGCGCAGCTGTCGGGCGGCGAACAACAGCGCGTCGCCGTGGCCCGCGCCCTGGCGAACCGGCCGCGGCTGCTGCTGGCCGACGAGCCCACGGGGAACCTCGACAGTCAGGCCTCGCAAACGGTGTTCGCAGCCCTGCGCCAAGCGGTCCACGGCGGCGGCGTCGCCGCCCTCATCGCCACCCATAACCTGGAACTCGCCCGGGCAATGGACCGGGTGGTCGCCATTCGCGACGGTCGGGTGGAGGCGGTGACGCCGTCCCGCGCCGCGCGGGTCTGAACGCCCCAGAGCGCCTCAACGCGCCTGGACCGCCTTCCGCCTTGCCTCGCGCCGGCGTTCGCTTACGAAAGACGCCGGCTATGGGAGATTCGGAACATCTCGACGCGCCGGACGAGACCGGCGGTTTTGTTCATCTGCGGGTCCGCTCGGCCTTTTCCCTGCTGGAAGGGGCGATCCGCTGCGAGACCATCGCCCAGCTGGCGCGGGCCGAGGCCATGCCGGCCGTGGCCATCGCCGATCGCGCCAATCTCTTCGGAGCGCTCGAGTTCTCGGTGGCCTGCAAGGGCGCCGGCGTGCAGCCCATCATCGGCTGCGCCCTGCCGGTCTTGGGCATTGGCGAGGGCCGCAAGGGTCGATTCGCGCTCACGCCTACGCTCGTGCTGCTGGCGCAGAACGAGGAAGGCTGGCGCAACCTGTGCGAACTCTCCACCGCCGCCTATCTCGGCGTCGATGGCCATGAGGCGCCGCACGTCTCCTGGCGCACGCTGGCCGAGCGCTCAACCGGCCTGCTACTGCTCTCGGGCGGACCGGACGGGCCCATCGATCCACTGCTGGCGGCCGGTCGCCATGCTGAGGGCGAAGCTGCCCTCGATGAGATGCGCGAGGCCTTCGGTGATCGGCTCTACATCGAGTTGCAGCGCCACGGTCTCGAAGAAGAAGCGGCCGCCGAGCATGGGCTGATCGGCCACGCCTATGCCCGCGACATTCCCCTCGTCGCCACCAACGACGTCTGCTTCGCCGACGCGCGCATGCGCCGGGCGCACGATGTCCTCTTATGCATCGCCGACGGGACTTTCGTCGGCGAGGACGATCGACGCCGCCTCACCGCCGAACACTGGTTCAAGAGCGCCGACGCCATGCGCGCCCTGTTCGCCGACGTGCCCGAAGCTTGCGACCACACCCTCGAGATCGCCCGCCGTTGCGCCTTCATGGTGCGGCCTCGTGACCCGATCCTGCCGCGGTTTCCCACCGGCGCCGGACGCACCGAGGAGGACGAGCTTGCCGAACAGGCGCGCGAAGGTCTGCGCCGGCGCCTGGCTTCAGCCCCTCCGCCTGATGGCGACGAGCGCCCCTACTGGGAACGCCTCGAGCGCGAGATCGCCGTCATCCAAAAGATGGGCTTCGCCGGCTACTTCCTGATCGTCTCGGATTTCATGAAGTGGGCCGCGGCGCACGACATTCCAGTGGGGCCGGGCCGGGGCTCTGGCGCGGGCTCGGCGGTGGCTTGGTCACTGCTGATCACCGGCATCGATCCGCTGAAGTTCGGGCTTCTCTTCGAGCGCTTCCTCAATCCGGAGCGGGTGTCGATGCCGGACTTCGACATCGACTTCTGCCAGGAGCGCCGCGACGAGGTCATCTCCTACGTCCAGGGCAAGTACGGCGCCGATCGGGTGGCGCAGATCATCACCTTCGGCAGCTTGCAGGCGCGCGCGGTCGTCCGCGACGTCGGCCGGGTCATGCAGCTGCCGCTGGGGCAGGTCGACCGCCTGGCCAAGATGATCCCCAACAATCCCGCCAACCCAGTGAGCCTCGCCCAGGCGATCGCCGGCGAGCCGAGGCTGCAGGCGGCCTGCCGCGATGACCCGGCCGTGGCCGACGCCCTCGCCATCGCCCAGCAGCTCGAAGGCCTCTACCGCAACGCCTCGACCCACGCCGCCGGCGTCGTCATCGCCGACAGGCCGCTCACGGAGCTGATCCCGCTCTATCGTGATCCGCGCTCGCCGCTGCCGGCGACGCAGTTCAACGTCAAGTGGGTCGAAAGCGCGGGCGTGGTGAAGTTCGACTTCCTCGGCCTGAAGACCCTCACCGTCCTGCGCCGAGCGGTGAAGCTGATGGAGCTGCGCGGGGCGGGGCTCGATCTGGCCGCCCTGCCCCTCGATGACCCGCCCGCCTACGAACTGCTTTCCGCCGGCCGCACGGTAGGGGTGTTCCAGATGGAAAGCGCGGGCATGCGTGACACTCTGCGCAAGCTTCGGCCATCCTCCCTCGAGGAGATCACCGCCCTCATCTCGCTCTTTCGACCGGGACCGATGGATTCGATCGACGATTACGTCGACTGCAAGATGGAACGGCGGCCGGCGAACATCCTGCCCGGTCTGGAATCGACGCTGGCGGAGACCTACGGCGTCATCGTCTACCAGGAACAGGTGATGCAGATCGCCCAGATCCTGGCGGGCTACACTCTGGGCGAAGCGGATCTGCTGCGGCGCGCCATGGGCAAGAAGAAGCCCAAGGAAATGGCCGAGCATCACGCCAGATTTGTCGGCCGCGCGGTCGAGCGGGGTCTGGATCAGCCGACCGCCGAGGCGATGTTCGAGCGCATGGCCAAGTTCGCCGGCTACGGCTTCAACAAGTGTCACGCCGCGCCCTACGCCCTGATCGCCTACCAGACGGCGTGGCTCAAGGCGAACGCGCCGGTGGAGTTCTTCGCCGCGTCCATGAGCCTCGACATCTCGAACACCGACAAGCTCGCCGTCTTCTACCAGGACGCCCGCGACCACGGCGTCGCCATCCGGCCGCCGGACGTGAACGCCTCCGAAGCCGATTTCTCGGTCGAGGGCGGGGCGGTGCGTTACGCCCTGGGGGCGATCCGCAACGTCGGCCTCGCCGCCATGGAGCAACTGGTCGAGGTGCGCCGCGCCGGCGGCCGCTTCGCCGACATCTTCGATTTCGTCGAGCGGGTGGATCCGCGCCAGGTGAACAAGCGCGCCCTGGAAACCTTGGCCCGCGCCGGCGCCTTCGATCCGATCCATCCCAATCGGGCCCAGATCGTCGCCAGCGCCGAGCAGCTGATCGCCTACGCCCAGAGCCTCAGCGCCGATCGCGCCGCCGCCCAGGAAAGCCTGTTCGCCGCCGCCGCCGACGCGGTTCGTCCGGCCCTGCCGGCTACACCCCCGTGGAACCCGGTGCAGCAGCTGGACGAGGAGCTGGCCGGCGTCGGCTTCTACCTTTCCGGCCACCCGCTGCAGGACATGGGGGCGGTGCTGCGCCGACGCGGGGCGCAGCTGCTGGCCGAGGCGCTGCCGAAAGTCGCCGCCGGCGCCGACGCCTTCCGCATGGCCGGCATCGTCCGTCGCCGCCAGGAGCGCACCTCGGTCCAGGACGGCTCCCGCTTCGCCTTCGTGGCCCTCTCCGATCCCACCGGCGCCTACGAGGTCCGGTTCCAGGGCGACGTGCTGCGTCGTTGCCGTGAAATCCTCGAGCCAGGCGCCGCCGTGATCGTCAAGGTTCGGGCCAAGGCCGCGGACGGCGACGTCCGCTTCTTTGGCGACGACGCCGAACCGCTGCAGAAGACGCTGGAGAAGCATGCCGGGGCGGTCCGCCTGCGTCTTTCGCCCGCGTCGGTGCGCCTCGAGAACCTCGTCAGCCATCTTGCCGGCGTCGAGGCGGGGGGTGGCGCGGTGAGCGTCGTCGCCCCGCTCGCCGGCGGCCGCGAGATCGAGATCCGCCTGCCGGGGCGCTACAATCTCGACCCCGCCCACCGCGGCGCCCTGCGCGCTGCGCCCGGCGTGGCGCTGCTGGAAGACGTGTAGCTGAGCTTGCGCTTAGGCGCCCCGCCCATTATCTGGGCCGCCATCTCGCATGCGGGCGTTCGGCTAGACGCGGGTAAGTCCTCGCGCCCGGCCGTTCCGGTCCTCCCGGCTTTCCGGGGGGTTTGGCCCGCAGAGGCTTTCAACCGGATAAAGGACGCGTCTTACACAATGGCTTTGCCAGACTTCACCATGCGCCAGCTCCTGGAGGCGGGCGCGCACTTCGGCCACCATACGCACCGGTGGAATCCGAAGATGGAGCGCTACATCTTCGGCTCGCGCTCCAACATCCACATCATCGATCTTTCCCAGACCATGCCCTTGCTGCACCAGTCTCTGGTCAAGGTCAGGGATGTCGCCGCGGCGGGCGGGCGGGTGCTGTTCGTGGGCACCAAGCGGCAGGCCTCCGACCCCATCTCCACCGCGGCCAAGCGCTGCGCCCAGTACTACGTCAACCACCGCTGGCTCGGCGGCACCCTGACCAACTGGCGCACCATCTCGGCCTCGATCGCGCGCCTGCGCGAGCTCGAAGCCCTGCTCGAAGCCGAGGGCGGCGGCGGGCGCACCAAGAAGGAGCTGCTGCAGCTCACGCGCGAGCGCGACAAGCTGGAACTGTCGCTGGGCGGCATCAAGGACATGGGCGGCATCCCGGATCTGATGTTCGTCATCGACACCAACAAGGAAGCCATCGCCGTTCAGGAAGCGCGCAAGCTCAACATCCCGGTGATCGCAGTCCTGGACACCAACAGCGACCCGATGGGGATCAGTTTCCCGGTGCCGGGGAATGACGACGCCGCCCGCGCCATCCAGCTCTATTGCGATCTCGTCGCCGATGCGGTGCTCGACGGCCTGACCGAGGGCCAGGCCGCCATGGGCGTCGACATCGGCGCGGCCGAGGCGCCGGTCGAGCCGGCTCTTCGCAAACGCGCGGCCGAGGAGAAGGTCGAGCCTGCGCCGAAAAAGGGGGTCGCCGAGGAGAAGGCCGAGCCGGCGCCACGCAAGCGAGCGGCTAAGGCGGCGCCCGAGCCGGAGCAGCCGGCCGCCGAGGAGGCGGTCGAAATTCCTGCGGAGCTGGAACTGCTGAAGGAAGGCGAGCCGACGCCGGAAGAGGCGGCGCCTACCGCTGCGGCGGCCGAGGCGATCGCCGAGGCGACGGCGGACGATTGAACACGCGCGTCGGCGGGCCCCCTGCGGAACCCGCCGGCGACGAAACCTAGGACTTCAAGGAGCGGACCATGGCCGAAGTCACGGCGGGTATGGTGAAGGACCTGCGCGAAAAGACCGGCGCGGGCATGATGGATTGCAAGAAGGCCTTGCAGGAGAGCGGCGGCGATGCCGAAGCCGCCATCCATTGGCTGCGCGCCAAGGGGCTTTCCAAGGCGGCCAAGAAGGCCGAGCGCGTCGCCGCTGAGGGCCTGATCGCTTTCGCCTCCAAGAGCCGCGGCCAGGGCATGGCGGCGGCTTTGATCGAGTTGAACGCCGAGACCGACTTCGTCGCCCGCAACGACAACTTCCAGAGCCTGGCGCGCCGGATCGCCGCTGCGGCCCTCGACGTCGACGGCGATGTCGAGACGCTGCGCGCCGCGTCCCTGGGCGATGGCGCCGTCTCCGACGCGGTGACCGACCTGATCGCCACCATCGGCGAGAACATCGTCCTGCGCCGCTTCGCCCGCCTCACCGTCGAGAGCGGCGCCGTCGGCGCCTACCTCCATGGCGCGGTCGCCGGTTCCGCGGACCTCGGCCGCATCGGCGTCATGGTCGCCCTCGAAGGCGCTGGCGATCGCGCCGCCCTGCAGGAGCTGGCCCGCAACATCGCCATGCACGTGGCCGCCGCTTCGCCATTGTCGGTCTCGGTCGAGGATCTCGATCCGGCGGCGGTGGAGCGCGAACGCGCCGTCTTTTCGGAACAAGCGTTGAGCTCGGGCAAGCCGCCGGCCGTGGTGGAGAAGATGGTCGAGGGGCGGCTGCGCAAGTTCTACGAAGAGGCGGTGCTCTTGAAGCAGGCCTATGTGCGCGATCCCGATCAGACGATCGAGCAGCTGGTGGCGGCCGAGGCCAAGCGGATCGGCGCGCCCATCCGCGTCGCCGCCTTCGCCCGCCTGGCGCTCGGCGAAGGCGTGGACAAGGGCGGCGGAGGCGACTTCGCCGCCGAGGTGGCGGCGCTCACGACGGCGAGCTGACCCAGCGCCGATTCGAGGCGGAGCGGCTCTCGCGCCGTTCGACGGCGGCCTTCGCCGTCATTATGGTGCCCGTCATGAGTCCCGCCACGCCCGCCGGTTCGCGCCTGTGACGCGGGCGCGCTCACCCTATCGCCGGGTCCTGCTGAAGGTCTCCGGCGAGGTGCTCATGGGCGATGCTCCGTTCGGCATCGACATGGCGACCCTCGACGCCGTGGCCGAAGATATTGCCGCGGTCGTGGCGGCGGAATTCGAACTCTGCCTCGTCGTCGGCGGAGGCAATATCTTCCGCGGCGTGTCGATGGCCGGGCGCGGCATGGAGCGGGCCAGCGCCGACTACATGGGCATGCTGGCCACGGTCATGAACGCGCTGGCGATCCAGAGCGCCCTGGAGAAGCGCGGCGTCGACACCCGGGTGCAGTCGGCCATCCCCATGGATGCCGTGTGCGAACCGTACATCCGCCGACGCGCCTTGCGGCATCTGGAGAAGGGCAGGGTGGTGATCTTCGCCGCCGGCCTGGGCGCGCCATTCTTCACTACCGATACGCCCGCCGCCCTGCGCGCCGCCGAAATGGGGTGCGACGCCTTGCTCAAGGGCACCAGCGTCGATGGCGTGTACACCGCCGATCCGAAGAAGGATCGGCAGGCGCGCCGGCTGGAGCACGTCACCTATCAGGAGGTCCTGGCCAGGGACTTGAGATTCATGGACGCTTCGGCGATCAGCCTGATGCGCGACAACGACATACCGATCGTGATCTTCTCGATCCGCGAGCGCGGAAATCTGCTCAAAGTGCTGCGCGGCGAGGCTTTGCACACCACCATTTGGCACGGCCAGGAAGCCGCGTGAGGAGGAACCGTCATGGCGGCCACGACCACACCCGATCTTTCCAAGTACAAGGCCCGCATGGAAAAGGCTGTCGGCGCGCTGCGCGATGAGTTCGCGTCTTTGCGGACCGGGCGCGCCTCCGCCAGCCTGCTCGACCAGGTGCAAGTGGAAGCGTACGGGGCGCGCATGCACATCAACCAGGTCGGCGCCGTCACCGTGCCCGACCCGCGCACCGTCCTGGTGAACGTCTGGGACAAGGGCGTCGTCGTATCAGTGGAGAAGGCGATCCGCGCCTCCGGCCTGGGGCTCAACCCGGTGGTCGAGGGCCAGAACCTTCGGATTCCCATTCCGCCCTTGACCGAAGAACGCCGGCGCGAGCTTGCCAAGCTCGCTGGCCGCTACGCCGAGCAGCAGCGCGTGGCGGTGCGCAACGTCCGCCGCGAGGCCATGGAGGAGCTGCGGCATGCCGAGAAGCAGGCGGTGATCACCCAGGACGACCACAGGCGACTCGAGCACGACCTGCAGAAGCTGACCGACGAGGCCGTGGGCCATGTCGACGAGACCCTGGCCGCCAAGGAACAGGAGATCATGCAGATCTGACCAGGATCTGTGGGTCTCGATGCGAATGCGGGGCGCGAAGGAACCAGCCATGTCGCAGCTGAGTGGCGCTCAACAGGGGCTTGGGCCGCAACCGGGCGCAGGGCTGCACGTGGCCATCATCATGGACGGTAACGGCCGCTGGGCGAAGCGCCGGGGTCTGCCGCGCGCCTTCGGGCACCGCGCCGGCGTTGCGGCTCTCAGACGCACCGTCGAGAGCGCCCCGGACCTCGGCATCGATCGGCTCACGGTCTTTGGTTTTTCGACCGAGAACTGGCGCCGGCCGCCCCCCGAGATCTCGGAGCTGATGAGCCTGCTGCGTGCCTACTTCGAGAGTGACCTGGCGAGACTCGAGGAGAACGGCGTGCGCGTTCGCATCGTCGGCCGGCGGACCGGGCTCGAGCCCGACATCCTCGCCATTGTGCGCGAAGCCGAGGGGCGCACCGCCCACAACACCCGTTTCCACCTGCAGGTGGCTTTCAACTACGGCGGCCGGGCCGACATCACCGATGCCGCCCGCAAGTTCGCCGAAGCGGTCGAGGCTGGCCAGGCGCGGGCCCGGGACCTGGACGAAGCCCTGTTCGAACGGCACCTCTCCACCGCAGCCTCGCCGCCGCCCGATCTCATCATCCGCACCGCCTCCGAACGTCGCCTCTCCAATTTCCTCCTGTGGGAGTGCGCCTACGCCGAACTCGTCTTCCAGGATGTCTATTGGCCCGACTACGGGCCCGAGCACCTGGCCGCGGCGGTAAGCGAATTCCATTCACGCGAGCGCCGCTTCGGCGCAGTCCCCCTCGATGACGTCGTTGCCGCGGGTTAGCCGTGTCGACTGGCGGAACTTCGGCGCGCGGATCGTCTCCGCCGCCATCCTGGCCTCGATAGCGCTTTGGGCCGTCTGGGTCTTCGACCTCGGCGCCTGGTGGCGCGCCCCGTTTATCACCCTGGTGTCGCTGATCGCCGGCTGGCTGTGCGTCGAGTGGGCGCGGATGATCGCCCCGGCGCGCCCCGCGCCCATTGCGGCCGTGAGCGCGATCGCGGTCGTCGCCGTGGTCCTGCTGGCCTTCGCCGGCCTTTGGGTGGCGGCGTGGGCCGCCATCGGCGCCGGCGCTCTGGCGGCGGCCTTGGCGGCGCAGCGGACCACGCGCGTCGCCGACGCGGCCTACGGCGTCCTTTACATCGCGCCCGCGGGCTTGGTGACCGCCTGGCTGCGGGACAGTCCTCAGGGCCGAGGCTGGGTGCTGATGCTGTTCGCTGCCACCTGGGCCGCCGACGTGTGCGCCTATGTCGTCGGCTCGACCCTCAGAGGGCCCAAGCTGTGGCCGAGGTTTTCGCCCAACAAGACCTGGACCGGCTTTATTGGCGGGTTGCTGGGCGCCATGGCCGTATGCGTGGCCATCCCGGCCGCGGCCGTCATGCGCCTGGCCCTGGCCGGCGCCGCCCTCATCGGTCTTGCCGGAGGCTTGGCGACGATGGCGGGTGACCTGTGGGAATCCATGCTGAAGCGGCGCTACGGGGTAAAGGACTCCGGCGATCTCATTCCGGGTCATGGCGGCTTGCTGGACCGGGTCGATGGCCTCATGTTCGCCGTGATGGTGTTCGCCTTCGCCCGGCTGTTCGTGAAACTGCGCTGGGCCCACTGATGACCCGAACCGTATCCATTCTCGGATCGACAGGCTCGGTCGGGGTCTCCACGCTCGACCTTCTCGAACGCTCGGGAACCGGAGTGGAGGTCGTCGCCCTGACGGCGGGGCGCAATGTCGAGCGGCTGGCCGATCAGGCGCGGCGCTGGCGGCCCAGGCTCGCGGTCATCGAGGACGAGAGCCGGCTCGCCGAGCTGCGGGAGCGGCTGAACGGAGCCGGCGTTGAGGCGCGCGCCGGCAAGTCTGCCATCATCGAGGCGGCGGCGAGAGGCGCCGATTGGGTGATGTCGGCGATCGTCGGCGCGGCCGGGCTGGCGCCGACACTGGCGGCCGCCAGGACCGGGGCCATCATCGCCTTGGCGAACAAGGAGAGCCTGGTCTGCGCCGGGCCGGCGTTGCTGGCGATCGCGCGCAAGGCCGGCGGCTCGGTGATCCCGGTGGACTCAGAGCACTCGGCCATCTTCCAGGTGTTCCAGCCCGCCAACGCCGACCGGGTGACAAAGCTCGTCCTTACCGCGTCGGGCGGACCGTTCCGCACCTGGTCCTTGGAGGCCATGGCGGCGGCGACGCCCAGCCAGGCCGTGGCTCATCCCAACTGGAGCATGGGGGCCAAGATCTCGGTCGACTCGGCCACGATGATGAACAAGGGCCTGGAGATGGTCGAGGCGTCGTACCTCTTCGGCATGGGCGCGGAGCGCATCGAGGTGCTGATCCATCCTCAGTCGGTGGTCCACAGCATGGTGGAGTACGCCGATGGTTCGACCTTGGCGCAGCTGGGACCTCCGGACATGCGCTCCCCGATCGCCTGCGCCTTCGCCTGGCCCGAACGCTTGGCCTGGACCGCTCCCAAGCTCGACCTTGCGGCCATGGGCCAGCTCACCTTCGCGAAGCCCGACGAGGCTCGATTCCCGGCGCTG
This sequence comes from Caulobacteraceae bacterium, assembly GCA_035946795.1. Taxonomy (GTDB): domain Bacteria; phylum Pseudomonadota; class Alphaproteobacteria; order Caulobacterales; family Caulobacteraceae; genus Acaudatibacter. The sequence continues at coordinate 42,107 of DASYYX010000045.1, read as the reverse complement.
GCGATCGCCCGCCAGGCGCTGAGGAGCGGCGGCGGCGCCCCGGCGGCCATGAACGCCGCCAATGAGACCGCCGTCGAAGCCTTTCTCGATGGCCGCATCGGTTTTCTGGATATCGCCCGGACGGTCGACGCCACCCTCGAGGATATGGCCGCCCAGGGCGCGCTGGCCGGCTGCAACGGCGGCGATCCGGTGGAATGGGCTTTCGGGATCGACGCTTCGGCGCGGCAATCGGCCGCCCAAGTCCTGTCCCGTTTCGAGCGCAAGCCCTAGCGTGGTGGATTCGAAGTTCGCCTGCTGTTTGGGGCGTCCTTAAGTGGCGAACTTCGAATCCGTAGACCACACTAGAATCATTGGTTTTCTAGTGTCCTTTCGAGTCCGAAGTTCGTCGAACGCTCGCCCGATGCACTTGCGAGCTTCGGACTCGGGACACTAGAGCTTCGGGCCGGGAGATCTCGCCGGAATGATTGGTCTTTTCGAGAAGGCGGCGACCGATCTCGTTCCCTTTCTGCTGGTCATCACACTGATCGTCACCGTGCACGAGGCAGGTCACTTCATGGCGGCGCGCGCTTTCGGGGTCTCAGTCGACAGGTTTTCGATCGGTTTTGGCCGGGCCATCGCCGCCTGGCGCGACCGCGCCGGCACCGAGTGGCGGATCGCCTGGCTGCCGCTCGGCGGCTATGTCCGTTTCGCCGGCGACGACAACATCGCCAGTGTTCCTGATCAGACCGACCTGGCGCAGATGCGCGCCGCCATCATCGCCGCCGAAGGTCCCGGCGCGGAACGAAAGTACCTGCACTTCAAGCCGGTATGGCAGCGCGCGCTCGTCGTCGCCGCAGGACCGGTGGCTAACTTCCTGCTCGCCATCCTGCTTTTCGCCGTCTTCTTCGCGGTCTTCGGTCTCCAGGTGACCTCGACGCGCGTCTTCGAGGTGATGCCCGGGAGTCCCGCTCAGCAGGCCGGTTTTCAGGCAGGTGACCGGCTGACGTCGGCCGATGGCCACCCGGTGCGGAGCTTTGAGGATCTGCAGTTCTATGTGCAGTTCCGGCAAGGCGTTCCCATTGACATCGGCCTGGATCGCGCCGGCCGGCCCTTGCACCTTATCGTCCGCCCAGAAGCGGTGCGCGAGTCGAGTCCGTTCGGCGGCAGCCAGCTGGTTGGACGGCTGGGACTCCTGGCCCGCGGTGGCAGGACGGTGCGGGTCGACCCGGCCCAGGCCGTCGAACTGGGAGTGCGGAAAACCTGGGAGGTCACCTCGACCACGGTCTATTACCTGGGCCGGATCCTGAGCGGCCAAGTGTCGCCTCTGCAGCTGCACAGCTTTGTGGGCATGCTGCACGCCTCTGGCGCCGTCACCCACCGGGCCGAGATCGTGGCCCAGCAGGAACAGGTGAGCTTCGTGTTCGCGGCCGCCTTCTTCCTGCTGCAGCTGGCCGCCTTCATCTCGGTCAGCGTCGGGCTGCTCAACCTCCTGCCGGTGCCGGTGCTCGATGGGGGCCACCTGCTCTTCTACGCATACGAGGGGGTAGCGCGGCGGCCGCTCGCCGCCGGCGTCCAGGCCGCGGGCTACCGCGCGGGTCTTGCTTTGCTGGTAGGATTGATGTTGTTCGCCACCTTCAACGATCTGCGACAGCTGCGCCTGTTCCACTCCCTGTTCGGCAGCCTGTTTTCCTGACGGCGAGCGCGCTTCTGATGGCCGACACGATGAGAAGTCACCGCGTCCGCAGCGTCGCGCTCGTCTCCAGCCTTGCCCTGCTCGTCGGCGGCATCGCCGCCCTCCCGGCCCCCGTGCTGGCTCAGGCGCAGCAGACGGGGATCGTTGGCCGCATCGTTGTCCAGGGAAACGAGCGCATCGACGCCGAGACCATCATCTCCTACCTGCCGATCGCTGTCGGCGACCAGGTCGACTCGGCGAAGATCGACACGGCGCTGAAGACCCTGTTTCGCACCGGCTTGTTTTCGGACGTGAAGATCGAGCTCCAGGGGACCGATCTGATCATCCAGGTGATCGAGAACCCGATCATCAACCGCGTCCTTTTCGAGGGCAATTCCAGCATCAAGGAGGACAAGCTTCGCGACGAGGTCCAGGTGCGGCCCCGCGGCATCTTCACGCGCGCCCGGGTGCAGGAGGACGTCGAGCGGATCGTCGAGCTCTATCGCCGCGAGGGACGCATCTCGGCGACCGTTACCCCCAAGATCGTGCAGCTCCCACAGCGGCGCGTCGACCTGATCTTCGAGATCCACGAAGGGCCAAAGAGCGGCATCATCGGCATCAACTTCCTCGGCAACCAACAGTACTCGAACGGCGACCTCCGCGGGGTCATCGTCACCAAGCAGAGCGCCTGGTGGAAATTCTTCTCGTCCAACGACAACTACGACCCCGACCGCATCGAGTACGACCGCGAGCAGCTCCGCAAGTTCTACCGCAATCGCGGCTATTACGATTTCAGGATGATCTCTTCGGTCGCCGAGCTGGCGCCGGACAAGAACGGCTTCTCCGTCACCTACACTGTAGATGAGGGGCCGAAATATCGGTTCGGCAAGATCCGGGTTCAGACGGAGCTCAAGAAACTCAACGGCGACATTCTGCGTCAGCTGCTCCCGATCAAGGAGGGCCAGGTCTATCAGGACCAGAAGATCGAGCAGGCGACCGACGCGCTGACCTTCGCCGCCGGCGCGGCCGGGTTCGCCTTTGTCGATGTCAGGCCCGACTACACGCCCGACCGGGTCAAGCACACCGTCGACGTCACCTTCGACGTCAAGGAGGGGCCGCGCGTCTACATCGGCCGCATTGACATCGTCGGCAACACCAACACCCTGGATGAAGTGATCCGGCGGCAGATGATCGTGCAGGAAGGGGACGCCTACAACCGCGCCCTGGTCGATCGGTCCAAGACCAACATCAAGGCCCTGGGTTTCTTCAAGGATGTCGACATCCAGACGACCCCGGGTTCGGCCCCCGACAGAACCAACCTGCAGGTGAGGGTCACGGAGCAGCCCACTGGCCAGCTCAGCTTCAGCGCCGGCTACAGCTCCATCGACAAGCTGATCGCCGACGTCGGCATCACCCAGAGCAATTTCCGCGGTCGGGGTGAGAACCTGGCCCTCAGGCTCGAGGCCGGCTCCCTGCAGCAGGAAGCAGACATCTCCTTCACTAACCCGTATTTCCTCAATCGAAGTCTGGCCGCCGGCTTCGACATCTACGCCCAGCGCTACAACTTCGCCCAGTACTCGTCCTACGATACTTCTTCGGTGGGCCTGAATCTGCGGCTCGGCTTTCCGCTGACGCAGACGAGCTTCATTACCCCGCGTTACACTATCCGCACCGACGATGTGATCGTCAGCAACTCACTGTGCGTGCCGGGGGCGGAGCTGGTGTCGATCGCGCTTTGCGAGCAGCGCGGTTCCTATCTGACCTCGCAGCTTGGCTACAGCTTGCGTGTCGACAAGCTGAACGACCCGATAGACCCGACGCGCGGCTTCGAATTCACCGTTTCCCAGGACGTCGCCGGCTTTGGGGGTTCGGTCCACTACGTCCGCAACGAGTTCACCGGCTCCTGGTACCACGGCTTTGCCAAGGATCTCGTCCTCAGCTTCGCTGGCTCGGCGGGCTATGTCGACGGCTGGAACGGCGACAACGTCCGCATCTCCGATCGCTTCTACAAGGGCGGCGACACCTTCCGGGGCTTCCAGATCGCCGGCATCGGCCCCAGGGACACGCAGTTCGGCGACGCGCTCGGCGGCAAGCTCTACGCCATCGGCACCGTCGAGTTGCGGCTTCCGACTCACCTGCCGGAGCAGTATGGGATCAAGGCGGCGCTGTTTACCGATTTCGGGACGCTGGGGATCCTCGACAAGGCGGATAAGATCAACCCGAACACAAATTTGCCAATTACCACCATCAAGGATGATCTCGGGCTGCGGGCGTCGGCCGGGATCAGCATTTTCTGGAAGTCCCCCATGGGACCGCTGCGCTTCGACTTCAGCCAGATCATCAGAAAAGAGCCCTACGACAAGACTGAGCTGTTCAGGTTTTCTACTTCAACAAGGTTCTAGGACGCATGAATTCAAGACTTACCATCCTCGCGCTCGGCGCGGCCATGGCGCTCGCCTCCGGCCCTGGACTGGCGCAGACGGCCGCCCCGCCGATCAGCCAAGGTCCGGCCGTTCCTGGCCTGTGCGTGCTCGGCGTCGGCCAGGCCATCAGCGATTCAACTGTCGGCCAGTATGTCAACACCCGGCTCCAGCAACTCGCTGGGCAGGTCAAGGCCGAGCTGCAGCCGGAAGGCGACGCGATTACCGCCGAGGACCGTCGTCTGCAGGCTCAGCGCGCCACCCTCGCGCCGGCGGCGCTGCAGAGCCAGGCCCAGGCCCTCCAGGCGCGCTTGGTCGCCTACCAGCAAAAGGCGCAGCTGCGGCAGCGGGAGATGGAGGCCACCCAACAGAAGGCGCTCAACCGCATCGCCCAGGAGCTCGATCCGATCGCCAAGCAGCTTTATCAGCAGCACCGGTGCAGCGCCCTGATCGACAAGAACGCGGTGATGCTCGTCAACCCGGAGATGGATCTTACCGCCCAGGCGGTGACCATGCTGAACGCGCGCATCACCCAGTTCCCGTTCGAGCGCGAAAACCTCCAGGCCCAGGCCGCCACGACGGCACCGGCCCGCCGTTAGGCGCGACGCTCGGGAGGCGGGGGTTGCCGGATCGGCGGTTCTTCGCCTTCGCCGGGCCATTGTCGCTCGCCGAGCTTTCGAGGCTGACCGAGGCCGAGCTGGCGAGCGAGACGGCGGCCGGGAAGAACATCGAAGCGGCGGCCTCGCTGGAGCGCGCCGGAGCCGGGGACGTCGCCTTCTGTGACGGGCCGGCTTATTCGTCGCAGCTTGCGCTTACGGGCGCAGGCGCCGTGTTCGTCCGCAACGACGAGGCCGAAAACGCGCCGGCCGGCTGCGCCGCCCTGATCTCGCGCTGGCCGCAGGTCAGCTTCGCCATCGCCGCCCGTAGACTGCATCCGCCGCTCGCCCATGCGGGTTCGGCGTTCGTGCATCCGTCGGCCGAAATCGAGGAGGGCGTCACCATCGGGCCAGGCGTCGTCATCGGCCAGGGCGCGCGCATCGGCGCCGGCTCGGTGCTGTCGGCCGGCAGCGTCGTCGGACCGGGGGTGGCCATGGGCCGCGACAGCTATCTCGGCGCCAATGCCGTCATCGGCTTCACCCTGGCCGGCGACGGCGTGCGCATCTACGCCGGCGCGGTGGTCGGCGAGGCCGGTTTCGGCGCCGCTCCCGGCCCCCGCGGCGTCGTGGATATCCCGCAGCTCGGGCGGGTGATCCTCCAGGACAATGTCACCCTCGGCGCTGGCGCCTGCGTCGACCGCGGCGCTCTGGAGGACACCGTGATCGGTGAGAACACCAAGATCGATAACCTGGTGCAGATCGGACACAATGTCGTCATCGGCCGCAATTGCGTGATGGCGGCGCACACAGGCATATCCGGGAGCGTCGTCGTCGGCGACGGCTGCATGTTTGGCGGCCGCGCCGGGCTCGCGGACCACATTCGCATCGGGGCTGGGGCGCGCCTGGCCGCCGGCGCCGGCGTTTCCAAGGACGTCCCGGCGGGCGAGACCTGGGCCGGCTATCCAGCCCGCCCGGTGGCGCGCTGGCGCCGAGAGCACGCATGGCTGAGCCTCAGGGCGGCGCGGCGCAGGAGAGGGGACGAGGGATGAGCGAGACCGAAGCTCAGGGCGTCGCCATCGACCTGGAAGAGGTAATGCGCCGGATTCCGCATCGTCCGCCATTCCTCTTCGTGGACCGTGCCGAGGACTTCGTGGCCAACAAGTCGGTCGTGGGCGTCAAGTGCGTCACCATGAACGAGAGCTTCTTCCAGGGCCATTTCCCGGCGCGGCCGGTCATGCCGGGGGTGCTCATCATTGAGGCGCTGGCCCAGACCGGCGGCTTGCTGATGTCGAAATCCTGGGACGTCGATCCCGAGGGCAAGATCATCCTCTTCATGTCGGTGGAGGATTGCCGTTTCCGCGCCCCGGTGGGGCCAGGCGACGTGCTGCGGCTTCACGTCGAGGTGCAGCGCGCTCGCGGCGATGCGGTCAAGTTCAAGGGCCGGGCGATGGTGAACGGGCGTCTTGCCGCCGAGGCGGTGTTCTCGGCCATGCTGTTCGATACGCGAAAATGACCAATATTCATCCGACGGCGATCGTCGGCGGCGGCGCCCGGCTCGGGGCCGACGTGGAGGTCGGGCCCTATTGCATCGTCGGCGGCGAGGTCGAACTGGGCGCGCGCGTGCGGCTCATCTCGCACGCCATCGTCCAGGGGCGGACCTCGATCGGCGAGGATTGCACTGTTTACCCCTTCGCCGTTCTGGGGACGCCGCCCCAGCATACGGCCCACCGCGGCGAACCGACGCGGCTCGAACTCGGGGCCCGCAATCTCGTGCGCGAGCACGTCACCATGCACGCCGGCACGGCGTTCGGGCGGGGCGTCACCACGGTCGGCTCGGACTGCCTCTTTTATGTCGGCGCCCATGTGGCCCACGATTGCGTCCTGGGCGACCACGTCATCTTGATCAACTCGGCAACGCTCGGCGGCCATGTCGTCGTCGAGGACTATGTGATCATGGGCGGGCTGGCGGCGGCGCACCAGAATACCCGCCTGGGTCGGCACGCCTTCATCGGCGGCATGGCCGGGATCAACTACGACGTCATCCCCTACGGCAACGTCTGGGGCAATCACGCCCACCTCGAGGGCCTCAACCTCATCGGCCTCAAGCGCCGGGGCTTTTCCCGCGAGACCATCAACACCCTGCGGGCCGCCTACCGCATGCTGTTCGCCGAGGAGGGCGCGTTCCAGGAGCGGCTGGACGACACCGCCGCCGCCTATGCCCGCTCGCCCGAGGTCATGGAGATCGTCGAGTTCATCCGCGCTGCGTCGGACCGGCCGATCACCATGCCCAGGCGGGACGAGTAGCCAGGGCCTTGCTCCCCGATGCGTCAGCCTCGAGCCGCCGCTGAGCCGCGCAAGCTCGGCCTGGTGGCGGGCGGCGGCGACTTGCCGGTGCAACTCGCCGAACACTGCGCCGCCGCCGCCCGGCCGCTGTTCGTCGTGCGCCTCCCCGACGCTAGGCCGGAATTGGCGCGCTTCGAAGGGGTCGACCTGAAGATCGGGCAGGTCGGGGCCGCCGTGGAAGCCCTGGCCCGGGCCGGCTGCGGCCGAGTGTGCTTGGCGGGAAACGTCGGCCGTCCCGACTTCGGTCGGCTCCGCCCCGACGCGGCCGGGCTTCGCATGCTTCCCGGCGCGATCGCCGCCGCGGCGCGAGGCGATGACGCCCTCCTCTCGTTCCTGATCCGCGGCTTCGAGAAGGCCGGGTTCGCGGTCGAGGGAGCAGATGAGGTCATGGGCGGCCTCCTGCTGGCGCCCGGAGCGCTGGGCCGGCGGCGGCCGCGCAAGATCGATCGCCGCGACATCGAAACCGCCTCGGCCGCGGCCCGCGCCATCGGCGGGCTCGACATCGGGCAGGCGGCGGTCGCCTGCCGTGGCGTTGTGCTCGCCCTCGAGGCGCAGGAAGGGACCGACGCCATGCTCGCTCGGGTGGCGGCGCTGCCGGAGCAGGTGCGCGGGCGGCCAGGAAAGGCGGCGGGGGCCCTGGTGAAGCGGAGCAAGCCGACGCAGGAGCGGCGCGTCGATTTGCCGACCATAGGCCCGGCGACGATCGATCTTGCGCACGCGGCCGGCCTGGCCGGGATCGCCGGCGAGGCCGGGGCGGTCCTCGTCCTCCACAAGGATGAGGTCAGACGTCGCGCCGACGACCTGGGCCTTTTCGTCTTCGGCATCCCTTGAGCCCTCGCACCTTCCTGATCACTGCCGTCGAGCCCTCGGCCGACGAACTCGGGGCCGGCCTCATGGCGGCCCTGCGCGGCCGCCTGGGCGAGGAGGTGCGCTTCGTCGGCGTCGGCGGGCCGGCAATGGCCGTCCAGGGTTTCGACAGCCTTTTCGATCCCAGCGACATCGCTGTCCTGGGCGCCTGGGAGGGGATCGCCGCCTATGGCCGGGTCCGAAATCGTGTCCGTCGCGTCGTCGCCCTGGCCCGGTCGGAGCGGCCGCAAGCCGCCGTCCTGATCGACGCCTGGGGATTCAGCCAGCGCCTGGCCGCGGGCCTCAGGCGCCTGTCGCCGCGGCCGGTCATCATCAAGTACGTGGCCCCGCAGGTGTGGGCGAGCCGCCCCGGCCGCGCCCGCGTGCTCGCCCGGCGCGTCGACCGCCTGCTGGCCGTCAACCCCTTCGATGCGCCCTATTTCGAGCGCGCCGGGCTGGCGACGACGTTCGTGGGCAACCAGGCCGCCTTCGCCGACTTCTCGGACGCCGACCCGCAGATCTGCCGTCGCGCCATCGGCGCGCGGCCCGAGGAACCGATTCTGCTCGTGCTGCCCGGCAGCCGATCATCGGAAGTCGCGCGCTTGATCGGACCGTTTGGGCAAGCGGCGCGCCTGCTGGCGCGAAGTCGCCCGCGCCTCCATGTGGTTGTCGCTCCCGCGCCGGCGCTGGCGGGGGAGATCCGCGCCCGCCTCACCGAGTTCGGCTCCGGCGCGAAGTTGATCGAGGACGGTTCGGAGAGGCGCTCGGCCATGCGCGCCGCCACCGTGGCCCTGGCCTGCAGCGGCACCGTGACCAGCCAGCTCGCGGCCGCCGGCACGCCTTTCGTAGTCGGCTATCGGCTCGGATTCCTCACCCATCAGGCCGCGAAGATCCTGGTGCGCACGCCTTATGTCACGCTCATCAATGTCGTTGCCGGGCGGTTTGTCGCCCCCGAGCTCATCCAGAACGCCTGCACGGGGCCGGCGCTGGAAAACGAGCTGGCGCTGAGGCTGGACGACCCCGAGCTGAGGCGACGCCAGATCGCGGCTCAATCCGAGGCGCTCGAGCAGCTCCGCGGCGGTATTTCCGATCCGGCGCAGGCGGCGGCCGACGCCGTCATCGCCATGGTCCAGGCTCGCGCCTGAACCCTACGGCCTGCTCTCGAGGGGGACGTAATCGCGCTGCAGCGGCCCGGTGTAGAGCTGCCGGGGGCGGCTGAGCTTGCGGCGCGGATCCTCGAACATCTCCTTCCATTGGCTGATCCAGCCTACGGTGCGGGCGATGGCGAAAAGCACGGTGAACATGGTGTTAGGGAAGCCAAGGGCGCGCAGGGTGATGCCCGAATAGAAGTCGACATTCGGATAGAGCTTGCGCTCCACGAAGTAGTCGTCGTTCAGCGCGATCTTCTCCAGTTCGAGCGCGACCTTGAGCAGCGGCTCGTCCGGGTCGCCGACCTCGTCCAGTACTTCGTGGCAGGTCCTCTGCATCACCGTCGCCCGCGGATCGTAGTTCTTGTAGACGCGGTGGCCGAAGCCCATGAGGCGGTACCTGCGCTCCTTCACGCCCTTGACGAAGTCGGGGATGCGATCGACCGAGCCGATCTGCGACAGCATCATCAGCGCCTCTTCGTTGGCGCCGCCGTGCGCCGGGCCCCAAAGGCAGGCGATGCCCGCTGCGATGCAGGCGAACGGATTGGCGCCGGTGGACCCGGCCATGCGCACCGTCGAGGTGGAGGCGTTCTGCTCATGGTCGGCGTGCAGGATGAAGATGCGGTCCATGGCCCGGGTGAGCACTGGATTCGGCCGCCAGTCCTCGGCCGGCACGGAGAAGGCCATGCGCAGGAAATTCTCGGCGTAGCTCACGTCGTTGCGCGGCGTCACGAACGGTTGCCCGATCGAATACTTGTAGGCGCGCGCGGCGATGGTGGGCATCTTCGCGATCAGCCGATGGGCGCTGATCTTGCGCTGCTCGGGGTCATCCACGTTGGTGCTGTCGTGGTAGAAGGCCGAGAGGGCGCCCACCGCCCCCGTCATGATCGCCATCGGGTGGGCATCCGAGCGGAAGCCGCTGAAGAAGCGATCGAACTGCGCATGCAGCATGGTGTGGTAGGTGATGTTGTGCTCGAACTCGGCGAACTGGGCCGCGTTCGGCAGCTCGCCGTTCAGCAACAGATAACAGACTTCGAGAAAGCTCGACTTCTCGGCCAGCTGCTCGATCGGGTAGCCGCGGTGCAGCAAAACGCCAGCGTCGCCGTCGATGTAGGTGATCTTGCTTTCGCAGCTTGCGGTGGCGGTGAAGCCGGGATCGAAGGTGAAGACGTCGGCGTCGCTGTAGAGATTGCGGATGTCGAGGACGTCGGGCCCCGCGGACCCTTTGATGCGCTGCAACTGAAACGCGCCGTTGCCGAGCGTCAGGTTGGCTTGTTCGGCCATGCCGCGATCCTGTGGAAGTCGATCGAAACGAACGTTTGGGCTGCCTTATAGCGTCTTATTGCAGGTGCGAAAGGGCGTCGCCCATGCGTCCCAGGGCCTCGTCTTTGCCAAGCGAGGTGAGGGCGCCGGCAAGGTCGGGGGCGGGGGCGCCGCCGCCCAGCACCAGCCTCAAGGCTGGCCCCCACCGACCCATGCCCACTCCCTCCGATTCCGAGAAAGCGCGCAGCGCGCGCGCCAGCGGCTGAGGCTCCCACTCACTCCAGCGCTCCATCTCGGCGGCGAGCCGGCCGAGGCGTTGGCGCGTTTCCCCGTTCAAGAGCTCGGCCGCAGGCTCGGGCGGGAGGGCGAGGGGCCGGATCCTGAGGGAGAACTCGCACAGCTCGGTGAGCTGGGCGAGCGTCTTGGCGCCCTCTTTGACAAGGCCGATGGTGCGCTCGAGGCGAGCCTCGCCGGCCGGTGCGACCTCGCGGCCGGCAACCGCCAGGCGGTCGCGGACAAGGCCAGCGAGGCGCGCGTCGTCGGCGGCGCGGATGTAGTGATTGTTGACGTGACCGAGCTTGGCCCAGTCGAGCCGGGCCGGAGCGCTGGTGACGTCGCGCACGTCGAACCAGGCGATCGCCTGTTCGTCGCTGAACAGTTCGTCGTCTCCATGCCCCCAGCCCAGGCGCGCCAAGTAGTTGCGCATCGCCTCCGGCAGATAGCCGAGGTCGGCGAAGTCGACGACCGACTGCGCTCCGTGACGCTTGGAGAGCTTGGCCCCGTCGGGCCCGTGGATCATGGAAAGGTGAGCGAACGCCGGAATGGGCCAATCGAGCGCCTGATAGATGAGGATCTGGCGCGCCGCGTTGGTGAGGTGGTCGTCGCCGCGGATCACGTGGGAAACGGCCATGTCGTGGTCGTCGGCCACGACAGCCAGATTGTAGGTGGGGCCGCCGTCCGAACGCAGCAGCACCAGATCGTCCAGGTCGCGATTGCGGAAGCGAACATCGCCCTTGACGAGGTCGTGGACGACGGTGTCGCCATCCACCGGGCCTTTGAAGCGGACCGAGAACGGCTGGTTGCCGCCTTCAAGCGGGTCGCGGTCGCGCCAGGGCGAGCGCAGCGCCCGTCCCTCGGCCCTGGCCTTCTCGCGCTCCAGGGCGGTTTCGGCAAGGCTCATGAAGTCGCGATAGGCCCGGCCCGCCGCCAACAGTTCCATGACGACCTGACGATGCCGCTCGACCCTGTGGCTCTGGAACACCGGCGGCTCGTCCGGCTCGAGGCCGAGCCAGGCGAGGCCGTCCAGGATCACGCCGACGGCGCTCTCGGTGGAGCGCTCGCGATCGGTATCCTCGACGCGCAACAGATACTTGCCCCCGCAGTGTCGAGCGTACAGCTTGTTGTAGAGCGCCGTACGGGCCGTGCCGATGTGCATGGAGCCGGTCGGCGAGGGGGCTATTCGGGTGACGACCGGGCGGGTGGAGGATGACATCGCGGGAGGGGGCCTTGGGGCTCGCCGGGCCGCCGGAGTCGGCCGGCAGGCGGACCTTCCCGCGCCGGTTAGCACACCGCTTGCGAATGCGCCTAGGCTGGCGGCCGCGTTCTCCTGGCTGGCGGCGCAGGCCGAACGCCAGCAGGGTTGCTGGTTCCTGTGGACGCCGGTGGCCTTCGGCGCTGGCGCCGCCGCCTACCTCGGGCTGAAGTCGGAGCCAGAGCTCCGCGTTCCGCTGGCGATCTTCGCAGCGCTTGCCGCTATCGCGATTGCCGCGCGACTGTGGTCGGGCCGCCGGCTCGTCATCGGCGCCGCGGCCCTGGCCGCCCTGGCCGGCGCCGGCTTCTTCCTGGCCAAGCTGCACAGCGACGAGGTCGCCGCCCCGGTCGCCCCGGCCGGCCTGGGACGGGTCGTGGTCGTGGGTTGGGTCGTCGATATCGAAAACCCGAGCGAGCGCGGCGAGCGCGTCCTCGTCGCCCCGGTGCGGATCGAGCGACTGGCGCCGCAGGCGACCCCCATCCGCGCCCGCATCATCCTTGCCGATGGCGGAGGGCCCGAAGCGGCTCCGTCGCCCGGCCAGGCCGTGAGGCTAGAAGCCATCCTCGACCCGCCGCCCGGCCCGGCCGCGCCGGGGGCCTACGATTTCGCGCGCGACGCCTGGTTCGAAGGCATCGGCGCCGTGGGCATCGCCGATGCGGCGCCCGAGGATGAGACCTTGCCGCCGCCCCCGTGGCGGCTGCGTCTTGAGATGGCGATCAATGCGGTCCGCTGGACCATGGCCAAGCGCCTGGCCGCCGATATCCGGGCGCTGCTCGGGCCGGACGACGGCGGCGCGGCGGGTCTCGCCGTCGCCGTCACCACCAGCCACCAAGATTGGCTCCCCAAGGAAGATCGCGACGATCTGCGCGCCTCGGGGCTGGCGCACATGCTGGCGATCGCCGGCCTGCATACCGCCGCGATCAGCGGCTTCGCCTTTTTCGGCCTTCGCCTCCTCATCGCGCTTTGGCCGTGGCTGGCGGTGCGTGTCTCGGGCAAGAAGGTGGCGGCGGCCGGGGCGCTGGTGATCGTCGCCCTCTATCTGCTCCTTTCCGGCGCCCATGCGCCGGCGCGGCGCGCCGCCATCACGGCTTCGGCGGCGTTCGTGGCCATTCTCCTGGACCGGCGCGCCATCAGCATGCACTCCCTGGCGCTGGCGGCGCTCACCATTCTGGCGCTGGAGCCCGAGGCGGTGGTCCAGCCGGGCTTCGAGATGTCGTTCTGCGCCACCGCCGCCCTGATCGCCCTGGCGGAACTGTGGCCGCGACGGCGCCTGCCCGCGGGCCTGCCGTGGCCGCTGCGTCTGGTCCAGGGGGCCCGCGACTGGGTTCTCGGCCTTTTCATGGTCAGCCTGGTGGCCGGCGCCGCGACCGGGCCTTTCGCCATCCAGCACTTCAATCGCCTCGCCAACTACGGCGTCCTGGCCAATCTCACCGCCGACTTCCTGGCCAGCGTGGTGCTGATGCCGCTGCTGGCGATCTGCCTGGTGTTCGAGGCCCTGGGCCTTGGCGCCCTCGGCGCCCCGTTCCTGTTTGCGGCCGGGTGGGGCGCCCGCGGCGTCGTCTGGCTTGGGCACCTGTTCGCTTCAGCGCCGCACGCCGGCATCACCATGACGAGCGCCCCGGAGATCGCGCTCGCGCTTTCGTACGTCGGCATCGTGTTCGCCTGCCTGTGGAAGGGGCCGCTGCGCTGGTTCGGCCTGCCGCTCGCCGCCGCGGTCGCGGTGTGGCCGCGACCGGCGGCGCCGCTCGCCTGGCTTGCCGCCGACGGCGCCGACGCCGCCATCGTGGTCGGCCGCGAGGAGGTGGCCCTGCGACCCGGGATGCGCGGCTATGCCACCGGACTGTGGGCGCAGCGACGCGGTTTGACTCTGCCTATCGATCCGGTGGGCGAAGCGATGGCGCACTTCGATTGCAACCGCATTGGTTGCGCGCCGTTCGGCGGCTTCCATCCGGCGATCGGCGCCTGGTGGACGCGGCGGCGGGTGAGCGAGGCGCGTCTGGCGCGCAACTGCGACGGCGCCGACATCTTCATCCTGCGCGCCGACATGCCGGCGCCCGACCCCTGCCAGGGTGAAATCGTGCTGCGCGCCGCCGACTTCGAGCGGCTGGGAGCAGCCGAAGTCTACGCCGGCAAGGGCGGCGGCTGGCGGTTCGTCTGGTCGCAGCCAATTCGCGGCCGTCGACCCTGGAGCCTCAGTGGTAGCGGCGAATGAGGCCGACGAGCTTGCCCTGGACCTCGACTTGGTCAGGCCCGAAGATGCGGGTCTCGTAGGCCGGATTGGCGGCCTCAAGGGCGATGGAGCCGCCCTTTCGGCGCAGCCGCTTCAGCGTCGCCTCCTGGCCCATGATCAGGGCCACGACGATGTCGCCGGAGGTGGCCTGGTCAGTGCGGCGGATGACTACGTGGTCGCCGTCCAGGATGCCGGCCTGGATCATCGAGTCCCCCTGGACCTCCAGGAGGAAATGCTCGCCCTGGCCGAGCAGCGATCCGGGGACGGTCATGCGGTCGCGCTCATGCTGGATGGCGTCGATCGGGGTGCCGGCGGCGATCCGCCCGAGGACAGGCAGTTCGAGCGCATCATTGGCCGCGCCCGTCTCCGGACGGACGGCGCCGGCGGAAACCAGCGTCGGGGTAAAGGCTTGTCGAGGCGCGGCCGCCTGCTGTGGCAGGCGAGTCACCTCGAGCGCCCGGGCCCGATGGGGCAGGCGGCGCAGGAAGCCGCGCTCCTCGAGGGCGCTGACCAGACGGTGGATGCCGGACTTGGAGGCAAGGTCCAGCGCCTCCTTCATCTCGTCGAAGGACGGCGGCACGCCGGTTTCCTTGATGCGCTCATGGATGAACATGAGCAGTTCATGCTGTTTCTTGGTCAGCATGGCGGCGCCTCCCTTGAAGAACGCGTCTTGCCCCCGCAGCCGAATCACTTCCGCGGAACAAAGCAACAACCGCGCGTGTTCTCCGAGTGTTCTCTTTCCATGTCAACCCGCGTCTGTTGGCGCCCCCATCAGCGCCCGGGCGGCTGCCGCCACGTCCTTCTGGCGCATCAGGCTCTCGCCCACGAGGACGGCGCGCGCGCCGGCGCGACCGACGCGAGCCACGTCGTCGGCGGTGAACATCCCGCTTTCGGCGACCAGAAACGCGCTCTGGGGAGCGGCGGGCGCCAGCCGCTCGAAAGTGGAAAGGTCCGTCTCGAAGGTGCCGAGATCGCGATTGTTGACGCCGACGAGCCGCGCACCCAGGCGGATGGCCCGCTCCATTTCCGCGGCGTCGTGGACTTCTGTCAGGGTGTCCATGCCCCAGCGCGCGGCTTCCGTCAGGAGCGCCGCCGCGAGGACGTCATCGGCGATGGCGAGAATGAGCAGGACAGCGTCGGCGCCGAGGGCGCGCGATTCGGTCACCTGCCAGGGGTCGATCAGGAAATCCTTGCGCAGGCAGGGCAGGGGAGCGGCGGAGCGGGCCGCGGCGAGATCGGCGTCATCGCCCTGGAAACTCGGTCCGTCGGTCAGGACCGACAGGCATGCGGCGCCGCCGGCGGCATAGGCGGCGGCGATCGTCGGCGGATCGAGGTCTTCACGGATCAAACCCCTGGAGGGGGAGGCGCGCTTGATCTCGGCGATGAGGGCCGGCCGCCCGGGCCGGGCGGCGGCTTCCAGGGCGGCGGCAAAGCCGCGCGCCGGGGGCGCCCGGCGCGCCAGCTCCTCCCATTCGACCGCCGACTTTCGGGCCTGCGCTTGGCGCACCTCCCGGCGCTTATAGTCGACGATACGCGCCAGAACGCTCATGGCTTGGCCGCGGTGATCTCGACCAGCCGCTCGAGAGCCTGGACCGCCGCCCCGCTGTCGATCGAGCGGCCGGCGAGCTCGGCCCCCTCGCGAAGTGTCTCGACCTTGTCGGCGACCAGCAAGGCGGCGGCGGCGTTCAGGCGCACGGCGTCTCGGTAGGCGCCTTCTTCGCCGCCCAGCAGGCGGCGCAGGGCGAGGGCATTCTCCTGCGGCGTTCCGCCGACGAGATCAGCCGCCGAGGCGCGCTCGAGGCCAACGGCTTCGGGCGTGATGGTGAAAAGACGCAGGCCCCGCTCGCCCCATTCGGCGACCTGGGTGGGGCCAGTGGGTGTCATCTCGTCGAGGCCGGCGCCATGCACCACCCAGGCGCGCTCGGCGCCCAGCGCGCCCAGGGCCCGCGCCAGCGGCTCGACCCAACGCGGATCGAAGACCCCTAGGAGCTGGCGGCGGGCGCCGGCTGGATTGGCCAGCGGCCCCAGCATGTTGAAAATGGTGCGAAACCCCAGCTCCTCGCGCACCGGGGCCACGTGGCGCATGGCGCCGTGGTGAGCGGGGGCGAACAGGAAGCAGACGCCGGCCTGGTCCAGGGCGCGGCGCTGGCGCTCGGCGTCGGCGGCGATGTCGACGCCGAGCGCCTGGAGCACGTCCGATGATCCGGATCGTGACGAAACCGCCCGCATGCCGTGCTTGGCGACCTTCACCCCGGCGCCGGCGACCACGAAAGCGACTGCGGTGGAGATGTTGAAGGTGTGGGCGCCATCGCCGCCGGTGCCGCAGACGTCGATGACCTCGTGCTGGTGCTCGAGGACCACGGCGTTGCGCCGCAGGACCCGGGCGCAGGCGACGATCTCGCCCAGAGTCTCGCCGCGCAACCGCATGGCGGTGACGGCGGCGGCTACCTGGGCGGGCGAAGCCTCGCCGCGCAGGCAGGCCGCGAAGAAGGCCTCGGCGTCGTCCTCGGTGAGGGTGGCGCCGTCGGCCAGCCGCGCCAGCAGGGGCTTGAACACCTCGGACATGACTGTGGCGCGCGCCCGCCTCAGGCAGCCGCCGCGGCGGTGACGCCCGCAAGGCGCAGGAAGTTGGCCAGCAATCCGTAACCCGCTTCGGTGGCGATTGATTCGGGATGGAACTGCACCCCAAAGACCGGGCGGGTGCGATGCGCCACGCCCATGATCTCATCATCGTCGGTCCAGGCGGTACGCTCCAGCTCCCGCGGCAGCGTGTCCGGCGCGATCGCCAGACTGTGATAGCGGGTCGCCGTGAACGGATTGGGGAGGGCCGCGAACAGCCCTTCGCCGGTGTGATGGATCGGGCTCGTCTTGCCGTGGACGATGGCCCGCGCCGGCGCGATGGCGCCTCCCAGGGCCTGGCCGATCGCCTGGTGGCCCAGGCACACGCCCAGGATTGGCAGGTCTTTGGGCGCGGCGCGGACGAGCTCGAGGCAGATGCCCGCCTGATCGGGGGTGCACGGCCCCGGCGAGAGCACGATGGCCTCGGGCCCGAGCGCCAAGGCCTCGCCGGCGGTGAGGCGGTCGTTGCGCACGACGCGCACGCGCGCGCCCAGTTCGCTGAGGCGATGGACGAGGTTGTAGGTGAAGCTGTCGTAGTTATCGATGAGAAGGATCATCGGAGCGCGTTCTTAGGGCCGCGCCCGCCGGCGGCCAAGCCGGGCCGTGTCCCGACATGCGAGGGGCCGGCCCATCGCTGGACCGGCCCCTCCATCGTCTTGGGCCGCGGCGCCTGGGCGAGCGAAGCTCGTCAGGCCTCGACCTCAAAAGCAATCGAGCGTCGACACGCTGTCAGGCGTGAACCTCCGTCTCGAGGCTCCAGGTCACTGTGACCGCGGTTGGAGACAATGAGATCACTGGATCACCTCCTTTCAGCTGTTGGCAGGGGGAGCATCAATATGGGCTGGTTCGCGGCCGCCCGCAAACCGCGCCCCGGGGGAGGGTCCTAATTTGAGCGACGGGCGCGCATGGCGCGGTGCGGCGCCGGAACGCCGTGAAGCGTTTCCCGCAATCTCTCTAGAGTGACCAGCTTCTTGAATACGCCCCTTCGTAGTTGAGCATTGCGCGTATTGGCAAAGCGCCACTCCGCGGTCGCAATGCGCTGGTTGATCTGGGCGAGTGTTAGCTTCGCCCGTCTTCCTCAGCGTCTGGGCTCCAAGCTCGCTTTCCCATCCGACCAGCTCCGACATTCCGCCCTCTTCGCTCTCGCGGCGTGCACTGTCGACTCGATCGCAGCCATATGTAACCCGGCGAAGGAGCAGAGCTTCTGCTATCCCGTAGCCTCGGGCGTCGGGTTGACTTTGCTGGGGGCGCGTGGCCCTAGCGCGCCTTCCTTTCTCAGAAAGCGGCCGGCGCGGGCGAGCTTCTGCATGCACCCGTACAGGACACATGACTGCGGCGCCCTGCGGCGCGCCGACGTGGGCGCGAGCGTGCGCCTTTCGGGCTGGGTTCACCGCAAGCGCGACCACGGCGGCCTGCTGTTCGTGGACCTTCGCGACCACTACGGCGTCACCCAGCTCGTGGCCCATCCCGGCGGGCCTGGCTTTGACACGCTCGACCACGCCCGCGCCGAGAGTGTGGTCCGGGTCGAGGGCGAGGTGGTCGCTCGCACGGAGGATACGATCAATCCGAACTTGGCGACGGGCGAGATCGAGGTGCGGGTCCGCGCCGCCGATGTCCTGTCGCTGGCGGCGGAGCTGCCCCTGCCGGTCTTCGGCGAGCCGGACTATCCCGAGGACATCCGCCTCACCTATCGCTACCTCGACCTGCGCCGCGAGACGATCCACCGCCACATCGTCCTGCGCTCGCAGGTGATCGACTTCATCCGCCGCCAGATGACGGACCGCGGCTTCCTCGAATTCCAGACGCCGATCCTCACCGCCTCGAGCCCCGAGGGGGCGCGCGACTTCCTCGTGCCCTCGCGCCTGCACCCGGGGAAGTTCTACGCCCTGCCGCAGGCGCCCCAGCAGTTCAAACAGCTGCTGATGGTCGCCGGCTTCGACAAGTACTTCCAGATCGCGCCCTGCTTCCGCGACGAAGACGCACGCGCCGACCGTTCACCGGGCGAATTCTACCAGCTCGATGTCGAGATGAGCTTCGTCACCCAGGAGGACGTCATCACCTCGATCGAGCCGGTGTTGCGCGCGGTTTTCGAGCGCTTCGGCGGGGGGCGGCCGGTGACCAGCCTTCCCTTCCCGCGCATCCCCTTCAGAGAAGCGCTGGCCAAGTACGGCACCGACAAGCCGGACCTGCGCAACCCTCTGGTGCTGCACGATGTTTCGGAGGACTTCCGCGGCGGCGGCTTCGGCCTTTTCGCCAAGATCCTCGAAAGACCCGGGATGGCCGTCTGGGCGGCGCCGGGACCCGGCGGCGGCTCGCGCGCCTTCTGCGACCGCATGAACGCCTGGGCCCAGGGCGAGGGCCAGCCTGGGCTCGCCTACATCTTCTGGCGCGAGGAGGCGGGCGCGATCGAGGCGGCCGGGCCGGTAGCCCGCAACCTCGGGCCCGAGCGCACCGAAGTCTTACGCGAGCGCCTCGGTCTGAGGGCGGGCGATGCGGTCTTCTTCGTCGCCGGCGAAGCCAAGACCCTGCACCGCTTCGCCGCCGAGGCGCGGACCCGGATCGCGGCCGAGCTCGACTTGATCGACGAGGACCGCTTCGAGCTCTGCTGGATCGTCGACTATCCGATGTACGAATGGAACGACGAGCAGAAGCGGATCGACTTCTCGCACAATCCCTTTTCCATGCCCCAGGGCGAGCTGGAGGCGCTGGCCGAGACCAACGACCCGCTCTCGATCGTGGCCTGGCAGTACGACATCGTCTGCAACGGCGTGGAGCTGTGCTCCGGGGCGATCCGCAACCACCGCCCGGAAATCATGCTGCGCGCCTTCGAGATCGCCGGCTACACCCGCGAGCAGGTGGAGGCCGAGTTCGCCGGGGTGCTTGGGGCGTTCCGCTACGGCGCGCCGCCCCATGGGGGCCTCGCGCCAGGAATCGACCGGATCGTCATGCTGCTGGCCGGGGTCAAGAACATCCGCGAGGTGATCGCCTTCCCGCTCAACCAGCAGGGGGAGGATCTAATGATGAAGGCGCCTTCGAGCGTGCGACCGGCGCAGCTTCACGAACTGCACATTCGCTTGGCCGCGCCGAAAGGCTAGCGCGGCGGGGGAGGGGGCGCGGGCGGGGTCGGCGTTCGGATGACGACGTGCACGGGCGCCTTGACGACGATGCCGTGGCAGCCGCGGGAGGCCAGGCCCCGGGGGAGGCGGGTGGAGCTGTTGGTGCAGGCCTGATCGAGCTGCGCCTGGGTGAGATTGCGCGCCCCGGAAAGATCGGCGCCCAGCAGCACCGTCTGGAACATGCGAGCGCCCTGGAAATCCGCGCCTTGAAGATTCGCGCCCCGCAGGTCGGCGGCGTCGAGCCGGGCGTTGTGGAAGTTGGCGCGCGACAGCTGGCTCATGGCCAGATCGGCCCCCACCAGCACGGCGTGGTCGAAGCTGGCGCCTTCCGCCTGGGTGTGGGCGAAGTTCGAGCCCTGAAGCGAGCTGCCATCGAGAACCGCGCGGGTCAGATTTCCGCCGGAGAAGTTGGCGCCCATCGCCCGCACCCCGTGCAACGAGGCGCCGGAGAGATCGGCATAGGTGAAGTTGGCGCCCATGCAGGCCGATCGGCCCAGATTGGCGCGGCTGAGGTCGGCCCCGACGAACTCGGAGCCGAAGAACATCGCCCCTTCCAGGTTCGAGGCCACCAGCGAGGCGCCATTGAAATTCGCACCGATGAACTTGGCCCCGGCAAGGTTGCGCCCGGAGAGCTGGCAATTGGCGCACGAGCCGCCCAGAGACACCATCCGGGGCACATCAGGCTCGCCCGCGACCGCAGCGGAGGTCATGGCCGCCAGCGCCAAGCCGGCGCCCAGGAGCCCTCCGATCACGGCCGTCAATGTCTTGCCAATGTTCATCGAGCCTATAAATGCGCGCCGCCTTGGCGCTTTGCCACTTAATTCGCGGTAACCGGTCGTGGCGGACTGCTGTTCACATTGAGCGTCTGACATGTCCCTGGCTTTGCTTCGCCACATCCTGCCGCGAAGCCCCCTCCGGGGGGTCGCCGGACCGACTGCCCGATGAGCGCGGTGCTGGTCACCGGAGGGGCGGGTTATATCGGCTCACACGCCGCCCTGGCGCTGCTCGGGTCCGGCTACCAGGTCGTGGTCCTGGACGACTTCTCTACCGGCGTGCGCTCGCTCGTCCCGCAGGGGGTGCAGCTCTTCGAGGGTGATGTCGCCGACAGGGCGCTGACGGCCCGCCTACTCCGCAGCCATGCGATCGGCGCGGTCATGCACTTCGCCGGCAGCATCATCGTGCCGGAGTCCGTCCAGAACCCGACCAAGTACTACCGCAACAACACCGCCGGCACGCTGGCGCTGCTGGAGTCCTGCGTGGAGGCGGAGGTCAGGCATTTCATCTTTTCCTCGACGGCGACCCTCTACGCGCCCTCGCTCGAGCCCATGCCCGAGACCTTTCCGACGGCGCCGATCAGTCCGTACGGCGCCTCGAAGCTCTTCAGCGAGCGCATGATCATGGACACGGCCGCCGCCCATCCGGCCTTTCGCCCGGTGTGCCTGCGCTATTTCAACGTGGCGGGAGCCGACCCGGCCGGTCGCTCCGGCCAGAGCGGGCCCCAGAGCACCCACCTCATCCGGGTGGCGGTCGAGACGACCCTTGGCAGGCGACCCTTTCTGGAGGTCTTCGGCGGCGACTACCCGACGCGCGACGGCACCGGCGTGCGCGACTACATCCACGTAAGCGACCTCGCCGACGCCCACGTCGCGGCCCTGCGCTATCTGGAAGAGGGCGGAGAGCCGGCGATCTTCAACTGCGGCTACGGAACCGGCTACACCGTGCTCGAAGTGATCGCCGCACTGGAGCGGGTGACCGGTGCGCCGCTGCCGACGAAACTGGCCCCCCGCCGCGCCGGCGATCCGGCGTCGCTTATCGCCGACCCGACTGAGCTTGCCCGGCGCACGGGCTGGCAGCCGAAGCACGCCGACCTCGACGCCATCGTCGCCTCCGCCCTGGCCTGGGCGCGCAAGAGCGCCTAGGGAACCCTCCCTCGCTTGGGCGCAATGAAGGGGCGGTTGATGAAGGCGGCGGTCTATTACGAGAACGGCGATCCCTCGGTCCTGAAGTACGAGGACGTTCCCGATCCGCCGTGCCACGCGCGGGGCGTCGTCATCCGCGTCGAAGCGGTCAGCATCGAGGGCGGCGACACCCTGAATCGCTCCCGGGGCGAGCTCGCGACCCGCCCGCACGTCGTCGGCTATCAGGCGGCCGGCGAGATCATCGAGGTCGGCCCCGAGGTGACCGATCTTCGCGTCGGCCAGAAGGTCGCCACCGTAAACGCCTTCGGCTCGCATGCCGAGCTGCGCAGCGTGCCCGCGCGCAACGCCTGGCCGATTCCCGAGGGGCTGGATGTCCGCCACGCCGCACCCATTCCGGTGACCTTTGGAACGGCGCACGAGTGCCTGTTCGAATTCGGGCGGCTGAAGGCGGGGGAGACGGTGCTGGTGCAGGCCGGGGCGAGCGGGGTGGGCGTGGCCGCCGTCCAGCTCGCCAAACACGCCGGCGCCCGCGTCCTCGCCACCGCCTCCAGCGATGCGCGCCTGGCGCAGCTGAAGCGATTGGGAATGGACGAGGGCATCAACTACCGGGACAAGGACGCAGCGCGCGAGGTCATGCGCCTGACCGACAACAAGGGCGTCGATCTGGTCGTCGACCCGGTGGGCGGGGCGGCGCTGCAGGGTTCGATCGCCGCGCTCGGCTATCGCGGCCGCATTTCCATGGTCGGCGCCGCCGGGCGCGAGCCGATGGTTGTGGACGTCTCGAGCCTGATGGGCGGCAACCGCTCGCTCAGCGGCGTCTTCCTCGGCGCCGAGATCGCCACCGACCGGGTGCACGATCTCATCCAGAGCCTGATCGACCGGGTGGCGGCGGGCGAGCTCGAGGTAGTCATCGACCGGACCTTCCCCTTGGCGCAGGCGGCGCAGGCGCACGCCTACATCGAAAGCCGGCAGGCCGTCGGCCGAGTGCTGCTGATTCCGTAGGGGCTGGACCTAGGGCTAGGGGTCCCGGCGGTTAGCCGCCAGTCATCCGGAAGTTGTCGTCAAGGGGATAGCGGCGCGGGTCGCCCTCCGAGCTCTCGTCATCGCCATCGAGAATCCGCAGCAGGCGATGACGGGCGCGGTTCACGCGGCTCTTGATGGTGCCGATGGCGCAGCCGCAAATGCTCGCCGCCTCGTCGTAGCTGAGCCCCGCCGCGGTCACCAACATCAGCGCCTCGCGGTTCTCGTGAGGGAGGGTGGCGAGGGCCTGCTGCAGGGCGCGCACCGTGAGGTTCCATTCCTGGCGCGGCGCCGAGGTCAGGGAATGGGCGTGGTGGTCGTCCTCGTCGAGGACTTCGCGACGGCGGCGCGCCAAGGAGGTGTGGTGGGTGTTGCGCAAGATGGTGAACAGCCAGGCGCGCAGGTTGGTGCCCGGCTCGAAGGTGTCGCGGTGGCTCCAGGCCTTGATCAGAGTTTCCTGGACGAGGTCGTCGGCGTCGGCGGCGTTGCGCGAGATCGACCAGGCGAAAGCCCGAAGCTTGGGGATCAGGGCCACCGCGTCGTCCTGCCAGCCGTCCGACATGCGTCGGGACCTCCCTCAATGCCACACCCCCCGACAGGGAGGCGAGGGTTGCGCACCGGCTTGACTTGGCACGTCGCGCCGGGTGAATCGCCCGCTCGCGAAGGCAACGCTCCGAGAGAGTTTGCGTTCCTCCTGTAAGCTGCCCCTTGCGGCCGAGATCAGCGTTCGCTTCAAGGCCCTCGATTGGGGGCAGGTAAGCCGTCGTCTTCCTCCCCGTCAGCCCTCGGAGCTCTGTCGACATGCCCCCACTGGACGAGGCGCCAGCCCTGCTGGTTGCGAATGCGCGGGCGGACGACGAACCTGCGGAAGGCCTTGCCGAACGTTATCTGAAGGTGCGGCGCCGCAGCCTGGAGGTCGCCGCGCCCCTCTCGCCGGAGGACCAGGTTGTCCAGGCGATGGAGGACGCCAGCCCGACCAAGTGGCATCTGGCGCACACCACCTGGTTTTTCGAGACCTTCCTGCTGACGCCCCATCTCGGCGGCTACGCGCTCTTCGATCCCGACTTCGGCTATCTCTTCAACTCCTATTACGAAGCCGTCGGGCCCAGGCACCCACGGCCGTTGCGCGGCCTGCTCAGCCGCCCCTCCCACGCCGAGGTGCTGGCCTACCGGCGCGCCGTCGATACGGCGATGACGCCGTTGCTGGCCCGGGCGGAGCGCGAGCGCGAACTTGGTGATCTAGTGGCCCTGGGGCTGGCGCACGAGGAGCAGCATCAGGAGCTGATGCTGATGGACATCCTGGCCTTGTTCGCCGCCTCGCCGCTGGCGCCGGCCTACGATCGCTCCGCCTCGTGGGCGAAGTCCGCCATGGGGCCGAGCCTGTGGGTCGCGTTCGCCGGCGGGGCGGCGGAAATCGGCGCCTGCGGCGAAGCCTTCTCCTTCGACAACGAAGGTCCGCGCCATGCCGTCGCGCTGGCGCCCTACAGCCTCGCCTCGAAGCTGGTGACCAATGGCCAGTGGCTGGCGTTCATGGACGCCGGGGGCTACGACCGGACGGAGTTCTGGCACGCCGACGGCTGGCGCCGGGTCAGCGAGGAGGGCTGGCGCGCCCCGGCCTACTGGCGCGAGGGGCCCGATGGCTGGCGCGAACTGACCCTGGCCGGCCTCGAGGAACTGGACCCGGCGGCGCCGGTGGCGCACATCAGTTGGTTCGAGGCCAGCGCCTTTGCCGCCTGGACCGGCGCGCGCCTGCCAACCGAAGCCGAATGGGAGCACGCCGCTTCGAGCCGCCCAGAGGCGTTCGAACAGCTCTTCGGGGCTCTGTGGCAATGGACAGCGAGCGCCTACGCACCCTACCCCGGCTTCCGCGCCGCCCGGGGCGCTATCGGCGAATACAACGGGAAATTCATGTCCGGGCAGATGACGCTCCGGGGCTCGTGCCTGGCGACCCCGGAGGGCCATGCGCGCTCGACGTACCGGAACTTCTTTTACCCGCACCAGCGGTGGATGTTCTCAGGCCTGCGCCTGGCGCGGGACGGAGCGGAAGACGAGGCGGCGAGTTTCGAAGCCGACGTGATCGCCGGCCTCTCGGCGCCTCGCAAGAGCCTGCCGGCCAAGTGGTTCTACGACGCCGAAGGCTCCCGCCTCTTCGAGGCGATCTCGGAGCTGCCCGAATACTACCTCACCCGCCAGGAGAGCGCGTTGCTGGCGGGCATCGCCCCCGAAATCGGGGCGGCGATACCGGCCCGAGCGGTGCTGGCGGAGCTGGGCAGCGGCGCCAGCCTGAAGACCCGGATCCTGCTGGACGCCGCCCCGCAGATCGCCGCCTACGTGCCGGTGGACATCAACCCCGGGGCGTTGGACGCCGCGGCGCGCACGATCGCCGCCGACTACCCGGACCTCGTGGTTCGCCCGCTCGCGGCCGACTTCACCCGCGCCGAAGCGCTGCCGACCGATGTGCCGGTCGGGCCGCGGGTGGGCTTCTTCCCCGGCTCGACCATCGGCAATTTTGCTCCCGCCGAAACAGTGGCCTTGCTGGCCCGCATCCGCGGTCTCCTGGGGCCAGGAAGCCTGCTCGTCATCGGCGTCGATCTCGCCAAGGACGCGGCGACGCTGGAAGCCGCCTACGACGATCCGGCCGGGGTGACGGCCGCCTTCAACCGCAATGTCCTGGCGCGCATCAATCGTGAACTCGACGGCGACTTCGACCCGGAGAAGTTCGCCCATGTCGCCGTTTGGAACCGCGCCCAGGGACGGATCGAGATGCACCTGGAAGCGCTCGAAGAGCAGATCGTGCGCGCCGCAGGCCGCTCCTTCGCCTTCGTCGCCGGTGAGACCATCCACACCGAGAACTCGTATAAATTCACCCCCGCCGGCTTCAGGGACCTGGCGAGGCGGGCCGGCTGGCGGGTGGAGCGATCGTGGATGAGCCCGCCGCCGATGTTCGCGGTGCTGCTGCTGGCGAACTGAGCTTGCCCGCGCCCGCGTGCACGGGATGGCCCGGCGCCGGCCGGCGGGCGCTACCGAGACGGCCTTCGACCACCGCCGCGTGAGGCGGCGCCGCCCTTGCGGCCGGCGTCCGCGGCCAGGCTCCGGTTCTGGGCGAAGCTGCGCTTTTCGCTGGGCACGCTGGCGCCGCCGCGGCTGGCGATCTCCCGACGGCGCTCCGGGTCCATGGCGGCGAAGCCACGACGGCTCGTACGGCGGGGTTCATTTCGAGGTGTGGCCATCTCTCTATCCCTAGTCCTCTGGCAAAATACACTTGCCGAACGGCGGGCGGCCCGTCGTAAGACCGGAGCGGCGCCCCCGCATTCGCCTCCGACTCGTCGTTCGCACGTATCCTTAACTGCTCAGCGCCGCTCAAGTTTCGGATGGCGGGTCCTGCAAAGAGAGTCGCCGGCGCGGGCGCCTGCAGCAAGCGAGAGGGTAAACCCCGATGTTCACGTTCAATCGACGTCTGGCGGCGGCGGCTTTTATCGGCGTTCTGGCCTGGGCCGGCGCCAGCGCGCTGGGCGCCCCGTTGCAGAGCCGGATCCTCATCGGCTGGAACATCGGCGCCGCGGTGTACCTGGCGGCCTCGTGGGTGACTTTCCTTTCGGTCGATCCGGCGAAGCTGCGCGAAGGGGCGGTACGCCAGGACGAGCGGCGCGCCGTCATCCTGGCGGTGGGCCTTGTCGCCGTGGCCGCTTCGCTGGCGGCGATCCTGGGAGCGCTGCTCCAGGTGCAGGGCGAGACCAAGGCCGCCCGCGACCTGGTCCGGGTCCTGGCGGCGCTGACCCTGGCGAGTTCGTGGGGCGTGCTGCAGACGCTCTTCACCGCCCATTACGCCCATCGGCATTTCGAGGCCGAGGCGCGACACGGAACCGGATCGGGGTTCCTGTTTCCGGGCTCGCCGGCGGCAAGCTATCTCGACTTCGCCTACGTCGCCATCTGCATCGGAGCGACGGCGCAGATCTCGGATGTGTCAGTGGCCAGGACCCGGCTGCGCAACCTGGTCACCGCCCACTCGGCCACCTCGTTCTTCTACAACACCGCGGTGGTGGCGTTCGGCATCAACATCCTCTCTGGGCTGATCGGGCATTGAGGCCCATGGCCGCCGGGGCCTTCGTGGGCTAAGCGATCTCACAGGAGCGCAGCGGTGGCCGATCTTTTCGTTTCCTATGCCAGAGCCGACCGGGCTCGCGTGGCGCCGCTGGTGGCGGCGCTGGAGGGTCAGGGCTGGAGCGTCTGGTGGGATCCCGAGATCACCCCTGGGCAGGAGTTCGACCGACTGATCGGCGAGGAGCTGGGGAAGGCCCGCGCCGCCGTGGTCGTCTGGACGCCGCATTCGGTGGCCTCGCGCTGGGTGCGCGGGGAGGCGCGCGAAGCGGCCGACCGCGGCATCCTCGCGCCGGTGCGCTTCGAGGGCTGCGAGCTGCCCATCGACCTGCGCGCCATTCACGCCACCGATCTCGACAACTGGGCCGAGGATGCGGACAGCGCCGCTTTCAAGTCGCTGACGCGATCGCTGCGCGGCCTCCTTGGGGAGGGCGGGACCACGGCTGACCCGGCTGCCACGAAGGCCGAGACGGCGGCGCTGTCGGTCTGCGTGCTGCCGTTCGCCAACATCAGCAACGACCCGGAGCAGGAGTACTTCAGCGACGGCATCAGCGAGGACATCATCACCGACCTGTCGAAGGTCTCGGCGCTGTTCGTGGTGGCGCGCAATACCGCCTTCACTTTCAAGGGCAAGGCGATCGACGTACCGCAGCTGGCGCGGCAGCTCTCCGTCAGCCATGTGCTCGAGGGCAGTGTTCGGAAGGCCGGGAACCGGGTCCGGATCACCGCTCAGCTGATCGACGGCAAGACCGGCGGCCACGTCTGGGCCGAGCGCTGGGACCGCGACCTGACGGACATCTTCGCCCTGCAGGACGAGATCAGCCAAGCGGTGGTGGCGGCTCTGAAGCTGAAGCTGCTGCCGGAGGAGAAGAAGGCGATCGCCAAACGCGGCACGGCCAGCGTGGAGGCGTACAACCTCTACCTGATGGCCCGGCGCTTCCGCATGGGGGCCTCGCAGCGCCGCCGCGAGCTGGTCATCCGCCTGTGCCGGCGCGCCCTCGCCATCGATCCCGACTACGCGGCCGCCTGGGCCCAGATCGCGGCGAGCCAGGCGGCCATGGCCGTCGATGCGGCGGACGCCGCCGAGTCGGGTTGGGAAGCAGCCGAGAAGGCGCTGGCGTTGGACCCTGATCTGGCCGAGGCGCACGCTGTGAAAGCTCGGCTGCTCACTTTCGAAAGCCGCTTCGAGGAAGCCGCGGAGGAGGCGCAGACGGCGGTGCGGCTCGATCCGGAGTCCCGCGACGCCAATGCGGCCGCGGGAAACTGGGCATTCGCCACGCGCCGTTACGCGGAGGCCGCGCAATGGTTCGAGAGGGCGGGCGAGATCGACAAGAGCGACGTCGGCTGCCTGATGATGGCGCGCCAGTGCCGACAAGCGTTGGGCGAACAGCAAGCGGCGAAGGAGTTGGCGCGCATTGTGGTCGCGCGGGTGGAAAAAGCGATCGCCGCCGAACCTGATGACGCTTCGCCATTTGGCTTTGGCGTCACCGCGCTCGCCGCCCTGGGCGAAGTGGAGCGCGCCAAGGAATGGACCGAGCACGCCCTGCTGCTCGAGCCAGACAACCTCTTCGCGCGCTACAATCTCGCCTGCGCCATGATCCAGGGCGGCGACCATGCCTTCGGGCTAGACCTGCTGGAGGAAACGATCGTGAAAGGCGGCCGCGGCAACTGGGAGTGGGCCAAGATCGACACCGACCTCGACCCGGTGCGCGCCGATCCCAGGTTCGTGGCGATGATGGAGCGGGCGGAGAAGCGCTTCTCGGCGGCCTAGCGGGCTCCCTGTCTCCGCTGGCGAGGAGAGGTTCTCAGCCCGCCGGCAGGGTGACGCGGGCAGTGAGGCCGCCGCCGCTGCGGTTGGCCAGCGCCACGTCGCCGCCGTGGGCGCGGGCGATGGCCCGCACCACCGCCAGCCCCAGGCCGATGC
This sequence comes from Caulobacteraceae bacterium, assembly GCA_035946795.1. Taxonomy (GTDB): domain Bacteria; phylum Pseudomonadota; class Alphaproteobacteria; order Caulobacterales; family Caulobacteraceae; genus Acaudatibacter. The sequence continues at coordinate 13,383 of DASYYX010000045.1, read as the reverse complement.
CGCCGGTGTCGCGGCTGCGCGAGGATTCCAGACGGCGGAATGGTTCGAACGCGGCTTCCATGTCGGCCTCGGCCATGCCGGGGCCGTTGTCGTCCACCTCGACCACGGCCATGCCGCCTTCCTGAAAGACGCGGCCGCGCGCCGCGTGGCCGAACTTGACGGCGTTGGAAACGAGATTGGCCACGAGGCGCTTGAGCGCCAGCGGATCGCCGTCGACGACGACGCGCTCGGCGCGCTCGACCGCTGCGTCGGCCCCGGTCTCGGCGGCTTCGTCGATCACCGTCTCCACCAGCGAGGCCATCTCCAGGCGCGTGTGCGGCCCCGGGCGGGCGGCGTCGCGGACGAAGGCCAGGGTGGCGGCGAGCATGGCGTCCATCTCGTCGATGTCGGCGCCGAGCTTGGCGCGCAGCGGTTCCGGCGCCGCCTCGACCCGGAAGCGCAAGCGGGTGAGCGGCGTGCGAAGGTCGTGAGCGATGGCGCCGATCATGGCGGTTCGGTCCTTCACGTACAGGGCGAGGCGCTCCTGCATGAGGTTGAAGGCGCCGACGGCGGTGCGGACCTCGGCCGGACCGTCCAAGGCGAGGGGAGGGGCCCCCGGATCACGGCCCAGGCGCTCCGCGGCCGAGGCGAAGGCGGCCAAGGGCGCGGCCAGGCGCCTGGCGAACCACCAGGCGAGCGGGGCGACCGCGACGATGGCGAGCGCCAGGACCAGCAGGATGCGTTGGCGCCACGGGTCGAGGCCGAGCGTCTCCTTGGGCCGCACCGTGAGCCAGCGGCCGTCCAGCCGCTCGACGCCGACGGCGAAGCCGCCCAGCAACAGCGGCTGTTCGTTGAGGCCCGGCATTCCCGGAGGCGCCGGCGGGGGCCTGTCGGCGAAGGCGACGATGCGCACGCCCGGCTGGGCGACGACGATGCGGGCCGGAGCGATGCGCAACACCGTCGCCAGGGCGGCGCGGAAGCGCAGGCGTCGCCGACCCAGAGTGGCGCCGTTGGCGGGCGGGCGGTCTCTGAGGACCGTGCGCAGCGGCCGGCCCTCCGAGCTGGCGCTCTCGCCGGTGCGCTGCAGGGCGATGACGACATCGCGCACCGAATAGGCGTCGGGCGGCGGCGGCGGCAGGCTGACCAGGACGATGATGGCGGCGATCTGGGCCGCCGCCAGGGTGGCGATCACCAGCCCCAGGGCCTGGACGAAGAGCGGCGCGGTAGCCGGCCGGATCACGCCCGCGTCACCTTGGGGACGAAGATGTAGCCTTCGTTGCGGATGGTGCGGATGAGCTCGCCGGTTCCGCCGCTCTCCTCGAGCTTGCGTCGCAGGCGGCTGATCTGCACGTCGATGGCGCGATCGAAGGCTTCGGAGTGGGGTCCCCGGGCCCAGTCGAGGAGCTGGTCGCGGGTGAGCACCCGCTGCGGGTGCTCGACGAAGGCGCGCAGCAAGGAAAACTCGCCGCTGGTGAGATTGACGGCGACCCCGTCGGGCGAGCGCAGCTCGTGACGCACGAGGTCGAGGCGCCAGCCGGCGAAGGCGCAGGCCGCGCCCAGCGCCTCGCCCACCGAACCCTCGCGCCGGCGGCGCAGCACCGCGCGCACTCGGGCCAGCAGCTCGCGCGGGTTGCACGGCTTGGGGACGTAATCGTCGGCCCCGAGCTCGAGGCCGATGATGCGGTCGGTTTCCTCGCCCATGGCCGAAAGCATGATGATCGCCGGCCCTTCCGGGCCGGCCAGGCGCTTGCAGACCGAGAGCCCGTCCTCTCCCGGAAGCATGAGGTCGAGGACGACGAGGTCCGGCTTGGCGCGGGCGATGGCGCGCTCCATGGCCCTGGCGTCGGCCGCGGCCTCGACGGCGTAACCGTGGCGCCCCAGGAAGTCGCTGATGAGGTCGCGGATGCCGGGGTCGTCGTCGACGACCAGGATCCGCTCGGCGCCGGCGGCCAAGGTCTCGCTCATGGAAGCTGCTTGCGGGCGCCATGTGGCGCACGGATGTCGCGGGTGCAACACACGCCCGCGCCGAAGGCGGGGACGGAGGCTCAGCGCGCGAGCGCCAGCGCTCGGTCGGAGACGAAGGGGTTGGCGGCGCGCTCGGCGCCGAAGGTGGAGACCTGGTTGTGCCCGGGGACGAAGGTCACATCGTCGCCCAGCGGCCAGAGCTTCTGGGTGATCGAGGCGATCAAGGCGCCGTGGTCGCCGCGCGGGAAATCGGTGCGGCCGATGGAGCCGGCGAAAAGCACGTCGCCCACCTGGGCGAAGCGCGCCTGCCGCTGGAAGAAGACGACGTGGCCCGGCGTGTGTCCGGGGCAGTGGTAGACCTCGAACGCCGCGCCATCGAGCTCGACGGTGTCGCCGTCGGCGAGCCAGCGGTCCGGCGTGAACGGCCGCGCCTCGGGCATGCCCCAGCGGCCGGCGTTCCTGGCGATGTCGTCGATCCAGAACTGGTCGTCCGGATGCGGGCCCTCGATAGGAACGCCGGTCGCCTCTTGCAGCGCGGCCGTGCCGCCGGCGTGGTCGAGATGGCCATGGGTCACCCAGATCTTCTCGAGCTCCAGCGCCTGGTCCTTCAGGATCGCCAGCAGCCGGTCGACCTCGCCGCCCGGATCGATCACCGCCGCCTTCCGGCTCTGGGGACGAAAGACGATGGTGCAGTTCTGCTGCAGCGGCGTCACCGGCACGACCAGGGCGCGGATGGGAGATTCAGTCATAGGACCCAGTACTTAGGACGTAGGACCTGGAACGCCAGCGCCCGCCACGTACACAGGTACCCTAGGGGTTCTAAGTATTAGGTCCCAGGTTCTCCTCAGCTCTGCTGGCTGACGCCGTGGGCGATGGCCTGCATGGCGCCCTCGAGGCCCTCGTCGCGGATCGGCAGGCCCTTGGCCAGGCGCGAGTTCCACAGGCCATAGGTGAGATAGATCACGGCGCCCAGGACGATGTAGGCGCCCAGCAGGGTCGCGGGTATGCGGTCGCCGCGGAAGGCCTTCTCGATGATGTCCTGGATCAGCGGCTCGGCCATGGTGATGGCGCCGATGATGCCCAGGATCGGGGCCGTGCCGATCCACCATTTGCGCTCGCGCGTGGGCCAGGCGAGCGCCAGCCACAGCGCGCTGACGGCGGCGACGATGATCGCGCCAAGCGTCGCCCAGTCGGCGGCGAAGATGGTCCTGAAGAACAGCATCGCCAGCTCGCCGATGGCAAAGGCGAGGCCGATCGCCCAGGTCTTGGCGACGTAGCCGCCGCCCAGCGGCACATGGAAAGGCCGCGGCAGGTCGGGCTTGGTGGTGCGCAGGTACATCACCGTCAGGCAGACGATGCCGAAGGCGCAGGCGGTGCCGAGGCTGACGAGGTCGCCCAGGATCGTGATCGGCAGCAGCGAGGCCAGGATGGCGATGAGGACGCCCAATACGATGGTGCCGATCCAAGGGGTGCGAAAGCGCTTGTGCAGGCGCGCCAGGGCCGCCGGCAGCAGGCCGTCGCGGGCCATGGAATAGAAGACCCGCGTCTGGCCGTAGGTGAGGATCAGCATCACCGAGGACAGGCCGGCCACCGCGCCGATCTTGATGAGATAGGAGAAGACCGGCTGGTGCATGCGGTCGACGGCGAGCGCGATCGGCTCGGGCACCGAAAGCAGGTTGTAGGGGACGACGCCGGTCAGCACCGCGGCCACGCTCATGTAGATGACGGTGCAGATGAACAGCGAGCCAAGGATGCCGATGGGCATGTCGCGCTGCGGGTTCTTGGCCTCGGCGGCGGCGGTGGAGACGGCCTCGAAGCCGACGTAGGCGAAGAAGATGACGCTGGCGGCCCGGAATATGCCCTTCACGCCGTAGGTGAAGCCGCCTTTGCTGGCCGGCACGAACGGCGTCCAGTTGTGCGGGTGGATGTAGAAGACGCCGACGGCGACGAAGAGCACCAGCACGCCGACCTTGATGAAGACGATGACGTTGTTGACGCGGGCGGACTCGGAGACGCCCAGGACGAGCAGGGCGGTCACCGCCAGGATGCCGATGGCGGCGACGATGTTGAGGTCGGCGCCCACGGAAAAGACGAGGCCGTGCGCGCCCATGGTCGAGGTTATGAGCGAGGTCTGCCAGGCGGCCGGGACGATGACGCCCAGATCCTTCAGGAGCGAGGCGACATAGCCCGACCAGCCGACCGCGACGGTGGCGGCGGCGACGCCGTACTCGAGCACCAGCAGCCAGCCCATGACCCAGGCGAACACCTCGCCCAGGGTCGCGTAGGAATAGGTGTAGGCCGAGCCGGCCACCGGCATGGCGCTGGCCAGCTCGGCGTAGCAAAGGCCGGCGAAGGCGCAGGCGAAACCGGCGATGACGAAGCTGACGAGCACCGCAGGGCCGGCGAAGTTGGCCGCGGCGTTGCCGGTCATGACGTAGATGCCCGCCCCGATGATGCAGCCGATGCCGAAGAAGACGAGGTTGGCCGGCCCCAGGGTGCGCTTGAGATGGTGGGTGGCGGTCTCGCCCTGGATCTGCTCGATCGACTTGCGGATGAAGAGGCGATTGGGCCGGTGCGCGGTCTCCACGCTCATCGAAGGCTCCCCGTTACGCGACCGTCCGGCGCGCGGCGGACCCTAGAGAGCGCCGGCAAGCGGCGCAATCCTCCCCTCCGCCCGGCGCTCGGCAGCGGCGGCTTCGACCTCAGTACTTGACGTTGAACTCCACCCCGAAGCTGCGCGGCGTGCCGACGATGCCCTGGATGAAGCCGAAGGGGACGGTGAGGTCGAACTTGTCCAGATAGTAGTGCTTGTCGCCCAGGTTCCTGACCCAGCCGGCGACCTCGTAACGGTCGTTGTGCCAGGAGTAGCCGGCGCGCAGGTTCTCGAGCCAGTAGCCGTCCTGGGTGATGTAGGGATCGTTGCCGATATCGAAGAACTGGTGGCTGCGGTAATTGACCTCGGCCTGGAGGTCGAGGACGCCGGCGGCGATGGGGATGCGGTAGTCGGCCACCGCCGCCATCGAGAAGTGCGGTGACACCGGCAACTCGTTGCCGGTGAAGTTGGCTTGGCCGCCGCCGATGTTCTGGGCGGTGGTGAAATCGTCAAGCCTCGTCTGCAACCAGCCAAACTGGGCCGACAAGGTGAAGTTCTCTATCGGCAGAGCAGTCACCTGGGCCTCGACGCCGTCGGTGTGCGCCTTCTTGGCGTTGTCGAGGATGTTCACCAGGATCGACTGGATGCCGATCGTCTCCGGCTCGAGGATGAAGACCTGCAGGTCGTTGTACTCGTTGTAGAAGCCGGCGGCGTCGACGATCAGCCGGTGGTTGAACCAGCTGGTCTTGAAGCCGCCCTCGTAGGCGGTGACGTGCTCCGGCTTCACCGGCTGGAGCTGGAAGGCGATCTGGGTCGGGTCGTTGGAAAGGAAGCTGCCGTTGAAGTCGCCACCTTTGTAGCCGCTGGCGATCGAGGCATAGACGAGGGCGTCGGCAGTGAGCTTGTAGTCGAGGGCGACGCGGTAGTTGAACGCGTTCGAGCTCTGATGCTCTTCGGTGTTGGCGAGGGGAATGATCGGACCGAAGTTGTTCTCGCCGCCCATCTGCAGTTGCTCGGACTGCAGGTAGTGGAAGTTGCGCGGCTCGTAGGTGAAGCGGCCGCCGAGGGTCAGCTTCAGGCGGTCGGTGATGGCGTAGTCGCCCTGGCCGAAGATGGCGTAGGAGTTCGTCGCCTGGCGCGAGCGGTCATAGAACTTGGCCGCGAGCGCGATCGGCAGCCCGGGCGGGTTGGGGATGGCGTCGCCGGCGCCGGGCCCGGCCGGGATGCCGAAGGCGCCGAACTGGTCCATGTCCAGGAAGAGGTAGAGCGGCTGGTTCTGCTTCAGGTACTCATGCAGGTAGTAGAGGCCGGTCACCCAGTTGAGCCTGCCGCCGGTGTGGCCGAGGCGGAGTTCCTGGGTGAACTCGTTCGAAAAGACGCCGAAATCGATCTCCAGCAGCCGGTTGGGTGAGGCGTCCGAGTCCTCGGGGTGGATCTTGTCGTTGTGCTCGAAGGCGGTGATCGAGGTGAAGGTCAGGTAGCCCGGCTGCCACTCGGCGCGCAGATACGCCCCTAAGTCGTTGATCTTCAGATGCTGGTTGCGGTTGTAGGCGCCCTCGTAAAAGTTCGGGTAGGAGCCGTTGTAGCCGAAGAGATCGACGCACTGGCCGGCGTAGCTCGCCGCCACCGAGCATTGCGTCGGGCTGGGGTTGTCCTGAGTGCCCGGGACGAAGTCGCCGATGTGGCGGTACTCGGTGACGCGGTTGTTCACCTGCCAGCCATGGACGTTGAAGAGGAAGCTGAGGTCGCTCTGCGGCTTCCACTGCACCATCGCCCGCGCGCCCCAGTTCTGGTAGCCGTTCTCCGGCCCGCCGGTGAGGGCGTTGTGCATGTAGCCGCGCGAGTGGTTCTCGACGAAGGCGAAGCGGCCGTCGAGCGCCGGCGCGAGCGGCCCGCCGACGGCGCCCTCGATCTGATAGCTCTCGAAGGACGAATACTCGGCGTGCAGATTGCCAGTCCAATAGTCGGTCGGCTTGTTGGTGATGAAATTGATGAGGCCGCCCGAGGTGTTGCGGCCATAGAGGGTGCCCTGCGGCCCTTTCAGCACCTCGATGCGCTGGAGGTCGAATAGCTGGAAGCTCTGCATCGCCGGCGAGGACTGGTAGACGTCGTCGATGTAGACCCCGTTCGGCCCGGCGTTGTTGGTGTCGTAGTCATTCAGGCCGATGCCGCGCATGGTGATGATCGGCTGGTTGCCCGGCCCGGCGACCATGGCGATGTCGACGTTGGGGACCACTTGGCCGATGTCGATCGACTGCTTGATGCCCTGGGTCTCGATGTCCTTGGCCGAGAACGCCTGGATCGAAATGGGGACGGTCTGGATGTTCTCGGCCCGCTTCTCGGCGGTGACGACGATCGTCTCCACCTCGGTGGCCGTCTGGTTTTGAGCCTCCGCCGCAACCGCCGGAGCGGCCGCCGCGAGCAGGGCGCCAAAGCCGGCGCCGGCGAGAAGCGCCTTGCGAATGTCCATCTCTTGCCTCCCCAGCACTTGTTCAGGACCTAGCACATAGGACCTGGGACTTAGGCGTCGGCCGGAGCCGGCGGCGCATGGTCGCCAATCTCCGGCCGACGTCGTCGATAAGGACACAGACGTCCGCACGCACCGGAACCCAACCGGTCGCTTCGGTCAAGGTTAGAAGAGTCCCGGTCTTCGGGAAGCGATTCGTGCGCCGTCGCAAGGGGAGTTGGCGGGATCGCGCGGCGCCCGCTTGGACCACTTGCGGCATAACCCCTCACCTTCCCATTGCTTCGCACCCCCCTCCGCCACGCGGGCGTTGCCCGCGCGGTCCCCTCCCCCACGCGGACGCGTGGTGCACGCGGACGCGTGGTGGAGGAGCAGGGCCCCTTTCTCTCCCTATGGGAGAGGACAAAACGCGTGTAGCGTCCGCGACTTACGCCTCTCCCGGAGGGACGCGGAGGGAGAGGGAGGGGCCTGCGCTGCGAAGCGGCGCGGGAGGGTGAGGGATCACGCCGCCGAACAATGCGGCCCGCCGCCCAGCTTCAGTGCGCCGCGGCGAGGAAGGCCAGCTTCTCCACCGGCTCGAGGCGCGGGGCCTCGGCCTTGAGCGCCTCGAGGGAAGCGTCGGCGGCCTCGAGCGCCTGGTCGATGTCCGCTTCGGTCATGGCGGCGCACAGGAACATGTTGTGCCACGGGTGCACGTAGACGCCGCGCCGCAGCATCTGGCTGGAGAAGTAGAAGCCCTTGCGCAGATCGGGGTCGTCGTCGAACAGGAAGAGCGGCATGGTCGCCGGGCCGGTCTGGCGAAGGCCGATGCGGTGTTTGTTCGCGAGATCGCCGAGGCCGGCGCGCAGCTTCTCGCCCAGGCCCTCGATGTGCTCGAGATAATTCGTCTCCTTGACGCGCCTCAGGGTGGCGACGGCGGCGGCCAGAGGCGCGGCCTGGTACCAGAAGGAGCCGGTGACGAACATCGTGGCGGCGGCCTTGCGCGCCTTGTCCGAGCCGAGGAGCGCCGAGAGGGCGTGGCCGTTGGCCAGGCACTTGCCCCAGGTGGAAAGGTCGGGCTGGACCCCGACCGTCGTCCACGAGCAGTCGCGGGCGATTCTGAGGCCCGCGCGCACGTCGTCGACGACGAGGAGCGCCCCGGTCTCGTCGCAGATGCGCCGGCAGGCGCGCGCGTATTCGGGCTCGGGCGCGGCCTGATCGATGAAGGCGTCGTGCTTCAGGGGCGCGGCGAAGATGGCGGCAAGGTCGCCGCCGGCCTGCCTGGCGGCGGCTTCCAGGCTCTCGACATTGTTGTACTCGATCTGGATCTGGTCGGCCTGATCGGCCTCGCTGATCCCGGGGTGGCGCATGACGCACCAGGGAGCGGCGCCGTGGTAGGCGCCCTTGGCGCGGATGACGGTGCGGCGGCGGGTGAAGGCGCGGGCCACCATCAGCGCCATCTGGGTGGCGTCGGAGCCGTTCTTGCACGGGATCAGCCAGTCGGCGTGGCTGACGAGCTCGGTCATCTTCTCGGCGAAGTCGACCAGCACCGGGGCCGGGCCGGTCATGGCGTCGCCCTGGCGCAGCTGGTCGACGAAGGCCTGGTCGATCTCCTCGTCGCCATAGCCCATGAGATTTGGCCCGTAGGCGCACATGAAGTCGAGCAGCTCGGCGCCGTCGACGTCCCACAGCCGCGCCCCCTTGGCCCTGGCGAAGAACTGGGGGTAGTCGTCGGGGAGGAGGCGGACCGACTGGTGGCCGAACATGCCCCCGGGGATGACGGCGGCGGCGCGCTCGCGCAGTTCGTTGTCCATGCTGTTGCGGCGCTTGGCTTGGGCCATGACGGGGCTCCTCTGCATGCGGCGGCGGGACGCTGCCGCCATCCTTTCAGCTCGGACGAAGAACAGCGCAACCCCTCACGCGCCCCTTGCGTCGTGGACGCCGGCGCCGCGGGCGAGCGCTTGGGCGAACGCCTCGTGGCGCGGATCGCGCAGCGGGAGCGCGGCGGCGAGATTCTGCCTCCCGCGTCGAATAGAGAATATTCCCAGTGGCTTGTGGCCGACTCTTTCCGACTCGTCTGAACTCGAAGTGACTCGTTTTGACTCGTTTTGACTCGTTTTGACTCGCTCCGGCTCGTTCTGACTCGCTTCGACGCGCCCCGACTCGTTTTGGCCCGTCGCGACTCGCGCCGTCTCGCCCGGACTCGCCTTGCGACTCGTTTCGGCTGCGAGGTTCTCGGGCGATGGCTGCTGGGCGACCTGCGGGGGCATCAATGCATCTCCCAGGAGCCGCCGTCGATCCTGGACGCCGACGGCGTCCTGCGGATCGAGGCCGCAGGCTAAGACCCCGTCATGGAGATCGGTGAGGGATGGCATGGATGAGGGGTTCCCGCGGAGTCGGCCGCGCGCAGGAACGGCGGGGCGGGCCCCCTTCATCCGTCGCGCGCGATGCGTTGCGGAATGCAACATGCATGGCGCGTGATGTCAAGATGCAAACTAACGAAAATGCAAAGTAGCCACAGATGTGGGTGGCGATCTCTCCTTCCCCTCCTGGGGAAGGTGTCTGACCGCCAGCGGCGGTCAGACGGATGGGGAAGGCGAGCGACGGGAGTTTGGGAAGAGAGCCTGGTCGGGGGCTGGCGCACCGCTGACGGACGGTTGACCGGCAGGCATCGTGCAGGGTGCCTTTCCCCATCCGGCCGGGCGCGAGCGCCCGGCCACCTTCCCCAGAAGGGGAAGGAGAGATCACCCGGGCTGCCCGGCCACCTTGCCCAGAAGGGGAAGGAGAAATCATCGGAGCGCCCGGCCACCTTTCCCAACCCCCTTCCCGGCCCTCGGCCGGACTTCCCCCGGAGGGGGAAGAAGGGGGAAGGAGAGCTGCTGCCGGGCTCGTTATCGAACCTCTCCTCGCTCGCCTTCCCCATCCGGCCGGGCGCAGGCGCCCGGCCACCTTCCCCAGAAGGGGAAGGAGAGCTGTGGCGTCTTTGCCCATTGACGCAATAGTTAGCGGCAAATAGAAATAACTGGAGCGGACGGCGGAGGGGAAGATGCGGACGGCGCTGAAGGTGCTGGGGTGGATCGGGGTGGCCCTGATCGTGGTGATCGCGGTCGGCTACGCGGTCCTGTGGCGCGGCGACATTCCGTACGCGCAGCTCGAAGCCAAGTACGCCAACGCCCAGTCGCGGTTCATGGACCTGCCCGGGGGCGTGCGCGTCCATTACCGGGACGAGGGGCCGCGCGGCGCGCCGGCGCTGCTGATGATCCATGGCTACTCCGCCAGCCTGGAAGCGTGGACGCCGTGGACGGCGATCCTGAAGGACCACTGGCGCATCATCCGCCTCGACCTTCCCGGCCACGGGCTGACGCGCGCGCCCAAGGGCTATCGGCCGACCATGGCCGGCTACGCCGATCTGGCGGACACCGTGGCCGAGCGGCTGGGGGCCGGGCGTTACGTGGTCATCGGCAACTCCATGGGCGGCCAGGTCGCCTGGACCGACGCCCTGCGTCACGCCGACCACGTCCGCGGCCTCGTCCTGGTGGACAGCGGCGGCTGGCCCGAGCCGCGCAACGGCCGGCAAGGACCGCCGCCCTTGATCTTCGCCATCCTCGCCAACCCGATCGGCCGCGCCGTGATCAAGAACCTCGACAACCGGGCCCTCGTCACGGCGGCGCTGAAGGACGCCTATCTGGACCCGAAGCTGGTCACGCCGGCGGTGGTCGACCGCTACGTCCTGCCGATGCGGGCGCCCGGCCACCGCGACATCCTGCTGGCGCTCGGCGCCGGCGAGGGCATGGCGCCGGGGAATGCGGCGATGTTCGCGCGCATCGCCGCGCCCACTCTGGTGATGAGCGGCCAGGAGGACCGCCTGGTTCCGGTCGCCGACGCCCAGGGCTTCGCCCGCGCCATTCCCGGCGCGCGACTGGTGACCTATCCGCGCGTCGGCCACGTGCCGATGGAGCAGATCCCGGCGCGCTCGGCCGCCGGCCTGGAGGCCTTTCTCGATTCGATCGGCGCCCCGGCCCAGGCGCTGTCGAAGACAGGCTGAGCCAGCTCTCCTTCCCCTTCTGGGGAAGGTGTCTGACCGCCAGCGGCGGTCAGACGGATGGGGAAGGCAAGCGACGGTAGTTTGGGAGGCGAGTCTGGTCGGGGGCTGGCGCACCGCTGACGGACGGCTGACCGGCAGGCATCGTGGAAGCCGCCTTTCCCCATCCGGCCGGGCGCAGGCGCCCGGCCACCTTCCCCAGACGGGGAAGGAGAGATCATTGGAGCGCCCGGCCACCTTCCCCCAACCCCCTTCCCGGCCTTCGGCCGTACTTCCCCCGGAGGGGGAAGAGAGGGGAGGGAGAGTTCCGGGTCACCCGGCCGCGCCGGCGCTCGGCGCCTTTCCCCATCCGGCCGGGCGCGAGCGCCCGGCCACCTTCCCCAGAAGGGGAAGGAGAGATCACCCGGGCGCCGGGCCACCTTCCCCAGAAGGGGAAGGAGAGCCGATCCGAGGCGCCCCTTGCCCGCTGGGCTGCTTCGTGGTCCCCCTCCCGGGCAACCGGGAGGATCGCATGCAGGCGCGCGAAGAGATCTGGCGGCGGGTCGAGGAGAAGAAGGGGGGCTTTGTCGCCCTGAGCGATCGGGTCTGGGACGCGCCGGAGCTGTGCTACGCCGAGACCCGCTCCTGCGCCGAGCATGCGCAGATGCTGGAGGCCGAGGGCTTCCGCCTGGAGCGCGGCCTCGCCGGCATCCCGACAGCGGTGAGCGGCGAGGCGGGCGAGGGCGGACCGGTGATCGCGATCCTGGGCGAATACGACGCCCTGCCGGGCCTCAGCCAGGCGGCCGGGGCGACCGAGCACCAGCCGCTGGCCGGAAGCGGCAATGGCCACGGCTGCGGCCACAATCTGTTGGGCGGGGCCTCGCTGCTGGCGGCCGCGGCGGTGAAGGATTACCTGGCCGCACACGCCCTGAAGGGCCGGGTGCGCTACTACGGCTGCCCGGCGGAGGAGGGCGGGGCGGCCAAGGGCTTCATGGCCCGCGACGGCGCCTTCGCCGACGTCGACATCGCCATCACCTGGCATCCGGCCTCGTTCTGCGGCGTCGACCCGGCGCTGTCGCTGGCCAACACCCGGATCGACTTCACCTTCCTGGGCCGCGCCGCGCACGCGGCGGCCTCGCCGCACTTGGGGAGAAGCGCGCTGGACGCGATGGAGTTGATGAACGTCGGGGTGAACTATCTGCGCGAGCACATGCCGCTGAGCGCCCGGGTGCACTACGCCATTCTCGACGGCGGCGGGCGCGCCCCCAACGTGGTGCAGGCGAAGGCCAAGGTCCGCTACCTGATCCGCGCCGCCGACCTCGGCGAGCTGAACGCCCTCGTGCCCCGGGTGCGCAAGATCGCCGAGGGCGCGGCGCTGATGACCGAGACCAGGGTGGAGACACGGGTGATCAGCGCCGTCTCCAACCTGCTGGGCAACGCGCCGCTGGAAGAGGTGATGCAGGAAAACTTCCTTCAGCTCGGGCCGCCGGCCTGGGACGCGGCCGACCTGGCGCTGGCGGGCAAGTTCCAGGCGATCCTCAGCGAGGAGGACATCGCCTCGGCCTATCGCCGCCACGGGGCCAGGTACGAGCCCGGCAAGGCCCTGTGCGACCAGATCCTGCCGCTCGGCGGAGCGGGCCTGGCCAGCGGCGTCGGCTCGACCGACGTGGGCGATGTCAGCTGGGTGGTCCCCACGGTGCAGGCGCGCGGGGCCACCTGCGCCATCGGCACGCCGTTCCACTCCTGGCAGCTGACCGGCCAGGGCAAGACGCCGTACGCCCACAAGGGCATGGCGCACGTGGCCAAGGTGATGGCGGGAACGGCGCTGGACGCCCTGCTGGACGCCGATGTCATCGCCCGCGCCAAGGCGGACTTCCGCGAACGCACCGCGCGCACCCCGTACGTGTGCCCGCTGCCGCCGGAGGTTTCGCCGGCGCTCGACATGAGCCTGGAGGACTGAGGAAACTCTCCTTCCCCCTCGGGGGAAGGTGGCCGGGCGCTCGCGCCTGGCCGGATGGGGAAAGGGGGCGGGCAGGGCGTCTGCCGGCGAGCCGCGCCCGGCGCCGTCGGCGGCCGCCTGGGACTCGCTCCCGAACTTCCCGTCGCTCGGCCTTTCCCCATCCGTCTGACCGCCAAAGAGGCGGTCAGACACCTTCCCAACAACCCCCTTGCCGGGCCTTCGGCCGGACTTCCCGCGGAGGGGGGAAGAAGAACCTCGCCTATGCCTGGGATCTGCTGAGAGGTGGCGCGTCGGCATGGGATGAACGCGAACCACCTGTTCGGCTGGCTGCAACGGGACCGTGACGGGACTTTGGACCGGCGGGCGCTCTACCATGAGCCCGGCGGTCCCTTGGACTTCATCGAGGTCGGGGTCATCGGCGC
>DASYYX010000044.1:0-17023 GCA_035946795.1 Caulobacteraceae bacterium | reverse complement strand
CGGCGGCGCCGGCTCGGCCGCCGCGCCCCACGGGCCCGGGGCGGCGGTGTCGACGGGAACGGCGGGCTGCGCCGGCGCGGCGCCGCCATCCGCCGGCTGCTCGACCACCCGGCCGCCGCCGTAGCGCTCCAGGGCGGCGATGCGCTTTTCCACCGGCGGGTGGGTGGCGAACCAGCTCCAGAAGCCTTCGTCGTCGTCCTCCAGGAACATCGACCGCACCGAGGCGGGGGCGTCCATGTGGGCGTGCCCGGCGACCTTCTGCAGCGCCGAGATCATGGCGTCGGGATTCTTGGTCAGCTCGACGCTGCCGGCGTCGGCGACGTATTCGCGGGTGCGCGAGATCGCCATGCGGATGACGATCGCCAGCAGCGAGCCGATCGCCGCCGCCGCCATGGCCACTACCCAGAAGACCCAGCCGTTGCGGCCGCGGCCGCGCGGGCCCCACCACACGGCGCGCCAGATCATCTGGCAGATCAGGGTGATGATGCCGGCGAAGATGGCCGCGATCACCATGGTGCGCACGTCGCGGTTGAGGATGTGCGTCAGCTCGTGGCCCAGGACCGCTTCGAGCTCATCCCGGTCGAGCCGATCGAGCAAACCCCGGGTCACCGTCACCGAGAACTGGCCCTCGCGCACGCCGCTGGCGAAGGCGTTCATGCCGTCGGTCTCGATGATGCGCAGCGTGGGCGTCTTCAGCCCGCGCGAAATGCACAGGTTCTCCAAGAGGTTGTAGAGTTCGGGGGCGTCGGCGCGCTCCACCTGCCGCGCTCCGGTGGCGATGTCGATGATGGTCTGGTTGGCGAACCAGGCGATCAGGAACCAGACCAGCGCCACCGCGATCGCGGCCGGCGCGCTGACGAGCAGCAGGCGCCAGGCGTAGGCGAGGTTCGCCTCCGGCGATCCGGCCGAGGGCAGCATGCCGCCGGCCATCATCCCCACGATGATGGCGAACACCATGCCGATCAGGAGCAGCGGGAAGCCCGCCAGCAGCAGGCCAGAGCGGATGTTGTTGTTCCAGATGTAGGTCTGCAGGCCGACCGCGCCCATGGGCTATCCGATCAGAACTTCACCTGCGGCGCGGTCGCGGCGGCGGCGCGGTCGGCGCCGAGGTCGAAGAACTCGCGCGGCGCAAAACCCATGGCGGCGGCGAACAGCACCGCCGGAAAGCGCTGGATGGCGGCGTTGAATTCGGCCACGGCGTTGTTGAAGAAGCGGCGCGCGGCGGCGAGCTTGTTCTCGAGGTCGGAAAGCGCGCCCTGCAGCTGGATGAAATTCTCGTTCGCCTTGAGGTTCGGATAGGCCTCGGCCACCGCGAACAGACGTCCGAGCGCGCCGGTCAGCTGGTTCTCCGCCTGCACCCGGCTCTCCACCGTGCCGGCGCTCTGGGCCGCGGCCCGCGCCGCCGTCACCTCGTCCAGGGTGCCGCGTTCGTGGGCGGCGTAGCCTTTCACCGTCTCCACCAGGTTCGGCACCAGGTCCTGGCGCTGCTTCAGCTGCACGTCGATGTCGGCGAAGGCTTCGTTGGCGTGCTGGCGCAGCGCCACCAGGCGATTGTAGGTCCCCACCGCCATCGCAACCGCAAGGACGACGAGGACAAGGACGACAAGGACGATGACCATCGAGTGTCTTTCCCAGGGACTGTTTCTGCCCGCGCCTTAGGTAATCGTCGCCGCCGGCCGGCGCCAGCGCGCCCTGGATTACGTTGCGTTAAGGTGGCGCCGGCGCTGCTGCTCTCCTTCCCCTCCTGGGGAAGGGGTCTGACCGCCTCGGGGCGGTCAGACGGATGGGGAAGGCCGCGAAGCGCCAGGCGCGCAGTCTATTCCTCGATGTGCAGCGCTCTACGGATGGTGCGCGCGACGCCATCCGGCTCGTAGCGGATCGCACCGTTGGATGGGGAAAGGCGAGCGGCGGGAGCTTCGCGCGCAAGCCAGGTCGACGCGGTGCGCAGCCTTTAGAAGAAGGCGAAGGCGCGGATCTCGATGCTCTGCCGCGCCGGCGCGCTTGCCGGGGTCGCTGGATGTTCGAAGGAAGTGTGGGCGCTCCACCGCGCCCGCCCGTCCCGGGCCGAGTCGTACACCTTGAAGACCAGGGCTTCGTCGCGGCTCATGCGCGGAAACCAGAACCAGCGGTGCGCCGGATTGTAGGCGAACATGTAGATCTCGCCGACGCGGTCGGGAAAGCGGCGCTCGGCGGCGATGAAGTCGCCCGGATCGAGGCTGCGGGCATCGGCGATCGCCAGCGGATCGCGCGCGATCGGCTCGCCGATGGCGCGCCACACCTGGACGATGGCGAAACGCCGCGAGATCAGCGCCTCGGCTTCCTCGGGCAGCAGGTCGCGCACCCGCTGCGGCGCAGACCATTCGGTATAGTCGTTGTGGACGGCGCGCACCGGCTCGCGGATCTTGCGCGCGGCGCGCTCCGCCTCGTCGCCCGAGCGCAGGGTGTGGTCGAAGACGTGGACGCGGCGCGCGCCGCACCTGTCAGCGATCAGGCGCGAAACCTCGGGATAGTAGGTGGCGCGCAGCGCCTCCGGATCGAAGAAGTCGGCCATCGCCGTGGGCTGCTCGGCCAATTCGAAGCCGTTGGCGTCCAGCGAGAAGCCGGCGCTGAGCGGCCGGCCGTTGGTGATGCGCACCGCGTGGCCCTCGAAGCGGCCGACATGGCGGCGCAGCAGCCCGTCGGGCCCGCCGCTTTCGCTCACCGGCTTTCGGCCGATGTCCACCGAATAGTTGAGCCTCGCCTCGACGATCTCGGCGTCGGCCCCGCCGACGCGCGTCAGGGTTTCGCTCATGACAAGTCTCCTAGCGAGCGCGCCAGCCTACACCCTCAGTCGAACCGCAGCACGATCTTGCCGAAATGCTCGCCCGCCCGCATCGCCTCGAAGGCGGCGCGCGCCTCGGCCAGCGGGAACACCTTGTCGACCACCGGCTTCAGCGCCGCCTGCTCGATGAACCGGCCCATGCGCTCGAACATGGCGCGCGAGCCCACCTGCACCCCCTGCAGCTTCGCGCCGGTGCCGATCATCTGCCCGATCGACAGCGGCTCGGCGGCGCCCCCGAGCACCCCGATGATGGCGATGTGGCCGCCGAGCGCGATGCAGCGCAGCGCCTGGCCGAGCGTGCCCGCGCCGCCCACCTCCATGACGAAGTCGACGCCGCGCCCGCTGGTGAATTCGCGCGCGCTGCGGCCCCACTCCGCCGTCTGCCGGTAGTTGATCAGGCAGTCGGCCCCGAGCTTCTTGGCCCGTTCGAGCTTGGCGTCCGAGGACGAAGTGATGATGGTTTGCATGCCCGCGGCGTGGGCGAACTGCAGGCCGAAGACCGACACCCCGCCGGTCCCCTCCAGCAGCACGCTGGCGCCGGGGCGAAGGTCGGCGTCCTCGAAGAGCGCCCGCCAGGCGGTGAGGCCGGCGCACGGCAGGCACGCGGCCTCCTCGTCCGAAAGGGACGTCGGGACCTTGGAGACGCCGTCCTCGTGATAGACCGCGACCTCGCGGGCGACGCCGGGGATCGGAAGCCCCAGCGCCGAGGCCTGGGTCTGCGGGCTCGGCGCGCCGTCGAGCCACTTCTGGAAGAACATCGGGCACACCCGGTCGCCGACGGCCACCCGGCTCACTCCCTCGCCGGTCGCCTCGACGACGCCGCAGCCGTCGGAAAGCGGCGTCAGCGGCAGCGGCGTTCCGCGCGGGCCGTAGGCGCCCTCGACCATCATGAGGTCGCGGTAGTTGAGCGAGGCGGCGCGCATGCGGATCGCCACCTCGCCCGGACCCGGCTTGGGTTCCGGCAGGTCGGTGAGCGTGAGGTGCTCGAGGCCGACGCCGTCGATCAGCTGCAGGGCGCGCATCGCTTATCCTCCCAGGGAAACCTCCAGGCGCCGGGCCTTGGCCATGTCGCGATAGAGCTCCAGGATCCGCCGCTCCAGCGCCCGCTCGCCGGCCGCCTCGGCGGCCTCGTGCAGCGCCGTCAGGCTCCGCCGCAGGCGCGCGTTCGCCGCCTCCAGCCCGGTCAGGGTCAGATCGCCGTCCGCGCCGGCGGCCTCGACCTGCAACCCCAGCCGCGGCCCCCATTCGGCGATCAGCGCGGCGATGGCGGCGTTCTCGAAGTGGGCCGCGGCGGCGCCATGCTCGGCCTCCTGGGCCGCGAGTGTGAGCAGCAGCCCCACGATCGACTGGCGCCCGGCGGCGTACTCGGGCCCGGCCTCGTCCGGTAGCGGCGCCGAGAGCGCGACCGCACAGCCGCGCAGGATGTCCGCCAGCCTGGGAGTCACTCTCCTTCCCCTCTCTTCCCCCCTTGGGGGAAGTCCGGCCGAAGGCCGGGAAGGGGGTTGGGGGGAGGTGGCCGCCCGAACGGGCGGCCGGAGGGGGAAAGGCCGCCTCTGCGGCGCTGCGGGATTGGTGTTCCCCACCCCGCTCGGCGCGCCGGAGCGCGCCGAGTCGACCCTCCCCGTGAAGGGGAGGGGGAGACGAACCGCGCGCGCCGGCCCATGGTCAGACCCCCTCCCAGTTCAGCAGATAGTCCGCCAGGATCTCGTCCTGCCGGCGGGCGGTGAACCACCCGGAAAACGCCAGGATCGGCTCGCAAAAGCCGCCCTCGACGAATTCCTTCGCCGCCGAGGTCCAGATCGCCTGCCCCTTGACCGCCGCGAACAGCCGCCACCAGGCCAGCGCCGCCGGATCGACCACAAGGCCGCTGGCGCCCTCCCAGATGGCGATCCCTTCGTCCAGCGGAACCATGCCGCTCACCCGGCGGTCGCCGGCCACGCTCCACAGGGGGTCGGCGGCCCAGGCGAGGTCCTCCAGCGGATCGCCCAGGTGCGCCATCTCCCAGTCGAGCACGCCGATGATCTTGCCCTTGCCGTCGTGGAGGAAGTTCCCCGACCGGAGATCACCGTGGACCACGGCGATCTTCGCCGCGGGCGGCGGCGGGGCCGCGTAGAGGCGGCGGATGGCGGCCCGCACGATCGGCTGCGGATGCTGCTCGTCGGCGGCGATCACCCCGGCCCAGTAGTCCAGCTCGCGCCGCCAGCACCCGCCCGGGTCCGGCGCTTCCGCCACCTCGGCGATCGGCAGGCCGGCCACGCTCTCGCCGGCGATCCGGCCCATGATGGAGAAGAACTGCTCGCCGACGGCGCGCCCATGCTCGCCGTAGGGGTCGGGCGAGAAGATCGATCCGGTCGCTCCGCCCTCGATCCGGCGCATGATGAAGAACGGCCGGCCGAGCTCGGCGCCCTCCGCCTCCAGCGCCAGCGCCTCGGGCGCCGCCGCGTCCTTGCCGGCGAAGGAGCGGATGGCGGCGAACTCGGCCCGGCGGTCGGTCTCGATGAGGCTGCCGGGCGGGTCGCGCCTCAGGATCAGGGCCTCCCGGCCCGCCGGCGACACCGCCTCGAAGCGGTAGGTCTCGCGGCTGGCGCCGCCGGGAATGCGCGCCAGGTTCTCGACGCGCGTCGGCGCGCCGCGGCTGCGCGTCAAATAGGCTTGCAGGGCTTCGGCAAGGCCCACGCGCCCTGCCCTACTTGGCGAAATCGAGCGCGCCGGCAAAGCCCGAGGGCGCGTGCGGGCCGAAGATCAGCTGCTCGAGCACCCCCTGCCCCTCGGCGCGATGGCCGGGGCCTTCGTAGCTCACCTTGCACACCGCCTGGACGTGCAGGTGCTGGGGCCGGCGGACGTCGACCTTGGCGAGCTCCATGTCCTCGCGCTCCACCGCCAGCGCCTCGCCGTGCGCCGCCCCGTGGCCCCACTTGGGATGGCCGTAGCCCAGGCCCAGCATGAAGAACTCGTACAGCGGCTCGTAGGTGATCCTCCGCTCGCCGCCCTCCTCCCGCACCGTCACCTCGGCCCTCTTGGCGTGGCGCGTGCCGCTCTTGAACTCGACCTTCAGGCTCGACTCGGCGATGTCGCTGATCGCCGCCGCGTCGGCCCCGTCCCGGGCCCAGGCGGCGCGCCGGTTCCACGGCTGGCCGGCGGCGTCCTCGTTGCTGTGGAAGAAGAAGCTGCCGGCCTCGAAGTTCGCCGGGGCCCAGATCCAGTAGAACTGCGGCTCGACCGGAGGGACGATGGCCTGGGCGTCGCGCGCCCCGATCGGCCGCACCCCCCAGGAGCGGTCGCGGGTGCCGAAGAAACCCTCCACCGAGCGGCGCTTGCCGTCGAGCTCGATCCAGCCGCTCCAGCGGCCGTTCTGCGTCAGCCGCGTGTAGTCCATCATCGCCCGCGGCCCGATGCGGCGAGTAAAGCGCGGCTCCTCCAGCGGGAAGGCGCGGCCCTCGAAGATGATGTCCGCCTCCACGCCCTTTTCCGGCGCCGACACCCGCACCCGCAGCTTCTGCAGCGGCTCGATCACGGTGATGCAGATCGGCCCGACGGTGAGGTTCATGCGCTCCATTTCCAGCCAGCGGCTGGCGTGCAGCGCCGTCTGCGTCCCCTCCTGGACGATGCAGAAGCTGGCATCGGCTATGTTCGCCTGCGGGTAGACGCCGAAGGCGACGGCGAAGAACGGCTCGCCTTCCGGCCCGTAGCCATTGAAGAAATAGCGGTCGTAGAAGTTGCGGTCCGTGCCGGCGTAGGCGATCGGCTCGCTGGTCTGGTGGATCGGAAAGTCGTCGCCGCGGCTGAGCGCCATCTCAACCCCTCCTTCTGGCCTCACCCGAGCTAAAGAGCGAAAGGGGCGGCGGGACAAGCTTTACGGAGCGTCAGCCATGTCTTCCTTAGGCCGAATCCTCCTGGCCCTGGCGGCGCTCGCGGGCCTGGGCGGGGTCGCCTTCGGCGCCTTCGCCGCCCACGGCCTTGCCGACCCGGCCGGCAAGGAGCTGACGCGCACGGGCTCTGCTTGGGAGACCAGCCAGGCGCTGGCGGCGGTCGCCGCCGTCGTCCTGGCCGAGCTCGGCCTTCGCCGCGCCCGCCTCGCCGCGCCCCTGTTCCTCGTCGGCGTGGCGCTCTTTTCCGGCTCGCTCTACGCCCTTGCCTTGGGCGCGCCGCGCGGGGTCGGCGCGGTGACGCCCCTTGGCGGCCTGGCCTTCATCGCCGGCTGGGCGATGCTGATCCTCGCCGCGATGCTGGGCCCGCCAAAGAAGCCCTGATCAAGGCTCTTGCCGGCCGGCCGCGCGCCGGTCACAGTCCCGCCGCATTCTCCTCTTCGGAAACCCAGCCGCATGGCCGCCAGCCCCCAAGCGCAATGGGTCCCCGGTGCGCCCTTGGCCCAAACCGCGCTCCGCGCCAAGGTCAACGGCCTCGACATGGCCTGGTGGGAGGCCGGCCGCGAGAAGGGCCGTCTGCCGGTGGTCTTCTGCCACGGCTTTCCCGAGCTCGCCTTTTCCTGGCGTCATCAGCTCGCCGCCCTGGGCGCGGCCGGGCGCTGGGCCATCGCCCCGGACCAGAGGGGCTATGGGCTCACCTCCGCGCCGGCGGCCGTCGAGGCCTACGACATCGTCCACCTCACCGATGACCTCGCCGCCCTGCTCGACCATCTCGAGGCCGATCGCGCCGTCTTCTGCGGCCACGACTGGGGCGGCATCGTCGTCTGGCAGATGGCCTTGCGTCATCCGGACCGCACCGCCGGGGTGATCGGCGTCAACACCCCCTTCATGGCGCGCGCCCCGGCCGACCCCATCGAGATCATGCGCAAGCGCTTCGGGCCGGACATGTACATCGTCCGCTTCCAGGTTCCCGGCGAGGCCGACGCGGCGCTCGCCAGGGACGTCGCCAAGGCGTTCGCCTTCTTCATGAAGCGTCCCCCCAAGGAAACGACGACAGCGGGCGGCGTGCGCGCCGCGCCGGGGGCCGCGGCCGACGCCGCGTCTCGCTTCGCCCTCATCGATATGCTGGCGGCCTACGATCCGACCGCCGACACGCGGGAGGAATTCCTGACGCCGGAGGAACGAGCCGTCTTCGTCGATGCGTTTTCGCGGACCGGATTTACCGGAGGCATCAACTGGTATCGGAACTTCAGTCGTAACTGGCGCTTGGCGGAGGGCATGGCCGACAGGATCGAGCGCCCGGCGTTGATGATCATGGCCGAAAGGGACGCGGTCCTGCCGCCCGCCGCCGCCGACGGCATGGAGGCCTTCGTCCCCGATCTGGAGAAGGTGCTGATCGAGGGCAGCGGCCACTGGACCCAGCAGGAGAAGCCGGATGAGGTGAACCGCGCCATCCTTTCCTGGCTCGACCGCCGCTTTCCGCAGTAGGAAGGGCGAGAAATGGACCGCACCTCGCCCCTGGCCGCGCCCATGTCGACCGCCTCCCGCCGCGGCCTCTTCGCCGACGCCGAGCCCTTCTCCCAGGGCTGGCTGACCACCGAGGGGCCGCACGAAGTCTATTACGAGGAATGCGGCCGGCCCAACGGCAAGCCGGCAGTGGTGCTGCACGGCGGCCCGGGCGGCGCCATCAACCCCACCATGCGCCGCTTCTTCGATCCGGCGCGCTGGCGCGTCACCCTCTTCGACCAGCGCGGCTGCGGCCGCAGCCGCCCCAACGCCAGCCTCGAGAACAACACCACCTGGACCCTGGTGGAGGATATCGAGCGCCTGCGCCGCCGCGTCGGCGTGGAGAAGTGGACCGTCTTCGGCGGCTCCTGGGGCTCGACCCTGGCGCTCGCCTACGCCATCACCTATCCCGAGCGCGTCGAGGCGCTCGTCCTGCGCGGCATCTTCCTGCTCACCGAGCGCGAGCTTGCCTGGTTCTACCAGGACGGCGCTTCGATGATCTTCCCCGACGCCTGGGAGCGGTTCTGCGAGCCGATCCCGGCGGCCGAGCGCGGCGACATGCTGGCCGCCTTCCACCGCCGCCTCACCGACCCGGACCCCAAGGTCCAGGCCCAGGCCGCAGCCGCCTGGAGCCAGTGGGAAGGCGACACCATCTCCCTGCGCGGCCCCGAGGCCCGCCCGGCCAAGTTCAACGAGGTCGACTTCGCCATCGCCTTCGCCCGCATCGAGTGCCACTTCTTCGCCAACCGCGGCTTCTTCCCCGGCGACAACTGGATCCTCGACCACGTCGAGACCATCCGGAAGATCCCCGGCTGGATCATCCAGGGCCGCTTCGACGTGGTGACCCCGCTCGCCGCCGCCTGGTCGTTGCGCAAGGCCTGGCCCGAGGCGCGCTTCGAGATCATCTGGGACGCCGGCCACGCCTCCACCGAGCCAGGCATCGTCGACGCCCTGGTGCGCGCCACCGACCAGGCGCTGGCGCTCTGAGCGCCCCGCGCCTGTTCCACTTCAGCCACGACGAGGGCATCGAAAGTTTCGCCCCGCGGCCGATGGCGGCCCGGCGCGCGCCGGGTCAGGAGTGGCTCAACGCGCCCCTGGTCTGGGCCATCGCCGAAGACCGCCAGGCCATGTACCTCTTCCCGCGCGACTGCCCGCGCATCCTCCTTTGGCCGACCCCGCAGACGTCCGCCGCCGACCTCGAGCTCTGGTGGGGCGCTCGCACCTGCCGGATCCTCGCCCATATCGAATGGGCGTGGCTGGAGCGCCTGCGCCAGGGGTCCATCTTCCGCTACGAAATGCCGGCCGGCACGTTCGAGGACATCGGCGACGCCGGCATGTGGGTCTCGCGCCGGGCCGTGACACCGATCGGCGTCGAACGCATCGATGACCTGCCGGGCGCCCTGCGCGCCCAGGGCGTCGAGCTGCGGCTCATGGAAAGCCTCGTGGCCCTGAAAGGCGTGTGGGCCACCTCGCTGCACGCCAGCGGCATCCGCCTTTCCAACGCCAGGGACTGGGCATGACCGCGCCAGCCGCCGCCGCGCCGACCGCGCGACCGGCGATCGCGCTGCGGCCCGGCCGCGTCGTCTTCGCCGCCACCTTCGTCGCCCTGGGGCTCTACGGCCTCGCCACCGGCCGTCTGGGCGCCGTCTGGGCGCCGGTCCCGAAGGCCTGGCCAGGGCGCGAGACCCTGGCCTGGGCCTCCGCCCTCATCTCGCTAGCCGCCGGCCTGGGGCTCCTTTGGCGTCGCGCCGCCCCGGCCGCGGCCGCCACGCTGGCGCTGACGCTGCTGGCCTGGATGCTCGCCTTCAAGGCCGCCGTCATCGTCGCCCATCCGGCCGCGGCCGCCGCCTGGGAGAGCTGCGGCGAGACCGCCGTCCTTGCCGCCGCCGCCTGGGTCCTGTTCGCCCAGGTCGCCCCGGCGGCGCCGGTCCTCGGCGGCCGGGCCGGCGCCCGCCTCGCCCGCAGCCTCTACGCCCTTGCCCTCATCGCCTTCGGGGCGTCGCACTTCGCCTATATCCCTGAGACCGCCGCCCTCGTCCCGCCCTGGCTGCCGGCCCATCCGGCCTTGGTGATGTTCACCGGCGGCGCCTACATCGCCGCCGGCGCCGCCATCCTCCTCTCCCCCTTCTGGCGGGAGGCCGGCGGCAGGCTGGGAGAGGGGCTGGGGCGGGTCGCCGCCATTCTCGTGGCGGTCCAGATCGGCCTCTTCACCCTGCTCGTCTGGGCCCCCAAGATCGCGGCCGGCGCGAGCGCCGCCGACTGGAGCGAGGCCGTCATTTCCTTCGCCCTGACCGCCGCGGCCTGGGCGCTCGCCGAATCGCAGAGCTCTCCTTCCCCTCCTGGTGAAGGCGCCTGACCGCCTCTTCGGCGGTCAGCCGGATGGGGAAAGGCAAGCGACGGGACGCTCGGGAGCCGGAGGCGCGGCTCTCCTTCCCCTCCTGGGGAAGGTGTCTGACCGCCTCTTCGGCGGTCAGACGGATGGGGAAAGGCAGGCGACGGGACGCTCGGGAGCCGGAGGCGCAGCTCTCCTTCCCCTTTCTTCCCCCCTCTTCCCCCTCTGGGGGATGTCCGGCCGAAGGCCGGGACGGGGGAAAGGGGGAAGTCCGGCCGAAGGCCGGGAAGGGGGTTGGGGGAAGGTGTCTGACCGCCTAGCGGTCAGACGGGGAAAGGCGAGCGCGCGCCGAACCCCGGCCACCCCGCCGACGCTGACGCGGCGGAGTCGACTCGGCGTCAGCCGGCCTTCGCGGCGCCAGCACGGGCAACGGCGTCGGCGCCAGCCGGTAGGCGCATGGGGCAGTGAGGGTCGGTAGCGGCGCGCCATACGGCCTCGGAGACGTCGCGCGAGTGGGTTACCTCGCCCCCAGCCTGGAAGCGCGCGAACATCTGGGCCGCCAGCGCTTGGTAGGCATCCGGGATGTTCAGGCCCATGCGGCCGCGCGCGTTGTCGCCGAAGGGCGTTTCGGGCGCCCGGCCGGGTATGACGATGCGCACGCGCACGCCCAGCGGCTCCAATTCCAGCGCCACCGACTCGGTGAAGGCGTTCACCGCGGCCTTGCTGGCTGTGTAGATCGACATCAGGGGCAGCGGCTGGAAGGTCACGCCCGACGTCACGTTGACGATCACGCCCGAGCCCCGGTTGCGCATTTGCGGCAGCACGGCCTGGGTCATCGCAATCGTTCCCAGCGTGTTCGTCTCCAGCAGCTCGCGGATCTTGTCCATCGAGACGCCCTCGAGCGGGCCGACCATGCCGACGCCAGCGTTGTTGACCAGGACGTCGAGGGGACCGGTGGCATTGACAGCCCGCGCGATGCTGCCGGCGTCGGTGACATCGAGCGGCAGGATCCGCAGGCGGTCGGAGGGCGGTAGCAGATCTTCTCGCGGCGTCCGCATCGTGGCGATCACCGCCCAACCCCGGTCGAGGAAGTAGCCCGCGGTGTCGAGACCGAAGCCGGAGGAGCATCCCGTGATGAGGACGGTTTTCATCAGAGTTCCTATCGATCGCAGACAAGGGCCGGCTTGCCAGCACGCGGCGCCAGTTTACGCGCTGCCGCAATCACCCACCACGACGTAAACAGCAACGCCTCGCCCCAGGGAAGTTCCGCTGCCGGGCGTCGGGCGAATGTCCGCTCCTGGCGTCGAGCTGAAGCCGATCCCGGCGGTGCGGCCGGATGCTGAGGCCGACATTCGGAACCGCCCGGAGGGGGGTCGGTTTCAGCCCTCGGCCTTAGTCCGACAGGCAGACGCTGGCGCGCTGATGCCTAGCCGCCGCCTTCGCTCACGCGGGCGAAGCGCTGTATCAGGGCGTGCAGAGCTTCCAGTTCCCCTCGGTCACGACCTCGACGCCGGCGTCGGTCACCTTCACGGCGCTCTGGTCGTCGAGCAGGTAGGTCGGGACGGGCATCCTGGCGGCCAGTTTCTCCAGTTCCGTCATCGAGTTCTCGGGAAACTGCTCGTGGTCCATGTGAGGAAGTATGGCGAAATCGACCAGCCCCAGGCCCTTGCCGCTGCCGGTTGGCGGAATGCTCCGGCGCGATGATGTTGGGCCCCGCCACCATGCTGCCGGCGCTCAGGCCAACCCACACGACCTCGGGTCGCAGCGACGGCAGGAGATCCGCCAGACCGGACTTGCGCACCCAGGCGCCGAGATAAAAGCTGTCGCCACCCTCGACGAGCAGCGCGTCCGCCTCCCTGACCGCTGGGACCCAGTAGTCTTGCTCGAGGCTGGGCAGCGCGGTGAGCTCGAGCACGCCGAGCGACTTCCAGCCGAGGCCGCACATGGCGCTCGGATACGATGCGCTGACGGCGCGATAGACCGCGCTGCTGCCGCCCGGCATCGAATGGAGCGCCGTCGGAACGCAGAGCGCGCTGGCCTCGGAGATCGGCTTGCCGAGCAGGCCGACCAGCGCCTCGCGCAGGGTCGCGTTGTGGAAACCGCCGGACGTGAGAAGAAACCTCATGCGCGCCTCATGGTGCCCTTGACGCACGTGCGCCACCGGCCGCTGTCTTGGCTTCGCCCTGCCAGGACCGCAAGCCAGCTTGGGTCAGCTGAGAATCGGAGCTGCCGGCGGATCGGCTGCGGTTATCCGAGGCGGCTAGACGTCCGCGGCGCCGAAACGTTGACCGGAAGAACTGCCGTCGAAGGACCACGATCCTGGAGGCCAGGAATGGCCCGGCTCGATCTCGATCTCCGCCTCAGCCGAGGGCGAAGAGGGCTTCAGCCGCGGCAGAAGGCGCAGAGCTTGTTGCCATCGAGATCGCGAACATAGGCGAAGTAGTATGTCGGGGCCCGTTCGCCCGGTGCGCCCTCATCGGTCCCCCCCAGGGCGAGCGCCTTCGCGTGGAACGCGTCCACCTCGGCGCGGCTGTCAAAACCGAAGGCGACCATGGCGCCGTTGCCTACGGTCGCCGCTTGGCCGTCGTACGGGGCGAGCACGGTGAAGGCGAACGGACCCCCGCCATATACCTGCCCGCCGTTCGGATGTTCCATTATCGGCGGAAGGCCGACCTGACTCATCAGGGCGTCGTAGAACGCCTTCGCCTCGTCCAGCCGGTTCGTTCCCACCGTCGCGTACAGCGTCGCCATCATTCGTCGTCCTCCCAATTCGGAGCCGTCAGTCTAGCGGCCGCCTGACGCCTGAAGACGCCCGCCTCCCGAAGTGGCGAGGCGCCGGCACTCAGCCTTGAAGTCGTAGACCGGAGCGACGACCTCCGCGCAATCGGGCCATCGACCGGACTCCACCCAATAATCGCACAACCCCAGCTTGGCGCACAGTCGGGGAAACCTTGGATCGCGCATCAGCGCCGCGTTACGGGGGTTGCTGAAGATGACTCCGTTGCTGCCCCTCGCATCAGGCGAGCGCAGCTGAGGATCGAACGCGTAGGCGAACGTCGACTGATCGACCAACTCGAAAACCTCGTCACTCAGCCCGAGCTTGTACAACAACCCAAGATTCGAGAGCGACAGCCCGCCCGTGCTTTCGAGGGTCTCGCGGTACTGGTTCAAGACACGCGCCTGAACTTCCGGACTGGGATCGCGCACCGCCCTGGACCAGTCGATGACCAGGCGCAACGTGGGGGAGTCGAGCCCGCGCGCCTCCACCGCTGCGAGCAGGACATCGACCCACGCCCAATCGCCGTGCGCCATCCCTGAGGCGATGCAGTTCCATGCGATCAAGATGTTATCAGGCCAACGGGCCCTGAGTTGCTCGAAGAGCGCGCTCGCGTCCTCTGGGTGCCCGGCATACGCGACCATATTCGCGTACCAATTCGCGACCCACGGGTACATGGGATCCAAACTGTACGCTCGCCTCGCGTAGCCGAGGGCCTCGTGAACGCGACCGAGTTCGGTGAAGAACAGGCTGGCGTTTGTCAGGACCGTCGGATCGTTTGGCGCCACCGAGAGCGCCGTCTGGTGCAAGGCCTCGCGGTCGGCGAAAGCCGCGGCAGGGGGTAGCCTACTCAGCGCTTGGTATGCCGTCCCGAGACCCGGATCGAGGCTCAGCGCAATCCCGGCCGTCGTCTCGACTTCCGCGCGCGCGATCCTGTAGGGCCGATCGTCTTCATCGAACCGGAGTCGCTCGGCCTGAATCGTGGCCAGGAACGCCCAAGCGCGCGCGAACCGGGGCGCCAGGTTCGTCGCCTCGGCCAGTAGTTTGCTCACTGCCAGCCGAGAGTCCGACTCGAGGCCGCGGTTCCGGATATCGAGAGCTTTGAGATAAAGGTTGTAGGCGGCCGGATTAACGGTCTCGGCTTCGACCGCCGGGGCGAAGGCGACTTTCAGGGCCGCAGCGACGGCGGCGGCGATCTCATCCTGCAGGGCGAAGACATCGGAAAGCTCCCGGTCGAAGCGGTCTGACCAGAGCGTGGTCTCGTGCGCGCACTCCACCAGACTGGCTGAAATGCGCACCCGGGATCCGCTGCGCCGCACCGAACCGTCGAGAACATGGGTGGCGTTCAGCACCGCCGCGACATGACCGGCCGCCTTGGCTGCGCCGCGGAACTGGAAGCTCGAGCCGCGCCCGATCACCCTCAGCTCAGACCCGCTGGCGACCGTCTGCAGGATCTCATCCGAAACGCCGTCGGAGAAGTAGGCCATCTCCGCGTCGCCGGAGAGGTTGTCGAAGGCTAGCACCGCCAGTAGCGGCCCCGCCGGCGCCGCTGTGGGTCGCGAGGCGCGAGGCGGCGCGGCGTCCGCAGGTGCGGCGCCGCAGAGGTCATTGACGCTGGTGACAACCTTGAGCCAACTGGGAGCGTCGAGGTCGCCCGACCACCCGTTAAGGTCGGCGCTCTGGATGCGGTTGAACGGCATGGGCAGGGCCGCGCCGTCGAGCGTGAGCTGCACCAGTTTCCCAGCCTCGCGCGCGAAGTCGGCCTCCGCCCGCACCCATTGGCTCTTCACCGCTTCCGCCGACCAGACCACGACCACCGCCTTTGCGGCACGCAGACGCTCCTCGATCACTTCGGAGTAGTCGCGATGGGCCGGCAGCTCGTCGTCGCGCCAGACGCCGTAACCGAGCGCGCGCAGGGCCTCGCCGATCCTGCCGGCTTCCGCCTCGGTCGAGCGCGCGTAGCTGATGAAGACGTCGGACATTTGCCGCGACCTTCGTCGCGGCGCGACTTACCGATGCGCGAACGATGTTAGCAAGGAAAAGTTGAAGGGCGATCTGGTCGGCCAAGCGCCTGTGATCGGCTTGGCTCCCAGAACGGAAGTTCGCCACCTCCGCGCCGGCGCTGGAAGCGGACTTCTAGCGCCAGGTACGCGGTGACCGCCCTGCTCGCCGTGGGGCCGATAGCGGACGTTTCTGACGTCAGCTTCGGGGTCGGGAGCTGCCGGTCGTCTCGCGGGGGCTTTCCGACGCGACGCGAGCCGACGTCCGCATCAAACACCGGGCGCAATGTCCGCTTTCTGGCGCTATGGCGCCTTCGCCAGCGCCCGTTGCGTCCAGATTACGATCTGACTTGCGGGCATGGCCCCGGCGGTTTGGGCGATCACCCAGCCGTCGCGAATGAGGAACAGCGCCGGTATGCCTGACACGCCGAGCGCGCTTGCGGCGGCGGGATCGTCGTCCGAGTTGAGCTTGAGCAGCCGCACCTGTGGCTCCAGCGTCTTGGCGGCGGCTTCGAACTGCGGAGCCATCGCCTTGCACGGCCCGCACCAAGGCGCCCACACATCCAGCAGCAGGGCCGCGCCTTTGGCGCCGGTGCGATGGGCGTCGAGCTGTGAACCCTAAACCTGCAGCGGCTCGCCGGTCAGGACGGGTCGGTGGCGCCTTTCCGCACTTCGCCTGGCGCGCGTCGCGCCCCTCGGGGATGCGGTTGGCGGCGCCGCAGTTCGGACAGACGAATTGCGACATCGCTTTTGCCCCTGGTTCAGCCGGCGGCGGCTGACTTTGCCCATATAAGCGCCCCTCGGTGACGCCGCCGGGACGAGCCGTCGGCGTCCTGCCGCGGGTACGAGACTCTCCTCGAGCTGCCTGACCGACGCCACGCCAGCTGTTAGCCTGACCCAGCAGGTAAAGGAGACAGGAAATGACGGCCTACGCGCTGATCGAGCTTGAAATCACGAACATGGACGCGATGAGGCCCTACATCGAAGCCGTGTCCGAGACGATCGCCGCGCATGGTGGGAGATACCTGGTCCGCGCCGGACCTACGGAGGTCGCGGAAGGCGCCCTTGGACAATATCCGACGAAGGTCGTCCTGGAGTTCCCATCGATGGCGGCCGCGAAGGCCTGGTACAATTCGAAGGAGTATCAGGCGATCCTTCCGCTTCGTACGCGGAACTCGAAGTGCAATTTCGTGTGGGCGGAAGGCGTCTAGCTGACTGGGCGGACGGCGCGGCGGCGACCGCCTGCCTAGGCGCGGCCGAAGCCCGCCGCTCTCCTTCCCCTTTCTTCCCCCTCCGTCACCTTCGCAGGCCAGCAGAACCGCCCCTGCTCGAGGCGCTTGGCGTACAGCACCAGGCCCGAACCGTCCCAGTGGAGCGCCTTCAGATAGTCCCCGCGCCGCGAGCGGAACAGGCACACCGCCCCGCAGTAGCGGTCGGCCTTCAGCACGTTGGCGACCTGCGCGGCCAGGCCATCGAAGCCCTCGCGCATGCTCACCGGCTCGCACGCCAGCCACACCCGCGTGCCGGCCGCCAGGTTCACGAGGCCGCCTTGGCCGCCAACAGGATCGCTCCCACCATGGCGGCGTCCGCTCCAGCGGCGATCTCCACCCTCGCCCCCGACGGCAGCTGGATCATAAGCGCCGGGGCCGCCGCCCCACCCCGATCGGCGCCGATGACCCCGACCTCGATGAAGTCCAAGGGACCGCCGGGCTCATGGTAGAG
>DASYYX010000043.1:0-2650 GCA_035946795.1 Caulobacteraceae bacterium | reverse complement strand
GGTGATGTACGGAGATTTGTGTCAGGGCTGTGAGAGGGGGTACTCCGCGGGTTGCTGAAGTCCGCAAAGAGGAGCACCCCCAATGCCACAGGCTGTGACGATCGCGAGCTTACCGAGGGCTTTCGAGTTGGTGAAGGGCATGCAGGCGCAGGGGCTGGAATGGGGCGAGGGCTATCGGCCGCTTGGCCGGCAGGCGATTGCCGCCGTGCTCACCGGCCAGATGGGGCAGGCGATCGACGAGCATCTCGACCGCATGGCCGCGCTCGACGAGGCCGACCGGCGCAACGGCTCGTACCGGCGGCATCTGCTGACCGAGCTCGGCGGGATCGAGCTCTCGGTGCCTCGGACCCGGCGCTTCGCCCCGATCGCCGTGTTGCGCGCCTATGCGCGGCGGGCCGCCCAGCTCGACCGCATGATCCTGGCCTGCTTCGTGCTCGGGCTGTCGGTGCGCAAGGTCGGCGAAGCGCTGCTGCCGATCCTCGGCCGGCTGATCAGCCCGGCGACGGTGAGCACGGTGGCCAAGCAGCTCGACGCGGTGGTCGCCGCCTTTCACGCCCGCCCGCTCAGGGAGCGCTACCGCGTCTTGATGCTCGACGGCGTGGTGCTGGCGCGCAAGACCGGCGCCGGCGCCATCCGCCGGCCGGTGCTGGTCGCCCTCGGCCTGCGGCCCGACGGCAAGAAGGAGGTCATCGATTTCCGCCTGGCGCACAGCGAAAGCGCCGCCGAATGGGAACGCTTTCTCGGCGACCTGATTCGTCGCGGCCTCGTCGGCGAGGGCCTCGAGATGATCTGCGTCGACGGCGGTTCGGGCCTCCTGGCAGCGCTGCCGACCGCCTTTCCAGGGGTCGCGATCCAGCGCTGCTGGGCGCACAAGATGCGCAATGTGCTCGGCAAGGTGCGCCAAGCCGACCAGGGCGCCGTCAAGGCCGATCTGCAAGCCGTGATGAACGCCAAAACCCTGCCGCAGGCGCGCTCGGCCGCCCGCCGCTTCGCCGACCGCTGGGAAGCCGAATACCCCAAAGCGGTCGCTTGCCTGCGCGACGACCTCGACGAACTCTTCACCTGCTGGCGCTACAAATCGCTGGCCGAGCGCAAAAAGGTCAGGACCACCAATGCCATCGAACGCCGCTTTCGCGAAGTCAGACGCCGAACCCGGCCAATGGGCGTCTTCTCCGACCGAACCTCGATGGATCGCATCCTGTTCGCCGTCTTCAACCACGAAAACCAAAACCAGGGCATCAGCACCCCTCTCCTGCTGACACAAACCTTTTGACGTTACCCGCGATCACCCCCCGTTCAGCATGCGCCGCGTCATCTCTTCGACCGGCGCGAGATCGTCGGTGAAGACGACGGTGCCGGGCGGCGCCGCGACATGCGTGATCTGCTTCTCGGCGCGCCTCGCCAGGCGCTCCACCGCCTGGTTGCCGGCGAAATTCCGCAGCCGGGCGCGGATCGCCGATTCCGGCGTCGCCGTGGCGAAAGCCAGCAGCATGCGGTTCCCGTAGCCGAGGGAGAGGACCGCGACCGAGGGAAACACCCGCTCCAACGTCGCGACGGTCGTTGCCAGAAGCTCCGGCTTCGGGCTGCCGTCGAACAGGTTCATCATCAATACGCCGCCGCGGCTCATATGCGCGCGCACCGCCGCGAAGAATTCGACGGTGACGAGGTAGAACGGGATGTACGGCCCGCCCTGGTAGAGATCGACGTGCACGATGTCGTAACGGCTGCGGTTTCCGGCGAGCCAGGGGCGCGCATCCGCGACGTGAATGCGCAGCTTCTCGTCCCGCGGGTCCAATCCGAAGAAGCGAATGGCGGCCTCGACCACCTTCGGGTCGATCTCCACGGCATCGACGGCGATCTGGGGCGCTACGATCCGCGTCGCGGCGATCGAGCCGCCGCCGCCGAGGCCGAGCACCAGGAGGCGCCTGCCCGGCGCCAGGAGCGGCCCCAAGGCGAAGTCGTCGTAGTAGTGGCCCGTCCATGGGCTCTCGAGGTCGCGGATCGTGTGCACGCCCATGCTGTCGTTCAGCTTGAGCAGCAGCAAGCGGCCGTTGCGGACGACGCGCACCAGATTATACGGCGATTCCGCCGCCCAGAGCGTCGTCTGCGGCCAGCGCTGCGGCGGCACGAACGGCAATGCCGCGGCGAAGAGGACCAACGCCGGCAACATGGCGCGCGGATGCCGCGCCAATCCCGCCGCCGCCGTCGCCGCGGACAACAGGCAGATGGCCTCCAGCGTCATCTGCGTGCCCAGCCGCGGCACCAGGAAGAAGCTCGTCCCGAGCACCCCGGCGATGCCGCCGATCGTCGAGATCGCGTAGACCTTGCCCGCCGCCGACCCGACCCGCCCCGATCGCGCCAAGAGGCGAATGAGAAATGGCCCCGCCGTCGCCATCGCCGTCATCGGCGGCGCAAAGACGACAAGGCTCGCGAGCGCGGCCCCGGTGAAGTCGCCGAGGCGCGCAGAGCTGCGCAGCAGGGACTGGACCGTGAAGAGGACGGCAAGCTGGTAGAGCGCGCCGCCGAGAATGATGCCGTAGAGCCAGAGGTCGGTATCTCTGCGGTCGGCCAGCCAGCCGCCGAGCCCGTAGCCGAGCGCGAGCGCCGCCATCGCCACCGAGATCATGCTGCCCCAAACGTAGATCGAGTA
>DASYYX010000042.1:0-229415 GCA_035946795.1 Caulobacteraceae bacterium | reverse complement strand
GATGGCGGTCGGCGCAAAGCAATCGGTGTTCGACATCGGTGGCTCCCAGTTTGGTTGGTTGGAAGCCCAGTCTGGTACGCCAGGCCGCCATCCACCCGCATGGGATCTCCACCACGCGGGCGTTGCCCGCGCGGTCCCCCTCCCCCACGCTGACGCGTGGTGGAGGAGCAAGAAATCATCGCTCCTCCACCGCGAAAGCGGGGGAGGATCCGACTCGGTCAGAGCAGATGTTGCTGTAGCTGGTTCAGCCGCCGTAGATCACCGAGATGGTCTCGGCCACGCACGCCGGCCGCTCCTCGCCCTCGATCTCGATGGTGCACAGGTTCTTGAGCTGCAGGCCGCCGGCCTTGGGCTCGGCCCCGATCAGCTTCTGGCGCAGGCGGATGCGCTTGCCGACGCGGACCATGTTGGTGAAGCGCACCTTGTCCGAGCCGTAGTTGATGCCGCGCGTCACCCCACGCACGCCCATCATGCCCGCCGAAAGGTGGGGAATGAGCGACAGGGTGAGGTAGCCGTGCGCGATCGGGCCGCCGATCTCGCGGTTGGCGCGCTCGACATCGACGTGGATCCACTGATGGTCGCCAGTGGCGTCGGCAAAGGCGTTCACGCGCTCCTGGGTGATCTCCAGCCAGTCCGAAACCCCGGTCTCCTGTCCGACCAGACCCGGCACGTCCTTGAAATCCACGGTAGCCATTCGCCCTGCTCCCTTTTCTGAAAATTCAGGTCTTGCGCTCCCGTCTCACGCGAGAGCGCGCGAAGGCAAGGGGCGGTGGGACCACTCGAGCGGCGCGATCTTGTGGATGACAAGGCCCCAGGCGGCCGCGCCGGCCAGGGCCGCCAGACCGGCGACAACGAAAGCCCAGGTAAAGCCGCCGAGCTTGTCGACGATGAGCCCGGTGAGCGCCGGCGCGATGAGGCCGGCAAGATTGCCCAGGAAATTCTGCAGGCTCACCCATTTGCCGGCGACCTTCGGACCGGCCAAGGTCTGGCCGATGGCGTAGACGGCCGGCGTTCCCCAGCCGAACGCCAGGCCGGCGAGGAACAAGCCGGCGATGGCGATTTCGCCGCGACCCAGCGCGCTCACGGCCATGGCGGTGGCCGAAATCACATGGCTGGCGACGATGACGCTCTTGTAGACGGCGTTCGGGCTGACCCCGCGCTTCACCAGACGGTCGCAGACAAGGCCGGTGAGGAGCGAACTGGCGGCGTAGACCAGATAGATGAGGCCCCCGAGCCGGGCCATCTGGGCCATGCCCAGGCCGTGCGCCTTCACCAGATAGAGGGGCAGCCAGAAGATGACGAAATAGAAGACGTAGTTGGCGCTGAAGTGGCCGGCGCCGGCGCCCCACATCGCCCGGCGACCCAGCAGGGTGAGGAAGGAAGGGACCTCGGCCGCCATCCGGTGCTCGACGCCCTTCTCGACGCGGGCGCTGGCGAAAAGCCATGGAAGCAGCCAAACGAGGGATCCGAGGCCGAAGACGAAGAAGGCGACGCGCCAGCCGGCGGCGGCCATGATGAGGCCGCCGGCGAAGGTGCCGAAGGCCGGGCCGAGCGCCAGACCTACGGCGATCAGGCCGTTGGCGAGGCCGAGCTTGTCGGTCGGCAGCCGCGCCCCGAGGATCTTGGAGCTGCACGGGAAGGCGGCGCTTTCGCCCAGGCCGAGCAGCAGCCGCAGGGCCATGAGGGCGGCGAAACCGGCGGCCAGGGCCGAGACCATCGTGGCCACGCCCCAGATAGCCAGCCCCAGGGCGAGGGTGCGATAGGGGTTGATGCGCTCGGCGACCCAGCCGATCAGAAGCTGGGCCGGGGTGTAGACCCAGAAGAAGGCCGAGAGCAGCAGGCCGATCTGGCTGGCCGAGAGCCGCATCTCGCCCTTGATCAGGGGGGCGGCGGTGGCCAGCGCGCCGCGGTCGACATAGTTGATGAACACCGCCACCGCCATGAGGCCGACCACGGCCCGGCCCACGAGCGGCCGCGCCGGCGCGCGCCCCAAGGCGGTGGCGGCGGTCACGCCAGGAAGGTCGGCAACATCATCGCCACCAGCTTGCGGGTGGCGTCGTCGCTGCGGTCCATCATGCGCTTGAGAGGCGCGCCGATGACGGCGTCGCCAAAGGCGGTGAGGGCGATGAACAGCACCGCGGCGGTGACGCGGCGGTGCGCATCCTCTCCGGGCAAGGCGAACTTCTCGTGGATGGCTTCGACGAGGTTGCGCACCGCGACCTGCACCGGCGCCAGGCTCTCGAGCTCTCCGGCAAGAACGATCCAGGCCGCCAGCGGCCCGGCCCCGCCGGCGGCGAAGACGTCGAAGACCTCGTCCACCAGAGCCCTGGGGGCGCCCTCGTCCGAGCGCAGGCGGGCGACGATGTCGTCGATGGCGTCGGTCAGCTCGCCGATCATCTGGCCCATCAGGGCCGAGTGCAGCTCGGCGGCCGAGCCGAAGTGGTGGATGAGATTGGCGTGGGTGACCCCGACGCGAGCGCCCACTGCCTTGAGCGTCACCGCCGCCGGGCCGCCTTCGATGAGGAGGGCGCGGGCGGCGGCCAGGGCTTCGGCGCGCGCATCGGCGGCGGTGCGGCGCCGGCGCTTGGCTCGGAAGGTGGCTTCGACCGTTGACTGCACGTTAATTTACAGTAGTGTAGATAGAGATGCCGCCGCTAGCTTAAGGGATCGCATGACTCTCGCCCAGAGCTTGCCGTCGCCGCCGCCGACGCCCACGGGCGAGCTCTCCGGCGCCTTCGCTCTGGAGCCCGTGCGCGCGCTCAGGGCCTTCCGCCGTCTGGTGCGTGACAAGGAGGACACGCAGCAGGTCTTCGAGATCATGCGGGCGATGGCAGGCCGATCGATGCCGCGCGGCTACGCCCGCCTGATCGCCACGCCCGAAGGGGCCAGGCAAGCGACCATCGCCGCGGAGCTGTCACAGCGGCTTGTGGACTTCGGCTGGCTGGAGAGCCTGCCTTCGGGAAGCGTGGGCGCAGCCTACCTCGCCTTCGTGCGCGCCCGGGACCTTTCGGCCCAGGGGCTGGCGCAGGAGAGCCTGAAGGTGGCGGACGCCCATTTCGACGCCGAAGGGCCGATCGCCTGGTACGCGCGGCGGCTGCGCGACATCCACGACATCTGGCACGTGCTCACCGGCTACGGCGCCGACGCGCTGGGCGAGGCCTGCATCGTCGCCTTCTCGTTCCCGCAGACGAGGAGCTTCGGCTTCGCCGTGATCGCCGGGGGCGCGGCGCTCGAATTCGAGCGCCAGCGCATGGGCCAGCCCTACGCCCGCGCCATCTGGGAAGCGGCCGGCCTGGGCGGCCGCGCCTGCTGGCTGCCGCCGCTCGACTACGAGCCGCTGCTCGCCGCCCCGCTCGCCGAGGCGCGGCTGAGGCTGCGGATCCGCCGGCCGGAGGTGTACGAGACGATCCCCGCGCACCTGCGCAACGGCGCCCTTGGCTGAAGCGTTGCAGATCGGCCGGCCAGACGCCATGAGTGGCGCCAACCCAACGACGAAAGCCTCGTCATGAAGACCAGGACGGTGTTTGCGGCAATGCTGATCGCCGCGGCGAGCGCCGGCGGCGCCGCCGCCCAGGGTCAGGGCGTGCTGGGACTGTGGCTCACTCCGGTGCGCCAGGGCCTGGTGCGGCTCGAGCCGTGCGGCAAGGCGCTGTGCGGGTTCGTCGCCGGCTCACCGATGCTGACAGCGCATCCCGACCAGCAGGATCTCCACAACAAGGACCCCGCCCTGCGGTCGCGGCCGATCAAGGGGCTCAAGATGCTCGAAGTCAGGCCCGAGGGGCCCGGCCGCTGGGGTTCGGGGTGGGTGTACGACCCGGACAACGGCGCCACCTACAAGGCCTCGCTGCAGGAGACCGCCGAAGGACGGCTGAAGATCACCGGGTGCGTGGCCGGCTTTCTGTGCCAGTCGCAGCTGTGGACGAGGGCCGGCGTCCCGTCGAGCTGAAGCGCCCCCCCTGACCCCGACCCGTCCTTTAAGGGTTGAGACTGATCTTCCAGGTGTCGAGGGTCGTGCCCACCTGCTGGTCGAGGGTCGTCAGCGCGTCGAGATAGTCGATCGCGGCCGCCAGGGCCTGGGTGTCGGCGGCCCGCAGTTCCGCCTGGAAGCTCAGCACCTCGAAATTGGACGCCCGCCCGACCTGCATCTTCTGGCGCTCGGTCTGGAGGGTGCGCGCGGCCAGGTCGCGCGCCTGATGCGCCGCCTCCAGCCGGGCCCAGCTCGCCTCCACCCCTTCCACCGCGTCGCGCACTTCGGCCTCGACTTCCTGGCGCAGATCCGCCAGCGCCAGTTCATCGGTCCGGACCGATGTGGCCGCCTGAACTTCCGCCTGCTGCAGGGTGAAGTCGCCGAGGGGAATGCTGAGCTGCAGGCCGATGCTGCTGTTGGTCCCGGAAAAGCCCGAGCCCGGGATCGGCAGGCCCGTCGTCGGGTTGATCGCCAGCGGTCCGCCGCCGGTCTGCCGCTCGAGGCTGCCGACGAGGTTCAGGCTCCATAGCCGATTGTTCTTCGCCACCAGCAGGGTCTGGCGCGCCTGCTCCAGAGAGCGCTCCTGCGAAAGATAGTCGGGGCGATTGCTGAGCGCGATGGCGACCGCCTTGTCCAGATCGATGTCGACATGGGGCGCAGCGAGCGAATCGGAGGCGACGATGTTGGTGTGCAGATCCATGGCCAAGGCCTGCAGCAGGTTGATCTGGGCGTGGCGCAGCCCCTGCTGGGCGCTGAGAAGCCCGACTTGCTCGTTGGCGATGTCGGCCTGGGTCTGCAGCAGGTCCGCCGCGGCCATGCGGCCGGCGTCGACGAGCGCCTGGCCGGTCTGCAGCTGACTGCGGGCGCGGGCCAGCGAATCTTGGGCGATGGCGAGCTCGGCCTGGGCGTCGAGCAGGGCGCGATAGTCGAGGATGACCGCGGTGACCGTATTGATGACCGTCGAGGCGAGGTCGAGCTGATTGATCTTCTCGCCGAGCTCGGCGATCCTGATCGGGGCCTCGTTGACGGCCAGGCCCGCGCCCTTCAGGAGCGGCTGCGTGGCCGTCACGCTGGCGATGTCGAGATGGACAGTCCCGCCGGCGCCCCGGATCTGCAGCTTGGACCAGGCAAACTGGAATTGCGCTCCGGTGGGAAGAAGCCAAGTGGCGGTGGGCTCGAGGCTGAAGGAGGAGCCGGCGAGGTGATCCTGCCTGGTCGCCTCGACGCTGGCCGCCAGCGTAGCCGTGGGCCAGAATCGGGTCTTGGCCACGAACAGGTCGTACTTCTGGGCGACGCGTTCGACATAGGCCGATTGGATGGTGCGGTTGTCGCGCAGGGCCAGGAACACGGCTTCGGGAAGGCTGATCGCCAGACGCGGGCCGGTGGCGGCCGGCGGCGGCGCCGGGGGCGAAGCGGCGGGTGCGGGCGCCGGACCGGCGTAGGCCTGGGCGAACGCGCCTGCGGCCGCCAGCATGGCCGTCCAGAAGCAAGACCGGCGCGACTTCAAGCCTCGACGCTCGCGCTGGCGATCGGCCTGGCGCTCGCCGGGTGCGCGAGCCCCGCAGCCCTGAAGGCGCCGGTGAAGGCGCCGGCCATGGCGCCGGCCGTCAGCTCCACGCCCCTGCCCTTCTTCGTCCGGCCGGATGCGCCGGGCCCAAGCGAAACGCAAACGCCACCACTTCCTCCGCCCTGACCTCGGCGCGCGCAGCCGTTATAGACTCACTCCGGCGCGGCTCGGGTATTATCCGGCGCGGCAATGGGTTAGGCCATGGCGGCGATGCTCGAGTTCGTCGGGGTTGAAAAGGCCTACGGGACGCCCGAGCGGCCGACCCCGGCGCTGCGCGGCGTCAGCTTCACGCTCGCGGAGGGGAGCCTGACCTCGGTCATCGGACCGTCCGGCTGTGGCAAGACCACGCTGCTCAACATGGCCGGCCTGCTGGACCGGCCCGGCGCGGGAGAGGTGCGCCTGAATGGGGCGGCGGTGGATTTCGATCGCGCCGAGGAGACGGCGCGGCTGCGCAACACGCTCATCGGTTTCGTCTTCCAGGCGTTTCACCTGCTGCCGCGCCTGACCGCCTGGGAGAACGTGGCCCTGCCCCTCTATTACGCCCGCGTGCCGCGGCCGGCGCGCAAGCCGCTGGCGCTGGACATGCTGGAACAGGTCGGCCTTGCCGATCGCGTCGACCACCGGCCCGCCGAGCTGTCGGGCGGCCAGCAGCAGCGGGTCGCCCTGGCGCGCGCGCTGGTGCGCGAGGCGCGGCTCATTCTGGCCGACGAGCCCACCGGCAGCCTGGACAGCCACACCGCCGCCGAAGTCATGGACCTCCTCGTTTCGCTCAGCCGCCGCCTGGGCGTCACCGTGCTCATGGCGACGCACAATCCCCAGCTTGCGGCGCGCTGCGACCGCCGCATCGAAATGCTCGATGGGCGCCTCGTCGGCGACTCGGCGGAAACATGAACGCCGAGCACAGCCTGGCGGCCCTGCCGCTCACCGAAGCCGTCCGGGAGGCCCTCGACAACCTCTTTGCCCAGCGGCAGCGAACGGTGCTCGCCCTGCTCGGCATTCTCATCGGCACCGCCTCGATCGTGGCCATGCTCACCATCGGCCACATGGCGCAGCTGGAGACGCTGAAGCTCTTCCGGCACCTGGGGGTCGACATGGTGCAGATCCATGCCGAGCCGGTCGGCGACGGCCCAGGCGTCCTCGACCGGCGCGCGATCGAGACCCTGCCGGCGAAGAACCGAGACATCCTCGCCGCCGCGCCGCTGGCCATCGGCTCGGTGGACGCCCTGGCCGGGGCGCGGAGCGCCAGCGTGACGCTCATCGGGGCCACCGCCGAGCTGGCGCGCCTGGTCACCCTCGAGGAGGCCGACGGCCGGTTCCTGGCCAGAGTGGATGATACCGACATGGTGGCCGTGGTCGGAGCGGACGCGGCGCGCAAGCTGGCCGCTCCAGGCGCTGCGATCGCGCCGGGAAGCCGGCTGCGGATCGGCGGCTATGTCTTCACCGTCATCGGGGTGCTCGAGCCGATCCCGGTCACCAGCCTGGACCCGACCGACATCAACGGCGGGGTCATCATCCCCCTGGGCGTCTTCGGGCGGGTGACGACGCCGTCGGGCCCGGTCACCGCGCTGCTGCACATACGCTCCGGCGCCGATCTCAAATCAGCCTCGGCGATGGCGCAGGCGGCCCTGGCCAATCCCGGCGTCCAGCTGGAGGTGATCAGCGCCCGCGACCTTATCCGGACCATGAACGCGCAAAAGGCCATCCACACGCGCCTGCTCGCCGGCGTGGGCGCCATTTCGCTCTTCGTCGGCGGGATCGGCGTGATGAACGTGATGCTCATGAGCGTCATGGAGCGGCGGCGCGAGATCGGCCTGCGCGCCGCCGTCGGGGCGACAAGGGCCGAGCTGGGCCGCATGTTCCTGATCGAGGCGGGCGCCCTGGCCGGCGTCGGCGGCCTGCTGGGCCTGGCGGTCGGCCTGGCGGCGGCCTTCGTCGCCGCCGCCGCTTCGCGTTGGTCGTTCGCCCTGGACCCCTGGGTGTTGCCGCTGGGGCCGGCGATGGCCGCCCTGGTGGGCGTCGCCTTCGGCCTGCATCCGGCCGTCAAGGCCGCCCGACTGGACCCGATCGATGCCCTCCGCGCGGAATAGGGCGCTCGCTGACTGGCGCGGGCGCGCTCAGCGCAGCTTTCGCGCGCGCCGGCCCTTGTGGCTGGCCAGCGCCGTCGCCCTGGCGCTGGTCATCCTGGTGGCGGCCCTGGCGGGGGTGCGAAGGCGCAGCGCCTCCCACGAGGAAACGCTGACGCTCGAACCGCAGGCTTTCGCCGCCACCCTCGCCGTCGCCGGGACCATCGTTCCAGCGGCCACTCTGGACGTCACCGCCCCCGCCGAAGGCGCCGTCAGGGCGATGTCGTTCGACTACGGCAGCGAGGTCCGGCAGGGCCAGGTGCTGCTGACCCTGGGGGCGAGCGACCTGGCCCAGCGCCGCGCCGAGGCCATGGCCGGCTACCTGGAGGCTTCGCGCAACGCCGCCGACATGGCGGACTGGGCGCGAGGGCCGGAAGTGGGCGAGGCGCGCCGGGCCGTCGATGAGGGCGCCATGGAGCTGCGCAGCACCCAGGCGCGGGCGGCGGCGACCAAGGCGCTGCTCGACCAAGGCCTGGTGGCCCGCGACGAGTACGATGAGCTGGTCCAGCAGACGCGGTCCGAGCGCCTGGCGCTCCAGTCGGCCCAGGACGAGCTGAAGGCGACGCTGCGGCGCGGCGAGGGCGCGCCACGCGCCGAAGCGCAGATCCAACTCGCCGCCGCCCGCGCCCGGCTTGCGGACGCCGACCAGCAGCTCGCCGGGGCGACGGTCCGCGCCCCGACATCGGGGATCATCGTCCGCCCGCCTGCCGACAAGGGCGGCGAGGGCCCGCCGGTCCACGTCGGCGCCCAGATCTCCAAAGGCCAGCTCATCGGCTCGATCGCCGCCCCGGGCGGCTTGGGCGTGGCCTTCCAGGTCGCCGAACCCGACGCCGACCAGGTCCGCCCGGGCGAGACGGTGACGGTCACCGGGCCTGGCTTTCCCGGGCTGGAGTTGCACGGCGAGGTCGTCTCGGTGGCCGGCGAAGCCGCTCCGCCGACGGCCGCAGGCGGACCGCTGGCCAGCTTCCCGGCCCTGGCGCGCCTGGAGACGCCCCAGGCCGACGGGGCGGTGCGTATCGGCATGACCGCCAACGTCGTCGTCGACACCTACCGCAATCCGGCCGCGCTGGTGGTTCCGGCCGATGCGATCCAGGGGAGCGCGCCTTCGGCGTTCGTCATGGTGAAGCGTGGACACGGCCGGCCACAGGCCCGCGCCGTAACCATCGGTCACGTCGCGCCCGACGGGGTCGAAATCCTCTCCGGCCTCAAGGCCGGAGACGTGGTCGTCTGGACCCCGCCGCCGCCGGCCAACGACCAGGATTGAAAAGCGGCGGCGGCCGCGCCGGGGCGCGATCCGCTCAGGTTGCGCCGAATGGATCCTCCCCCATCACCGGGGGAGGATCCAGCTGCACGGCCTTATCAAGGATTGGTGACGTAGAGCGCCGGAGTCGACACCAGCGGCGCGGTGCTCTTGGCGGTGCAGCCGCCGGTGAAGGTGGCGTTGAAGGTGAACTTGCCGGACTTGTAGGCGCCGTACTGATGTAGCACGACGCTGTTCGGGCCGCAGTTGCCCAGGGCGCTGGTGAAGCCCGCCTTGTGCACGGTGGCGGTGGTCAAGCTGGTGGCCGTCACCTTCCACGGCAGGCCCGTCGCCTTCA
Organism: Caulobacteraceae bacterium; assembly: GCA_035946795.1. Classification (GTDB taxonomy): domain Bacteria; phylum Pseudomonadota; class Alphaproteobacteria; order Caulobacterales; family Caulobacteraceae; genus Acaudatibacter. Next base: position 220,160 of record DASYYX010000042.1, on the reverse strand, counting down.
CGCCGCTGCACAGAGCCGAGCCGGCGGTGAAGGTGGCGCTGGTGACCGTACCCACGCCCAGCGAGTTGATCGACCCTTTGAAGGTCGAGGTGCAGGCGATGGTGAGGCCGCCCTTGCTGGCCGAGGTCGGCCCCTTGGCGATGAAGCTCTTTCCCTTGGGATTGAGCGTGTAGGCGTTGGCGAGGCTCGAAGCCGCCAGGAGGGCGACCGTCAAAGTCGTCAGGAGTTTCATCGAAAAGCGCCTTTCCTGTAAGTTTGGCGTGATGTTGCGGGCCCGCCTTGCCGGGCTCGCCCCCCTCTTTGGGAGACGCCCGATCCTGCCATCGGGGGAGGCGGCAGGAGGGGAGATTTCATCCGCGGGTCGCATCAGAACCTCTTGCGGATCGAAAAGCCGATGACACGCGGGTCGAGGGTGAACACGTTCGTGACCAGCGCCGTGTCGTCGCTGTTGTTGAAGGTCCCGGTGATCGGGGACGCGTTCAGCAGGTTCTTGACGTAGAGCTCGAACTCCAGATCGCCGCGCGAATTGTCGACGATCAGGCTGAGGTTGACGTTCGACCAGCCTCGCAGGCGATCGATGGGATCCTGGTATACCCGGGCCCACGAGGCCGACTGGTGGTAGAAGTCGCCGTGCAGCGTGGCCGTCCAGCCCGCCGTCAGCGGCAGGGTGTAGTCGGCGCTGATCGACTGGGTCCAGTGCGGCGCGTTGGGCAGTTGGTGCCCGGAAAGATCGGCGAAGAAACCGCGGCCGCCGTTGGGCAGATCGGCCGCCGTCGGCGGGTTGGTCAGCGACAGGCTCAGAATGGTGCCAGGACAGATCGCCGCCAGATTGGCGTCGTCCGGCTGGCCGGCGGCGCGGTTGGCGGCGATGACGCTGGCGACGTAAGCCACCGAGACGACGCAGTTGGACGGCAGGAACTCGTTCGGCTTCAGGATGGTGAAGTTGGGGTTGCCCTGGGTGCGGTTCTCGATGTCGATCGACTTCGTCCCACGAGCGATCGAGGTGCCTTCGTAGCCGAAGTTGCCGGTGAGGCGCAGGCCGCGCGTGACCTGGAAGATGGCCTGCAGTTCGGCGCCCCAGACCTTGGCGTCGAAGTTCTCGTTGATCGCAGTGCGGTCTTCGATCTGAGAGACCTGGTAGTCCCGGTAGTTGTAGAAAAAGACGTCGCCGTTGAGCAGCAGCCGGCCGCCGAGGGCGGTATTCTTGGTCCCCAGCTCGAAGGCGTCGACGTATTCGGGCCGGAACGTCTGCGGGTAGGAGATCAACTGCACCAACGGCGGAAAGCCAGGCGCCGCCGGGGCCGTCGAATAGCCGATCGGCGGGGGGTTGGCCCCGCCTGCCTTGTAGCCATGGTTGTAGGACAGATAGACCAGCGTCTGGTCGGTGAAGGAAAGGCGCGGCGTCCAGTCGATCACGAACCGGCCGGTGATGGCGTTCCAGTGCTGGTCGATCGGAGCATTGGCGGGATAGCCGCCATCGACGACGCCGCCGTTGAACGAGTTCAGCAGGGTCTGCGAGGGGATCGGCGTGAAGATCTTGGAATCGTCGGTGTCGCGAAGACCGACGGTCAGCTTCACGTCATCTCGCAGCTTGTAATAGAACTCGCCGAACCAGCCCCAGGAATCGATCCGCACCGGGTTCTGGCTGCGGAAGTAGTTGTGGCCCAGGCCGTTGACGCCGTTCAGGCCGTTTGGATCGATGTAGACGCAGCCGACGTTGCCGGTCGGCGTGACCGTCGCGATCGTCCCGCTGGGCGCGTAACACTGGGCCAGGTTGGCGCTGTAGTTGCCCACCGGACCGAAGCTCTGCGCCAGCGCCGTGATGACGTTGAAGAAGACGTAATAGTCCTCGTCCGTCTTGTAGTGGGTGTAATTGGCGCCGACGCTGAAGTTGAACGGTCCGGACCAGGACGAGGCCAGGCGGAACTCCTGCGAGAACTGCTGGCTTATGGCGTCGGACCGATCGATGCCCTCGATCGTATTGCCGCAGCCCAGTTGCGGGTCGCAATAGACCCCGCCAGGGGTGATCGCCGGCGCCGGCCCGGTGAGGGTGAACTCGTTGATCAGGCCGTCGGTGCTGTTGAAGATCCCCGGCAGGGTGGTGAAGCGGTTGAAATCCTCCTCCGAGAAGTAGGTGTCGTGATCCCAGGCCGTCTCGGAGGTGAGCGTCAGGTTGTCGCCGAGCTTGAAGTCGATGTTCATCTCGACGAGGTCGTTGCGGGCCCGGTAGACCGGGTCGAACTTGGAGGCGATGGTGCGCAGGTCATTCGGCTGCATCAGGTCGCCCCAGGGATCGATGGGCCTGAGCAGGCTCACCGCGTTCCCGGTCACCGGATCGAGGCCGATGGTCTGGGTGTTCTGCACCCCGGCCAACACGAACGGGATCGAAAGTCCGTTGGGCGTGCCGTAGGCGTTGGGGCTGTACAGAGAGGCGTCGGCGCAGCCCTGGCTCAGGAAGGCGCGGGCGACCGGCGAAAGGTTGGCGACGCCGCCGATCGATGACGGGCCCGAGTCGTGGGTGCACAGCTGCTTGGTGCTGCGCGCCCGGTTGTCGTCCTCGTCGAAGTGCTCCCAGATCAGATAGCCCTGGATGCTGGGGCTCGGGTGGAAGCCGACGGTGACGCGGGTGGAATAGAGATCCCGGCCATCGATGCGGTGTCCGGTCACGGAGTTGAAGGCGAAGCCGTCGCGCTTGGTCCAGGCCCCGGCGATCCTCAAGTCCAGCTTGTCGCCGATGACCGGGATGTTGACGTAGCCCGACAGGCGCCTGGTGTTGTAGCTGCCGACCTCGCCCTTGATCTCGGCGCCCCACCTGTCCGTCGGCTTGGCCGAAACCACATTGACCGCTCCGGCGGTGGCGTTGCGGCCGTACAGCGTGCCTTGGGGCCCGCGCAGCACCTCCACCCGTTCGACATCAAAGAATTCCTGCTCGAACAGGCGGTTGCGGATGATCGAGGTGCCGTTGAAATTGATCGACACGGCCGGGTCGGTGGTCACCGAGATGGCCTGGGTGCCGATGCCGCGGATGGTGAGGTTGTAGCCGGAGAAGTTGGTCTTGGTGAAAGTGACGTTGGGCACGGCCTTGAGCAGGTCCGGGCCGCCTTCGATCTTCTGCACCTCCAGCGTCTTGCCGGTGAAGGCCGAGATGGCGATCGGCACACTCTGAATTTCCTCGCGCTTGCGCTGGGCGGTGACCACCAGCTCGCCGACAGTGGCGGCGCCGGTGGTGGCCGCCGCCGCTGCAGGCCTTCCCGCCTGCTGGGCGCTGGGCGCACCCGGGGCGCCGGTCGGCGCCGGCGGCGCGGCCGGCCCGGCCGTTCCTGGGGCCGGCGCGGCGATCGTCGGGGCCGGGGTTGGAGGGGCGGACGGCGCCGCGGCGACCGTCGGGCTGGCCGCCTGGGCCTGAGCCAGCGAGGCCGCCGCCAGGACCGCCATCGAGACGCCGAATGCTAGCGAGGCCCGCAGCCCGGCTGGCTTTGCCATCCCATCCTCCCATCGGCCCCGTCGTTGCGAGCGGGGCTTTCCCGAACCGCCACGCCTGGAAACGCGCGACGGCCGTCGATGTTCGTTCAACGAAGCCCGTATTCACGCGCTTGTCAATAGCTATTTACGAGCTTGTCGATAGTGGCCTACAGGAGGTTGGGCAGGAGGCGCGCGGCGAGCCGCCGGACCGCCTCGCGGTCGCGGCCGAGCATCTCTCGCAAAGGGCCGCCGATCATGGCGTCGCCAAAGGCGCAGATGGTGATGAAGAGCAGGGCCGAGGGGACGTGGCGGGGCGGCTCGGCATCGGTGCTCCGCACCCGCTCACCCACCGCGACCGTGAGCTCGGTCACGGCGTCGCGCACCGGCTCCAGGTGTTCGTAGCGATTGGAGACCGCGATCCAGGCCGCGAGCTGGCCCGCGCCGCCCTCGTCGAAGGCGTCGAAGACTATGTCCACCAGGGTCCTGGGCGCGCTCTCGTCGGAGCGCACGTAGGCCACCCCTGTCTGCAGGGCCGAGGCGAGATCGCGCACCATGTCGGCCATCAGCGCCGCCTGCAGGCGCGCGGCCGAACCGAAGTGGTGGATCAAATTCCCGTGAGTGACGCCGATGCCGCGGGCCACCGCCTGCAGGGTGACGCCCTTGGGCCCGTGGGCGATCAAAAGGCGCCGGGCGCATGCCAGGGCTTCGGCGCGGGCCTCGTCCGGAGTTCGACGGCGGCGCCGCGCGCGCCGCGGCGCCGGCGTCTGATAAGCAGCGGCCATTGTCGTCGCCAATGCGGGACCGACGATCCTGGCTATTATTTATATCAGTGTCAATTGCGATGAGGCGCCGCGGCCGTGATCCGCACCAACGCTCCGGCCCGGCTCGATCGCCTGCCGTGGGCGCGCTTCCATTGGCTCGTGGTGACGGCTCTGGGCGCCGCCTGGATCCTGGACGGGCTCGAGGTGACCCTGGTGGGCTCGCTGTCGGCGGCGATCGCTGACAAGCGGGCGCTCGGACTGAGCCCGGCCGAGGTCGGCATGACCGGGAGCGCCTACGTCGCCGGCGCGGTCCTGGGCGCGCTGCTGTTCGGGCGGCTCACCGACTCATTCGGCCGCAAGCGCCTGTTCACCCTCACCGTCGGCGTCTACCTGATCGCCACCATCGCCACCGGCCTTTCCTGGAGCTTCGCCTCGTTCGCCTTCTGCCGGTTCCTGACCGGGGCCGGCATCGGCGGCGAGTACGGCGCGGTGAATTCGGCGATCGACGAGCTGATACCGGCGCGCCGCCGCGGCTTCGTCGACCTGGCGATCAACGGCAGCTTCTGGATCGGCGCGGCCCTGGGCGCAGCGGGATCGCTGGTCGTGCTGGACCCGGCGCTGTTTGCGCCCAGCCGCGGCTGGCGCGTCGCCTTTCTCATCGGCGGCGCCCTTGCCGGCGTGATCCTGTTCATCCGCCGCTTCCTGCCCGAGAGCCCGCGCTGGCTGATGACGCACGGCCGGCTCGACGAAGCGCATCGCATCGTCACCGAGATCGAGGATCGCGTCCGCGCCGAGGGTCGGGCGGTCGAGAGCGTGGAGAGCGCGGCGGCGATACACCTGAACCCGGTCCGGGTCGGCTTCCGCGCCCTGGCGCGGGTGCTGGCGGGCCGCTATCGCGCCCGCGCCGTCCTGGGCCTGACGCTGATGGCCAGCCAGGCCTTTTGCTACAACGCCGTCTTCTTCACCTATGCCATGATCCTGACCCGCTTCTACGGCGTCGCCGCGCCGCGCGTGGGCTGGTACATCCTGCCGTTTGCGCTGGGCAACTTCGCCGGACCGCTGCTGCTGGGGCCGCTTTTCGACGCCATCGGCCGCCGGGTGATGATCACCGGCGCCTATGGCCTCGCCGGCGCGCTGCTGGCGCTGACCGGCTGGGCCTTCGCCCAGGGGCTGCTGTCGGCCACAGCGCAGACGGCGGCCTGGAGCGTGATCTTCTTCTTCGCCTCGGCGGCGGCGAGCGCCTGCTACCTGACGGTGGGGGAAGCCTTTCCGCTGGAGGTGCGCGCCGGGGCCATCTCGGCCTTCTACGCCCTGGGGACGGCGATCGGCGGCATCGCCGGGCCGGCTCTGTTCGGGGCCAACATCGCCGCCGGGTCGCGGTCGCGGATATTCCTGGGCTATCTCATCGGCGCCGTCGGCATGCTGGCGGCCGCCGCGCTGGAGGCGTGGCTGGGACCTGACGCCGAGCGCAAGCCGCTGGAAGAGGTCGCCCCGCCCCTGTCGCTGGTCGAGCCGCCCTCTTGATCTTGATCAAGGAGCGGGCCAACGAGAACATCGAACAAGTGTTTGAAAGGCCCAGACATGACCGACGTCCTCGAACGGCCGGCCGCCCCGGCCCGCCCCGCCGTCCCGCCCGAGACCTTCGACGTGGTCATCGTCGGCGCCGGCATCTCCGGGGTGGGCGGCGCCTACCATCTGACCCGGCAGCGCCCGGACGTCAGCTTCGTGGTGCTGGAGGCCAAGGACACCTTCGGCGGCACCTGGGTGACCCACAAGTATCCCGGGATCCGCTCCGATTCCGACCTCTATACCTTCGGCTACCGCTTCAAGCCCTGGGTTGGTCCGCCGATCGCCACCGCCGGGGAGATCCTCAAGTACATGGGCGAGGTGATCGAGGAGAACGACCTGGCGCGCCACATCCGCTACCGCCACCGGATCATCTCCGCGACCTGGTCGAGCAAGGACAACCTGTGGACGATCGCGGCCGAGCGCGCCGACGCCGGCGAGGCGGTCACCTTCCGCGCCAACTTCCTGTGGATGTGCCAGGGCTACTACCGGCACGAAGAAGGGTACACGCCGCAATGGCCGGGAATGGACTCGTTCCGGGGCCGGATCGTGCATCCGCAGACCTGGCCGGAAGACCTCGACTACAAGGGCAAGAAGGTGGTGGTCATCGGCTCCGGCGCCACCGCCGCGACCCTGGTTCCCAACATCGCCGACGACGCCGAGCACGTCACCGTGCTGCAGCGCTCGCCCACCTACTTCATCCCGGCGCGCAACGAGAACGAGCTTGCCGATACTCTCCGTGAGCTGAACATCGACGAGAGCTGGATTCACGAGATCGTCCGCCGCAAGATCCTCAAGGACCAGGACGCCTTCACCCGGCGCTCGTTCGAGGAGCCGGAGGCGCTCAAAAGCGAACTGCTGGCCGGGGTTCGGGCCTACCTGGGCGAGGATTTCGACGTCGGCGCCCATTTTACGCCCCGCTACCGGCCGTGGCGCCAGCGCATCGCCTTCATTCCGGACGGCGACCTCTTCCTGGGCATCCGCTCGGGCAAGGCGTCCGTGGTCACCGACGAGATCGTGGGTTTCACCAAGAACGGCATCCTGCTGAAGTCCGGCCGCGAGCTGGAGGCGGACATCGTCGTCACCGCCACCGGCTTCAACATGAACGTGCTAGGGGACATCGACTTCACCATCGACGGCAAGCCGTTGAACTTCGCCGACACGGTGACCTACCGCGGCATGATGTTCACCGGGGTTCCCAACATGATCTGGGTGTTCGGCTATTTCCGCGCCAGCTGGACCTTGCGGGCCGACCTCATCGCCGATTTCGTCTGCCGACTGCTCACCTACATGCGCGCCCGCGGCTGGCGCAAGGTCGAGGTGGCGCTGCGCCCCGAGGACCGGGACATGCCGCTGCTGCCGTGGATCGATCAGGAGAACTTCAACCCCGGCTATCTGATGCGCGCCATGCACCTGCTGCCCAAGCGCGGCGCCAAGCGCGAATGGCAGCACACCCAGGATTACTGGCGCGAGAAGGACGAATTCCCCAAGATCGACCTCGACGGGCCCGAGTTCGTGTACGCGCCGTAGGACCTAAGAGCGGCTGGAAAGAGATACCCGGGCCGCGACGCGGCTCAGTGCGCCAGCGCCCGGCCGATCTCCAGCCCGCCGCCGTTGCCGCGCACCTCGATGACCGAGCCGTCGATGATGTCGCCGGCCAGGATCTCCTTGGCGATCGGGTCCACCAGCTCCTTCTGGATGACCCTCTTCAAGGGCCTGGCGCCGTAGACCGGATCGTAGCCGCGCTCGCCGAGCCAGTGCAGCGCCTCGGGATCGAGCTGGATGTTCATGCGCCGGTTCTCGAGCAGCTTTTCCACCCGCCGCAGCTGTATGCGGACGATGGCGTCCATCTGCTCGCGCCCCAGGCGCTTGAAGAGGATGATCTCGTCGATGCGATTGAGAAACTCCGGCCGGAAGTGTCGGCGCACCACCTCCATCACCATCGGCCGCACGGCCTCGACGTCCTCGCCCTCGCTCTGGGCGGCGAGATAATCCGAACCCAGGTTCGAGGTCATGATGATCAGGGTGTTGCGGAAATCCACGGTGCGCCCCTGGCCGTCCGTCAGCCGACCGTCGTCGAGCACCTGCAGCAGGGCGTTGAACACGTCCGGGTGCGCCTTTTCGATCTCGTCGAAGAGCACCACCTGGTAGGGCCGGCGGCGGACCTGTTCGGTCAGCGCGCCCCCTTCCTCGTAGCCGACGTATCCCGGCGGCGCGCCGATCATGCGCGAGACCGAATGCCGCTCCATGTACTCGCTCATGTCGAGGCGCGTGATCGCGCCCTCGTCATCGAAGAGGAATTCCGCCAGGGCCTTGGTGAGCTCGGTCTTGCCGACCCCCGTAGGCCCCAGGAAGAGGAACGAGCCGATGGGACGGTTGGGGTCCTTCAGGCCGGCCCGCGCCCGGCGCACCGCGTCCGAAACCGCGGTGAGCGCCTCGTCCTGTCCGACCACCCGCGTGCGCAGGGAATCCTCCATGCGCAGCAGCTTCTCGCGCTCGCCTTCGAGCATCTTCTCGACCGGCACGCCGGTCCAGCGTGAGACCACCGCGGCGATCTGCTCGGCGTCGACGACCTCGGGCGTCACCGCCTGCTCGTCGGCGGCCGCCTCCTCCTCGGCCAGACGCTTTTCCAGCGGCGGAATCTCGCCGTAGGCGATCTCGGAGGCGCGCTGCAGATCGCCCCGACGCTGGGCCGCGGCGAGCTCGGCGCGGAGGCGCTCCAGCGCCTCGCGCGCCTGGGCCGAGGCCCCGACCTTCTCCTTCTCCGCCCGCCAGCGGCCGGTCATCTCGGCCGACTGGGCTTCCAGGTCCTCCAGTTCCTCCTTGAGCTTCTCGAGCCGCGCCCTGGAGGCGGCGTCGGTCTCTTTCGCAAGGGCCTCGCGCTCGATCTTCAGCTGCACGATGCGCCGGTCGATTTCGTCGAGCTCCTCGGGCTTGGAATCGACCGCCATGCGCACGCGGCTGGCGGCTTCGTCGATGAGGTCGATCGCCTTGTCCGGCAGGAAGCGGTCGGTGATGTAGCGGTGCGACAGCGTGGCGGCGGCGACGATGGCGCCGTCGCTGATGCGCACGCCGTGGTGCAGCTCGTACTTCTCCTTGAGCCCGCGAAGGATGGAGACGGTGTCCTCCACCGAAGGTTCGTCGACGAATACCGGCTGGAACCGACGCGCCAGGGCGGCGTCCTTCTCGACGTTCTTGCGGTACTCATCCAGGGTGGTGGCGCCCACGCAATGGAGCTCGCCGCGGGCCAGGGCCGGCTTGAGGAGATTGGAGGCGTCCATGGCCCCCTCGCTCTTGCCGGCCCCCACGAGGGTATGCATCTCGTCGATGAAAAGGATGATGCCGCCCTCGGCGGCGGTCACCTCGTTGAGCACCGCCTTGAGCCGCTCCTCGAATTCGCCGCGGTATTTTGCGCCGGCGATCAGGGCGCCCATGTCGAGCGCCAGGAGCTTCTTGTCCTTGAGACTTTCGGGCACGTCGCCGTTGATGATGCGTTGCGCCAAGCCCTCCACGATGGCGGTCTTGCCGACGCCCGGCTCGCCGATCAGCACCGGATTGTTCTTGGTGCGGCGCGCCAGCACCTGGATGGTGCGGCGGATCTCCTCGTCGCGGCCGATCACCGGATCGAGCTTGCCGTCGCGGGCGGACTGGGTGATGTCGCGGGCGTAGCGCTTGAGGGCGTCGTAGCCCTCCTCGGCCGAGGCGGTGTCGGCGGTGCGGCCCTTGCGCAGGCTCTTGGCCGCCTCTTCCAGGCCCGCGGCGGTGACGCCGGCGCCTTTCAGGGCCCTGGCCGCCTCCTCGCCCTCCTTGGCCAGCGCGATCAGCAGGCGCTCGGTGGTGACGAAGGCGTCGCCGGCCTTCTTGGCGTCCTCTTCCGCCGCCGCGAACACGCGAGCGGATTGCGGCCCCATGTACAGCTGGCCGCCGCCCCCCTCGACCTTGGGCAGTTTCGCCAGGGCCGCCTCGGCCGCCTCGTCGGCGGCTTCCGGCCGGCCGCCGGCGCTCTGGATCAGCGCCCGGGCCACGCCGTCGCGCTCCTCCAGCAGCACCTTCAGCAGGTGCTCCGGGGCGAGTTGCTGGTGGCGGCGGGCCAGGGCCAGGGACTGGGCCGACTGGATCGCCTGCTTGGCCCGGTCCGAGTAGAGTTCGATGTTCATCGACTGTGGTCCGATCAGGGGGCGGAAGCCGGCGTCCCATGAAGGAAGCGCCGTTCCCGCGATGTAGTGTTGCGGCAAAGCCACACAAGAGACGGCAACGGGAAATGAGCGCCGCCGTCAGCCCAGGTTCAAGTCGGCGGCGCCAGACTTGCTGCAAGAGCAAAGAACCCAAAGGGCGCGGTCCGCGTTGCCACCATGATGCGATCGGAAAAGGCACGGAGTCTCGTCGGCAGCGGTTCGAAGAGGGCCTGCAGCATTCTGGGGCTCGCCTGGGCCTGCCTCGAGTCGGCGGCCCGCGGCCGAACCGAGCACCGGCCGACCTCCGCCGACTGGCCCGAGACCGTCGTCAAACGGATCACCTTCCAAGCCGGCGGCGGCCATCCGTGGCGGCTGTCAGCGTTGACCAGCCCGCGCCACAAGCCGGCGCCCTGGCGGATCCTGGTGATTACCGGCTCGCCGTCGTGGGCCGAGTACTGGGCCGAGGCGATCGCCGCCCTGCCGCCTGACCGCGAGATGATCGTCGTCGATCGGCCGGGCTTTGCCGCAAGCGAGCCAGCCGAGTGCGTGCCCGACATCCGCGTCCAGGCCGAAGCTCTGTCGCCGTTGCTTGCGCCCAGGCGCGGGCAGCGGGTCCTCATTGTCGGCCAGTCCTATGGGGCGGCGATCGCCACCCTGATGGCGGCCGGCCACCCTGCGCGTGTCCACGCATTGGCGCTGCTGTCGAGCTACCTGGGCGTCCCAGGCCCGACGGCGCGCTGGCTGACCGCCATGGGGGCGCGTTTCCTGAGCGTGATCCCGAGGGACCTGCGCAACGCCGTGAGCGAGATCGAAAGCCAGGCCGTGCAGATGCCGCTGATGGTCGAGGCGCTGAAGCGGGTGCGGGCTCCGGTGCACATGATCCACGGGGACAAGGACGATTTCGCCCCCATCGAGACGGCCGAACGCCTTGCCAAGGACGTGCGGGCGGCGGCGCCGATCCGGTTCCAGGCCGTTGCCGGAGCCAATCACTTCCTGACCAGCGGGCCCGCCGAAGAGCTTCTGGCCGCGCTCGAGGGCTGCCTGCCGCCGGCTCGGGTGCGCCCGCCGCTGCGCTGGCCCGAATGGGCGCGCTGGCCCGAGCGCCAAGCCGGCCTGGCCCTGAATCCCTCGGCGGCGCAGACCTAGCCCCGCCGGGCGAGCCCTATTCCTGTTCGCCCTCGGCCGGGGGCCCGGCGGCGTCCGCCGCCGCCTCGAGATTGCGCGGTGCGCGCCGGCGGCGGCCACGCCGACCTTCACCACCATCGGGGCGCGGCTCGGCCGAGCCGGCGCGGAGGAATGCCGGCGCCTGGTCCAGGCCGCCGTCATCGGCTCTGAGCACCCGGCCTTCCGGCGCGGAGTCGGTTCGCGCCTCGGCAGGAGGCGCCTCTTCGCGCTCGAAACTCTCCTGGCTCCCCCCGGGCGAGTAGTCGGACCGGCGGCTCCGCTCATCGCGGTCGTCGCGCTGGAACCTGGGCCGATCGTCACGGTAGGGCCGCGGCGGCCTGTCCTGATAGCCGCGGTCGCGCCGCTCGCCGCGGTCGAAGCGCTCGCCGCGATCGGAGAAACGGTCGCGCTCGCCATAGCCGCGGTCGCCATAGCCGCGGTCTGCCTGGCGGTCGAAACGCTCCGGCCGATCGAAGCGCTCGCCGCGGTCGCGACGCTCCTGCCAGAAGCGGTCGTCGCGGGGACGCTCGTCGCGGGGACGGTCGCCGCCGAACCTCTCCTGGCCGCCACGATCGGCGCCGAAGCGCTCCTGGCGATCCCCCGGGCCGCGGTCCGCCTCGCCGGCTTCGTCCTCGGCCCCCGCCGCAGGCGGTTCGCTTTCGAAGTCGATGTCGTAACCGGAGGCCATCTGATCGCGGCCAATGATGTCGGCCACCGGACGCTGGGGCTGCACCGCGCGCATCACCCGAAAGTAGTGCTCGGCATGCTGGAGGCAGTTCTCCGCGGTAACGCGGTCGCCGGCGGTGGCGGCGTCGCGCGCCAGCTGCTGGTACTTCTCGTAAACGTGCTGGGCGGCGCCGCGCACCTTGATGCCGTCGGGACCATTGGACTCGAAGGCCCTGTTGGCGTTGTGCTGGGGCTTGCCCCCGCCGTTGCGGTTGCGCCCGCGTTGGCGCTTCATGCTCTTGAAATCTCTCATCTTTAGATCGACCTGCTGGTTCGCGGAGCCCCCGGCCTTGCCTTCGGCCGGCGATCTCGACACTCTTATAGGAGCGGGCTCTGAAGGATCGCCCAAAGGGCTAGTCGCGCGTATCCCTCAAAGGTCTCCACTCGCTCGTCATCTGGGGCGCGCCCGTCACCGCCGCGTCGAAGCCTCGCACCCGATAGCGAGGCATCCCGGCGAAAACACGCCCAGCCGATTTCACAGACTGGCCTGGAGACGGCCCCTATGTAGCGACTTGCGCGGGTTTGTCCAAGACCGGACCGTTATCGGGAGGCGATTTGCCGCTCACCACCCGCTCGAGCCCGCCCAGATCGCGAACGGACTCGAGTTGGACCGCGCCGGCCATCGCCATCACCTCAGCCACGGCGCGGCTCTGGCCCGCCCCGACCTCGAGAAAGAACGAGCCCCCCGGACGCAGCACGCGCACCAGATCGCCAGCGAGGGCGCGATAGGCGCACAGGCCATCGGCGCCGCCGTCGATAGCCAGCAGCGGCTCGAAATCGCGCGCCTCCGGCGCAAGCTCGTCGATGTCGCCGCTGGCCACGTAGGGCGGATTGGCGACAGCGATGTCGAAACTGCGGTCGGCGATGGCTGTGGCCCAGTCGCTGCGGACAAAGGCGGCGCGCGCGGACAGTCGACATCGCCCGGCGTTGTCGCTGGCCACGGCGAGCGCGTCATCGGCGAGGTCGACGCCGACGCCGAAGGCCAGCGGCCGCTCGGCAAGCAAGGCCAGCAGAATGGCGCCCGAGCCGACTCCCAGATCGAGGAGCCCGGCCGGCTCTTGCCTCGGCATCGCGGCGAGCGCCGCCTCGACCAGCGTTTCGGTCTCGGGCCGGGGCGTGAGCACGCCAGGACGGAGACCGAGTTCGAGGGTCCAGAAGGCTTTCCGGCCCAAGATCCGGCTCACCGGCTCGCGCCGGGCGCGACGCTCGACCAAGCCCAGGAAGGCGCCCTCGGAAGTCTCCGAAAGCGGCCGCTCGGGATCGGCCAGCAGCTCGAGCCGGCTCACGCCGGCCGCCGCCTCCAGCAACAAACGGGCGTCGAGCGCCGGCGTCTCCACGCCAGCGCACTCGAGCCGCAGCGCCGCCTCCCTCCAGGCCGAACCCAGGGTGGCGGCCAAGGAGATTCCGGTTTAGGCGCGTACGCCCGTGAGCGGCGAGGAGCCGAAAGCGCCGGCCTTCACCGAGCCGGACATCTTGTCGCCGTCGACCGTGACCGTGAAGTCCAGTTCCAGAGGGAACGGCTGGGTGATGTTCGCTTTCCAGGTCAGGGTGTTGCCATCGACCTTGCCGGAGATGGCCTGAGAGCCCTGCCGCCCCGCCATTTCGCCGGAAAAGGTGTCGCCGCTGGTCTTGATGTTGAGCGTGCCCTCCTGGACCCCCATGGGCGAGTTGATGGTGGTCTTCCAGGCGCCGTCTGCGGACATGGGCTCTTTCCTTGTGTCAGGCCGATAGGGTCCCAGCCTTAATCAGGGAGGCGCGCGCGGCGCAAGGAAAAGCGCGCGACTACTCGGCGGCGGCCTGGATGAGGGCGGCAGGCGCGGCCTGCGCGCGCCCGGCCTCGATCTCCACGGCCTTGGCTTCGACCAGCTCGACGATGTGGTCGATCATGCGTGCGTTATCCATTTTGTGGTCCGGCTTGCCGGCCACGTAGACCATGCCCGCGCCCTTGCCTCCGCCGGTGAAGCCGATGTCGGTCAGCAGCGCCTCGCCGGGCCCGTTCACCACGCAACCGATGATCGAAAGGCTCATGGGCGTGGCGATGTGGGCCAGACGCTCCTCGAGCTGCGCCACTGTCGCGATGACGTCGAAGCCTTGCCGGGCGCACGAGGGGCAGGCGATCACGTTGACGCCTCGGTGCCTCAGGCCCAGCGACTTGAGAATATCGAAGCCGGCCTTGATCTCTTCCACTGGATCGGCCGCCAGCGAGATCCTGATGGTGTCGCCGATCCCCGCCCAGAGCAGGCTGCCAAGGCCGATCGCCGACTTGATGGCGCCGGTCCGCAGCGACCCGGCCTCGGTCACCCCCAGGTGCAGCGGGCAATCCACCGCTTCGGCGAGCATCTGGTAGGCGGCGACGGTCATGAAGACGTCCGACGCCTTCACGCTGATCTTGAACTCGTGGAAATCCAGGTCCTGAAGGATGCGGGCGTGGTTGAGGGCGCTTTCCACCATCGCCTGGGGGCAAGGTTCGCCGTGCCGCTCCAGCAGGTCCCGCTCCAGCGATCCGGCGTTGACGCCGATACGGATCGAACAGCCGTGATCGCGCGCCGCGCCGATCACCTCGCGCACGCGCTCGGCCGAACCGATGTTGCCCGGGTTGATGCGCAGGCAGGCCGCGCCGGCCTTGGCCGCCTCGATGGCGCGTTTGTAGTGGAAGTGGATGTCGGCCACGAGCGGGACCTTCGCCGCCGCGGTGATGGCGCCGAAAGCCGCCGTGGCGTCTTCGTCGGGGCAGGAGACGCGCACGATATCGGCGCCGGCCTCCTCCAGACGGCGGATCTGATCGATGGTGCCGGCAACGTCCGCGGTCACCGTGTTGGTCATGGACTGTACGGCGATCGGCGCGTCGCCGCCGACGGGAACGGGGCCGACGTGTATCTGCCGGCACTTGCGCCGTTCGATCGCACGCCAGGGACGCAGGCGGGTGAGGTCTTGGGTCATGTCGAATGCCCGACCTTACTAGAAAACGCGCCGGCGCCCCAAATGGCGCCAGCGCCAGGGCTAGGCGGACAGTTTCGAGATAGGGGTCTGGGGGTGCGTCAGCAGCCCCTTCGACACGCCGTTGGCGAAAGCCTCGACGTGGTCCGGTTCGCCCACCTCGATCGTCAGCCCGTCGGACGAGGGCGCCCGCCAAGCCTCGCCCGCCGCCAGCTGCCGGGCGAAGTACACCGCCCCGTCGTCGCCGCGAACGATCAGGGTTGTCGGGGCGCGCGCCTGCAGGATCACGCCCGCTCCGGCCGCCGCGCCGAAGATGCGTCCGGCCGGCGAGAAGCGGCCGCCAGCCGGCCCGGTCACGAACCCGACGTTCTGCGCCGCCTGCGCCGCCTTCAGCGCTTGATCGGCGGCCTTGACCGAGTCGGCCGAGCCGCCGGAGGCGGCGGCCGTCGCCAGCCCGGGGGTTTCATAGACCGGAGGCGTCGAAGCCTCGGGCGGCGCCGGCAGAGGCGCGCCCAACATCGCCGGCCCGGTCGGAACGCGAAGGTGGATGACGGCGGCGCGCGGGGGAGCAGCGGTGAAAGCCGCCGCAGTCGCGTGCCGCGCCAGATTCCAGCCGACGAGGGCCAGTCCGGCCGCCGCCGCGGTCACCGCCAGCCAGCTGAACCGAGGACGCGCCTGCCCGGCGACGCCCGGCGGCGGCCGCAGGTCGGTATCGAGGCGGGGCGCTTCGGATTTGAACCTGGCCACAGCCTCGCCAGGATCGACGCCCAAAGTGTCGGCATAGGCCCTGACATAGCCCAGTGTGAACGGCCGCGAAGGCAAGCGGGCCAGGTCAAAGTCTTCGAGGGCCCGAAGATGGGCCACGCTCACCCGGGTCGCCCGGGACACATCCTCGATCGAAATGTTGAGGCTGCGCCGCAGGCTCCGCAGCGCTTCGCCGAGGTTGCCTTCCGAGGGCAGGCCGTGCCGCCGCCGCGAGCGTGGAACCAGCGCCGAGCGACCGGCGATCCGGTCAATTTCGACAAGCGTGCCGTCGTCGAGCGGCATGGCTGGTTTCGCGCACCCCCGCCGTAGCTCTGTCTCTCCCGTTAATCCCTAACGGAGCCCAAATTAAGGGATCGTTTCGCGATTCGTTGCGAGACGCTTGCAGATATCAGGCCGATCGCGCCGATTCCAAGGCGTCAGGCTGCGACAAATAGCTTGCGGGCCAAGGCCTCGATCTCGCCGCGAATCGAGCCCGCCGAGCTCTTGAGCAGGGCCTCCATGCCCCGTCGCGCCGCTTCGCGGTCCAGCGACAGGATCATCTGCTTCACCGGACCGACGCCGGCGGCGGGCATGGAGAGCCGCTCATAGCCCAGCGCCGCCAGAGCGAAGGCCTCCAGCGGCCGGCCGGCCATCTCGCCGCAGACCGAAACCGGCGTACCGCTCTCGGCGCAGCCCTGGCGGATGGCGCGCAACGCCCGCAGCGCCGGTGGCGACAACGGATCGTAGCGGTCGGCCACCCGCGGATTGCCGCGATCGGCGGCGAACAGGTACTGCATCAGATCGTTCGTCCCCACCGAGACGAAGTCAGTCATCGGCAGCAGCGCGTCCAGATGCCAGATGAGCGCCGGCGCCTCGATCATCGCCCCGACCTCCAGCCGCGAGGGCGAGGGGCGGCCGCGGCGCTCGGCCCAGGCGAGCTCGTGGTCGACAAGGCGCCGGGCGGCGCGGAATTCCTCGACGCTGGCCACCAGCGGGAACATGATCTGCAGGGGCCTTCCCTGGGCGGCCGCGATCAGGGCCCGCAGCTGCAGCCGGAGCAGGCCGGGGCGATCGAGGCCCATTCGCAAGGCGCGCCAACCGAGCGCCGGATTGTCCTCGCGCTCGGCCTCGAGGTAGGGCAGCACCTTGTCCCCGCCGAGGTCCAGGGTGCGGAAGGTCACCGGCAGGGACCCGGCCCCGTCCAGGACACGCGCATAGAGCGAGCGCTGCGCCTCGAACCTTGGCAGGTCCTCGCTGACCATGAACTGGAATTCGGTGCGGAAAAGGCCGATGCCTTCGGCCCCAGTCTCGGCCAGGGATTCGAGATCGACGGCCAGGCCGGCGTTCATCAGCAGGGTCACCTTGGCGCCGTCGCGGGTGAAGGCCGGGGTGTCCTTCAAGCGGGCGAACTCGGCCCGGCGCTGGGCGCGCACGGCCATGCGCGCGTCCACCGCCTTGATGACGTCGGACCGCGGCCGCAGGTAGGCCTCGCCGGTCTCGGCGTCGGCGATCACCCGGTCGCCTTCGCTGACCTTGTCCCTGAGGCCCTCGAGCCTGCCCACGGCGGGAATGTCGAGCGCCCGGGCGACGATGGAGGCATGGCTGGCGCTGGAGCCCTCCTCGAGAAGAAGGCCCTTGAGCCGGCTGCGGTCGTACTCGAGCAGGTCCGCCGGGCCGAGATTGCGCGCCACCAGAATGGCGTTGGCGGGCAGCACGCGCGCGGCCCCATCGTCGCCGGTGAGGTGGCGTAGTAGGCGGTCGTTCAGGTCTTCCAGGTCATGGACGCGCTCGCGCAGATAGGGATCGCGGGCTTGGCCGATGCGCGCCCGGTGCTCCGAGCGGACCCGCTCGACCGCCGCCTCGGCGGTGAGCCCCGAGCGCACTGCCTCGCGCAGCGAGTGATTCCAGCCACGGCTGTGGGCCAGCATGCGGTAGCTTTCCAGCACTTCGAAGGAGGCGCCCAGCACCGTCCGATGGCCCTCGAGCATGCCGTCGATCTGTCGCTGCAGCGCGCCGATGGCTTCGTCGAGTCGCGCCTCCTCGGCGACCGGATCCTCCGAAAGCAGGCGGCTCACCGCCACCGGCGCCTCGTGCAGAACGGCCACGCCGAGCGCCAGACCATCGGCGAAGCGGGCCCCGCGCAGGCGCTCGGGCCGGCGGGGGGCGATCTCCACATCCTTCAGCTCGGCCGGACCGATCAGGTCGCCGGCGGCCACCATCTCCGCCAGCACCATGGCGATGATCTGCAGGTCTTCGACCTCGTCCTCGCCGTAGGTGCGGCTGGCGCGGTTCTGAACCAGAAGGACGCCGATGGCGCGCCCGCCGCGCAGCAGCGGCGCCCCCAGAAGGGCGTGGAACGGGTCCTCGCCGGTTTCGGGGCGGTACGAGAAGGCCGGATGGCTCGGCGCATCGGAGAGATTCAACGGCTCGCCGGTGCGCATGATCTCGCCCACCAGCCCCTCGCCCGGTTTCATGCGGGTGACGTGCACCGCGCCCGGGTCGAGGCCCTCGGTGGCGAACAGTTCCATCTCGCCGTTGGCCCGCCGCAGATAGATCGAGCACACCTCCGCCACCATCGAGACGGCGATGATGCGCACGACCGCGTCCAGCTTGGCCTGGCTCGGGCCGGGGCCGGCCATGGCCTCCCGGATCTGCCGGAGCAGACTGCGGGGGCCGCGGACGGCGAGCGGCGTGGCTGGGGCGCTGCGGACAGTCACACGCCGGCTAATAGCAGGTTTTGCCGGCGCCGCTCCGGCGCCGGGCGGCGCGCCCTGGCTGCCCGGACGCAGCTTCGTCGACAGGAACTTCGGGATCTCAGCGTGTCGCCGACGCGCCGCGGCGGGCGCGTCTTGCGCCCCGGCCGGCCTCAGGCCTCCAGCTCGATGTCCCAGTACAGATAGTCGAGCCAGCTCTGGTGCAGGTGGTTGGGCGGAAATCGGCGCCCGTTCTCCTGCAGCTGGTACATCGTCGGCCGGCGCGGCGGGCGGCGCGGGCGCATCGGGGTCTCATGCGGATGGCGCCCGCCCTTGCTGAGATTGCAGCGGGCGCAGGCGGCGACGATGTTCTCCCAGGTCGTGCGGCCGCCGCGCGAGCGCGGAATGACGTGGTCGAAGGTGAGGTCCTCCGAGCCGCCGCAGTACTGACAGGCGAAGGAATCGCGCAGGAAGACGTTGAACCTGGTGAAAGCCGGAGGACGGTCCTGGGCGATGTAGGTCTTGAGCGACACCACGCTGGGCAGGGGCATGGCGAGCGAGGGCGAGCGGACGACGGTGTCGTAGGTCGAGACCACATCGACCCGGCCCAGGAACACAGCCTTGACCGTCTCCTGCCACGGCCAAAGGGACAGGGGATAGTAGGAGAGCGGCCGGTAGTCGGCGTTCAGCACCAGCGCCGGCGCGCCGGAAGGCGGACGCTCAAGCACCTGCATGAGCGCCTCCTGGGATGGCGAACAGGATCAGCCGGGGCGAGGGCGTGGCAAAACTGAAGACGGAACTCCTGGGCTCTCGGAAGGGTCTCGAAGCAGCCTGAGTCTTCCTAACGAAGGGCGGCGGCGCGGAAAATAGGCAAAGTTGGGCGACACTTGCGTGACTCTCCCGAAAAGCGCGCGGCGCGGCCGGACCGAGCCGCAGGCGTCCGATGGCGCCACCGGCCGGTCAGCGCCCTCTCGCGGCGACCTCGGACGAGAGGCGCGCGGCTGTGAACCTTCAGAGGAGGACGGCGCATTGACAAGCCGTGGATTTGCAACCAACTCAAGGGAACGAGGGACGTTCTTTTTCTTTGTTTGAGGAAAAGGGATGTCATCCATGATGTTTTCAAAGATCCTTCCGGCCGCGGCGGGCGCGGTCCTGATCACCGCCGCCGGCGCATCGGCGCAACCCTATCGCGAGGGCCCGGCCGAGACTCATCCGTGCTTTTTCATCACCCAGTGGCAGGGCTGGAGCGCGCCCAACGACCACACGCTGCTGCTGCGCGTGAACAACCGCGACATCTACCAAGTCGACCTGTCGGCCGGCTCATCGATGCTGCAGGCCCCTGGCGTGCACCTGGTCTCCAGGGTCGAGGGAAGCGATTCGATCTGCAACGCCATCGACCTGCAGCTCGAAGTCTCGGACGGGCACGGCTTCCGTGAGCCGCTGATCGCCCGCTCGTTGCGCAAGCTCACGCCCGCGGAAGCGGCCGCGGTCCCGCCCAAGTACCGGCCCTGACAGCTCCTGCGCCGCCGCGCGCCAGGCGAGCGCCGGATTGCATGGCGTCGGGCCCTACTCCGCCAGGCGGCTTGATCGAGAACTTGCAACGGCGGCGTTGAAAACGTTGTGGTGATGCCCCGCAGGCGGGCAAACTCGGCGCGTGGACGGGTTCGAGCTGCTGCGCGCCGACATCAAGACGCTGTTCGTGCTGTCGCCGTCGGGCAGGCTCGTCTGCGAAAACGATCCCGACCGCTCGCCGGCGCCGAGGTTCCATCTGGCCGGTTGCGCCCGCGGCAACCTGGTCCACGTCGGCGAGGCGCTCGAGGAGCCGGCAGCGGCGGAGTTGCTGGCGCTGGCCGCCGAGGAGCCGCCGCTGACGGCCTTCGGCCAACGGCCGCGACATCGACGACGCTACCGCGAGATTCTGGAGCGCGGCCAGAGGATCGAGCGCGAATTCTCCGGGCCCATCTACGCCCTTTCGAGCGGCGCGCGGTTCGCGCCCGCCGCCACGCTGGTGTGGTCGGCGACCGCAGCGGGGGTGGCGCTCATGGACGTCATCGAGCGTGATGGGGTTCCTGCAGGACTACGCGGCCTCGGCTTCGAGGACGCCTCGCACTTCTGGCCGCCATGGTGCGCAGCGACCGAAGCCGGGGAGCTGGTCTCGATCTGCTTTGCCGCGCGGCTCTCGCTCTGGGGCGCGGAGGCCGGCGTCGCCACCGCACCCGCGCATCGGGGGCGGGGGATCGCCGCCGCCGTAACGGCGGGCTGGTCGCGGTCGCCGGCGCTGAGCGGCCGGCGCCTGTTCTACAGCACCAGCGACGACAACCGCTCGTCCCAGGCCGTGGCCCGCCGCCTCCGGCTGCCCCTGGTGGGCGCGGCTTTCAGCCTGCGCTGACGGCGGACTGGCGGCCGGCTAGCCTTCGGCGACGTAGATCTCGCCGCCGCCCTCGCGGAACTTGCGGGCCATTTCGGCCATGCCCTGTTCGGCGACCGAATTCTGGGCCGCGGCGGCCTCGCGGATCTCCTGGCTGATCTTCATCGAGCAGAACTTGGGGCCGCACATCGAGCAAAAGTGGGCCGTCTTCATCGCCTCCTTGGGGAGGGTCTCGTCATGGAAGGCGCGCGCCGTCTCCGGATCGAGCCCAAGATTGAACTGGTCCTCCCAGCGGAACTGGAAGCGGGCGCGCGACAGGGCGTCGTCCCACAGACGGGCGGCCGGATGGCCCTTGGCGAGATCAGCGGCATGGGCGGCGATCTTGTAGGCGATCACGCCTTCCTTGACGTCTTCCCGATCGGGAAGGCCCAAATGCTCCTTGGGCGTGACGTAGCAGAGCATGGCGGTGCCGAACCAACCGATCATCGCCGCGCCGATGGCGCTGGTGATGTGGTCGTAGCCGGGGGCGATGTCGGTGGTCAGCGGCCCGAGCGTGTAGAACGGCGCCTCGTGGCAGTGGGCGAGCTGCTTTTCGACATTGGCCTTGATCTTGTGCATCGGGACGTGCCCGGGGCCTTCGATCATCACCTGCACCCCGTGCTTCCAGGCGACCTGGGTGAGCTCACCCAGGGTCTCGAGCTCGGCGAACTGAGCCGCGTCGTTGGCGTCGGCGATCGAGCCGGGGCGCAGCCCATCGCCCAGGCTGAAGGAGACGTCGTACGCCGCCATGATCTCGCAGATCTCCTCGAAGCGCTCATAGAGGAAGCTCTCCCGGTGGTGCGCCAGGCACCACTTGGCCATGATCGAGCCGCCGCGGCTCACGATCCCGGTCACGCGACCGGCGGTCAGCGGGATGAACGGCAGGCGCACGCCGGCGTGGATGGTGAAATAGTCCACGCCCTGCTCGGCCTGCTCGATCAGGGTGTCGCTGAAGATCTCGAAGGTCAGATCCTCGGCGACGCCGCCGACCTTCTCCAGCGCCTGATAGATCGGCACCGTGCCCAGCGGCGTGGGGCAGTTGCGGATGATCCACTCGCGAATGTTGTGGATGTTCCGGCCGGTGGAGAGGTCCATGATGGTGTCCGCGCCCCAGCGGATCGCCCACACCATCTTCTCCACCTCGTCCTCCACCTGGCTGAGGACGGCGGAGTTGCCGATGTTGGCGTTCACCTTGACCAGGAAGTTGCGGCCGATGGCCATCGGCTCGAGCTCGCCGTGGTTGATGTTGGCCGGGATGATGGCCCGGCCGCGCGCCACCTCGTCGCGAACGAACTCCGGGGTCGCGTAGTCCGGAATGGCGGCGCCGAAATCTTCGCCGTCGCGGATGACGGCGGCGCCGGCCTGCCGGCGGAGGTTCTCGCGGATCGCCACGAACTCCATCTCGGGGGTGACGACGCCGGCGCGAGCGTACTGAAGCTGGGTGAGCGCGGCGCCCGGCCTGGCGCGCAGCACCTTCGGCCGCGCCGGGAAGGCCCGGGCCAGGCGCGCGCCGGACGCGCCGCCGTTGTCCTCGGGACGCACGGCGCGGGGAGCGATCTCCACGACATCGCCGCGGGCGCGGATCCAGGCCTCGCGCGGCCGCGGCAATCCGGCTTCGATGTCGATGGCCGCGGCCGGATCGGTATAGGGGCCGGAGGGGTCGTAGAGGGTCAGCGGCGGCTCGCCCGCCGAAGGGTGGACTGCGATCTCGCGGAAGGGGACCCGCAGGCACGGGTGCAGCACCCCGGGCTCATAGACCTTGCGCGAGCCGGTGCGCTCGCCGGTGGGGATGGAGTTCAAGACCGGGGTCTGGATGTTCACGGCTCGGCAAGGCCTTTCGCCAGCATGCGGCGATCCGAAGTCTTGACGCGGCGGGGAGGTTCCGTTCGCGGCGCTCGAAAGCGCCGCCCTTCCCTTCCCTACGCCGGCATGACCCGGATCAGGTTCGAACGGGTCGCCGCTTCAGCGGCCTCTCAGTCCCTTCGGCGGGACACCCCGGAGACGGCCGCGACCCTACGCCCCCGGGCGGCGGAATCAAGCGGCGTTCAGCGCCTTCGAGGGCCGCGGTCAGCGCGTGGTTACGGTAAAGCGCAACAGCTCGTGCGCCGGAAGATCCCAGCCCGGCTTCAGCACCAGCGCCTGCTGGTAATCGAGGTAGGCGGCCTTCTCGTCGTCGAGGCCCTCGTAGGCGAGGGCGCGGTTGTAGTAGGCCTTCTCCGGCTCGCTGACCCCAAGCGCCAGGCCCTTGTCGATATCCTCGAGGCCTTGCTTGTAGTCCTTGGTGGCGACCTCCAGCGCGCCCAGATTGATCCACCCTTCGCCGATCTTGGGCGCCATCTTGATGGCGGCGTCGAGGTCGGCGCGCGCCTGCAGCCACTCGGCCCGACGCAAACGGATGACGCCGCGGTTGATCAGCGTTCCGGCCCGATCGCGCACCGTCAGGGAATCGTCCCGGAGCGCCTGATCGCACAGGTCGAGGGCCTGCTCGTCGGAGCGCTCGGCAAGGGCCGCCTTGGAGCACGACTCCGCCAGCCCGCCGCCGATCACGGTCACCGCGCCGCTGGCCGCGCCTGCCGTCAGCACGCCAGCGGCGGCCATGGCCGCCAGGGAAAAGCGCCTCATCGCCGGCCTCCTCGCCCGTTGGGGCGACAAAGGGAAGAATCGCGCCGCGCGCAGGGCCTTGTCAAATGTCGCCGCCCAGGCCTTCGCCTCCGGGCGCGGCGCGGACGTCCGCCGGATCGGCCTCGTGCAGCAGCGGCGCGCCTTCCAGGAAGCGGGTGAGATTGTCGACGAAGAGGGCGTCATTGCGCGTCCTCTGGCCAGCCGTGATCCCCGAGGCATGGGCGGTGATGCTTACCTTCGGATGACTCCAGAGCGGACTGGCGTCGGGCAAGGGCTCGGTCTCGAACACGTCCAGCAGCGCGAACCCCGGCGCGTCGCGGTTGAGGGCCGCGATCAGGGCGGCCTCGTCGACAAGCGCGCCGCGGGCGAGGTTTACGAACACCGAGGCCGGCTTCATGGCCGCGAAAAAGCGCCCGTTGGCGACGTGGCGGGTCACTGCGGAAAGCGGCGCAGCCATGACCACGACATCGGCTTCGGACAGCCGTCCGATGACCGCCTCGGCGCCGAGGACTTCGTCCGCCAGCGGGTCCGGTCCGAGCTGCCGGCGAACGGCGAGGATTCGCGCCCCCAGCGCGCGGGCGCGCGCGGCAACGCCCCGGCCGACGGCGCCAAAGCCGAAAACCAGCCAGGTCGTCCCTGAAACCTCGCGGTAGAAGAAGCGCCGCCACTCGCCCCCGGCCTGAGCGGCGCGGCGCTCCGGGCCGCGCTGGAAATGGTCGAGCACGCCCCACAGCACCCACTCGGCCATGCCCACGGCCTGACCGTGGCTGGTCGTGAGCCGCGCGCCCTTGTCGATGATCCTGCGAAAGATCTCGTCGTCGAATCCGGCGGCGGCGCTTTGCATCCATGTCAGGCCCGGGGACTTCAGTGCGGCCACCATGAAGGGCCGGGCTGCCGGACCCTCGAACAGATCGCCGCTCATCCAGGCGATGTCGGCCTGCGCCTCGCCTTCCGAGAGCGCAGCCCCGTCACAACGGAGGCGCGCGTCTTCGCCCACGAGCACCGGACAGAGCCGCTCCGCCATCGGACCAAGTCGCGGAAGGATCCGCCGCCAAGCGGGCTCGTAGGCGAGCAGGCGCGTCATGCGCCCTCCTAGGCGCGGAATTTTGAACGCCGGGCAAGATCGAAGCGTTGGTCGCAGCTCAAAGGAGAAAAACCATGACCCGTCTTTCCACCCAGCAGCGCAAGCGCCTGCCCAAGAGCGCTTTCGCCGAGCCGGAAAAGCGCGCCTACCCGGTCGAGGACAAAGCCCACGCGCGCAACGCCAAGGCCCGCGCCGCCCAGGCGGTCAAGGGACACCGGATGTCCAAAAAGGAAGAGACGAAGATCGACCGCAAGGCGGACAAGGTCTTGCGCGGCGGCTGAACCGGCGCCCTTCGCTTCGGCAAGGTAACGGCCCCCGGACAGATTTTCGGGGGCCGCGACGGGGTGATCTCGCCTGAAGTCGCGGCGAAGTTCAGATTCGCCGTCGCCCGACGATGGCGTGGTAAATGATGAGCACGATGATCGCGCCGACAATGGCAATCAGGAAGCTCGTCAGGTTCAGCCCGCTCACCGGCGGTCCGGAAAAGACGCGCGTGGAGACCCAGCCGCCGACGAGGGCGCCGATGATCCCCAGCACGATATCCATGATGAGGCCTTCGCCCGTGCGGTTGACGATTTTGCTGGCGATGAAGCCTGATACGAGGCCCAGGATGAGCCAAGCGATGATAGACATGTTCTATCCCTCCAGCCCTGGTTTTCCTTGGCGTTGCGCCACTCGGGCCTGCGGAAAAGAACGTGGCCGCCCGACCGCCGGTTCCCGCCCCAGCGGCGGCCACCGCCGGTCGCACCGACCGCTCCTGTGACCATCGCCCGCGCCAGCGAGCGGCCTTTCGACATCGGCGCCTGGCGCGTTGCGCCCGCCGAGGGCCTCGTCACCGCGGCCGCCGCCGGGCTCTCCCGCCGCCTCGAGCCCCGACTCATGGATCTGCTGGTCTTTCTGGCCGCCTCGACCGGGCGCGTGGTCTCCAAGGACGAGGTCATCGCGGCGGTCTGGGGCGGGCGCAGCGTGGGCGATGACACGGTGGCCAGCGCGGTCAGCAGGTTGCGCGCCGCGCTGGCGATCGGCGGCGAGCCGAGCCTGATCGAGACCCTTCCAAAGCGCGGCTACCGGCTATCGGCGCCAATCGCCGATGTGGCGGCGACGCCCGCAGTGACCCGGAGTGGGCCGGCCGAAGCGGTCGACCTCGTGCGCCAAGGCGAGGCGGCGCTGCGCGCGCCGTACGGCCCGGCGATCACCCAGGCGCGATTGCTGTTCGAGGCCGCCATCGCCCGCGCCCCGTCCTTTGCGCCGGCCCACGCCGGTCTGGCCGAAGCGCTTCTGGCGCCGATCTTCCGCGGCCAGGCGGGCTCGGCCTCCGCGGCGCGCGCCGCGGCCCACGCGGCGATCGGGCTTGATCCCGGCCTTGCCACCGGCTGGCTCGCCCTCGGGACCGCCTTGCTGCTGGCGGACCGAGACTTCGCGGTCGCCGACGAAGCCCTGCGTCGGGCCGTGGCGCTGCGCGACAATGCCGAGGCGCGCCTGCGCCGCGCGCAGGCGTTCGCCTCCGTCGGCCGGATGGCGGAAGCCGAACGTGAGGCGCGCCTCGCGGTCGAGCGCGAACCGTTGAATCTCGCCGCCCGCGCAGGCCTGCTCCAGACCCTGCTGGGGGCGCGACGCTTTCGCCAAGCCTTGGCGGCGGCCGCCGAACTGGTCGAGCTTTCCCCCGCTTCCGCCGAGGCCTGGTACGCCAAGGGCTGGGCCTTGACCTGGCTCGGTGAGATCGAGGACGGCTTCGAGGCCCACATGGAGGGGTTGAAACTCTGGGGCCTCGACAAGCCGGGTCGGGAGGTGATCGCGGCCGCATTCAAGGCCGAAGGCGTCGCCGGCGGCTGCGCCGCGGCGGCTGACCTCTTCGCCTCGCAACGCCTGCTGTTCACCCCACGAGCCACCGACATCGCCTTCCTGCGCGCGGCGGCAGGGCAGGCGGACGAGGCCTTCGCCGCCCTGGAAATGGCCCGCGAGCGCGACGACCCAACCCTTCTGATGCTGCCGTGGCTGCCGCACATCGACCCGCTGCGCGGCGACCCGCGCTTCGGGGCCTTGCTTTCGCGCCTGCGCCTGGTGAGCTGAACCGCAAGGAAATCCCAAGCTTTTCCGCAAAGCCGGCCCAAGGACTTTCGGCGTTTGTGAGCGCATGTGGAGGGAACCGCCCCTTAAGAAGGGAGTCCGCTCCGTGCGCCGCATTTTCAACCTGGTCTCGCCGCTGTTCGTCGCAGCAGTGATCGCCTTCGCCATCCTTGCCGTCGGCCAGGACCTCTGGGGACTGCTCGTCTACGCGAACCTGAAGACCAGCCCCGTCATTCCATGGGCTGCGCCAGTCATGGCCGGCGTGCTGGCGCTGTTGGTACTCTATCTTTCCGGCGCGGGATGGCCGGCCACGACGAGCGCTGCGCGCGCCCGACTGCTTGCGTGGAGGCCGATTCCTTGGCCGGCCTTTTGGACGGCCGTGCTTGCTGGCGGTCTCGCCGTGGTTGCATTCGCGGCCCTTTGGATCGTCGTCTCCGATCTGGTCCATATCCCGGCGGGCGTGCAGCCGAAGCTGGGCGGTGGCGTCCCGATCTGGGCCGGCGTCGTCTTTCTCCTGACTTCGAGCGCCGCCGCACCGATTTCGGAAGAGGCGGCGTTCCGTGGCTACGCCATGGGCATCCTCGAAAAGGCGTGGAAGAACGCCCCGGCGGCCATCTTCGCCTCGTCCGTGCTCTTTGCCCTGGCGCACGTGACCCAGGGGTTCTCGCTGCCGAAACTATCCCTCTACTTTCTCGGCGGCGTCGTCTTCGCCCTCCTCGCCTGGATGACGCGCTCGCTCTACGCGGCCATGATCATTCACAGCTTCGCCGACGTCCTCGGCTTCACCATCTTATGGCCGCACGACCAGCGCGCCCATGGGATGGAATTCGCCGACGGGGCCTTTCTGCCGGCGCTTATCGTGCTGGCGATCTTTGCGCCGGTCGCGGCCGTCGCTTTCGCCAAGTTGGCGAGCATGACGCGAACCCCTTTGGCCCGCAGCGCCTCGGACAGGCTTTCCCCGGCGCTCGCTAGGTGAGGTCGGTAAAGGGATTATAGGCCACTTCCCAGAGATGGCCGTCGGGATCGGCGAAGTAGCCGGAGTAGCCGCCCCAGAAGACGTTCTGCGGCGCCTTCACCGCCTTCGCGCCGCAGCTAACGCCTCGGCGAAAACGGCGTCGACGGCCTCGGGCGAGGGCGCGTTGTGAGAGAGGCTCACGCCCGAGAAGCCGGAGCCTTCGGCGCTCACCTGCGCGTCCTCCGCCAGGGATACGCGCGGGTAAAGGCCGAGCCAGGTCCCCTCCAGGGCGAAGAAGATCATCGGCTCGCCGTCCTGGTAGTTGTGCGTCGGCAAGCCGAGGCCGTCGCGGTAGAAGGCGAGCGAGGCGTCAAGGTCGCGCACGCCAAGGGTGATGAGGCTGATCTTGGGTTTCATGCGGACGGTTTAGGTCGCCGCACCGCTGATTCCAAGCCAATGTTCTCGTTCCGTTCGTGAGTGGATTCCTGGCGGCGTCAACCCCGGTATGATGCGCGCATGAACGAGGCTGGCGCCGTCTCACCGGCCAAGCTGCCACTGGCGATCCGAGCCGGCCTGTCACTGGCGCTTCTGACGGCGGCGCAGGCGCTGGCCCTTGTCGCTGCGGCCGGGACGTTCGCCTGGCCGGCGGCGTGGATCTTCCTGGGAGTGTTCGTCGCCTGCGTCATCGCGGTCACGACCGAGCTCATCGGCCGCGATCCGACTCTCGTTGCGCGCCGGATCAGAGGGGGTCCGACCGTAGAGGTCGAGCGCTCGCAGAAGCTGATCTCGGCGCTGGCCGCGATCTCGTACTTCGGCATCTTCATCGTCGGCGGATTGGATCATCGCTTCGGGTGGCTGCCGCTGCCGACGTGGATCGAGCCCATCGGCGATGTCATGGTGGCGGTCGGCTTTGTGGGCGTGTGGCGCGTGTTCAAGGAGAACAGCTACGCCGCATCGACGATCGGCGTGGAACAGGGGCAGCGGGTGATCTCGTCCGGCCCTTACGCCCTGGTGCGCCACCCCATGTACACATCCAGCATCCTCATGCTCGCCGGCATGCCGCTGGCGCCGGGCTCGGCGGTCGCCGTTCTCCCATACGGGCTCTGAAGCTCATCATCGCCTGGCGCCTGACGCTCGAGGAGCGCACCCTCGGCGCCAATCTGTCCGGCTACGCCGCCTATCGCGCCAAGGTCCGCTGGCGCCTGGTTCCAGGCGTCTACTGAGCGCGTCCCCGCGCCATAAGGGCGCTATCGGGACGCCCGGCTCCTGGCTAACCCTGCCCGGCCGCGGCTGGCAGCGCCTCGAGATTTGACGACCAGGAAAGCGCCGAGCGCTTCCAGACCTGTCGCCTTGGCGCCAGATGGTGGCGTTCGCTCAGCGTCCCTAGCCGCAACGAGTAGGCTTTCGCCGGCTCATCCGCGGCGGCTGAATAGATCGGCGTTCCGCAGCGCGGGCAGAAGGCGTGTGCACGCCTGGCGCCGCTGTCCGCCGTCTTCACGTAGACGGTCGGCTCCCCGGTCAGGCGGAAGCTTTCTGCCGGAGCGCGCACATTCACGCGCCAGGCCGAGCCCGTGAGCTTCTGGCAGTCGGCGCAATGACAGACGCCGACCGTCTCGAGATCCGCTTCCGCTTCGAAACGAATGTCGCCGCAATGGCAGCTTCCGGTGACGCGCATCCAAGTCCTCCAACGCCGCTATAAGCAGGTGAGATGCCCCCCTCCCCGTTTGCCGGCGCCGCCCGATACTATCGCTTTCGCGCCCCGTACGCGGCGGCGGCGTTGGACTTCGTTCGTGACGCCTTCGCGCTTGGACCGGGCCACCGCGTCCTGGACCTGGGTTGCGGCCCGGGGACACTCTCGGCGCCGCTGGCGCGTTGGGCGGGCGAAGTTGTGGCGGTCGATCCCGACTCCGGCATGCTGGCGCAGGCGCGACGCGACGCCAGAGCCGCGGGGGCGAACAACCTTCGCTTCGTTCAGGCTCGCGCCGAGGACGCGGCGGCGAGGCTCGGCCGCTTCCGGCTCACGGTCATGGGCCAGTCGTTCCACTGGATGGATCGCGACAGAGTGCTGGCTGACCTTGCCGCGGCCATCGAGCCGGGTGGCGGGCTCGCCCTGATCAACCCTGGGCCGCGGCGGCCGCAGGAGAGCTGGGAGGGCGCCGCCGACACCCTGGTCGAGGCGTATCTCGGTCCGATCGGCCGCCACCCGGCGATGAACACCGAGCCGCGTCATCAGGGCGCGCTGCTGCGATCGTCGGCTTTCCGCGACTTCTCCGAGCACGAATTCGCCACCGTGGTCGAGCGCGATTTCGACAGCGTGCTCGGCTGCGTCTACTCGCGCTCGTTCTCGAGACGGCGGCTCTTTGGCGCCCGCGCCCCCCAGTTCGAGTCGGAACTGCGGGCGGCCTTCGATCGCCTCGCGCCTCGCGGCCGGCTCGTCGAAACGGTCGAGACCGAGGTCCTGATCGCGCCGAAAAGGGCCGCCTAGCCGGTCGGCAGCCGCTGCCCTTCGGGGGCGGCCGCCTTCTTGTACGCGGGCCGCTCGGTCAGCTTGCCGAGATACTGCTTCAGGGCCGGATCCAGCTTGTCGCCGGCGCCGATGTTCATCGCCAAGCCGATGGCGTAGCCGCAGGAGATGTCGGCGGCGGTGAAGTCCGGTCCGGCGACATAAGGGCTCTGTTTCAGCCGCTGGACCAGAGCTCCGGATTTCCGCGCAAAGTTGTCGACCGCAAACTGCGCACCCCAGTTGGCCTTGTGCTCGTCGGGCGCGAAGAAGCGCGAGGCGATGGTGACGTTCATCGGCGCGGTGAGGGAGGCTTCGCCGAAATGCAGATAGCTGAGGAAGGTCGGCCAGTTGGCCTCGCCCGGTTGGGGCGCAAGCGGCGTGGGGCCGTATTTCACCCCCAGGTATTCGAGGATGGCGCAGGACTCCATCATCCGCACATCGCCGTCCCGGATCGCCGGAAAGGCGCCGACCGGATTGGCGGCGATGAAATCGGCGTTCTCCATGCGCGAGGCGAAGTCCACCGGCCTGACCTCGTAGGGGAGGCCCATCTCCTCCAACATCCAGAGCACGCGCAACGCCCGGGTGGGCGGCGCGCCATAGACGGTGATCATGTCGAAGTCCTCCCTTGGTCCGCGCCCTTTATTTCAGTCTCTAGCGCGCCCCGGCGCCGGCGACATAACCACCCAAGCGGCGCGGTCACTTCGGCTGCCAGTTGAGTTCGATGGCGACCCCGTTCGGATCGGTGAGGAAGATCTGGCGGATGGACGCGCCGGGGACATCGGTGGTGCGGAACGCGACGCCAGCGACGGTCAGGCGGTCGACCGCCCCCTGCCAGTCGTCGATGCCGAAGGCGAAATGGTTGACCGCCGAAGCCTCGCACGGCGCGCGCGGCGCGTCCGTCTCCACCAGGTGCACCACCGCTCTGCCGTCCTGGTAGAGCCAGGCGCCGGGCGCGCCGAAGTTCGGTCGCCAGCCGTCCTCCAGGCCCAGGGCCTCGGAGAAGAACCGCCGCGTCTCTGCCAGCTTGGCGGTGTAGATGTTGATGTGGTCCAGGCCGGTGATCGCCATGCAGGCCCTCCTTCGCGCCGACCCTAGCACGAAACCTCGGGCTGAGGTCCCGACGCTGGCTTGCGGGTGGCGATCTGCCAGGTGTTGCCAAAGGGATCGCGCACCATGGCGCGGCGATCCCCGTAGGGCATGTCCACCGGCGCCTCCAGCGAGGTCGCGCCCGCGTCGACGGCGGCTCTCCAGGTGCGATCCGCATCGGGCACATAGATGTAAAGGAAAGCCGGCCCTGCCTGGCGCACGCCGCCGCCCTCGCTCACCAGCAGCATGGAATCTCCGATGCGCAGCTCGCTCGGACGGCTGTCGGCGGATTCCCCTTCCGCGCCGAACACCTCCCTCAGGAATCCGACGAGGCCAGCGGCGTCCTCGGCGAAGAGACGGGGTATGAGCCTGGGCCAGCCGTCGGGACGGAAGTCGGTCATCGGCTCGTCTCTCGCTCGATGAAGTTGGTGCGGGTGGTCGGGATCGAACCGACACTCCTGGAAAGGAACGGGTTTTTGAGACCCGCGCGTCTACCTGTTCCGCCACACCCGCGCGCCCTTCCAAGCCGAGTGGCGCGGCGGCGGCTCTATCAATGGCGCTTGCGCGCCACAAGGCGGCGGTTCGAGGTTACCCGGGCGCCAACCACGCTTGGCAGCTTCGCCTTAACACATCGGCGCAACGCTGTGATCTCAGCAGTCTGCGCCGGCTGTTTTCTGTTCGAGGGTGATGGCGATGACGTCTTGGATCGGCTGGCTGGCTACCCTAGCGCTGGTGGCCCTGCTCATCGCGGGCGCGATTTCGGCCCTGGCGCCGGGGCGCCCGTGGCTGTTCGGCTTTTCCGGAGTGGTGGTGCTGCTCGGTTGCGCCGCCGCCGCCGTCAGCCTCGCCGCCAGCGCCCTGTCGCGGCGCGTGCGCGACAAGGACGAGCGGCAGGCGGAGGACCACGGCTGGGTTCCCGGCTCGCACTCCGGCTCGCACTGAGCTCTCAGACCTGGTCCAACCCGTAGGCCGCGTGCAGGGCGCGCACCGCCAGCTCGGTGTAGGCGGCATCGATCAGCACGCTGATCTTGATCTCCGAGGTCGAGATCACCTGGATGTTGACGCCCTTCTCGGCCAGCGCCCCGAACATCGTCTTCGCCACACCCGCGTGACTGCGCATGCCCACGCCCACTACCGACACCTTGGCGACGTCGGCGTCGACCGCCATCCCTTCGAACCCTACGGCCTCCTGGGCCTCGCGCACCGCCGCCACGGCGCGGTCGAGGTCGCGCTTGCCGACGGTGAACTCCATGTTCGCCGCGCCCTCGGTGCGGGCGTGACTTTGCACGATCATGTCGACATTGACGTTGGCGTCGGCGAGCCGGCCGAAGATCTCGGAAGAGACCCCGGGGTGGTCGGGCAGGCCGAAAAGGCTGATCTTGGCCTCGTCGCGCGAAAAGGCGACGCCGCTGACGATGCGTTTTTCCACGATCTCCTCCTCGCCGCAGACGATGGTTCCGATGGCCTCGTTGTCGTCGCTCCGGGCGGCGAAGCTGGAGAGGACGCGAAGGGGCACCCGCCTGGCCATGGCAAGCTCCACCGACCGCGCCTGCAGCACCCGGGCGCCGAGCGAAGCCATTTCCAGCATCTCCTCGTAGGAGATGCGCGCCAGCCGCCGCGCCCGGCTCTCGATGCGAGGATCGGCGGTGTAGACGCCGTCGACGTCGGTATAGATGTCGCAGCGTTCGGCCTCGAGCGCTGCGGCGATGGCGACCGCAGAGAGATCCGAGGCGCCGCGACCCAGGGTGGTGAGCCGGCCCTCGCGGCTGACGCCCTGGAATCCGGCCACCACGGCGACCTCGCCCCGGTCGAGGGCCTCGCCCAGACGCTCCGGAGGGACGTCGTCGATGCGCGCCTTGCCGTGCGCCGTATCGGTGATGATCGGCGCCTGCCAGCCCAGCCAGGAGCGCGCCGCGATGCCGAGATTGCGCAAGGTCATGGCCAAGAGGCCGGCGGTGATCTGCTCGCCCGCGGCGACGACCACGTCATATTCCGCGTCGGAACTGCCCAGAGCGCTCGCCGGCGGCCCCGCGCCATCGGTCCAGGCGATCAGCTCGTTGGTCCGGCCCGCCATGGCCGAGACGACGACGGCCACGCGCGCCCCGCCCTCGACCTCGCGCGCCACGATCGTCGCGACGCGGCGGATGCGCTCGAGATCGGCCACGGAGGTGCCGCCGAACTTCATCACCAGGCGAGACAAGGGCCCCTCTCGAATCCTCCCCTCTCCCCTAGCGGCGCCGCCCGGGCGGCACAACGCGCGCCGCCGGCGAGCTTCAGTGCTAAGAGGCCCGATCGATGCCCTTCGCCATTCGCACCTACCTCGACAGCGACCTCCAGGCTTGCCGCGGACTCTGGGAGGAGCTGACCGAGCGTCATCGCCAGATCTATGAAGATCCGACCATCGGCGGCGATCACGTCGGGCTCTACTTCGATCGCCACCTGGCGCGCGTCGGCGCGGAGAACCTGTTCCTGGCCGCGGAGGACGGCGTGGTCGTCGGCATGACCGGGCTGATCCTGGGCGAAGACGAAGCCGAGGTCGAGCCGGTGGTCGTCTCGGCGCCCCGCCGGGGCCGCGGCATCGGCTCGCAGCTGCTGGGCGCCGCCATCGAGCGCGCCCGCAGCCTGGGCCTGCGCCATCTCAATATCGGTCCCGTGGCCCGCAACAGCCGCGCCCTCGAGCTTTTCATCCGCTCGGGCTTCGGCTTGATCGGTCACGTGAATCTCTTCATGGAGCTCAAGCCGGACGGGCGCGCGCCTCCACGCTCGCCAGAGGAAACGGCCCAGCTCACCGATCTGCTGGCGCGATGGTCGTGAGCAACGCCAACATCGACGCCGCCGAAGTTGGCCGTTTTTCCGCCTTGGCGGCCGAATGGTGGAATCCCAAAGGCCCGCTGGCCGTCCTGCACCGGCTCAATCCGGCGCGCCTCGCCTACATCCGTCAGCAGTGCCTCGCCCACTTCGGCCGCGAGACCGCAGCGCGGCGACCCTTCCGCGGCCTGAAGCTTCTCGATATCGGCTGCGGCGGCGGCCTCGTGGCCGAGCCCATGGCGCGCCTCGGCTTCAGCGTCACGGCCGTCGATCCATCTGCCGAGGCGGTCGAACTGGCGCGCACCCATGCAGATGAAGCGCGCCTGGCGATCGACTACCGCAACGGCGGCCCCGAGGCGCTGCCAGAGAGCGGCGCAGTCTTCGACGTCGTGCTCGCCCTGGAAGTGGTCGAACACGCCCCCGACGCACGGGCCTTCTTGACCGGGTGCGAGCGCCTGATCGCGCCGGGCGGCCTCCTCATCCTCTCCAGCCTCAACCGCACCTTGCGGTCCCTGGCTCTGGGCAAGATCGCCGCCGAATACCTGCTGCGTTGGGCCCCGGCAGGAACGCACGACTGGCGCAAATTCCCGAAGCCCGCGGAACTGGAGGCCCTGCTGGCCGACCTGGGCCTGGCGCCGGTCACAGTCCGGGGGCTCTCGTTCCGGCCGTTGGCCGGCGTCTGGACCCTGACAGCCGACGCCAGCGTGAATTTCCTGATGACGGCCGCCAAGCCGGGGGGCGTCAGCGCTGCGGCTCGCCCCGCGACCTCGGCCCGAAGCGCGGCGGCTCGTCGTAGCCGCGCCGCGACGAATAGAAGGCGAGCCACATCAACAGGCCGGTGAGACCGCCCACGCCGACGACGCCACCGACGATGATGGCAATCACGACCCCAGAGTTGCCGCGCAGCGAGCCCATGATGCCGCTCGTGGCCAGGGTCCAACCCATGAAGGCCAGGAAGGCGAGTCCGGCGCCGATCAGGACAATCGCTGTGAGGGTTTTCATCTCTTGCGCCTCGAGCGCGACGGAACACGCCCAGGAAGAAAAGGTTCGGCCATCCCTCGCCTGAGCAGGATGATCAGTTCAGCTCGTTCTTTTTCGGCGGCTCTGGCGGCAGCGGCGCGACCGGCACGCCTTCCTCGACCAGCTCTCGAACCTCGGCGGCGGAGGCTTCGCCGTAGATGCCGCGCTCCTCGGCCTCGCCCTGGTGGATGGCGCGCGCTTCGGCCGCGAAGCGCTCGCCGACGTAGTCGAAGGTCTCCTGCACATGCGCCCGCAGGCGTCCCATCGCCTCCATCATCATGACGCGCTTGCCAGCAACGGAAGGGACACTTGCCGACGCGGCGGGCGCCTCGGGAGCTTTGGCGCCGCCACCGCGGACCACGGCCGGGGCCATGATCTGCTTGCCGACCGCAGAAGTGGCGCAGACGGGACAGGCCAGAAGGCCGCGCTGGGCCTGGTCGTCGAAATCGGCGGCGGCGGAAAACCAGCCTTCGAAATCGTGGCCGTGGGCGCACGAGAGGGCGTAGCGGATCATGGCAGGGCGAAGGCGCGGGCGTTGGCGAGGTTCGGGATAGCCGCCCGGGCCCGCTCCACCGCACCAAGGTCGAGATCGGCGGCAATGACCGCGGGCTCGTCATGCTCGGCCAGAGCCAGCACCTCGCCCCAAGGCCCCACGATCATCGACCGCCCCCAGGTGGCGCGGCCGTCCTCGTGCGTCCCGCCCTGGGCGGCGGCGAGCACGAAGGCCCCGTTCTCGATGGCGCGGGCGCGCAGCAGGATCTCCCAGTGGGCTTCGCCGGTGGGCCGGGTGAAGGCCGACGGCACGGTGAGGGCCTGCGCCCCGGCGCGCGCCAGGGCGGCGTGCAGGGCCGGAAAGCGCAGGTCGTAGCAGACCGTGAGGCCCAGACGCACGCCGGCGGCTTCGGCGACCACGGCGCGCTCGCCCGGCTCGTAGGTGGTCGATTCCTGGTGGCGCTCCCCGGTCGGCAGGTCGACATCGAACATGTGCACCTTGTCGTAGCGCGCCGTCACTTTTCCGGCAGCATCGACCAGCAGGGAGCGGTTTGCCGCCAGGCCGTCCGGGCGCCGCACCAGGGCGGAGCCGATCAGCACCCATACGGTGAGCTCGTGGGCGAGCCGGCGCAGGCCCAGGACAGCCTCGTCGCTGTCCTCGTCGGCGAGGCGCTCGAAGAGGCAGGCGCGGTTCCTCTGCAGCAGGTTCGTCCCCTCGGGCGTGACGACCAGTCGTGCGCCCGCGGCCGCCGCCTCGCGCACCAGCGGCCCGGCTTGCGCCAGGGCGGCGCTCTGGCTTGCAGGCGTGCGCAGTTGAACGAGCGCGACCTTGACCATCAGGCCGCCAGCAGGGCGTCCAGCTCGCCCCGGCGTTCCAGATCGATGAGCTCGTCGCAGCCGCCGACATGGGCCTCGCCCACGAAGATCTGCGGGAAGGTGCGCGCCCCGCCGGCGCGGCGCGTCATCTCGGCGCGTTTCTCCGGGCTGAAGCCGGCCTCGATCTCGGTGACCTCAGCGCCTTTGGCCTTCAGCAGCGACAAGGCCCGGGAGCAGTAGCCGCAGAACGGCCGGGTGTAGATGGTGACGTGGGCCATGCGGCGGCGCGCGGGATTCCTTCCAGCGCGTCCATATAGGCGCGCTGCGCCGTTGCCGCATCATGAAGCCGCAGCTTGCGTTTTGCGGCTGCGGAGCCGGCCTCGGCCGCGCAGCGCGTTGGCGCGAGACCTTCAGGCTCTCGGCGAGGACTGGGCGCCGGCGTCCTCCTCGGACCCCGTCCCGCCCGAAGGAAGCTGGCTCATCAGTTCCGCCTTGCGGCGCTGCATCCGCTCGCCGAGCTCAACAAGATCCATCTTGGCGTCGCGGACCTCGGGGAAGAGCTCGCCCTCCTCCTCGCGAATGTGATGGTTCACCTGCTCGCCCAGGACCGCCACCTTGGCGTCGTAAAGTTTTTCGCCTGGGCGCATGGCCTCGATCTGGGCGATCAGGTCCTTCGCTCCGGCATGCTCGACTTCCGACTCATCGAGCAATTGGTCGTCGCGCGTGGCCCTGCGCGCCGCCGGATAGAATATCTCCTCCTCGATCATGGTGTGGATCTTGAGCGCCTGGCAGATCCTGTGGGCGCACTCGCCCTTGTCGCGATTGTCGGCGAGGTCCTCGTACGCCTCGAACATCTGCTTCACCTCGCGATGGTCCGCGCGCAGAAGGGAGAGGGCGTCCTTGCCGCCGGGACTCGAGTCGAGCTTGCGGTTGGCGCTCTGGTGCGCCCGGGTCTTCGATCGCGTCGCCATGAAAGGAACCTCTTCTCTCGCGCCCCCGCCCCGCGCCAATCCGCGAGCGGCGCGCCAGGTTCCGCGTCCCGCCAGGAAAGTGATCAGCCGGCGGCGCGGCGCTTGGGCGGCGACCTGCGGCTCGCCGGCTTTTTCGCCGGCGCCCGCCGTGAGGCCGACGGCTTGGCGGGCCGGCGGGCGCCCTCGAGGCTGGCGCGCAGGGCGGCCATGAGGTCGACGACATTGGTGTCCTCGGGCTCGGCGACGGCCACCGGTCTTCTGCCCTTCTCCTTCTGGGCGATCAGGCGCTTGAGCGCGTCCTCGTAGCGATCGGCGAACTGCGAGGGGTCGAACGGGCCCTCCTGCTGCTCGATGATCTTGCGGGCGATGTCGACCATGGCCGGGTCGATCTTGATTTCCGGAATGTCGTCGAAGAGGTCAGCCGGATCGCGCACCTCGTCGCGGCTGCGCAAGGAATAGGCGATGATGCCACGCCCGCGCGGCTCCAGCGCCATGAGGCGCTCGCGCGTCGAAAGAACGACGCGCCCGAGCGCGATCTGCCCTTCGGCGCGCATGGCCTCGCGGATGACGCTGAAGGACTCGGCCGCCATCTTGCCGTCAGGGACCAGGAAGTAGGGGGGTCGTTCCAATACAGCCGGTCAATGGAATCGACCCGGACGAAGCGCTCGATATCGATGGTCTTGGTGCTCTCCAGCTTGACCGAGGCGAGGTCCTCGTCGGTGAGCAGG
The DNA here is from genome assembly GCA_035946795.1 of Caulobacteraceae bacterium. Taxonomy (GTDB): domain Bacteria; phylum Pseudomonadota; class Alphaproteobacteria; order Caulobacterales; family Caulobacteraceae; genus Acaudatibacter. The sequence continues at coordinate 182,373 of DASYYX010000042.1, read as the reverse complement.
ACGTAGCGTCCGCGCTCGACCTCGAAGCCTTTGACGAGTTCGCTACGGTCCACCGGCCCGGTGTCAGGGTCGGTGGTGACCATGCGGATGCGGTTGTTGGTCTTCGGGTTGATGAGGTGGAAGTGGACGTCGCCGTGCGAGTTGCTGCCTGTGTAGAGGGCCACCGGGCAGGTGACGAGCGACAGTTTCAGGTGTCCTCGCCAGCTAGGTCGGCCAATAGCCATTTCCACTGCCTCGTCTTCGATATGACCGGATTCCAACGCCCGCCCTTCCGGTTCGTTCAGCGTGCGGGCGGGTCCGCTTCGCGCCGCCTCGGCGATCTCCGCGCTTCACGTGCTTCAGCCCAGGCGCCGGGTGGAGACGCGGGCGATAACAGCGACGTCGACCGCGGCCGCGCCGGCCCGCTTCAAGGCTCGGGCGCAGGCTTCGGCCGTAGCCCCTGTGGTGAGCACGTCGTCGATAAGGATGATGCGTGCGCCTTCGACGCGGCCCTTCCAGCGCTCCGGGACTTCGAAGGCGGCGGCGACGTTCCTTCGTCTGCCGGAGCCCGAGCGGCCGGCCTGGCTGCCGGTGTCGCGACGGCGCATGAGGGCGTCGGCGAAGTAGGCCACGCGCGCCTGCCGGGCGAGGGGCCGGGCGATCTCGGCGGCCTGGTTGAAGCGGCGCTTGAGGAGTCGCCAACGATGTAGCGGCACGGGAGTGACCGCGTCCGCGTCGGCGATCAGATCGGCGGCCGCTCGCGTGATCCAGGCGGCGAAGAGGCGGGCAAGCTCGGTGCGATCGGCGTGCTTCAACTGAAGGATGAGGTCGCGCGATGCTTCGTCGTAGAGGCAGGCGGCGCGCGCGCGGTCGAATGCCGGTCGAAGGGCGGCGCACGCCGGGCAGAGGCTCGCCCCGCCCAAGTCGTATTCGAACGGGACGCCACAGGCGTCGCACACCGGTGGGTCGATGAAGCGGATGTTGGCCCAGGCCTGCGACGTCAGGCCGTCGGCCAGCACCGGCGCGGCGCGGCCGGGCGCCCCGTCCAGAGGCCTGGGCGGCAGAACAAGGTCCACCGCCGCCCGCGCCGCCTCGCGCGCCATCGGTCTCAGGCGACCGAGCATGGCCTGCGGCCCCATCCCCTCCGCGCCTCCCAGGGACCGAATTTGCACCACCGCCGCCGCCTGGGCCAGTGCAGTGGACTCGCCGGCTCTTCGGGGCGGCTTCGGGGGCGAGCTTCGACTCTGTAAACCGCACTGGAATCCTTGGCTTGCCAGTGTTCTTATCGAGTCCCAAGTTCGTCGGAAGCCCGCCCCATACCTATGCGAACTTCGGAATCGGGACACTAGCGGGCGGGTGATGGCCGCGCCGCCGCGTCTCTTCGACCGCGCCTTGCACCGCCGCCGCCTCGATCGCGCCGCCGTCCATTTCGCCAAGGCGGACTTCCTGCAACGACGCGTGGCCGAGGATCTGGCGGAACGCCTGGCCGCCGCGGAGCGCGTCTTCCCGCTCGCCCTGGACCTCGCGGCGCGCAACGGCGCGTTCGCCGCAGCGCTCGCGGCGGCCGCGCCTGCCGCGAAAGTGGGGGCTCTGGTCCAGGCCGATCTTTCTCCCGCCATGGCCACGCGCCTCGCCGGACCGCGGATCGTGCTCGACGAGGAGGCGCTGCCGATCGCGCCGTCCAGCGTCGACCTCATCGTCTCGGGCCTCTCGCTGCACTTCGCCAATGACCTCGTCGGCGCCTTGGCGCAGATCCGGCGGGCGCTCAAGGACGGCGGCCTGTTCCTGGGCGCGCTGCTGGGGGGCGGCTCTCTCTCGGAGCTGCGCGCCGCCTTGCTCCAGGCCGAAACGGAAGTGGCCGGGGGCGCGGGGCCGCGGGTATCTCCGGTGCTCGACCCCGCCGATGCCCCAGGGCTGTTGCAGCGCGCCGGCTTCACCGATCCGGTCGTCGACATAGACGCCGTGAGGGCGCGCTATCCCGACATGCTTTCCTTGCTCGCGGACCTCAGGGCCATGGGCGCAACGAGTGTCCTCGCGGAGCGCACCGGGACTCTGAGCCGCGCCGCGTTGGCGCGCGCCGGGGCGATCTATGCCGAACGCTTCGCCGCCGAGGACGGCCGCCTCATCGCCACTTTCGAGATCATCATCCTGACCGGCTGGGCGCCGACGCCTTAGAGCAGGTCAATCAGCCAGGAGACGAGCGGGGCGTCGGCCGGCGGCATCGGATAATCGGCAAGGCGCTCGGGCCTGACCCAGGCCAGCGCCTCGTGGAAGATGGCGCGCGCCTGGCCCTCCCAGCGGCGGCAGAGGAAGAGGGGCATCAGCAGATGAAAGTCTTCGTAGGCGTGGCTGGCGAAGACGAACGGGCCGAGGCACGCCGCGGTCACCGATATCCCGAGCTCCTCCCCGAGCTCGCGGATGAGACAGGCCTCCGGCGTCTCCCCGGCCTCCATCTTGCCGCCTGGAAACTCCCACAGCCCCCCCATCGGCTTGCCGGCGGGTCTCTTGGCGATCAGCACCCGCCCGTCGATGTCAATGAGCGCACAGGCGGCCACGAGGACGAGAGGGGGCATCAGGGGCGTCTACACCGGCGCTTCCGGACGAAGAACGAACTTTGTCGCGGGCGCCGGGTTAGGCCTTCGGGGCCATGACGCTCGATCCGCTCATCCTTTCGCGGCTGCAGTTCGCCTGGGTGATCGCCTGGCACATCCTGCTGCCGGCCTTCACCGTCGGGCTGGCGTCCTTCATCGCCTTCGCCGAGGGCGTGTGGTTCTTCGCCCGCAGCCAGACCTTCCTGAAGATCTCGATGTTCTGGACCCGGATCTTCTCGATCGCCTTTGGCATGGGGGTCGTCTCCGGCATCGTCATGCCCTTTCAGTTCGGGACCAACTGGAGCCGGTTCGCCGACGCGACTGCGGACATCCTCTCGCCGCTGCTGGCTTACGAAGGCCTGATGGCCTTCTTCCTCGAGGCGACCTTCCTGGGAGTGCTGCTCTTTGGCCGCAAGCTCGTGCCGCGCTGGGCCCATTTTTTCGCCGCCCTGATGGTGGCCGCCGGCACCTTGTTCTCCTCGTTCTGGATCCTGGCGGCGAACAGCTGGATGCAGACGCCCGCCGGATACGCCGTCGTGAATGGCCGTTTCGAGCCGCGCGACTGGCTGGCGGTCATCTTCAACCCGTCGTTCCCGTACCGGCTGTTTCACACCGTCGTCGGCTTCTACATCACCACGGGCTTTGTCGTTCTGGGCGTCGGGGCGTGGCTCATCCGCCGCGGCCGAGGGGTCGCCGAGGCGCGGGCCATGGTCTCAGCGACCTTGTGGCTGCTGCTCGGGCTGATCCCGGCGCAGATCCTGCTCGGCGACGCCCACGGCCTCAACACCGAACGCTACCAGCCGGCCAAGCTCGCCGCCATCGAGGCGCGCTGGAAGACGGGCTCGCGGGTCCCGCTCACGTTGTTCGCCATCCCCGATCAGAGGGCCGCCGCGAACCGCTTCAGCATCGAGGTCCCGGTGCTCGGCAGCCTCATCCTGACCCACGATCCGAACGGGACGGTGCGGGGGCTGGAGGACTGGCCGCGCGCCGACTGGCCGCCAGTCATCATACCCTTCCTGGCGTTCCGCATCATGGTCGGCCTCGGCCTGCTCATGCTGGCCATCGTCGTCACCGGAAACGCGCTGCGCTGGCGCGGGGCGCTGTGGCGAAACGGCGCCTTCCTGAAGCTCTGCCAGTGGGTCGCGCCGGTCGGCTTTCTGGCGGTGCTCGCCGGCTGGACCACGACCGAGGTCGGGCGCCAGCCGTGGACGGTCTATGGCCTGATGCGCACCGCAAATTCGGTGACGCCGTCGCTCACCTCGGCGGACGTGATCGTCACCTTGGGCGGCTATGTCCTCGCCTACCTCGTCATCTTTCCGGCCGGGATCGCGCTCATGGTCCGGGTGGCGCGCCGCGGCTTCGAGCCCGCTCCTGGGGACCTCGTCCAGAGCGGCCGCCCGGCGACGGTGTTGGACGTGCCGCGGCAGGCGGAGCGGAACGCCCCGGGTCATGTGGAGCAGAACGCGCCGTGACCGGGGTCCTTCCCGACATCGTCCCCTTGTGGACCCTGATCCTGGGGCTTGGGGTCTTCCTCTATGTCCTGCTGGACGGGTTCGATCTTGGGGTAGGGATGCTCTTCGCCTTCGCCCCCGACGGGAATGCGCGCAACCTCATGATGAACGCCGTCGCTCCGATCTGGGATGGCAACGAGACGTGGCTGGTCTTGGGGACCGTCGGGTTCTTCGCCGCCTTCCCGCTCGCCTTTGCCATCATCCTGCCGGCGGTCTACCTGCCGATCGCGCTCATGCTCGTGGCGCTCGTCTTCCGCGGCGTCGCCTTCGAGTTCCGCTTCCGCGACGCCGAGCGCCGCGGGTTTTGGGACCATGGCTTCGTCGCCGGTTCGGCGCTCGCCACCTTCGCTCAGGGCGTCGTTCTAGGCGCCTTCATTCAGGGATTCCGGGTCGAAGGCCGGCATTTCGCCGGCTCGAGCCTGGACTGCTTCACGCCTTTTTCCATCGTCACCGGGGTGGCCCTGATGTTCGGCTACGCCCTGCTGGGCGCCGGCTGGCTGATCATCAAGACGGAGGGGGAGCTACAGCGTTTGGCGCGCCGCTTGGGACGTATCGCCCTGGTCGGCGTGGCCGCGGCGATCGCCGCGGTGAGCCTGTGGACGCCGCAGCTGGATCCCGCCGTCGCCCGCCGCTGGTTCTCCTGGCCGAACATCGCCCTGCTCTCGCCGGTGCCCCTGCTCACCGCCCTCCTGGCGGCGCTCACCTGGCGAGCGCTCGCTCGCGACCGGGCCCAGTTCGCCCCCTTCGCCCTGAGCGTCGGTCTCTTCGCCCTTTCCTATCTCGGCATCGCCATCAGCCTTTGGCCGATGATCGTGCCTCACCGCTACAGCCTATGGCAGGCGGCTTCCTCCGAAAGCACCCAGGTGTTCCTGGCCCTTGGAACGCTGTTTCTGCTGCCGATCATCTTTTTCTACGTCGGCTGGTCCTACTGGGTGTTTCGCGGCAAGGCCCGCGCCGATGTCGGTTATCACTGATGCAGTCGCCGGTCCGGCTCAAACGCGCCTATGAGTCGCCCGACGCCGAGGAAGGCCGGCGCATCCTCGTCGATCGCCTGTGGCCGCGCGGCCTGAAGAAAGCTGAAGCCAAGGTCGACCTGTGGCTCAAGGACATCGCCCCGAGCGACGAGCTGCGGCGCTGGTTCGGTCACGATCGGGCCCGCTGGCCGGAGTTCGAGAGGCGCTACCGCGGCGAGCTGGCGACCAATCCCGCCGTCGAACGACTTCGCGCCGAAATCGCCGCCGGCCCTGTGACCCTGGTTTTCGCTGCGAAGGACGAGGCGCACAACAACGCCGTGGCGCTGGCCCGATACCTTGAGGGAGTTCGCAAATGACGCAGGCGGCCGATGTGAGCGCTGGCGTGGCGCTGATCGACGCCGTGCCGATCCTGAGAAGCTTCGACGAGGCCAAGGCCAAGGCCTTCTACGTCGGTCTGTTGGGCTTCAAGATCGACTGGGAGCATCGCTTCCGGCCCGACTACCCGCTGTACATGCAGGTCTCGCGTGATGGCCTGCGGCTGCATGTATCGGAGCATCACGGCGACGCGACCCCGGGGTCGACGACCGACGTCTACGTGCGCAACCTCGACGCGCTGAAAGCGGAGCTTGCGGCCAGAGGCAGCCATGCCCGCATCGAACGGGGACCCAATCCCAACATGCGTGTCCTGTCGCTGTGGGACCCGTTCGGTAACCGGCTCCGCTTCGCCGAAGTCGCCGGCTCCGCGTCCGCCCCGATGCCAAAAGGCTACAGCGCGCCGAACGCCTGACGCGCTTAGTTGGCTTTGGCGCGCGCGGGCGGCGCGTTCTGCTGGACCATCATCGCGGTCATCTGCCGCGCCATGCGCAGGAAGTCGTGCGGGTAAGGCAGGCGGGGCTCGCTGGCGGCGTCGATGCGCTCGACGGTTTCGGCGGGCAGCTCGAGGTCCAGGGCGGCGAGGTTGTCTTGCAGCTGTCGCACGCTCTTTGGTCCGATGATTGGCGCCACCACCCCCGGTCGGGCCAGGTTCCAGGCCAACGCCAGGGCGATCGGCGAAGCGTTGAGCTGGCGCGCCTCCTCGAGCACCACCGAAACGATCTCATGGTTGCGCTCGTTGAGCGCGCGGGTGCGCCAGATCCGCTGGAAGGGGCCCGGCGCCGCGAAACGGGAGCCCTCCTGTGGCTCCTCGCCCGGCTTGTACTTGCCGGTCAGCATGCCGCCGGCCAGCGGGCTCCAGGGAATGACGCCCAGGCCGAATTTCCGGCACGCCGGCAAGATCTCCACCTCGATGTCGCGAGTAAGGATGCTGTACTGCGGCTGCAGGCTGACCAGCGGCTCCCAGCCCTTGGCCTCGATGGTGAGGCAGGCCTCGACGATCTGAGAGGCGGTCCAGTTCGACACCCCGATGTAGCGGACCTTCCCCTGGCGGACGAGATCGTTCAGGGTGCTGAGCGTCTCCTCCAGCGGCGTCGCCTCGTCGTAGCGGTGCATCTGATAGAGGTCGATGTAGTCGGTTCCGAGTCGGCGCAGGCTGTCCTCGCAGGCCTTGACGACATGCTTGCGGCTGGAACCGGAATCGAAGGGACCGGGCCCTAGCGGCGAGGACGCCTTGGTGGCGATGACGACGGCGTCGCGCCGGCCCTTCACCGCCTTGCCCACGATCGTCTCCGAGCGCGTGGCCGAATAGACGTTGGCGGTGTCGATGAAGTTGTGCCCGGCGTCCAGGTAGGCATGGATGACCTCGGTCGAGGTTTTCTCGTCACAGCCGAACTGCTCGTTGCCGAAGTTCATCGCGCCAAGGCAGAGCGGGGCCACCCGCAGGCCCGACCGGCCCAGATTCCGCAGTCCTTGTGAAGCCATGTCCGCGCGTCCTTGATTGGGCCGGATTGCCGGTGGCGGCGCCGCCGGCGCTGCAGGAACCCCTACGGAGGCCAACCCGAAGGGGCAAGCGAAACGACGCCGCTGCGGCGCTCGCCGAGCCAAGCGGCCGGCACTCGGCGCCTTCAGTGCGGATTTGGGTTCAGGAGCGGTAGTCGCCGTTGATCTCGACGTAGCGCTTGGTGAGATCGCAGGTCCACATGGTGGCGCGAGCGCGGCCGACGCCGACATCGATGGCGACCTCGAGCTCGGGCCGCTTCATGTATGCGCTCATCGTTTCCTCCGAATAATCGGGGGCGACCGCGCCCTTCGCCGCCGCTCGGTGCGGTCCGAAGGCGATGGAGAGGCGCTCGCGACGGATCGGCTCGTCGGCGCGCCCCACGGCCATGACGATCCGGCCCCAGTTGGCGTCCTCGCCTGCGAACGCAGTCTTGACCAGCGGGCTTTCGGCCACCGTGCGGGCGATCTTCCGCGCCGAAGCCTCGCTTTTGGCCCCGCTCACCCTGATCTCGATGAACTTCGAGGCGCCTTCGCCGTCGCGCACCAGCTGCCGGGCCAAATCCAGTAACAGCGCCTCCAGCTTGGCGGCGAAGTCGGCGAGCCTGGGATCCTTGGCCTTATCGATGCGCTCGCCGCCGGCGCCGCCGGTGGCGAACAGGAGCAGGGTGTCGTTGGTGGAGCGATCACCATCGACGGTGACGGCGTTGAACGTCCGCACGACGGCGCGCTTCAGAAGGGTATCGAGCGCCTTGGGGGCGATCGCCGCGTCGGTGACGACGAAGGCGAGCACCGTGGCCATGTCCGGCGCCACCATGCCCGAGCCCTTGGCGATGCCGGCCAGGCGCACCCTGCGTCCGCCGATGTCGGCTTCGGCGAACGCGCCCTTGGGAAAGGTGTCGGTGGTCATGATGGCCCGCGCCGCCCGGTCCCAGCCGTCGGCCGTGAGCCGGCCCGCAAGGTCAGGAAGGGCGCGGCGGACACTGGCGTCGTCGAGCAGGACCCCGATCACGCCGGTCGAGGCCAGGAGGACATCGCCGGCTTTCGCCCCTACCAGCTTGCCCGCTGTCTCGGCGACGGCCCTGGCGGCGCGCCCACCGGCCTTGCCGGTGAATGAATTGGCGCAGCCGGCGTTCACCACGACGCCGCGAACGCCGCGGCCGCGAGAGCGGCCCAGCATCCGTTTGCACCAGTCCACCGGAGCCGAACCGACGCCATGGCGGGTGAAAACGCCGGCGCAGCTCGTCTGCGGGGCGAAGTGCATGAGGAGGAGGTCGTCGCGGGGCCGGCCGTAGAGGCCAGCGCTCCCGGCCGCCATCACCGCCCCGGCTATCGGCGGAATCGCCGGAAACGGAACCGCCAGCGGCGAGACCGGGAAGCCGGCCGGGTCGCTCACGGCGTCTCTCCTTTCAGCCCGGCCGCGGCCGGGGTCTCCGGCGCAGCATTGGCGCCGGGCGCGAGCGGCGGCAGCAGCTCCTCGACCTTGGCGCGGCGACGCAGATCCAGCACCAGGTTCTTGATCTCGTTGTAGGTCAGAAAGCGCACGATCCGGGGCCGGGCCGCGTCCAGGCTCTCGGGGGCGCGCGGGCCGCGCGCGTCGACGCGGGCGACCACCCAACCGCCGGAGGTCTGGAAAGGCCCCACGATATCGCCGGCCTTGGCCGATTTCAGCGGCCCGGCGTAGTTGGGCGGCAGATCGGCAGGCGCCATGGGCGGCAGCACCCCCCCGGCAAGGCGCGTCGCCTGATCGGTGGAGCGCGAGGCCGCCAGGGCGGAGAAGTCGGCGCCGCGAGCAAGCTGGGCCTTGATCTGGGCTGCGGCGCCCTCGCTCGGCAGCACGATCTGGCGGATGGCGATCTGATCGGTCGGCGGCGTGTCCTTGACCATCTCGGCATAAAGGCTGCGAACCGCGCCCTCGTCGAGCGCGCCCTTGACGGTGCGCTGGAGCAGGAGATCGCTGAGCACCCGTTCGCGGGCGTCCGCGAGTGCGCGCCGGCCCTCGGGCGTGCGGTCGAGCCCCTGCCGCTGCGCCTCGCCGGCGAGCAGCTTCGAGTCCTCCACCTCCTGCAGGACCTGGCGGAACTGCGCCGAGCTTGGGGCCAGATGCTCCCCGGCGCCGATGAGGCCCTGGGCGCGCGCCTCGCGATCGACGTCGGAGGCGAACACCGCCTCGGCGTTCACCTTGGCAACCTGCGGATCGGGGCCGCTGGCCGCGCGACCCGGGCTCGCCTGGTGGCCGCACCCCGCCAGCAGCGCGAGGGCCAGCGCCGCATGCGTCGCTGCTGATGCGAGCCTTGCCTTCATGGGAGCGGGCGTTCTAGGCATCGCCGACCTGCCCAGCAAGCGAGCGCCCCATGAAGCTCTACAACTCGATCGGCCCCAACCCGCACGTGGTCCGCATGTTCATCGCCGAGAAGGGCATGGAGATCCCCAAGGAAGAGGTGGACCTGATGGCCGGCGACAACCGCAAGGCGCCGCACCTGAAGCGCAATCCGGCCGGCCAGATGCCTTCGCTCGAGCTCGACGACGGCACCTGCCTGTCGGAGATCACCGCCATCTGCGAGTACCTGGAAGAGAAGAAGCCGTCGCCGCCGCTGATCGGCTCGACACCCGAGGAGCGAGCAGCCACCCGCATGTGGACCCGGCGCATCGATCTCAACATCGTCGAGCCGATGGCCAATGGCTTCCGTTTCTCGCAGGGACTGCGCCTGTTTGAGAACCGCATCCGCACCATTCCCGAGGCGGCCGAGGGCCTCAAGGCGACCGCGCGCGACAAGCTCGCCTGGCTCGACGGGCTGGTAGACGGCAAGACCTGGATCGCCGGCGACCGCTTTACCCTGGCTGACATACTGCTCTACTGCTTCCTCGAGTTCGGCGGCCAAGTCGGCCAGCCGCTGGACCCGGCCAACAAGAACCTCTCCGCCTGGTTCGAGCGGGTGAAGGCGCGGCCCAGCGCGTCGGCCTGAGCCGGCCCGTCCGTGGCGGTCGGGTGCTCCGAGGCCGAAGCTGCGGTGCGGCGAATCAGGGTGGGGCCGGGGTCGCCCAAGGGGAGCGAGCCGCCCCTCCCCTCGCGTTGACTTGAGAGGCGGCGCTTCCTAAGTCAGCCACGCCTTCGAGCGCGGTTTCCGCCTGGCCGGCGACGGTCCTCGCCGCGCCGCCTTGAAAGAGAAAACGGAACCGGACGCTCAAGCCTCCCCATGCTCGACCTTCGCAGGCTCTTCGGCTCCTCCAACGACCGCAAGGTCAAGCAGATGCTGGGGCGGGTGTCGCGCATCAACGCCCTGGAGCCGCAGTTCGAACGTCTCTCCGACGCCGAGTTGCGCGCCAAGACCGACGAATTCCGCCAGCGCGTCGCCACCGGCTCGACCCTCGATTCGCTTCTGGACGAGGCCTTCGCGGTGGTGCGCGAGGCCGCCAAGCGGACCTTGGGCCAGCGCCATTTCGATGTGCAGATGGTCGGCGGCATGGTGCTGCACAAAGGCGGCATCGCCGAGATGAAGACCGGCGAGGGCAAGACCCTGGTCGCCACCCTGCCGCTCTATCTCAATTCGCTCGAGGGCAAGGGCGTCCACCTGGTCACCGTCAACGACTATCTAGCCCAGCGCGACGCCGAATGGATGGGCCGCATCTACGGTTTCCTCGGGCTGTCGGTGGGCGTGATCATCAACGGCCTCTCGCAGGGAGAGCGGCAGAAGGCCTACCGGGCCGACATCACCTACGGCACGAACAACGAGTTCGGCTTCGACTACCTGCGCGACAACCTCGTCTACGACCCTGCCGAAATGGTGCAGCGGCCGCATAACTTCGCCATCGTCGACGAGGTCGACTCGATCCTGATCGACGAGGCGCGCACCCCTCTCATCATCAGCGGGCCCACCGAGGACAGGTCGGAATTCTATCGGATCGTCGACCGCCTGGTGCGCGAGCTCATCGCCGACCCGACCACCTTCGAGCATGACGAGAAGCAGCGCCAAGTGCTGCTCACCGAGGAAGGCTCGGAGCGTATCGAAGAGACGCTGGAGGCGGCCGGACACCTCGCCGAGGGCTCGGCCGGCCTCTACGATCCGGCCAACATCACCGTCGTTCATCACGTCAACCAGGCGTTGCGCGCCAATGTCCTCTACCAGCGCGAGCGCGACTACATCGTCCGCAGCGGCGAGGTGATGCTGATCGACGAGTTCACCGGCCGGATGATGCACGGGCGCAGGCTATCGGAGGGCCTGCACCAGGCGATCGAAGCCAAGGAAGGGGTGGACGTCCAGCCCGAGAACCAGACGCTGGCCTCGGTCACCATCCAGAACTACTTCCGCCTCTACAAAAAGCTCTCGGGGATGACCGGCACGGCCGCGACCGAGGCGCAGGAATTCTGGGACATCTACAAGATGGATGTCGCCGAGATCCCCACCAACCTGCCGGTAGCGCGGGTGGACGAGGACGACGAGGTCTATCGCACCGGAACCGAGAAGTTCCAGGCGATCATCGGCCAGATCGAGGACTGCTACAAACGCGGCCAGCCGATCCTGGTCGGCACGGTCTCGATCGAGAAATCCGAGCACCTCTCGGAGCTGCTGAAGAAGCACAAGTTCCAGGACGAGACCGGCAAGACGCGCGTCGGCCTGCCGCACAGTGTCCTCAACGCCCGCTACCACGAGCAGGAGGCCTACATCGTCGCCGACGCCGGCGTTCCCGGCTCGGTGACCATCGCCACCAACATGGCCGGCCGCGGCACCGACATTCAGCTCGGCGGCAATATCGACATGCGCCTCATCCGCTGGCGCGCCGAGCAAAAAGGCCTGGGCATCGAGCCGACGCGCGAAGCGGAAACCGAGATGCGCCGCCAGGTCGAAGCCGAGGTTGCCGACAAGAAGGCCCATGCCCTGGCCGAGGGGGGCCTCTTCGTCCTCGGCACCGAGCGCCACGAGGCGCGCCGGATCGACAACCAGCTGCGCGGCCGCACCGGCCGCCAGGGCGACCCGGGCCGCTCCAAGTTCTACCTGTCGTGTGAGGACGACCTGCTGCGCATCTTCGCCGGCGAACGGCTGGACGCGATCATGCGCACCTTCGGCGTCGAAGAAGGCGAGGCCATCACCCACAAGTGGCTGAACAGCGCCATCGCCACCGCCCAGAAGCGCGTCGAGCAGCGCAACTTCGAGATCCGCAAGAACCTTCTGAAGTACGACGACGTCGTCAACGACCAGCGCAAGGCCGTCTTCGAGCAGCGCCAGGAGTTCATGGAAACGGCCGATCTATCCGGGATCGTCGCCGAGATGCGGCGTGACACCATCGCCGAGCTGGTCGGCCGACACCTGCCGCCCCGAGCCTTCGCCGAGCAGTGGGACGTGGACGGGCTCGACGAGCGCATGCGCGCCGTCCTCGGCCTGTCGCTGCCGATCAAGGACTGGGCGAGCGAGGAGGGCATCGCCAACGAGGAGATCGAGGAGCGCATCCTCAAGGCCGCCGACGAGCGTGCTGCCGAGCGCGAAAAGCTGCTTTCGAGCGAGCAGACACGCCTCATCGAGAAGAACTTCCTGCTGCAGACGATCGACTTTCAGTGGCGCGAACACCTCACCCATCTCGATCACCTGCGCAACGTCATCGGCCTGCGCGGCTACGGCCAGCGCGATCCTCTGAACGAGTACAAGACCGAGGCTTTTTCCCTCTTCGAGAAGCTGATCGGGGATCTGCGCGAGAATGTCACCCGCTGGCTGATGACGGTGGAGATCCAGTTCGCCCCGCCCGAGCCGGCGCCGCAGCCGACGAACATGTACGAGGTCCATCTCGACCCCACGACCGGCGAGAACGAGCGAGCGCTCGAATACGCCGGCGCGGCGCTGGCCAGCGGCGGGGCGGCGGCCGAACGCGCCGCCGCGCCTTTGTCATCCCTGCCGGCCGGCTTCGAGCGCACCGGACGCAACGCCCCCTGCCCGTGCGGCTCGGGCAAGAAGTTCAAGCACTGCCACGGCGCCCTCGTGTAGCGTGGCCCAGAGGGAACCACGGAAAACACGGACGACACGGGGGCGAGGGATCCGGATACGCACCCCCGTTTAGGTTGAATTTCTATACCAAAACCACTAGGGTTCGAGGTGGATTTCGAGTTCGATCCAGCCAAGAGCGACGCCAACCGGGTAAAGCACGGAATTGATTTTCAGGCGCCGCTCTTTGGGACGACCAGTGGGTCATCGAAGCTCCGGCGCGGTCAACGGATGAACCCCGCCAGATGGTGATCGGTCGGATCGGAGAGACCGTTTGGTCCGCGATCGTGACCAGGCGGGGCGACCGCATTCGGATCATTTCGGTCCGACGCGCCCGCAAGGAGGAGACGGAGAGATATGAAAGCCCGTGAGCTGGACGCAAAGTTCGATCGCGGCGAGGACATTTCCGAGGCGATCGACTGGTCCAAGGCGCGTCGACCCAACCTGGATGCGCGTCGCGTGAACGTGGACTTCCCGTCATGGATGGTCGCGTCCTTGGATGAGGAAGCGAGAAAGCTCGGCGTCACCCGGCAGTCGCTCATCAAAATGTGGCTCGCGGACAAGCTCGAACAACGACGCCAGGGTCACTGATCGGCAGGCGCTGGCTTGCCGCCATCTGGATTAGGGACGAGAAGCGACCATGGCGCGCGACCAGCACACCACGACCACGACCGGATTGAGGGACTGGCCGTTCCTGCCGGCGCGCGGGATCAACATCGTCGACGCCGACGACTGCTGGCTGATTGACAGCGACGGCCGGCGCATTCTCGACGCCGCCGGCGGCGCGATCGTCGCCAACGTCGGCCATGGCCGGGCCGAGGTCGCCGACGCGATCCGCGAGGCGAGCCTGCACCCGTCCTATGTCGTGCCAACCTGGAAGACGCCGCAGCGCGAGGCCCTGGTCGAACGGCTGCGCCGCGACTGGCTGCCGCCCGGCCTCACGCATGTGCACCTGACCAGCGGCGGCTCCGAAGGGGTGGAATCGGCGGTGAAAATCGCCCTCCAGCACTTCGCCGCCAAAGGCGAGACGCAGCGCGTGAAGATCATGGCGCGCGATGTCTCCTACCACGGGACCACCCTGGCGACGGCGGCGCTGTCGGGACACATCGGCCGAAAGCGTGGGCTGGAAGGGTTCCTGGCCCGCCACCCCACCCTGCCGACGCCCTGGACCTTGCGCTCGCGGCTCGGACCGCACCATCCGGACGCCGGCGCCGCTTTCCTCGAGGCCAGCCGCGCCGCCATCGAAGCCGCCGGCCCGGACACGGTCGCCGCCATCCTCGTCGAAGCGGTCACCGGATCCTCCGGCGGGGCGATCGTGCCGCCGCCGGACTACCTGCCGGGCCTGCGCGCCCTTTGCGACGAATACGGCATCCTGCTCATTGTCGATGAGGTGATGACCGGCTTTGGCCGCGTCGGCGCCAAGTTCGCCGCCGACCATTTCGGCGTCGCTCCCGACCTGCTGGTCTCGGGCAAGGGCCTGGCCGGCGGCTACGCCGCCATCTGCGGCGTCTTCGCCACCGCCGCCGTCGCCGAGCCGATCGCCGCGGCCAAGGACATCTCGGTGATGTTCCACACCTTCGCCGCCTTGCCCTCCGCCTGCGCCGCCGCCGATGCGGTGCTCTCGATCCTCGAGCGCGAGCAGCTGGTGGCGCGGGCCGGGGCGATGGGAGCGAAATTGCGGGCGCGTCTGGACGAGCGCCTGGGCCAGCACCCGCACGTCGCCGAAGTCCGGGGCGTCGGTCTGTTGCAGGCGGTCGAGGTGGTCCGGGACCGGGACACGCTCGAACCTTTCGCCGAGGAGGAGAAGATCACGGACAAGATCGTGCGCGAGGCCCTTCGGCGCGGCGTCTTCTATTATCCCGGCGGCACCGGACCGGTTCGCGACATCCTGGTGATGGGGCCGCCGTTCACCGTCAGCGACGCCCAGGTCGAACAAATGGCGGACACCCTGGCGGACTCCATCGACGCCGTTCTCGCCTAGCGAAGGAACCCGCGCCGGCTACCGCGCCGGGTAGATGCGGACGCTCTCGGCCACCGAGTCGGCCACGTGTTCCTTGGTGATCACGCCGGCGACGTCGCTGGCGCGCGGAACGCCGCGACCGCGCACGACCACTGCCATGATGGCCCCACGGCGCCACATACGATTGATGACATCGAACGCGATCGCCTCTTCGGGGACGACGATGAAGTTGCGGTTGGCGACTTCGCCCAAGCTGACCCCGGTCTCCGCGCCCGTCAGCCCGCGGCGGAGGCCGAGGTTGACGCGAATGACGCCGAAGATCCGCCCCCTGTCGGTGACGACGACGTGACGCAGCCGGCCCTCTCGCGCGTGCTCCTCGAGAAAGGCGTCGAAACTCTGCTGGGCCGGAAGGACGAGGACGTCGCGGTCCATGACCTCGCGGGCGCGGCGCACCAGGAACATGTTGGCGTGCCGGGCTTTGGGGATGACCTGGCCGCGGCGCACGAGCTTGTGGGTGTAGATGGTCTCGCGCGAAAGCACGCGGCGCACGCCGACGCTCATGGCCACGGCCACGATCAGCGGCATGACGATGCCGTAGTTGAGCGTCATCTCGAAAATCATCACCACGGCGGTCATCACCGCCCCGGCCCCTCCGCCGACCATCGCGCCCATCCCCACCATCGCGAACGCCGGGACGTAGAGGGTGATTGGCAGGCCGAGCCGATCAATCGCGCCCGCGAAGGCGGCGCCCAAAGTGGCGCCCATGAAGAGCGAGGGCGAGAAGATCCCTCCCGAGCTGCCGGACCCGAGGCTCAGAGAGGTGGCCAGCAGCTTGGCGGCGAACAGTACGGCCAGGAACCACCAAAGGGTCAGGCGGCCCGCCAGAACCGCCTGCACCGTGGCATACCCCACGCCGTCCACGAAGTACTGACCAAACCCCGCGAACAGGCCCCACATAAGAACGCCCAGGGCAAGCATGCCGGCGATGTGGCGCACGTAGCGGCCGGGAATCCGGTCGAAAAAGTCTTCGAGGAGGTGCAACCCACGCACGAAAGCGGCCGCGGCCACGCCGGTGATGGCGCCCAGGGCCGCGTACAGCAGCAGCAGCAGGATGTCGCTGGCGCGATCGGAAAGCGGAGCCAGCGCCGGCACACGAAAGGCCGGATGGTCGCCCATGAACCATCGACCGACGAAAGTGGCCGCTCCCGTGGCCACCGCCACTGGCAGAAAGGTGTCGACGCTCACCTCCGGCAGCATCAACTCGATGGCGAAGAGCACGCCGCCGATCGGCGTGTTGAAGGTGGCGGCGATGCCCGAGGCGGCGCCAGCGGCCACCAGGGCGATGCGCTGTCCCGCCGGCATGCGCACGACCTGGCCGATGCTCGAGCCCAAGGCTGAGCCGATCTGGATGATCGGCCCCTCCCGGCCCACCGAAGCGCCGGTGCCGATGGCGACTGCCGAGGCAAGCGACTTAATGACTGCGACGGCCGGCCGGATCACCCCGCCGCGGTAGTAGATGGCGTCCATCACCTCCGGCACGCCGTGGCCCTTGGCCTCGGGTGCGAAATTGGCGACGAGAAAGGTGACCACGACCGCGCCGGCGACCGGGACCAGGATCACCCACGCGCCCCACGGCGCCGCGCCGGTGAACAAATTGGCGTCATAGTGGAATGACAATCGTCCGGCGAAGCCGATGTTGTGGACCAGGCCGATCAGGTCGCGGAACCCTACGGCCCCGAAACCGGTGACAACGCCGACGCCAAGCGCAAGGATCGTAAGACGGGTCAAGGACAAGCGCGCGGTCGCCGCTGCGTCGCTCGCCGTCGGCCGGGATTTCAATTCGCTGACGGTCACCGCCCCGTTATGTCACAGCGTGACATTGTCACGGAACCTGTCAGGGCATCAAATTGCGCGCTTCGCCGGCGACACGAAGCCATCGGCGCCCCTCGCTCTTCACCGGCGCGTGATCAGGAAAGGAACCATCGCTGTCGGAGTCCGCTTAAGAGCGCCGGTGGCGCAGGTGCGCCGCGAGACGATCAGAGGACCTCATGACGATGAACGCTTCCCGGCTTTCCCTCGCTCTCATCGGCGGCGCAGCCGCGGCGCTGGCCGTGAGCGGCTGCCATAAGAACAACCCTGAGAACACCGCCAACGCCGGCGCCTACAACGCCGCGGGGGCCAACGCCGCCGCGACCGCCCCGCCCGCGAACGGCGCTCCGGCCGCGGGCGCTTACGGCAACGCCGCTGCGCCTAACGCCGCGGCCGGCGCCAACGCGGCCGGCGCCAACACCGGCGGCGCGGGAAACGCCGCGGGCGCCACCGGCGGCGCCGGCGGCAACTCCGGGACCTGAGCCCAGCGCAGATCAGCGCCGGGGCCGCCGCGCCTCGACCAGGAAGTGGTGCGCCGGGACCGCGAGCGGCCCCTCGGCCTGAATGCGTTCGTGAATCGCCCGCAGGCTCGAGGCGTGGTCAGCGGCGCGGAAACCGGGCGCCTGCCATGGGACCGCTCTCAGGTAGTAGGCGATCGCCCCGACATCGGCGAAGCGCGTCGCCGTGAACTGCTCGCGGGCGAGGATCACCTCGAACCCGGCGGCGGCGAGCTGCGCCACCGCCGCTTCTGACCGCCAGTCGGCGTAAGGGGGTCGCGGGATCCCGAGCAGGTCGTTGAGGGCCGCCATGTGCGAGCCGCCGCACTGCTGGGTGATGAAGCGGCCGCCGGGACGGAGAACGCGCAGCACCTCGGCAGGCAGATAGGATTCGTGCCGATCGATGACGAGTTCGAAGGCGGCGTCGCGGAACGGCAGGGAAGGCCGGTTGAGCACGGGGGTCGCCAGGGTCGACCAGTTCTCGGGCGCGCCTTGCGCCAGCACCACGTGGCCGTCGACCGGCGCCAGCCGGCGCGCCGCGACAAAGGCGTTGGGGGCATAGGCTTCCGTGGCCACGGTGGTCGCCGGCAAGGGCGCGAGCGCTGACAACACCTCGCCGCCGCCTGTGCCGAGATCGAGCAGGGCCATTACGCCGGTGAGCGCGCCGCGGACCTGGGCAAGATAGTCGAACGCGAGCGGCTCTTCGAGCATCCGGCCCTCCAGCCAGGAGAAATCCCAGCCGCTGAAAGGATGCCGCTCGGCGGCCTCCAGCAGGAGCGCCGGCTCTGTCGCCGTGGCCGAGGCGGGCGCAGCCGTCAGATGGCCCGGCCGGAATACTTGCGCTGCAGCCGGCGCATGCCGCCGAGCCAGCGGTCATAATCGCTGGTCTTGCGGCGCACGTACTCCAGCACCTCAGGGTGGGGGAGGACGAGGAAGACCTCGTCGCGGATGGCCCGGACGCACGCCTCCGCCACCGCTTCGGGCTCGATCATCCCGTCGACCGAGGCGACGCCGTCCGGGTTGCCGGCGGTCATGGCGGTGCGCACCGCCTGCGGGCACAGGACCGAGACCTTGATGCCGTCATCGCCGTGGGTGATCGCCAGCCATTCGGCAAGCGCCACCGCGGCGTGCTTGGTGACGGCATAGGGCGCCGAGCCGATCTGGCTCAGCAGGCCGGCGGCCGAGGCGGTGTTGAGCAGATAGCCGCCGCCGCGGGCGGCCATGCGCGGGACAAGGTGTCGGGCCGCGTAGACATGGGCCATGACGTTAATGTCCCAGATGCGCTGCCAGGCCTCGTTCGGAGCGTCGACGCCGCCGCCGACACCGATGCCGGCGTTGGAGCAGAAGAGGTCGATCGGCGCGCGCGCTTCCACCGCATCGATCAGGGCGAGGATGTCCGCTTCCTTGGCGACGTCGGTGGCGAAGCCAATGCCGCCGATCTCTTCGGCAACCGACTTGGCCCCCTCGCCGTTGCGGTCGGCGCAGGCGACAAGCGCGGCGCCTTCGGCGGCGAAACGCCGCGCCAGCGAGCGGCCGATGCCGCTGGCCGCGCCGGTGACAACGACCGTCTTGTCTCTGATCTCCATGGATCCTCCTTAAGGAAGCCCGGCGCCCGGCGCGTCAACCTCGATCGCCTCGATGTGACCGCTCATCTCCTGGGCGCAGACAGCCGGCTCGGAAGTCATGGCGGTGAGCACGAAGAGGGTGCGCCGGTCCTCACCCCCGAGCATGCAGGCGTAGCAGCCGCGATCGGGTTCGACGCGGGCCAGGACCTCGCCGCCCTCGCGCACGCGCAAGACATTGTTGGTGGTGGGCGAGGCGACCCAGATCGCGCCCTCGGCGTCCAGGCAGATCCCGTCGGGAGCGGCGGGCGCCGGCAGCTGCGCCCACACGCGGCGGTTCGTCAGCGACCCGTCGGCGGCGACGTCGAAAGCCGTGAGCCGGCCGGCGAAGCTTTCGCCGACGACGAGCGTCCGCCCGTCGGGCGTGATCACCGTCCCGTTGGGGAACATCAGCTCCTCGGCGGCGACATGAACCGAGCCGTCCGGATCGACCCTGGCCATGCGGGTCGTCTTCGGCTTCCCGCCCGGAAGGGGAAAGCCGAAATTGCCGACGTAGGCCCTCCCGTTGGCGTCCACCACCATGTCGTTGGTGTGGTGGTCGGCGATCGAGGAGAGGTCGGCGTGCACCACCAGCTTGCCGTCGGGCTCGATCCGCAGCAGGCGCCGGTCCTCCATCGAAACGACGAGCATGCGGCCATCGGGAAGCCAGCCGAGCCCGGAAACGGCGCGGTCATGGCTGAAGACCGTGCGGCGACGCCCGTCCGGCTTCATGGCCACCACCTCGTGGGCGTGCATGTCGGAGAAGAAGAGCTCGCCCTGGCGCCAGCGCGGCCCTTCGGGAAAGGCGAGGTCCTGCAGCACGGTGCGCATTGCCATCTCTTGGCCCTCCATTCGGCCGCCCGGCCCTTCGCCTTACCAAGATTTCATGCGCCTTTGCGCATCCGCGGGCGCATGTGAAGGCCTCTTTCCTATCTAGAGGAAAGGCGCGGGGAGGAAGCGATGGAAGCTTGGATCGTACCGCTGGCCTTCTGGGCCTTCCTGGGCGCGATCATCATCGCCCCGATGTGGCTGCGCTCGCGCGAGCGCGAGCGCTTTTATGACACCGTCCGCGCCGCCTTCCAGAGCGGGGCGCCGGCGCCGCCCGAGTGGGTCGAGCAGCTCAAGGCGCACGTTCCGGCTGACGCCGGCATCCCGGCCCCGGAGCGCGACATGCGCCGGGGCGTCGTCCTGCTCGCTGCCGGCCTGGGGATGGTCGGCCTCGGCGCGGGCCTGTGGTTCGGCCTGATGCCGCTGGACGACTATTCGGCCTGGGAGAGCGGCGGCTGGGTCGGCGGCGTCGGCTTCATCGTCGCCCTGCTGGGCCTTGTCTACCTGGCCTTCTGGCTGGCCCGCCGCGGGCGGCCGCCGCGGCGCGCCTGAGGTCGCATCAGCAGAGTTCCTCGGCTCCCTGCCGGTCGGGGTGACGCTATAAGCGTTCGCATGAACGACATCGTCCGGTCCGACCAAGCCGCCCTCGAGCCCTGGCAATGGGACGAGGGGCGCTGGCGGGGGCTGGTCGAGCGGGTGCGCGCTGGCCGACCGTTGCGACCCAAGAGGTGGCCGGACGGGGCGCGCTGCGCCTTCGCCCTCTCTTTCGACTCCGATCACGAGACCAGCGAGCTTACCCAGGGCGGGACCTCGATCGGTCGCCTGGCCTGGGGCGAGTACGGCGCCCGCGTCGGCGTCCCCCGGATCCTGAAGCTGCTGGAAAAGCACGGCGTGCCTGCCACCTTCTTCGTCCCGGCGGTCAGCGCCCTGCTGCACGAGGACGAGCAGCGGCGGATCATCGCCGCCGGCCATGAGATCGGCATCCATGGCTGGATCCATGAGCTCAACTCCAAACTCCCGGAGACCGACGAGCGCGACCTGATGCTGCGCGCCGCCGACGCTCTGGAGAAGGTCTGCGGGGTGCGCCCGGTGGGCATGCGCACGCCCTCATGGGACTTCAGTCCGGCCACGCTGGCGCTCGAGAAGGAAGTGGGCCTCGCCTACGACTCCTCGCTGATGGCGGACGAGGATTGCTACGAGTTGCTGCTGGAAGGCGAGCCCACCGGCGTTGTCGAACTGCCGGTGGAATGGATCCGCGACGACGCGCCCTACTTCATGATGAGCCGCGCGGGAACGAGCCGGCCCTACACGCCGCCGACCGCCGTCGCCGAGATCTACCGTCGTGAGTTCGACGCCGCCTGGGAGGAAGGCGGAATCTTCCAGCTCACCTGCCACCCGCACGTCATCGCCTACCGGTCGCGCATCTGGATCCTGGCGGAGCTGATCGCCCACGCCAGGGCCAAGGGCGGGGTGTGGTTCGCCACGCACCAGCAGGTGGTCGAGTTCGCCAAGGCCAACGCCGCCTGAGGGCGGATCCGCCCGGACGCGAGCCTCGAGACTCGCGCCGGGCGGCCCGGTCGCCGGCGTCAGGCGACGCCGGTCACGACGCCGAGCGCCGCAAGCGGCAGGCCGGCGATGACGAAGACGTACAGCAGGCCCAGCGCGGTCTTGTCGAAGATCGACAGCGTGCGGTCGAACGCATGCCGAGGCGCGCGGGCATTGGGACTCTGGCGGTAGGACATGATAGAAACCTCCGTTCGCCGATCCTTGAAGGCGCTTTCATCGGGGCGATGACTGCCCGGTCGGCTGGCGTGGAATGCCTCGCGTCGCGTCAGCCCGGCCGCGAGTTCCCGGTCATGGCCGCGTCAAAAATCCATCAAAAAGAGGGGCAAGAGAGATCATGGACGAGGACAGGGACGAAGACCGGGTGGTCACCGTATCGGCTTCGGTGCGGGGGACAGCCGATCCGCGATTCGTGATCAATTACAAAGGCGTCTACTACGTCACCCTGGCCGTCGCGGAGTACGACCGCAGGAAGGCCACCGAGTGGGGGGTCGGCGTGGAAGGTTGCGAGCAGGTGGCCGAACTCTTCAAAGCTTCCCCCGGCCACTTCGACGCCGCCGAGATTTCCAGCAACGTCACGATCGCCTGCTGCGCCACGCGCCCGCTGGACCCGACCAAGCCACCCCCGCCCCCGAAAGGCTCATCCGGGGTACGCACCGGCTGACTCTCCTCGCCGAGGCTTTGGCGGACCGGCGAAGCGACCTGGCCGGGCGCGCCGCCGCTGAAGCCAAGGCCGCCGGGGTCACGCGCCTGGCGGACGTCACCGGGCTCGACGTGCTCGGCATCCCGGTATGGCAGGCGATCCGGCCATGGAGCCGCGCGCTCTCGGTCCACCAGGGCAAGGGGCTCACCGCGGAAGCCGCTAAGATCGGGGCCTTGGTGGAGGCCGTCGAGAGCGCCCGCGCCGAGGCTTTCGATGCGCCGGCGACGATCTGCAGCTTCGCCCGGTTGCCGGCGGCCGAGCGCGCGCCCGCGATCGAGGATTTCGCCAATCGGCGAGATTGCGCCCCGGACGAAGACGAGCCGATCGCTTGGGCGCCGGCGGGGCGCTTGGCTGGTGGCGGCCCCTTGTGGGTCCCGTTCGACTGCGTTTCGCTGGATCTTGCCCGAGAGGGGGACCGACGCCTGGACCGGTCCAGCAACGGCCTGGGGGCGCGGGAAGAGGCGGACGGCGCGCTCTTCAAGGCCCTCCTGGAACTCCTCGAGCGCGACGCGCACGCCGCCTGGGAAGTTCGGCCCATCGAAGCGCGGACCGCCGATCTCCTCGATCTCGACACCGTTCCCTTAGGCTGGTTTCAGGACCTGCGCGAACGGGCGCGCTCGGCGGGCCTGCGCCTGGCCGTCTACCGCCAGAGCAGCGTCATCGGTGCGCCGGTCTTCCTGGCGCAGATCCTGGACCTTCCCGCTTCAGATCCGAAGCGGCGGGCGGTCCACGGCCACGGCTGCCACCTCCGGGCGGATGCGGCCCTGCGCGATGCTGTGCTGGAAGCGGCGCAATCACGACTGACGCTGATCTCCGGAGCACGCGACGACATCCTCTACGAACCGCAACAGCGGCGACCCGGGGGCCTGGGATTCGGCCTTCCGCCGCCGCCGGGAATGCGCCTGCGGCGCTGGGAGGAGATCGGCTCCATCGAGCTTTCAGGCGTTGCCGATCTGGCGCATCGGCTGGCGGACGCCGGCTTTCCCGACGCCGCCGCGATCGATCTCTCACGCCCGGGGGCTGGGGTTTTCGTCTTCAAGGCCTTCGTCCCTGGCCTCGGCGCTTTCGAGCGGACCCGGCGGACGTGAGCGCCGAGGTGACCGGCAGAATAGCGGTCTTCGCAGGGCCGACGCTGCCGCCCGCTGCGAGACCGGCCGATCCCGCCTTCGTCTGGCTGGCGCCGGCCCGGGCCGGCGACGCCTACGCCTTGCGTCTTCGAAAGCCGGCCGCGGTCGTCCTCATCGACGGCCTCTTCGGCGACCAGCCCGCGATCCGTCACAAGGAATTGCTGTCCCTGATCGCCGGCGGCATTCCGGTGATCGGCGGCGCCAGCATGGGCGCCCTGCGCGCCGCCGAGCTGGCGGCCTTCGGCATGGTCGGCGTCGGCGCGATCTTCCGCGCCTTCGCCTCTGGGCGCCTGACCGGCGACGACGAGGTGGCAGTGGCCCACGCGCCTGCGGAACTCGATTTCGCCCCTCTCTCCGAGGCGCTGGTGAACGTGCGGGCGACCATTGCCCGAGCCGTACGGGTCAGGGTGGCCGGGGCGGATGCGGCGCGTGAGTTTCTCCGGCTTGCCAGGAGAACGTTCTACAAGGACCGCACCTGGGCCGGGCTGATCGCCGAGGCCGAAGCCAACGGCCTGCCGATCGCCGCGTTCGGAGCCTGGCTCCCCGAGGGACGGGTCGATCTCAAGGCGCTGGACGCGGCCGAGTGTCTCGACGCGGCGCTTTGTTTGTCTCGGGAGCCTCTCGCGCCGCGACCGTCCCCGCCCCAGACCGTGTTCGCCGCCGCTCTCGAGCGCCAGACCTTGGACCTGGGGCGGCGGGACTGAACACCCGCCGCACGCCGGCGATGAAGGTCTCGCGCATGCGCGGCGACTGAAATGGGTGCTGGTGATCGATCCAAGCCACGATTCCCTCACCGTCGGCGGTGCGATCGGGCGGCCAGATGGCGGTGATCCGGCGGCGCGCCTGCTCGGCCTCGCCCGCAGCGGCCAGGCCGCCGAGCTCGGCGTTCACGGCTCGGTAGACCAGCCCCCAGATATCCGACTCGGCCATGAGTTCGAGGTGACTGGCGGCGCGGTCGTGTTCGCCCCGCACCAGGGACAACAGCCCCAGGTCCATGAAGAAGCCGTCCTCGGGCGAGGGGTTGAGGAGCAGGCAACGATCGAAGAGCGCCGCCGCGGCATCGAGGTCGCCCAGGAACAGCAGGCCGTAGCCGACTTCCATGACGCGGCGGACGTGGAAGGGATTGAGGGCAAGAGCCTGATCCAGGTGGGTCCTGGCCAGGGCCCACTGCCGGCGGCGAAGGTGGCACCAGCCGGCGACCGTGTATCCGTGGGCATGGCCGCGATCCAGGGTCAGGGCGGTCTTGGCCAATTCCAGAGCCCGCGCGAGTTCGGCCGGCCCGCTGCTCCAGGCGCGCGTGTAGCCGAAGTCGGTGTTGTAGAGGTAGGCGAGCGGCAGATACGGCAGGTCGACCGCCGGATCCGCAGCGATCATGGCTTCCAGGGCGTCGGCCGCCCCGCGCGCCTCCTCGAAAGTCGCGAACGTCCGGTCCTTGGCCTGAGGGCCGCGGGCGAGCAAGTAACGCCGCCAAGCTGGATGGTCCGCGGTCCGCGTCGGCCCCGCCAGCCGGTCGGCGTCGATCGTCGGCAGGACGGCCCCGACGACCTTGGCGACGACGTCGTCGACGCTCCAAGCCGTGGTTTCCCCGGGCGCGCCAAAGCGGCCGGACCACACCACCCGGCGCTCGCCGCCGCGCAGCAGCTGAAAGAGGAGGCGACGATCGGCGCCGGCGCCGCGGGCGCTGGCGCCCAGCACATAGCCGGCGCCCCCGGCCAGGTCCGCGGCCACCTGATCCAGAGGCCTCGGGTCGGTGATGACGCGCAACTCGTGGAAGCGCGCGAGACCCGAGAGGACCTCGTCGCGGAGCGCTCGAAGCAGGCCGACCTCGGCGTCGCCGGCCTCGGCCGGCTCGAAGACCGCCACCACCACCAACGGCGGAACGGCGCTCGGCGCAGCGGCTTCCACCAGAGCCGCTGTGTCTGCAGGCGCGGCCACGACAGGGGTCGTCGCTGAAGACGCCGGCGGCGGCGCGGCAGACAGGGCGGCGCGCGTAGACACCGACGGAGCGATCCCGAACTCGCGCGCGAGCGCCGCCTCCAGCAGTCGAAAGCGGCGGTGAGCCGCCGACCTCGCGCCGAGGGCCACGTCGGCGCGGATGGCGGCGGCCGCCGCGCTCTCGTCCAGAGGCTCGCGTTCCAGCCACGACTGCGCCAGCGCCCGCACGCCCGCCCAGTCGCCTTCGGCCTCCAGTCGCCCGAGGCGGCGGGCCACAGCCGCTGTGAGGTTCGCTTCGAAGCGAGCGCGCGTCTGCTCGAGCCATTCGCCGAAGAGGCCCGGGAGCTCGAGGCCGTCCAGCAGGCGGGCGCGGCCGATCGCCTGGAGGGTCGTTTCGACCTGACGCACGGCGCCTTCCTCGAGGACCTTGCGGGCGTCGTCGACATCGCTGGCCAGCGTCCCGGGACGAAGGGCGATCTCATCGCGGCCGATGTCGAGGGCGTCGATCCCGGCGGCCGCCAGAGCGCCGCGCAACTCCAGCAGGCACTGGCGCAGGCTCGCCCGGGCCTGCGTTTCGCCGCGGTCACTCCACAACAGGCCCGCAAGGCGCTCGCGGGTCGCAGCGTGGTCCTCGGAGAGGAGCAGATAGGCCAGAAGCGCTCGGCCACGGCGGCTGGGAATGGCCGCCGGCTTGCCGGCGCCATCGCTGAGCCTGAAGCCGCCTATGAGCCGGACCCGCGCCGGCCTGCTAGCCTCCGCCATGCCCGTCGCCGCCCATCGGGCTCCTCTCGCGCGGCAAAGGCTATCGCCTTCCGTCATGGAAAGCCATATCGCCGTTCCGCCGCCGCCGCAGGGCGGCGCTTGCCAAGTGCCGGCGCCGCTTCGATATTGCGCGCATGGCCAAGCCCCTCAAGGTGCGCCTGCAAGCGCGGCCGAAGGCCGCCGGCAAACGCCCCAAATCGGTGGCCGTGAAGACCGTCTCCACAGAGGGCGGCGAGAAGCGGCGCCTCTATCTTCTGGACGCCAACAGCGACACCTTCGGCGAGGACTTCCTCTACGTCTTCTCCCGCAATGTGGAGCGGGCGCGCGCGGCGACGCGGGCGTTGAGGGGCGCCGGCAAGGGGACGAAAGATCGCCGCGGCTGAGCCGCCGTCCCTGTGGATCATCGCCGGGGCGAACGGCTCGGGAAAGAGCTCGGCCTACGAGTCGGCGTCGATCCCGGGCCCGGGCGCTTCGGTGTGGTTCATCAATCCGGACGCGCTCGCCAGCCGCATCGCCGCTCATGAGCGCCTGCCACTCATGCCCGAGGCGAATCTGGAGGCGGTGCGGCGCATCGAGCGTTGGCTGTACGCCTCGGTGGACGCGCACCAGACGGTCGGCGTCGAGACGGTGCTGGCCACCGACAAGTATCGGGCGCTGGTCGAGCGGGCGCGCGCCAACGGCTATCGGATCCGCCTGATCTACGTCTTTCTCAACGACGCCGATCTCAACGTGTCCCGGGTCAGGGACCGGGTGGCCAAGGGCGGCCACGACGTCCCGGAAGCCTCGATCCGCAACCGCCGCGTGCGTTCCTTCGGCCAGCTCTCCTGGTTCTTCGAGGCGGCCGACGAGGCCGACGTCCTCGACAACTCCGGCGCCGAGCCACGCCTGGTGGTCGCCAAGGACGAGGAGGCGATCACCATCTTCGGCCGCCTCATCCCCGAGCTCACCGCGGCGCTTGTTCCGGTTGTCCCGGGCCTGGCGGAACTTCTGGCCGAGCGCCAGGCGAACCCGCGACGGCGGCGCCGGGGGCGGCGCAGAAGAGGCGGCCGCCGCAGACGCCGGCCGGCGCCGGCCGCTAGCGGCGCTCCCGCCTCGAAGCCCACGGCGACGCCCGCCCAGAGACAGCATCGGTGAACGCCGGCGCCGCCAGTCGACAAAGGCGGCATTTGTGAACAGGGGCCAAGCTTCCCCGCTTCTGGGGGGGACTCGGCAAAGGCGTTGCTCGCTTCGAAGGGGGGCCAGGTGCGGCGACCCTGTCGAGACGGCATATTTCTCTTTTTAATACAGATAGTTGTCCATCATCTGCGGTCCCGCCGAGGATGCTCGAATCGGCTCTCTGGCGCGCGCTGGAGCACGGATTTGCGCCTCTGCGGCACCGCCGTGCACGCCCCGGCACGCTCGGGCGCGCATCTGCTCGGGCCTCTCTCTCGTGGGGTGATGCAAGGCCTGGGCGCCCGCGCCGCTCGCGCGAACGCCGCCCCGGGCGCCGTAAATCACCGTATTTAACGGTGACGGAGTACGCCGGGCGGGCAGGGACATGATACTTATCCCTGACCCGGAAAGCTGTTCGACCGAGCCCGAGGGGATAAGTATCATGTCCCCGTCGCGCCGAGGCGCGAACTGGCGCAAACTGGCGCGGACTGGCGCGCACCGGCACGCTTTCGTACGGTTCTGGCTAAGACGGCGCGGTTTTGGCGTGTTCTGGCGCCGATCGGCGCGCCTATTGGCGCGGCCAGGCTGGACCGGCCGGTTCCCGTTATTTGCGCTCCGGGGTCGCGGTTCAAGGTCGATCCAGACCGTCCTTTCCCAATACGATCCGTTGGTTGCGCGTGTGAGCGTCGTGGTTCCCGACGCCGCCGAAACGGGAACTTTCGGGAACCAACGGGAACTTTCGGGGTCCCAAAAGGAACTTTCGGGGTCTCATCGGGAACTTTCGGGGTCGCAAAGAGGTCCGAAAAGGAACCAACGGGAATCCCGGCAGGGCTGGCGCTTGCCGCCCTTCCCCCTCCGGCCGGGCGTACGCCCGGCCACCTCCCCCAGCCCCCTTCCCGGCCTTCGGCCGGACTTCCCCCGGAGGGGGAAGAGAAGGGGGAGGAGAGTGCTGTAGCTATTCACGATGTCAAAGACCCAAGCGCCGGAGCGCCCCCCACGACCGTGGCCGCGGATGGTTGGGGCTATTGCAATACGCAATTCATGTCAAGTGGCGCCGCGCTCAAAAGACAGCTACTCGGGGAGCTCGAGGAACCGGCTGGCGGCGGCGACGGCGAGGAGGAGGACCCCGAGCAAGCCGAAGGCGGCCGGAAGGCCGAAACCGCGAGCGACGAAGCCGACGATGGCCGGGCCGACGAGCAGCCCGCTGTAGCCGAGGGTGGTCATGGCCGGCACCGCCGTCGCCTCGGACATGGCGCTCTGCCGGCCGGCGGCGGCGAAGAGGACCGGCACGATGTTGGCGCTGCCCATTCCAACAAGAGCCAGGCCGACCAGGCTCGCCGGCCAGAGCGGAACGGCAATGCAGAGCAGGAAGCCTGCGGCGGCGAGAAGTGCGCCGACGGCGGCGACCATGCGTCTGCCGAGACCGATGACGAGCCGATCGCCCACAAGGCGCATGACGGTCATGGCCAGGGAGAAGACCGCAAAGCCGTAGCCGGCGCGAGGCACGTCCATCCGGCGGGCCAGGGAGAGGAAGAGGGCGCTCCAGTCGGCGACCGCGCCCTCGACGAGGAACATGATCAAGGCGAGCGCGCCCAGCAGCCAGACGATGCCGACCGGCCAAGCGAAGGCCGGCCCTTCCGGCGCCGGCCCGCGGCCGAGAAGCTTCGGCGCGGCTCACAGAAGGAGGCCCAGACCCACACCGTCGACCGCCAGGACCGCGGGCAGCGGCGTGAGGCCTGCGCTCATGAGAGACGCCACACCCGCCGCCCCGGCGATGCCGCCGAAGCTGTAGAAGCCGTGGAAGCCCGACATCATTGGCCTGCCCGCCGCCTTCTCCACGGCGATGCCATGGATGTTGGCGGCGACGTCGATCGCTCCGGCGGCGCCGCCGAAGACCAGCAGGGCGGCGATCATGGCCGGCGCGGTGCGGCCGACGGCGAGCGCCGGCAAGGCGACCAAGAGCGCCAGGCTCGCCGCGAGGATGACGGCGCGGCAGCCGAGGCGCGCGGCCAGGGCGCCGGCGAGCGCCATGGTCGCGATCGAACCGGCGCCGCCGCAAAGCAGGATGAGACCCAGGACGCCGGGGTCGACCCCGAGCCTCGCCTTGGCGAACGGGATCAGCGGCGCCCAGGCCGCGGTGCAGAGGCCCAGCAGCAGGAAGACCACCTTGGTCGCAGCGCTGGGGCGGGCGGAGGCGAGTTCATAAGGGGCGCTGGGCGAGCCCAAATGCGGTGAGCGCATGAGGGGTCAGGCTAGAGTCGGTCGGGTCCCGGCAGAAGCTCCGATGTGGTAGGAGGCGCCATGAGCGGCCCTGAAGGCGGCGTTCTCATCGTCGGCGTCGGCGCGAGCCAAGGCCTGGGCGCGGCTATCGCCCGGCGCTTCGCCGCCGCCGGCCATCCAGTGGCGGTGGCCGGGCGCAACGCCGAGAAGCTCGAGGCGACCGTGGCCGAGCTGAAAGCTTCGGGCGCCAGGGTGGCGGCCGTCGTCGGCGACGCCACGAAGGCCGAGGACGCGCGCCGCTTCGTTGCCGAAGCGCAGGCTCTCGCGCCATTGGCCTGCGGCGTGCACAACGCCGGCGGCAACCGCCCCTCCCCGTTCCTTCAGGTCACGGCCGAAAGCTTCGAGACGCACTGGCGCGAGCACGCGCTCGGCGGCTTCCACCTGGCCCAGGCCGCGCTGCCGGCGCTGCTTGTTCGGTCTGATACTAGCAAACGCCGGCGTAGACACACGCTTGGCAAGAAATCCGCTCATCGACCCGATCGATCTGGCATGGCTGGCTTCATTGAATTAGTTCGGGCAGGCGGTAGAGCAACCCATCAGCAAAGCCCCATAAATCGCTCTCGAGAGCAAATGTCTGGAACTCCGAAGCCAATTCGTGTACGCTCTCAAGAGCTGACTACACGCCTTAAGGCGCTCTTGAGGTACAACGATGGCCGCCCGCAACGCACTGCTCGAAGCCCCGCCTTACGCAGTTGAGACCGCGCTGGAAAAGCTTGGGCAGCGGCTGCGTACCGCGCGGCTGCGCCGGAACCTCACGATTGCCGAAGTCGGCCGGAAAATCGGCGCGGGCGAGCGCGCTATTGCCGATGCGGAGAAGGGAAAGCCGTCGACCAGCATCGCGACCTACGCCGGTCTGCTGTGGGCGTTCAACCTGCTGCGCGATCTCGATGCCGTCGCCGATCCCGCGCGTGATACCGAGGGCCTGACCCGGGCAAGCCATCGCGGGCGGGAGCGTGCACGCCAACGCAGGGAACTCGGCAATGAGTTCTAGCCCCTCGCCAGAGGAGTGCTTCGTTTACATCACCCTACCGGGAGCCACCGAGCCGGTAACGAGCGGGCGCTTCAGCTTGGAAACCGATCGCAACGGCGTGCCGCTCGGGCGCTTTGTGTATGGCCGCAGCTACCTGGCGCGCGCCGACGCGGTCGAGTTCGATCCGGTCGAACTGCGACTTCTCCCCCAGGTCTTTGAGACGACCGCCCTCAACGGCGTATTCGGCGCGCTGCGCGACGCCGGCCCTGACTTCTGGGGCCGCCGTGTGATCGAGAGGCACGCGGGCAAGGCGCAACTCGGGGAGCTCGACTATCTCCTTCACTCACCAGACGACCGCGCCGGCGCATTGGGCTTTGGCCTGAACCAAACGCCCCCCGCTCCCCTGCGAACATTCAACCGCACAATCGATCTTGCGAAGCTCCAAGCCATCGCCGACGCCGTTGCCGCCGACGAAAAACCAGAGTCCGACGCGGACATGGCGCAGATCGAGGAACTGCTGCTGGTTGCCACGTCAATGGGCGGCGCCCGACCGAAGGCGGTGGTGGAAGACGCGGAAGGCCTCTGGATCGCGAAGTTCAATCGTTACGATGACCGCTGGAACAACGCCCGCGTCGAGCACGCGATGCTGCTGCTGGGACGCGCCGCGGGCCTCACGACCGCGGAGAGCCGGATCGCCTCGGTGGGGGGCCGTGACGTCCTCTTGGTCAAGCGGTTCGATCGCGAGAAAACGGAAGCGGGCTACCTGCGCGCGCGTATGATCAGCGGCCTCACCCTCTTGCGCGCCGATGAAAGCGCTGGCGGTCGCGACCGTTGGTCCTACGTGCTGCTGGTCGAGGAGCTGCGGCGAGCCAGCGCCGCACCGGACGTGGACGCGCGCGAACTCTTTCGCCGCATGTGCTTCAACGCCCTGATCTCGAACACTGACGACCATCCACGCAACCACGCGCTCATCGCCAAGAACAGAGACTGGCGCCTTTCGCCCGCCTATGACCTTACGCCCTCGCCTGTCATCAGCCAGGACCGGCGTGACCTCGCCATGGCGATCGGCGCCCAAGGGCGTCTCGCGAGCGCCGAGAACCTGACCTCGGAGAGTGCGCGCTTCCTGCTCCCCAAAGCAGCGGCGGAGGCCGTGGTCGCCGCGATGGAGGCGTGTGTCCACGGCCGCTGGTACGAAGTCGCGCGCGCGGCCGGCGTCTCCGATCGAGACTGTGGCTTGATCGCCGGCGCATTCGTCCATCCGGGATTCCGGCGCTCGAAGAGCCAGCGACAGCGGTTGGCGGCGCCTCGCGCGGGCATGAAGATCAATCTGTAAGATCAGACACCTCAACGAGACCCGTTAGACTGGATCGATAGAGCCTTTCACACGACGCCCGTTTTGAGTCCGGTTTCCGGCCAGATCCCAACATCCGCTCCAGGCGCAAGGCGGCCGCGCAAGGTCGGGAGGCGCCGACTCTGATATTCAACTGCCTAGGCGAGGCTCAAGGCCCCCGCCCGGCCTCCATGGCTGCCTCAGCCTCCAGGCTCTCGCGGCCGCGGAAGATGGTGGCCAGCGCCAAGGTGCGCCCGGCTTTCCGGAATCGCACGGCGACATCGTGCGCCGCCGGGTCGCCGTCCTGGAGGACCTCGTCCCAGGCGGCGGCGTGGCCGACATAGTCGATGGCGACGTCGTAGTGCTGGCTCCAGAAGAAGGGCGGGGCGGCGTAGCGCTCGCCAGCGCCCAGCATGTTCGCCGCCGCCGTCTGCCCCTGCCGTTCGGCGACCACCCAGTGCTCGATGCGCAGTCGTTCGCCGCTCCACGGGTCCGGCCAGAGGGCGATGTCGCCGGCGGCGAAGACGCCCGGCGCGCTCGTCTGAAGGCGCTCGTCGACGACGACGCCACGATCGACCTCCAGCCCTGCCTGCTCGGCCAGCGCCAGCCTCGGCCTGACGCCGATCCCCACGACGACGAGGTCGGCGGGCAGGCGCGCCCCGTCCGAAAGCCGGACCTGATCCCCCTCGATCGCCGCCACGGTGCGGCCGAGGCGGAAAACGACCCCGTGCTCTTCGTGCACGGCGCGGACGAAATCGCCGAGCGCGACCCCCAAGACCTTCTCCATCGGCCGCGACTCGGGAGCGATCACCGTGACCTCGAGACCGCGATGACGCAGGGAAGCGGCGACCTCCAGGCCGATGAAGCTGGCGCCTACGACCACGGCGCGCCTGGCCCTCTGCGCCCGCGCGATCAGGTCCCGGCTGTCGGCCAGCGAGCGCAAGGTGCGCACGTGCGGCGCGTCCGCCCCGGGAACATCCAGCCGGACCGGCTCGGCGCCGGTCGCCAGCAGCAGCTTGTCGTATTCGATCGCCTCGCCCGCGCCGAGAAGCAGCCGTCGACGCTCCACATCGATCGCGGTGGCCGATGCGCCCAGGCGAAGGTCGATGCCGTTCTCTTGGTAGAATTCGTCCGGCCGCAGCGGAATCCATTCCTCCGGCGCCGCGCCTGCGAGGTAGTCCTTGGAAAGGTTCGGCCGGTCATAGGGCGCGGCGTCATCGGCGCTCACCATCGTCAGGCGCCCATCGAAACCCTCGCGCCGCAGGCGCTGGGCGGCCGCGAACCCGGCCGCGCCGCCGCCGACGATCACCATCCGGCCGGGCGGACCGCTTCGGCGGCGGCGCCGCGCCGGCTCGCCGAGCTTGTCGCCGACGAAGATCCTGCCCGCGCGCCGCTCGACCCGCCAGCAGGCCACCGGGCTCAGGGCGGGCGCATGCAGCGCCTCGCCGGTACGCAGCGAAAAGCAGGCGTGGTGCCAGGGGCAGCGCACCGTCTCGCCGACCATCAGGCCCTCGCCCAGGGGGCCGCCGTAATGGCTGCAGGTGGCGGCAAGGGCGAACACCTCCGCCCCGCGCCGGGCCAGCAGCGCCGCCTCCTCGCCGACGTGTCCGACCAGCATGGCGCCGTCGGCGAGATCGCCCTCGGCGACGCCGGCCTTCAGATCCGGACCTTCGGGCGTGTTCGCGCCGGCCATATCGATCGAGGAACTAACTCAGGCGGTCAGAAGGTCCGCCAGCGCGCGCCGTGCCATGACCCGCACCAGATGGGCGCGGAACTCGGCCGAGGCGGCAAGGTCGGCGTTGAAGCGGCTCGAATCCAGCGCCGCGCCGTCGAGCGCGGCAGCCTCCAGTCGGGCGCCGAGCGCCTGCTCGGCGGCGCTCCAGCGGAAGGCGCAGGGGCCGGCCCCGGTCACGCCCACGCGCACGCCGCGCTCGAACTCGGCCACGAACACGCCCACCAGGGCGTAGCGCGAGGCGGGATGGGGGAACTTGCAGTAGCCGGCGCGACGCGGGATCGGGAAGTCGAGGCTGCGGATGAGCTCGCCGGGCTCCAGCGCCGTCGTGAACAGGTCCTTGAAATAGTCGTCTGCGGGGATCGAGCGGCGGTCGGTGACGATGGCGGCGCCGAGGCCGAGCACCGCCGCCGGATAGTCGGCGGCCGGGTCGCTGTTCGCCACCGAGCCGCCGATGGCGCCGCGGTTGCGCACCTGCGGATCGCCGATGCCGCCGGCGAGCTTGGCCAGGGCGGGGATCGAGCGTCGAACCTCGGCCGAGGCGGCGACATCGGCATGGCGGGTCATGGCGCCGATGGTCAGGGTGTTGGACCTGACTTCGACGCCGGCAAGGCCCAGGGCGGAAAGGTCCACCAGGTCGGAAGGCGCGGCCAGGCCCTGCTTCATTGTCGGGATCAGGGTCATGCCGCCGGCGAGGAAGGCGCCGTCGGCGGCCCGGGCGCGGATGGCCACGGCGTCCGCG
Organism: Caulobacteraceae bacterium; assembly: GCA_035946795.1. Classification (GTDB taxonomy): domain Bacteria; phylum Pseudomonadota; class Alphaproteobacteria; order Caulobacterales; family Caulobacteraceae; genus Acaudatibacter. Next base: position 148,423 of record DASYYX010000042.1, on the reverse strand, counting down.
ATCCGCTCGGGTCGATGATAGGCGATGTCAGCCATGGGCCGCCTCCTTCAGCGCCCGCCAGACCCGCTCCGGGCTCGCCGGCATGGCCAGATCCTTCACCCCTAGGGCGTCGGTGACCGCATTCATCACCGCCGCCGGAGCGCCGATCGCCCCGGCTTCGCCGCAGCCCTTCACGCCCAGCGGATTGTGGGTGCAGGGCGTCACCGTGGTGTCCACGGCGAAGCTGGGCAGGTCGTCGGCGCGCGGCAGGCCGTAGTCCATGAACGAGCCGGTGACGAGCTGGCCGCCCTCGTCATAGACACCGTGTTCGAAGAGGGCCTGGCCGACGCCCTGGGCCACGCCGCCATGGACCTGGCCCTCGACAATCATCGGATTGATGACCTTGCCGAAGTCGTCGACGGCGGTGAAGCGCTCGAGCCTGACGACGCCGGTTTCCGGATCCACCTCCACCTCGGCCACGTGGCAGCCGGCGGGGTAGGTGAAGTTCTTCGGGTCGTAGAAGGTCTTTTCCGATAGCCCCGGTTCCAGGTCCGGCGGGAAGTTGGCCGGAACGTAGGCCGCCAGGGCGACATCGCCGAACCCCAGGGTCTTGTTGCTCGCCGTGTCCTTGAAGACACCGTCGGCGAAATCGACGCTTTCGGGGGCGGTCCCGAGCATGTGGGCGGCGATCTTCGTCGCCTTGACGATCACCTTGTCGGCGGCCTTGACGACCGCGCTCGCGCCCACCGCCGCCGAGCGCGAGCCGTAGGTGCCCAGGCCGAACTCCAGCCGGCCGGTGTCGCCGTGGACGACCTCGACGCTTTCGAACGGGACGCCGAACTTCTCGGAGACGATCTGGGCCAGGGTGGTCTCGTGTCCCTGGCCATGGCTGTGCGAGCCCGTGAACACGGTGACCGAGGCGGTGGGGTTCACACGCACCTCGCCGCTCTCGTAGAGGCCGACGCCGGCGCCCAGCTGGATCGCCAGCTGCGAGGGCGCAAGGCCGCACGCCTCGATGTAGCAGGAGAGGCCGACGCCGCGGCGCTTGCCGGCGCTCTCGGAGGCGCGTCGGCGCTCGGGAAAGCCGGCCAGGTCGGCGATCTTCAGGGCCTTGTCCAGGCTCGCCTCGTAGTCGCCCGTGTCATAGACAAGCGCCACCGGGGTTTCGTACGGGAAGTCGCGGATGAAGTTGCGCCGCCGGATCTCGGCCGGATCGAGCTTCAGCTCCCGCGCCGCCGTTTCGACCAGACGTTCGACGACATAGGTGGCTTCCGGCCGTCCGGCGCCGCGATAGGCGTCCACCGGGGCGGTATTGGTGTAGACAGCCTCGACCTCCACGTAGATGGCCGGCGTCCGGTACTGGCCGGCGAGCAGGGTGCCGTAGAGGTAGGTCGGCACCGACGAGGCGAAGGTGGAAAGATAGGCGCCCATGTTGGCGCGCGTCTTCACCCGGAGCCCCAGGAAGGTCCCGTCAGCGTCCAGCGCCAGCTCGGCCGTGGTCAGGTGGTCGCGTCCATGGGCGTCCGAGAGGAAGGCCTCCGACCTATCCGCCGTCCACTTCACCGGCCGGCCAATGCGGCGCGCCGCCCAGGCGACCGCCGTCTCCTCCGGATAGACGAAGATCTTGGAGCCGAAGCCGCCACCGACGTCGGGCGAGATGACGCGCAGCTTGTGCTCCGGCGAAAGGCCGACGAAGGCGGCCAACACCAGGCGCTCGAGGTGCGGGTTCTGCGAGGTCGTGTAGAGGGTGAAGTCGGCGGTGGCGGCATCGTAGCTCGCGGCGGCGGCGCGCGGCTCGATGGCGTTGGGGATCAGGCGATTGTTGGCGAACTCCAGGCGCGTCACGTGCGCCGCCTTGGCGAAGGCCGCCTCGACCGCCGCCCGGTCCCCCAGTTCCCAGTCGTAGCAGACGTTGCGCTCGATGCCGGCGTGGATTTCCGCACCTTGCGTCGCCTCGGCGAGGCTGACCACCGGCGCCAGTTCCTCGAAATCGGTGGCTACGGCCGCGGCGCCTTCCTTTGCGGCCGCGGGGGTGTCGCCGATAACGACGGCGTAGGGCTCGCCGACAAAGTTCACCGTATCGATGGCGAGCGGCGGACGCGGCGCCGCCTTCATGTCCGAGCCGTCCTTGGACTTCACCAGCCAGCCGCAAGGCAGGTTGCCGATGTTGTCAGCCGCCAGGTCCTTGCCGGTGAAGACGCCGACGACGCCCGGCGTCGCCAGAGCGGCCCGGGCATCGATGGCCGCGATCCGCGCCCGCGCGTGCGGCGAGCGGAGGAAGAAGGCCCACGCCTGGCCCGGCAGGTTGATGTCGTCGGTGTAGCGGCCCCGCCCGGTGATGAAGCGGACGTCCTCGACCCGCTTGACGCGGGCGCCGATGCCGGTGTCGCTCATGCGCGCCCTCCCATCTCGCCGGCCGCCGCCAGCACCGCGCGGACGATGTTGTGGTAGCCGGTGCAGCGGCAATAGTTGCCCTCGAGGCCCCGGCGCACGGCCGCCTCGTCCAGGCGCCCGCCCCGCCCGATCAGGTCCATGGCGGCCATGATCATGCCCGGGGTGCAGAAGCCGCACTGCAGGGCGTGGTGCTGCTGGAAGGCGGCCTGCAGCGGATGCAGGTTCCCAGGCGCGCCGATGCCTTCGATGGTGGTGACGCTGGCGCCGTCGGCCTGGCCGGCGAGCACGGTGCACGACTTCACCGCCCGCCCATCCATGAGCACGGTGCAGGCGCCGCACTGGGAGGTGTCGCAGCCGACGTGGGTCCCGGTGAGACCGAGGTCCCGGCGCAGGATGTCGACGAGCAGCGCCCCAGGCGGGGCCTCGATCTCGTGCTGCCGCTCGTTGACCGTCAGGACAACCTTCAAAGCCGGTCCCTCCCCTGCTGGCGCTACCTCCTCAACACCAAGGCGGCGAGGGCCGCAAGCACGGCCGCGACGGCAAGCGCGATCCAGGGCGCGATGCCGGCGCGGCCCGGTCCCGTCGGCGCCGCCGGCGTGGTCTTCTCGCTGGCGCCCGGCGCCACCGCCTCGCCAAATCTGGCGAAGAAATCGTCCGCCATCTTGCGGGCGGCCGCATCGATCAGCCGTTGGCCCACCTGGGCGAGCTTGCCGCCGACCTGACCTTCGACCTCGTAGGCAAGCACGGTGGCGGCGCCCTCCTCGGCCAGCGTGACCCGCGCTTCGCCCTTGCCGAACCCGGCCGCGCCACCCTTGGCGTTGACGATGAGGCGATAGCTCTCGGGCGCGACGACGTCGGCGAGCTTCACCTCGGCCGTGAAGGGGGCGCTGACGGGTCCGATCCTGGCCCGCACCACCGCTTCGAATGCGTCGTCGGCCGTCTTGGTCAGCGACTGGCAGCCGTCGATCGAAGCGGCCAGCACTTCGGGATCGTTGAGCGCCGTCCACACCCGCTGGCGCGGCGCCCCGAGCCGGTATTCACCCATCTGTCGCATCGGCTGCCGTCATAGCCTCACCGAGCCCAAGCTCCGAGCCCGAGGGGAACTATCGGTCCGCTTCGTCATTGGGAAAACCACGTGGCGGGCGTCGCGAGGCGCCCAACGGCGGTTCGGGCGAGACGAGCCGCGGACCCGTTTGAGGAGATTTCCATGAACCGAAAGGCCGCAACCCTGGCGGGAGCCGCCGCCGCCGTCGCCGCCACCCCCGCGCTCGCGGTCGGCCAAGCGGACGCGCCCGCCGTGCCCGTCGCCTCGTCGTACGCCGAACTGCTGCAGCCGATACCAAACGCAGTCGAGCGGTTGCGGCTGGCCGAAGCGCAAACTCCGCCGCCGGCGGCGCGCCTCATCCCGGCGCAGTATGTCGTCCCGCATCACCATCATCACCATAATCATCATCATCACAATCGGCGGTGGTACATGCGGCACGGCTATTACTGGTACAACGGCGGCTGGGTGCTGCGGCCACGGCCGCACCATCATCACCACCATCATCACCAGCAGGGGTATTATTACCCCGGCTAGCTGGTCGGTCGGGCGTAGCGAGCGCCTGCTCGCCTATCGATCGTCGTCGTCCGAGCGCCGGGCGCGATCGCGCGCCTTGGCGGCGCGCAGCATGTGGCGATAGGTCCCGTCGAACACGGTATTGGTGGTGGAGACCCATCGCGTCCCCTCGGCGAGGGCGTCACGGCTGGCGGCCAGGCGGCGCGCCTTCAGCTCCCTCTCGGCGGCCTCCTCCTCCGCCATCGGCGTCAGCTCCAGCCGCGGCTCTGCGGGAATGAGGATGACGCTCATGAACGGCTCGCCGAGCCGGAAGATGTGGGTCGCGCCCGCGGGCGGCGCCTTGAAGATGCAGAAGAAGACCATCGGCCACCACTCGGTCCGGATGAGAGCGGGGACGGCGAGCGGGGTGGTGTTGGTCGGGTCGGTGTAGAATCGCGGATGCGCCTCGGTCCGCACCGCCCATCCCGGCGGCGCCTCGAGGTCCAACGACAGCTGATAGGAGTAGTAATCCTCGCCGAAGGGCCGGAAGGGCGGCCACATCATCTCGGGGTCGACCGGCTCCCCCCAGTCGGCCTCCAGTCGGACGCGGCGGCGGAATCTGCTGACCCGCAGCTCCTGCGCGAACGGGTAGAGCACCTCGACCCCGTACCGGGCGCTCTCGGAAAACGGGGTGCAGTGCCACGGCTGTTCGTGGTTCCCGTCGGCGCGCTGCTGGGGCGCGCCGGCCCAGCCGGGGATGGGCAGCTGCACCGGCCGCGGCGGCGGCCGATGGCCATGAAGGCGATACTTCAGTGTCGGCAAGGGGAGCCCTCCTTAGTCGCCTCCCCTGCCTGATGCGCGCCGGCGGCGGCGCTAGCGTCCCGAGTCCGAAGGTCGCAAGGGCATCGGGCGGGCGTTCAACGAACTTCGGACTCGAAGTTCACCATCGAGGCCTCCCAGAGCGCGTGCGAACTTCGAATCCACCACACTAGCGCGCCAGCTCGCGCTGGATCTTGCCCGCGAAGGCGATCGTGGTCTTGTCGCCCAGGTAGGGACCGATCACCTGCATGCCGATCGGCAGGCCGGCCCTGGTCTTGCCGACCGGAACCGCCGTCGCCGGAAGGTTGGCCAAGGTCGCCATGCCGGGCCAGGCGATCTGGTCCATGTAGGGCGTCACCTCGCCGTCGATGACATGGGTGCGCTCGTTGAAAGGCTTGTCGTCGTGCGGAAAGGCGACGACGCCGAACACCGGGGCGAGCACCACGTCGTAGTCCTCGAACAGGGCCGCCCAGCGGCGACGGAAAGCGATCTGGCCGTCCAGCGCCCCCATCCAGGCGTGGGCGTCGATCGGCGGCCCGAAGACGTTATCGGGCGGCGCGCCCCGGGACATAATCGTCCGCAGCAGGGTCATGTAGACCCCATGTTGCGCCTCGAGATCCGGGAGACGGTTGGACTCGCGCTCGACCTTGGCCCCGGCGCGTTCGATCTCGGCCGCGATGCGTTGAACGGCGCCGACGACCTCCCTGTCGGCCTTGGCCAGCGGGTGGCGGTCGAGAACGAGGACGCGCCAATCCTTCCACGCCTTCACCGGCGCGGGCATGAGGTCGAGCTTGTAGCCGACTGCGTCCATTTCATCGGGCCCGGCGAGCACATCAAGGGCGATGTCGAGATCCTCGGCGGTGCGGGCCATCGGGCCGATGACGCCCAGGCCCACCGGGGCTCCGTCGAACCCCGGCGGGGTGTGGCCGCGGCCGGGGATGAGCTCCCACGAGGGCTTGTGGCCGGCGATGCCGCAGAAGGCCGAGGGCACGCGGATCGAGCCGCCGATATCGGAGCCGAACTCGAGCGGGACCATGCCCGAGGCGACCGCGGCCGCCGAACCTCCGGACGATCCACCGGGTGTGCGCGCCGGATCGAAGGGGTTGTTGGTGCGCCCATAGATCGGATTGACGCTCTGCCAGTCGGAAAGGTGCGGCGGCACGTTGGTCTTGCCGACGATGATGGCGCCGGCGGCCTTGAGGCGCTTCACTCCCACCGAGTCCTCGGGCGCGATCCAACCTTTCCAGGCCTCGACGCCCCAAGTGGTCGGCAGGCCCTCGACGTTGTGCGCTTCCTTGACCGTCATGGGCACGCCCAGCAGCGGCCGGCGCTCGCCGCCGGCGATGGCGGCGTCGGCCGCCTTGGCGGCCTTGCGGGCGCGGTCGAAGTCGCGCACCACGACGGCGTTGATCGGCGGGTCCAGGCGCTCGATGCGCTCGATGGCCGCGTCGGTGAGCTCCAGGGCGCTGACTTCGCGGGCGGCAAGCAGGCGACGGCTTTCGGCGACCGTGGCCTTGGCAAGATCGGCGGGCGCTTCGATGGTCACGGGATCCTCCTCGAGGTGAGGCCCCAATGACACCTCAAAGGGCGGCCTTGTCCAGCCGCGTCGGGCGGGTCAGGCGGCCATGCCGGGCCTCGAGCACCCAGGCGAGCATCCACCACAAGGTCGCCCAGGCCGCCCCCATGGCCCAGCCGGCAAGCACGTCGGTGGGCCAGTGGACGCCCAGATAGATCCGGCTCGCGCCGACCAGCACCGCCAGGATCACGCCCACGGAGAGGGCATACAGGCGCACCCGGCGGCGCTCGGCGAAGTGGGCCACGAGCGTGGCCAAGGTCAGGTAAACGGTCGCCGACAGCGCCGCGTGCCCGGAAGGAAAGCTCGCCTGCGTGACCGGGATGACGTGCAGTATCAACGGCGGGCGCGGCCGAGCCAGCCGATCCTTGACGAGGTTCACCAGCACCAGGCCGCTGGCGGGCGCCACCAGCAGCACCAGCGCCTCGCGCCAACGGCGGATGGCGACGAACAGCCCGGCGACGATCAGGACCACCGCGGCCAGGACCGTGATCGAGCCCAGAGCGGTGAAGTCGATGATCGCGGTCTTCAGCCACGCCGGTCCGATGGGCTGGGAGGGGTCGGCGGCCTGCCGCAACGCCAGGATGAGGCCGAGGTCGAAGCGGGCCGTGTGGCCATCCTCGACCGCATCCCAGAGGGACAGGAAGGCGACGATGCCGGCGGCGGCTACGAAAAGGGCGATCACCAGCACCAGCTCCTTGCGCGCCGCGGCGAGCGCCAGCCTCAGCCCGGCGCTCAGGCGTTGTCGGCGATCGCCGAGCGGCAGAGGGACCGGGGTTTCGATTGGCGCGTTGGTCATCGGCAGGTGGTTCGTTGCTCGAACGGAGCATCTACTGGCGTTAGAGAAACCCTCATGGGCCCATGGTCGTTGCCACCCCGTCGCAAGCTGCTCGCCTCCATGGGGCGAGGTTTTCGCGGCCGCTGCCCGCACTGCGGCAAGGGACCCGTGTTCTGGCGCTACCTGAAGGTGTGGGAGGCGTGCCCGGCATGCGGCCATGACCTCGACGCCTACCCCTCCGACGACGGCCCGGCGTATTTCACCATCCTCATCGTGGGCCAGCTGGTGATCGCACCCCTGATGCTGCTGCCGGCGGTCTGGACCGCCCCGGTCGCGATCGTCGTGCCGGCGACCCTGGTTCCCCTCGGGGCCCTGACGCTCGTCCTGCTGCCGAGAATCAAGGGCGCGGTCATCGGCCTTCACTATGCGCTCCGGGTCACGCGCGCCGACGCCCATCGCCACACCGCCGACAGCTGGGATTGAAGACGTTAATCGGAAGCGGCTAGGCTGGCCGTCCTGACTTCGAGTGCGGGATCAAAGCATGACTGGACTTTGGCGCTGGCTATGGATCGGGACCGCGGCTGCCCTGGCGGGCTGCTTCTCCACGCATACCGAGAACGCGAAGCTGCAGATGCCCTGGCCCAATCACGAATCGACGGCGCTGTCGGCCTACGCCAAGGCCGACCCGAACTGGCCCAGCGTGGGCGGCGACATCCTCAAGGGCGCCTCACCCACCGAACAGGCGGCCGCCCGTGACGCCGCCGACCGCGAAGCCCAGGCCCGCCGCAAGGCCGCGCCGCCGCGCCCGGCGACACCGCCGCCGGCGAGCTAGTGTCCCGAGTCCGAAGTTCGCAAGGGCGTGGGGCGGGCGTTCGGCGAACTTCGGACTCGAAGGACGCTAGTAAGCCAAGGATTCTAGTGTGGTTTACGGATTCGAAGTTCGCCAGTTAAGGACGCCCCCAAGATCAGGCGAACTTCGAATCCACCACACTAGCCAGGCCGGAGCCGTTCCCCCTCACCTGGGCTTGCAGCCGGCGCTCTGGTCAGCCGGGCATGAGTGAGCCCGTACAGATCCTGGCTCGCGGCCCCAGGGAAGCGATCGAGGCCGCCGCCGCGGCCATCGATGCTGCGCCCACCCTGGCCAGCGCCGCCTACTCGGTCATCGAGGAAGACGAGACCGCCGCCGCCTTTCGCCTGGACGCCTGGCCGGCAAGCGCCGCCGAGGCCGCAGATTTGATGCGTCTGTTGGCCTCGCGCGGTCTTGCGCCCACAGCCGAGCCGCTGGCCGACGCCGATTGGCTCGCCTTGGCGCTGTCGGGCCTGCCGCCGGTGCGTGCTGGCCGGTTCTTCGTCTTCGGCGTCCATGACCGCGGCCGCGTGCCGGCCAATGTCGTGCGTCTGCGCATCGAGGCCGGCGCGGCGTTCGGCACCGGCCATCACGCCTCGACCTTCCTGTGCCTGCGGGCCCTGGACGATCTGCTGAAGCGTCGCAAGGCGGGCCGCGTCCTCGATCTGGGAGCCGGGACCGGGATCCTCGCCATCGCCGCCGCCAAGAGCGGCGCGGACTTTGTGATCGGGGCGGACATCGACGGCATCGCCGTGCGCGTCGCCCGCGAGAACGCCCGCCTGAACGCCGCCCGCTGCCGTTTCGTGGTCGCCGACGGCGTCCGCGACCCCGAGGTGCGCCGCGCCGCTCCGTTCGACCTCGTCCTCGCCAACATCCTGGCCGCGCCGGTGATCGCGCTCGCACCCCAGGTCAGGCCTCTGGCCAGCCCCGGCGCGGCGGCGGTTCTCTCCGGCATCCTGCGCAGCCAGACGCGGGCCGTGGCCGCCGCCTGGCACCGCTGCGGCTTTCGCCTGACGCGAATGCTGGCGCGCGAGGCCTGGGCCTGCCTGGTCCTTACCCGGCGTGGTTGAGCCCAGGAGGCTGACGCAGGCCGAGTGGGCGGCGCTGTCGCCCGGACTGGCGAGGGCGCTCCGCCGCGCCCGCGTTTCGCCCGCGATCATCGCCCGCGCCCATCCGGCGGCGCGCCTGGCCGGTCTTTGGCGGGGGCGCACGCCCATCCTCGCCCGCCCGAACTCGATCTGGTGGCCGCGCGCTCCCGCCGATCTCGCCGGCGACGGCCGCGCCATGGCCGTCCTGCAGCACGAGCTTCAGCACGTGCTCGACTACGCCGAAGGCTTCCTCAGCGCCGCCAGGTACCTGGCTTCGCCGCGGCACTGGACTTACGCCTGCGCCCTTCAGCCGGACCTTTCCTGGCAGGCGCTCGGCGCCGAGCAACGCGCCGCGCTGGCCGAGCGTTTCTGGCTCGCCGAGCACGGCCTCTCGCAAGAGGACCCCGAGGCCTTCCGGGCCCTCATTCCCTGGGCGCGGGCCTGTGCTAGCTAAGTGAGCCGACGCATCCTCGGAGGAGCCCGATGTTCCTGAACCCCTACCTCAATTTCGACGGCGACTGCGCCGAGGCCTTCCGTTTCTACGAAAAGGCGCTGGGCGGGAAGATCCTGCGCCTGGACACCTTCGAGGGCTCGCCCATGGCCGGGCAGATGCCGGCCGAAGAGCGCCGCCGCATCATCCACGCCCGCCTCCAGGTCGGCGACAACCTGCTCATGGGCTCGGACTCCATGCCCGGCCGCCACAGCGCCCCGGCCGGCTTCGGCATCGCCCTGGGCTTCGACGACCGCGCCAGCGCCGATCGCGCCTTCGACGCGCTGGCCGAGGGCGGACGCGTCGACATGCCTCTGCAGAAGACCTTCTTCGCCGAGGAAGGCTTCGGCATGGTCGTGGACAAGTACGGCTTCACCTGGCTCGTGTCCGCCGGCGCCATCTAAGGTGGCGGATTCGAAGTTCGCCTGAGCTTTGGGGCCTCTCCGGCGACGAAGCTCGGACCGGGGACACCAGCGGAACCGGGGCGTGGCCGTGGACGTTGCGGCCAAGGTCGGGAGGGCCTTGGAGGAGCCTTCCATGACCGACCTGCCCCCCGACGAGCCGAAGACCGTCGAAACCCGGACCCGCGTCGATCCGGTGACCGGAACGACCGCCCAGGTGACCCGCGAACGCAGCCGTTCCAGCGGCGCCGCCTGGTGGGCCGCCGCCATCGTGCTCGTGGTGGCCATCATTGCCGTCGCCTACGTGGTCACGCGTCCGCAGACGCAGGACAACGCCTCCCTGGCGGCCGCCACCCAGCAGGGGGCGCAGACGCAGGCCGCACAGGACGCCTCCACCCTGGCGCAGAGCCAGGCGCAGGGCCTGGCGGCCCAGGTGCAGGCGAACGCCAACGCCGCACAGGCCAGCGCCGCGCAGGGCGCCGCCGAACGCGCCCAGGCAGCGGCGCAGAACGCCCAGGACGCCGCCCGCAACGCCGCCGCCACGGCCCCGCCTCCAGCAGGCCTGGACAATGGCGGGCCGGACAATGGGGGCCCTGGCAACGGGCCCGGCTGAATTCCGCGCCCGCTCGAGCAGGAGCCGCATCGCCCGGCCCGCCGCTTGCTGAGCGGCGCTGACGCGCGCTAAGGCGCCCCATGCGCCAGAGTTTCGACGACACCGCCGACCGCTCGTTCGGCCCCCGCCACACGCCGCGAATCCGCGCCGCCATGGCGGCCCAGGGCCTGGACGGACTCATCGTGCCGCACGAGGACGAGCACCAGAACGAATACCTGCCCGAGGCGAACAATCGCCTCGCCTGGGCGACCGGCTTCACCGGCTCGGCCGGCGCGGCGGTGATCTTCAAGGACAAGGCCGCCGTCTTCGTGGACGGGCGCTACAAGGTGCAGGTCAAAGACCAGGTCGATCCCGCCCTCTTCGAGGTGCGTGACCTCGTCGACGGCGGCGTCCCGGCCTACCTCGAGGAAGCCGCCGAGCCCGGCTGGAAGATCGGCTACGACCCCAGGCTCGTCAGCCCCGACGCGCTCGGCCGTCTCGAAGCCGCGGTCGCCAAGGCCGGCGCCGACCTGAAGCCGGTGACCCCCAATCCCCTTGACGAAGCCTGGGGCGCGGAGCGGCCGGCGCAGCCCGCCGCCCCGGTGGCGCCGCACCCCCTCGAATACGCCGGCGAATCCAGCGCCTCCAAGCGCGCGCGCCTTGGCAAGGCGATCGCCGCCAACGGCGCCGCCGCCGCCCTGATCACCGCCCCGGCCTCGATCGCCTGGCTGTTCAACATCCGCGGCGGCGATGTCATCCGCACCCCCCTGCCGCTGGCCCAGGCGATCCTGAAGGCGGACGGTACGGCGCGCCTCTTCCTCGAGCCGGCCAAGGTCACGCCGCAGCTGCCGGCCTGGCTCGGCAACGAGGTGTCGTTGCAGACGCCCGCGGACCTGGCGGCCGCGCTCGCCGAACTGAAGGGCGCGGCCGTGGCCGTCGATCCGGCCGCCTCCTCCGCCTTCTACTTCGACGCCATCGAGAAAGCCGGCGCCCGGCCGCTGAAGCTTCAAGACCCCACGGCCCTGCCCCGGGCGACCAAGAACGACACCGAGATCGCCGGCGCCCGGGCCGCGCACATACGCGACGGGACGGCGCTGGCCCGCTTCCTCCACTGGCTGGCGACCGAAGCGCAGACGAGCCTGCCGGACGAACTGGCGGCGGTGGCCAAGCTGGAATCCTTCCGCGAGGCGACCGGAGCGCTGCAGGACCTTTCCTTCGACACCATCGCGGCCGCGCTCTCCAACGGCGCCATGTGCCACTATCGGCCGACGCGGCGTTCGGCCAAGCGCGCGGAGCCCGGGTCCTTGCTGCTGGTCGATTCCGGCGCCCAGTACCTGGACGGCACCACCGACGTCACCCGCACCATCGCCATGGGTGAGCCGACGGCGGAGATGCGCGATCGCTTCACCCGCGTGCTCCAGGGCAATCTGGCGCTGGCCCGGGTTCGCTTCCCCGCCGGGACCACCGGCTCGGCCCTCGACGCGCTGGCCCGCCTGCCGCTGTGGGAGGTCGGGCTCGACTACGACCACGGCACCGGCCACGGCGTCGGCTCCTACCTCGGGGTGCACGAGGGCCCGCAACGCGTCTCCAAGGTCCCCAACGCCGTGGCCCTGGAGCCGGGGATGATCGTCTCCAACGAGCCCGGCTACTACAAGGAGGGCGACTACGGCATCCGCATCGAGAACCTGCAGGTGGTGACCCCGCCCGCCGCCATCGAAGGGGGCGAGCGGCCGATGCTGGGCTTCGAGACCCTTACCCTGGCGCCCATCGACCGGCGATGCATCGAGCCTTCACTGCTGTCGCTTCAGGAGCGGCGGCAACTCGACGCCTACCACGCCCGGGTGCTCGCCGAGATCGGACCGCGGGTCGAGCCGGAGGTGGCGGCGTGGCTGGCCGGGGCCTGCGCCCCAATCTAAAAAATCGGAGAACCCATGCGCTCGCCTGACTTCCTCACCGCCGTCGGCATCGGCGTCTCCGACCTGGCGCGTTCGGCCGACTTCTACCGGCGCGTCCTGGGGATGGCGGAAACCGGCCGCTTCTCGCCCCCCGAGATGGACGAGATCATGCTGGCCCACGAGGGCCGCCCGGCGGTGGTGCTGATGCACTGGACCGACGGCTCGAAGCCGAAATGCGCCGACAACCCGGTCAAACTCGTCTTCTACGTCACCGATCCGGTGCGATTCGCAGAGGCGGTGCGGGCCGAAGGGCTGGAGGTGACGCGCGAAGCGGCGCCGCTCGAGTCCATGGGCGGGGCGCTGATCGCGCTCGCCAAGGACCCGGACGGCTACGTCCTCGAGTTCATCGAGAGCCCGGCGGCCCTGGCCGAACGCCGCGCCCGCGAAGCGGCGCCGACGGCGGCCTAGCCTAAGGCGCCGGGGCCCCCGCGTCGAAGCCCGCCGGACGACGTGCCTCCCCGTAAGCGGATCTAGGCCGGTGGCCCCTCTGCTGGCCCTGGCCCTGGCGCTGGCCCTTGGGGGCGCGGGCGGATTGGCGACCGTACCGAGGGAGGCGGGGGGGTCGGTGATGGTCGCCGCGGCGCCCGATGTGGCGAAGCTACACAGCTCCGCCGCCTGGCAGGACAACCACGTCTTTCACAATATCCCCTGTCGGTACGAGCAGTATCGGGACCAGGTCGACCGCGAGCTGGCGCAAATGCGCCGCCATGGGCAGCGGAAAGTCGCGTTGATGCTGTGGTTCGCGCCGCTGGATCAGAACCAGGATTGCGCCGGATTCCTATTGAACTCCCGACGTGGCGATGGCGGCGAGTTTGGCGAGCAGGTGATTTCCAACCTGAAGTGGTTGATCGCCGACGCTCGCCGGCTGGGCTTTGACGAACTGCAGCTGCGGTTTGCGCCAATGGACGGCGCCGATCCCCGGGGCTGGCGATCATGGGACGAACCGAAGTTCCGTCAGAACTGGAACACGATCCGCTCGACCATAGCGGGGGTGGGCCGGCCCGGGGGAATTCGGCTGGTCTACGACCTGGGCGTCGAGCTCGGCGGCTTGACCAAGGGCTGCGCCAAGCAATACGTCGAGCGAGCGTGGACCTTGTTCAACGGAGAGTTCACAGGGGTCCGGTCCTATGGCTTTTCGATAGCACTGGCGCCCGGGCGGGTCGCCGAGCTGGTGCGCGATCTGAGAGCCGCCGGTCCAATTCCAGGGGAGATCGCGATCGACGACTATGACGTAGCGGACCCAGGTCTCGCCTACGTCGCGAAAGAACTGGAGCAAACTCGCGGCCCGGCGTCGGTGATCGTCCAGGAGGCGCCGTACGCGGACACCCGGTTCATCAGCCGCCTGAGAACCCAGGCGGTGCGCTACCGCGTCCGCATCCGGACGGTCATGCAGTGGCCCCTTCGGTCGGGGCGAACCGGCCCGATCAGCGAATCGTCTACGCCGGATTTCCTCTATGCGCCGGCGGCGCCGCAGCGCGCGGCTGACGCGCCGTCGCGCTGACGCTTATTTCTCTTCACTTTTGAGTATGCCGCGCTGACGTGATCCCGCGGGCTATACTCACTCTAGATGCCTACGCTCGTCAGGTCGCCACGATGAAGCCGCCCCTGCCAGGCCGCGTTAGTCTGAGATCTGGTTGCCAGCGGCTTGACCCGAGGCAGGGGTGCGCGCGAAGCCGGCCAAAATCCCTTGGTCCCGGCGATGTGCCTTATTTTGCAAGTGCGCTCCGTCACGGAACCATGTGAATGAGCTTGTAGAGAACGACGCACTGCGACCAAGTGCGGAGACCGCGCCGATGTGGGATTGAGCATAAGAGTGAACGACCTAGTCGAGACCACCCTTACCCCGCGTGTTGTATTTGCAGACGAATACGCGGGCTTCGTCCCACCGCAGATTTCCGTTTCTGGTGACCTCGGGGCCGACCGTTTCCGGCACTCCGCTGAGTTGATCGTCCCCAAACTGCTATACCTGTTGGAACATCCTGGGGGCGAGGGGGCGTTCACGCACTTAGCTGTCGACGTATCGTCGCCCTTCTTCGCCGAAAATCATGATTGGGAATATGAAGTCGCCATCCAGTTGGACGAACATCCGTTCGATCGGCGGCTTTTTCACAAGTGGTATGGCCGCCACCAATTCCTGATCCCGATCCCATCGTTCCGCGGCGCCGCCCATCGCGTGACCCTGAGTGCGCGCGCGACCCGAAGCGGGGCGAGCAGCAACGATCACGTCAGCTTCGCGGTAGCGCTGTGCCTTTGTTCCAAGCCGCGAATATGGAAGACCCTTGCGGAGTCCGCCATCTGGATCTTCTCGACCGCGCGCTCGGGTAGCACATGGCTGACCATGGATCTGATCTGCGCCGACCGCAGTGTGCGGCCGGTCGACGAATCCGGCGTGGGCCGGATGTTTGCGCCGCTGCAGTGGGATGCGGAGCGGTTTTTCGATCCGGCCTCACTTGCATACTACGTCGAGAGCGGTCTCGCGTTCGATACCGGGGAAGCGGCGCGGAGCGTGTCCGTTCTGGCGCCGTTCCAACGACATTTCACCAATCTCGGCCTGGAAAACCAGATCTTTAACCGGCATAATTTTCATTTCTACCACAGGATGCTGCGCGATATCGCCCTCGAACACGTGCTCAACGAGTGGGGATTGCTCGGCTTCCGACGGCTTGTATTCAAAACGCCGAACGATTCGCACGCGGCTGATTTCATCATGCGAGCTTTTCCAGAGTCGCGGATGATCTTCCTCATTCGCGACGGTCGCGACGTCATGCGCTCGCGCTTCTCGCCATTTGCCTCGGAAGAACTGGCGAAAACGACCAACCCCAATTTGAGACGATATGCGGTCGCGTTCTATTCGCACTTTTGGAACTTCCAAGTCGACATCATCCGCTCGGCGTTTGAAGCCCATCCCGAGGCCCGTCGCACGCTGATCCGTTATGAAGATTTACGCCAGCAGCCGCTCGAAACGGTCACCGCGCTGTTCGAGCGCCTTGGCCTGCCAACCGGTGAGGAGATGGTCGCCAGCCTCGTCGAGAGGACCCGCTTGGAAAACATCCCGGCTTCCGAGCGAGGCCCGGACAAACCCCGTCAAACCGGCCGCGTTGGCGGCTACCGCGATGCCTTCGACGCCGACGAGGTCGCCTTGATGAATGCGATCATGGGCCCCAATCTCATCCGGTACGGCTACGCCGCCTGAATGGGCGTGCTCCCCGTCGACGGCAAAACCTCGACAGGTCGGTCGAAGAGATAGAGGGCGATGTCACCCCGATTCTCAGCCGAGGCTCCGCGTGCTGTGAACAGCCTCTCAAGCAAGACCGCGCGCTGGGGCGGCTCCAAGTTGAACAGACCGTAAAGTGTCTCCCAGTGCCGCAGCGCAAAGCCGCGCTTCTCAAAGCGTCGTATCAGCTCGGCGGGCGAATACTCCTTGACGTGGGGCCAAAACATCATCGGCGGTTCATAGCTCAATAGCCGCTGGAGATTGATCAGCGAGCATGCATTTGGAGTACTGAGCAGGAGGCAGCCGCCCGGCTTGATGATGCGCCACATCTCGCCGATGAACGCGTCGGTTCCTCCGAAATTGAAATTGACCATCTCGTCGAACGTCTTCGGGTCCTGATCCTTGATGTGCTCGAAAACCTCTAGCGAAATGAGAAGGTCGAATGTGCTGTCAGGACAGTCAATCGCGTAACGGAAGTCGCCTTTGACATCTCGAACTCGAAATCCGTCGTGTTTGAAAAAGGCGCTGACCCCAGAGAGGGAGCCAGTCTCACCAATCTGCCAGCTCTTCTCCGGTTTCACGTGGCGCATTGCGCGTATGTAGGTTTCCAGGAAGCGGGTGCGGTGTTCCCAGTGCTCTGGCCGGGCTTCGAAAAAAGCGATTATAGGGTCGAGATCGATGTCCGGCGCGGATGCGCGAATGTGCGGTATGATGGATTTATCAATCCAAGCTTTTTTGCCCTCGTCCATTACGCTCTCTTCGTTTCACTTGTAACGCTTTGCCGTCTTATCTCGATCTCGTTCGTGAATCAGAAGTTACAGCGCGCAAACATCCCTGCTCCCATGGTCCGGCCCGCCTACTCGGCCCATTGGATTTCTAGTCTCACGACGCCGTCCCGGCTCGAACACCGTCGATCGGCGTGGAAGTCGTTATTGAGTCTCGCTTGGAGCATTCAAACGATCTGAGAATGAAACCTAGCTTTCGGACGTCATCAAGACCATCTTCAAGGGGTGAATATACGCGTCCTATCTTAAAGACGATCGACGTGAGTGCATTCGTGTCGTCCACGCTCTTTCGGTACTCGAAGCTCACGTCATATGAACCATGCTTTCCGTCACGAAGTAATACGCCGGAATGTGTGACTGGCTCTCCGCCTACTTCTATTGAAAATCCGTTGAGATCTTGGGCTTTATACGGAGAAATTTTGATCGAGAAATCGTACCAACCCCCAGGGTCGAGCGCGCACTCGATCGACGACTCGGTTTGTGGCCCGCTCCAACGATATACGGCTCCCTGATCCCACTCCGCCTCGAACCAGCCGGATCCCGGCATTGGACCTTCCAGGGCAAGCTTCCGCGCGTCCACTATCGGTGGGTATATTTCTCGCTGCAGCGGCAGGGCTATCAGCGTCTGGACAGCGGATCGCCGAAATTGCTCTTCTATCAACGGCCGAGCGTACTCATACAGTTCGACATCCAGGTAGTTGCGCTTCCGAAGCTCGTTCCGTGCTTCCTCCGGCGCCAGGAGCGCGTCGGAGTCGGCGGCGGCGCTCTCGTTCCGGAGTGGCGTTCGCATTTGTGGATGGAGCCCGAATCTGAGGCACATCTGCGACAAGGATTCGGAGAAGTGCTCAGTCAAGCCGACAAAATCGAGATCGCGAATCCGCGACTTGGCCCGTTCTAAGGCGGCGCCATCATCTGCGTCTGCCTCGAAGTCGGAAAGGGCTCTTACACCGTCCCATCCTCGGTCCGCCCGACACCCGGCGATGCAATCCGCCAAACGCCGCGCCGAACCGAGAAGTCGGACTTGATTATTGCAAACGGCAGCCATGACGGTCTGATCATCCAAGATCTCCCAGATTGATCGGCCAGCGACCCGGTCGTGAAGCCTATTGCATTCCCGATCTCTTCTGAGGTGTTTGAGGGCAGAGATCGTCCGATCAACCGGTTCCCGCAAGAAAGTGACGGTGCTCATTCCCTGACCAAGCCCGTCACGCAGCGAAAGCGGCAGGTGACCCTGCACCAACCTGTACTGGCTGACGTTGTCCAGGCCAATCTCCAGGCATTCCGCCCATGTCTGTGCGGGGCACACTTCGTGTGGCCAGAATTGGTTTTTCAAAAAGAAGCGAAGCGCCACCCCTGCTGTCTTGGGCAGGTGAATAAAGAAGACGCCGGTCCTCAGGTCGGTACGGATCTCGATATTTGCTGGGCCTGCGGACGCATCCGGCGCGCTCTTCACCGCAAGGTTCGTCAACGGCCTTCTCCCTGTAACTAGACGAGGCATACCATGGAACCACTGCGGATGCGGTCGCGAGATTCCCGGCGCGGTCGAACGGTTCATCGCCCGACCCATGATCGCCGGCCCGAGTTCGGCCGATCGGTTTTGCCAAGACGGCTTCGCCAAGATACCGGTTCTGCTCATGGCGGGCCCCATCGGCGCGGAGGGTTGGGCGGCCCACGCGACGTCACGTCGCTGGCGCGACGATCGGACGGCTCGCCGCACGCGCGAGGCGCTGGCCACGCTGCTTTCGGAGGCATCGGCGTTCGCAGGCGCCGGCGACTTCGCCGAGGCCTACAGGCGCGCGTCGGCCGCCCTTCGCTCCGCCCCCCAGGACGCGCACTGTCTGTTGTTGGCGTGCCGGTTGGCCTTGCGCCTGGGCCGGCCAGCCGAGGCGCTGGAAATCTGCGCGCGGGCGCGGGCGTGCGAGCCGCGGCTGGAACTGGCGCGGGCCGAGGCCCTGGCCGCCTGCGGCGATCAGGAGGCGGCGGCCCAGGCGCTCAACGCCGTGCTCGCGGCCGCGGCGGCCGACGCCGTCCGCGGCTTCGAGGAGATAGCCGAGGCCGCCGTGATCGCCGGCGCCCCGGGCTGGGTCGGCTGGCTCTCAGAGGGGCGGATCACCGGGCTGCTGAGCGCAGAAAGCGCGGCGGCGCTCTCGCTGCCCGGACTGCGGACCGAGCCCCGGGCCGGCAACCGGATGCGGCTGACGGCGCCCGCAGACGTGGAGAGCCGGCGCGCCCTCTTGGCGCTGCTGGCGCCTGGGGTCATCGGCCGCGAGCTGCTGCTGCAGGCGCCGTCCTGGCGCTTCTTCGGAGAGTTCGCCGCCCGCGGGTCGGTGCTGGCCGGATCGGCGACCATGGACTGGGCCCCGCAACAGCCGTTGACGGTGGAAGCGCGCCACCCGGAGGGAGACGTCCGGCGGACGCAGACCTGGCCGGCGTGCGCGCTGGATGGGCGCGAGATCCAGGGGTTCGCGCTGCGCGCCAGCGGCGGCGACGGGCTGGAGGTGCGGGCGCAGCTGCCGGACGGGAGCTGGACGGCGGTGTGGGACAGTGGCGCGGCGCGGGCCGAGCCGCCGCAGCCGCGCCGCCGGCGCGCAGCCTCGGCGCAGCGCCCGGTGGCGATCGTCATCCCCGTGTGGGGCGGACGCGAGGAGACCTTGACGTGCCTGCGGTCGGCGGCGGCGACCACCGACCGGGCCGAGACCGAGATCGTGGTGGTCAACGACGCCAGCCCCGATGCGGCGCTGACGGCCGAGCTGCGCGCCCTGGCGGCGGCGGGAAGGATCGCGCTGCTGGAAAACGCGGTGAACCTCGGCTTTGGGGCGTGCGCCAATCGCGGCATGGCGGCGTGGCCGGGCCACGACGTGGTGCTGCTGAACGCCGACGCCCAGGTCTTCGGCGACTGGCTGCAACGGCTGCGGAAGGCCGCCTACGCCGCGCCCGACATCGGCACGGCGACGCCGCTGGCGAGCGCCGGCTCGATCATGACCTACCCCGGCGGCGAGGAGGGGGACATCGGGGCCGAGGAGGCGGCCGCCATCGACGCCCTCAGCGCCCGCCTGAACGCGGGGGTCGGCGCCGACCTCCCCAGTGGCGTCGGCTACTGCCTCTACATCCGCCGCGACTGTCTCGAAGAAACGGGCGAGCTCGATGCGGCGGCGTTCGGCCGCGGCTATGGCGAGGACAACGATTTCTGCCGGCGCGCGCGGGCGCTCGGCTGGCGGCACGTGGGCGCCGCCGACGTCTTCGTGCGGCACGCCGGGGGGCGCTCGTTCGGGCCTCTCAAGCCGCTCCTGATCGCCCACGCCCTGCGCCTGCTGGAGCAGCGCCATCCGGGCTACGCCGGGGCCGTCCGCGCCTTCGCGGCGGCCGATCCCCTGGCGGCGGCGCGCCGGCGGCTGGACGAGGCGCGCCTGAAAGCCGGCGACCGCGCCAGCGTCCTCCTCATCGGGCTGGGGGGCCTCGGCGGCGGGGTGGGGCGGCGGGTGAAGGAACGGGCCAGGGCGCTGGCGAAAGAGGGCCTGCGCGTGCTCACCCTGGCGGGCGAGAGCGACGACCGGCGGACCTGGGCCACGGTGGCGGCGGCGGGCGAGCGCTTCGGCGACCTGCAGTTCACCCTGCCCGACGCCTTCGACGCGCTCACCGCCTTCCTGCAGACACTCTCGATCGAGCGCGTCGAGGTCCACCACTTCATCGGCCTGGGCCGGCAGCTCGAGGCGCTGCTGCAGCGGCTGGGGCGGCCGTACGAGGTGGCGATCCACGACTATGCCTGGCTGTGCCCGCGCATCACCCTGATAAGCGGCGAGGCCCGTTATTGCGGCGAGCCGCCGCTGGCGGCGTGCGAGGCCTGCGTGGCGGCGCACGGGGGCCTGATCGAGGAGGAGATCGGGGTGGGGGAGCTGCGGGCGCGCTCCGCAAGGGTGTTCGGCAGGGCGCGGCGCGTGGTCGCGCCCAGCGCCGATGCGGCGAGCAGGGTGGCGCGGCGCTTTGCCGGGATCACGCCTGTCCTCGGGGCCTGGGAGAGCATGCCCGATGCGGCGGCGCCGCCGGCGCCGGCGTGCGGGCCCGGGCCCGCGCCTGGCCGGCGCTTCCGCATCGGCCTCATCGGCGCCATCGGCGAGCACAAGGGCTACAAGGTGCTGCGCGACTGCGCCGTGGACGCCGCCGCGCGCGACCTGCCGCTGGAGTTCACGGTCATCGGCTTTTCCGAGGACGACGCCAGCCTGCTCGAGACCGGGCGGGTGTTCGTCACCGGCGCCTACGCCGAAGACGAGGCGGCCGCTCTGATGGCGCGCGAGGGGCCCGACGCCCTCTTCTTCCCCTCGGTGTGGCCGGAGACATGGTGCTATGCGCTGACCCATGCCCTGGCCAGCGGCCTGCCGATCCTGGCCTTCGAGGTCGGGGCGCTCGGCGAACGCCTGGCCGGGGTGGCGCGGGCCCGGCTGATCGCCCCGGGGACAGAGGCCGGCGCGCTCAACGATGTGCTCCTCGAACTGGCGCGCCGGCGACTGGCGGCCGGGGCCGAGACAGCCGCGGCCGAAGAGCCGAACTCGCAAGCCCGCGGCGAGCGGACCCTGTCTCTGGGCGAGGGCGCCACCGTCACCCTCGTCGGCCTCGACCAGACGGCCGCGCCCGAGGACGCCGGCTAAGGCGGCCGGCCGGCGCCGATCGCTCCGGCTTTTAGTTCCCCGAGAGGCTGTCGACCTTGCCGAAGAGGCGGGCGAGGCGCGCCTGGACGGCGGGGGTGAGCGGCGGCGCCTGGATGGCGGCGAGGTTGGCCTCGAGATGGGCGCCATCGCCGGTGCCGGTGAGGACGACATCGACCCCGCTCTCGTGAGCGCAGAAGCGATAGGCGGCCTCGACGGTCGAACCGACCCCGGCCTCCTCCAGGAAACCCAGAGGGTCGTCGCGATCGACCTCATCGCCATCGACCTGGCCGCCGGCGATCAGCTCGGCCACGGCGGCGCGCAGGGCGGCGGGGGCGGAAAGGGCGCGGCGCACGGCGAACATGACGAGCGTCCCGACGCCCTGGGCGCGGGTCAGCGGGAGGACGCGCTCGCGGGCGCAGGGGTTGAGGAGGTTGAAGCCGACCATGACGACGTCGATGCGCGGGTCGGCGAGCGCTTGGGGCAGCATGGCGTGGCCAGGATCGCGGCCGAACACCTCGGTGAGGCCGATGAAGCGGATCTTGCCCGCGGCGCGGGCGCGCTCCAGCTCGGGGATCAGGACGTCGCGGCAATGCGGCCACTCGGAAAGGGCCACCCCGTGCAGGTGGAAAAGATCGATGCGGTCGGTGGCGAGGCGGCGCAGGCAGCCGTCGAGGGCGGCGGCGAGGTCCGCCGCGGCTTCGGCGGCGGTTTGACCCTCCCGGCGGCCGGCGTGGGACTTGGTGGAGAGGAAGACCTCGGCGCGGCGGCCGGCGATACCCAGGGCCACCGCCTCTTCGGTGCCGTAGGCCTGGGCGGTGTCGATGAAGGTGACGCCGAGATCCAGGGCGCGGCGGACGATGGCGGCGGCCTCATCCTTGCTGGCGCCGCGGGCCATGCCCAGGCGCGAGTGGCCGCCGCAGCCCAGGCCCGCGAGGCTGACCTCGACGCCGGTGCGGCCGAGGGGGACGAGTTTCATGGGGTGGATCGAGCCAGCCGTTCGCCCCGGCCAGGCGCCTTTGACGGCTTCGCCTTCGAATCCTGATGCTGCTTGTGAAGCGCCACGAAACGCTCGCAGACCTTGGGGTCACTTACGCACTGTGTCAGCGGAACCTCGCCTCGGCGGTGACAAGCCGTCAACGCCAAGGCTGGCGCCGCGACGATCAGTGGGACACGTCTCAAGCCTGACCCAACCGCTCGGCCCTTAGCTGGGTGCGGCGGACCTTGCCGGCGTCGTCGCGGATGTTCTCGGCCACGAACTCGTACGTCCGGGGCTGCTTGTAGGTGACCAGGCGCTCGGCCAAGTGGGCGCGCAGCGATTCCTCCGACAATCCCTCGCGCGGCTGGACGATCGCGTGGATGCGGTTGCCCAGGTCCTCGTCGGGAAGGCCGATGACGGCGCTGGAGGCCACCAGCGGATGCTCGTCCAGGGCGGCCTCGATCTCGGCTGGATAGACGTTGGACCCGCCCACCAGGATCATGTCGGCGCGGCGGTCGGCCAGATAGAGATAGCCCTCGGCGTCAAACCAGCCGATGTCCCCGAGGCTCTCCCAGCCGCCGGGCAGGGTGCGCGCGTTCGCTCCGCGGTAGGCGTAGGTGGGGGCGGCGCCGTCGGGCCTGCGCATATAGATTTCCCCGGTCTCGCCGGGGCCCAGGCGCTCCCCGGCTTCGGAGAAGACCGCCATCTCGCCCACCGTCACCTTGCCCACCGAGCCGCGGTGCGCCAGCCACTCGGCCCCGGTGATGATGGTGACCGCCTGGGCCTCGGTGCCGGCGTAGAGCTCCATGATCACCTCGGGCCCCAGCCACTCGATCCAGGCCTCCTTGAGCCAAGGCGGGCAGGGCGCGGCCAGGTGCCAGACGGTGCGCAGGGAGCCGACGTCGTACTTCAGCCGCACCTCGGTCGGGAGGCGCCAGATGCGGCTCATCATGGTGGGCACCAGGTACATCCAGGTGCCGCGGTGGCGCTCGACGGCCGCCAGGGTTGCCTCTGCGTCGAACCGGGGCAGGAGGACGAGATGGCCGCCCTGCATCAGGCCGCCGAAGGACGAGGTGAAGGGACCGTTATGGTACAGCGGCCCCGGCATGATCAGCACATCATCGGGGCTGGTGCGGTAAGCGCCGACGCCGGTGTCGACGAAGACGCCGGGATTGCCGGCAAGGATCAGCTTGGGCCGGCCAGTCGAGCCGCCGCTGGTGGGCGCCTTCCACACCGGGGCGATGCGGTCCTCCAGCGGGCCCTCGTCGTCGGAGAGGGCCAGCAGGGCCGGGACATCGAAGCGCGGCCGGTCGGAAGCGATGGTGTCCGTGGCGAGCAGGATCGGCGTCGCCGCCAGCTCCATCACCGCTTCAGCCTCGTGCGCCGGCAGGCGCCAGGAGATCGGCTGCGGCGTGGCGCCGGCCTTCCACAGGCCAAAGCAGGCCTCGACGAAGTCGGCGAGGTTAGGGAGGCCCACGGTGACGAGATCGCCCGGCTTCACCCCAACCTGCTCCAAGGCGCGGGCGAGGCGGTTGGAGCGGGCGTCGATCTCGCCCCAGGTGAGGGTGCGGTGGGCGTCGGTGACCGCTGGGGCGCTGGGCCTCGCCGCGGCGATCTGGGAGATGCGGCGGGAAAAGGAAATGGGCTCGGGCGTCGTCTCGGTCATGGGGCGCAGCCGGTGCGGCCCACCACAGGATGGGAGGAGGAAAGGCCGCCGTCCACCGCGATTGCCTGGCCGTTGACGTAGGAAGCTTCGTCGCTGGCCAAGAAGAGCGCCGCCGCGGCGATCTCCAAGGGCTGGCCGCCGCGCCTAAGTGGGTTGAGCTGGCCGATGCGCCCCTCCGTGCCGCGGGCCCGCGCCGCCGCGTAGATGGGCGCGGTCATGCCGGTCTCGATCAGGCCCGGGCAGATCGCGTTGACGCGCACGCCACTGCCGTAGAGGGCGTTGGCGCTGGTCTGCACCAGGCTGACCACGCCCGCCTTGCTGGCGCTGTAGGCGATGCCGCCGGCGCCCGAGCGCAGCGCCGCGGCCGAGGCGGTGCAGATGATCGAGCCGCCCCCGGCCGCGCGCATGACCGGGCTGGCGTGCTTGATGGCGAAGAAGGGCCCCAAGAGGTTGATGCGCAGGATCTCCAGGAAGGCGGCGGCCTCGATCTCCTCCATGGGGGTCGCGCCGCCGCTCACCCCGGCGTTGGCGAAGACGACATCGAGGCGGCCGAACTCGCCGACCGCCTTGTCGACGGCGGCCTTGACCTCGACCTCGTCGCCGGCGTCGCCGATCATGGCGACGGCCTCGCCGCCGGCCGCGCCGATCGCCTGCACGGTCTGGCCGACGCCGTTGGCGCGGTCGAAGCACAGCACCTTGGCCCCTTCGCGGGCGAAGAGGCGGGCGCTGGCGGCGCCGATGCCGCTGGCAGCCCCGGTGACGAGGGCGCCGCGGCCCTCCAATCGGCCTGGCATCAGCTAGTGTCCCGAGTCCGAAGTTCGCAAGTGACAGGGGCAGGCATCCGACGAACTTCGGACTCGATCGGACACTAGCAAGCTGATGATTCTAGTGCGGTTTACGGATTCGAAGTTCGCCAACGAGGCCTCCCCAGAGAACATGCGAACTTCGAATCCACCACACTAGCCCGCGGCGGCGCCCTGCTGCTGCGGCTGCGGGCTCAAAGGGGCGCGGCCCAGCGGGACGAACTTGGCCTTCAGCTTCGGCAGCGCCTCCGAAACGATGGTCTCCACGGTCCAGCCGGCGTCGCTCTTGACGGTCTCGATCGGCCGCGGCTGCGAATAGAGAATGATGTTCTCGCCGCTGGCGCCGAAGAACTGGCCGCTGACCTCGCGGGCCCCGTCGGCGCACAGGGCCACCGAGAACCTGGCCGGCTGATCGGGACGGATGGCGGCGGCCATCTGGGCGCGGCGCTGCGCCGCGGCCTCGTCCTTGACCGGCACCGACTGGGTCATGCGGGTCCAGGCCACGGGGGCCAGGGCATTGGCGCGCACGTTCTTGGAAGCGCCCTCCATGGCGATGATCCGAGCCAGGCCCGCGATCCCCATCTTGGCGGCGCCATAGTTGGTCTGGCCGATGTTGCCGTAGAGGCCAGAGGTGGAGGTGAAGAGGACATAGGCGCCGTCCTCCTTTTCGCGGAAGTGCTCGATGGTGGCGCGGCAGACGTTGAAGGAGCCGCGCAGGTGCACCTCGATGACCTTGTCCCAATCCTCCTCGCTCATCTTGTGGAACATGCGGTCGCGCAGGATGCCGGCCGGGTTGATGACCGCGTGCAGGGCCCCGAAGCTGTCCAACGCCTGCTCGAGCATGCCCTGGCACGCCTTGAGCGAGGTGACACTGTCGGAATTGGAGACCGCCTCGCCGCCGGCGGCGCGGATTTCGGCGGCGACCGTCTCTGCCGGGCCGGCCGAGCCGGGATCGTCGCCGTGGATGCCGCCGCCCAGATCGTTGACCACCACCTTGGCCCCTTCGCTGGCGGCGATGAGGGCGCAGTCGCGGCCGATGCCGTTGCCGCCGCCGGTGATCAGGATCACCTTGCCGTTGAGAATGCCCATGGTCTGAAGCCTCCGAACCATCGTTTGAAACTGCGGATCGAGGCTTATTCGAGCCGGTCGGCCCTGCGCAAGGCGGGAAAGAGCCTGGCCCAGACGGCGGTGGCGCAAAGGGCCCCGGCGCCGCCGAAGACGGCGGCGCCGACGACGCCCAGGAATCGCGCCGCCACGCCGCTTTCGAATTCGCCCAGCTCGTTGGAAGCGCCGATGAAGAGGCCCGAGACCGCGGCGACGCGCCCGCGCATCGGATCGGGCGTCACCAGCTGCACCAGGGTCTGGCGCACGAAGACGCTGAGCATGTCGGCCCCGCCCAGCACCGCCAGGGCGAGCACCGAGAGGATGAGGGATCGAGAGAAGGCGAAGACGAGGGTGGCGGCGCCGAAGACGGCGACCCCCGCCAGCATCTTGGCGCCGGCCTTCGAATGGATCGGCCGCAGGGCAAGGCCGACGAGGCCGGCGCCGATGGCCGGGCCGGCCCGCAGGAAGCCGAAACCGCGGGCGCCCACGTGCAGGACGTCGCGGGCGAAGGCCGGCAGCAGGGCCGTGGCCCCGCCCAGGATCACCGCCACCAGGTCGAGCGACATCGCCCCGAAGACGAGCTTGTTGGCCCACACATAGGCCAGCCCCTGGCGAACCAGCTCGAGGCGCGAGCCGTGCTGGCGCGGCGGCCGGGTGTCGGCGCGGATGAGGACAAGGGCGAGCGCGGCGCCGGCGTAGAAGAGCAGGGTGGCGGTGAAGGCGCTTGCCGGCGAGATCGCGATCAGCATGCCGGCGATGGCCGGACCGGCCATCGAGGCGGCGTCGCCGGCGAGGGAATTGAGGACGATGGCCCGCGGCAGCTGCGAGCGGCTCACCAGCATCGGCGCCAGCGCCGTCATCGCCGGGTTGAAGAAGGCGCGCGCCGTTCCAAAGAGGGCCGCCAAGCCCAGCATCAGCGGCACGCTCGTCGAGCCGGCGAAGGCCGTGAAGGCCAGCGCCGCCGCCACCGCGAGCTCGCCGGCGTAGCAGACCAGCAGCACCGAGCGGCGATCGTAGCGATCGGCGCTCTCGCCGGCGATCAGGGCAAGCACGAACAGCGGCCCGAAGGTGCAAAGGCCGATCAGGCTGACGTTGAAGGCCGCGTGCGGCACATCGAGGGTGCGCCGGGAGATGGCGTACACCTGCCAGCCCATGGTGACGCTCTGGATCTCGGATCCCAGGCTGCCCAGCAGCCGCGAAGCCCAGAACGGGCGGTAGTCGCGCTCGCCGAAGACCCGCAAGGGCGAGCCAAAGGCGCCCGAGGCCTCGGCCATGGCCGGCCTTAGCCGCCGACGGGCGCTTTGCCAACGCCGAGCGCCGCTGCTAGCGCCGGGCCGATGAAGCTCCAGCTAGGACCCGAAACGGCTGCGGACGAGGCGGCGGTCACGGCGCTCATCGAGCGCATCTTCGGGCCGGGGCGCCTCGCCAAGACCGCCGAGCGCCTGCGCGAGGGCAACCGGGCCATCGCGTCCCTGTCGTTCGTCGCCCGCCGCGGCGACCGCGTCGTCGGCGCGGTGCGGCTGTGGCCGCTCGAGATCGGAGGGGCGCCGGCGCTGCTGTTGGGGCCGCTCGCGGTCGGGGCCGGCCACCGCAACGAGGGCTTGGGCGCCAGGCTCATCGGCGCGGCGTGCGCCGCGGCCGACACCGAGCGCGGCTGGCCCATCATGCTCGTGGGCGACGAGCCCTATTATGCGCCCTTCGGCTTTGCCGCCGCCCTGGCCCGCGAGGTCATCCTGCCTGGACCGGTCGATCCGCGGCGGGTCCTGGCGCGGCCGGGCGTCTCGGCGCCGACGCCGAGCGGTCCGGCGGCGGCCGCGCCGGAACTCGTCGAGCCTCCCCGTTGAGCGCGGCCGGACGCCGCCTTACTTCAGCACCATGGATGCGGGCTTCGCCGCAGGGGGACTGGAAGGCGTCGTCGCCTGGGCCGGCGCGAGCGGACGCCCGCCGCCTCCCGTTCACCGTTGGCGCCCGGCGCATTGCGGCGCCATCGACATCACCATCCGCAAGGACGGGACCTGGATCCACGAGGGGACGCCGATCGGCCGTCCGGCCCTGGTGCGGCTGTTTTCCACGGTGCTGCGCAAGGATCCCGAAGGGTTCGTGCTGGTGACACCGGTCGAAAAGCTGGCGATCACGGTGGAGGACGCGCCTTTTGTCGCGGTCCGCGTCGACGCTCGCCGGGGCGCCCTTCACTTCACCACCAACGTCGGCGACGAGGTCGTCGCCGGCCCGGACCATCCCATTCGCGTGGAAACGGGGCCATCGGGCGAGCCGCGTCCCTATCTGCTGGTGCGTGACGACCTGGAAGCTCTGATCTCGCGCCCCGTCTTCTACGAACTGGCCGCCATGGGCGAGGAGCGCGCCGGACCGGACGGACCTTTACTGGGCGTCTCGTCCGCCGGGGCCTGGTTCGCGTTGGGGCCGGCCTAGATGAACTTTCCCCTTCCCGATGCCTCCGCCTCCGAGTTGGCGGCCTGGATCGGGGCCCATCTCGATCCGCTCGAGGCCGGGCGCGGCGACGCGCCGGTGTGGCGGTCAGACTTCGATCTGGATCCGGCCGTCGCCGCCGATGGCGCCGAGGTGCTCACGCCCGCCGCCGTGCTCATCGCCCTCGTCGAGCGGGACGAGGGCCTTTCGGTCATTCTCACCCGCCGCGCCGACACCCTGCGCCGCCACACCGGCCAGGTCGCCTTTCCCGGCGGCCGCAGCGATCCGGGCGAGACCCCATGGAGCACGGCGCTGCGCGAGGCGGAGGAGGAGATCGGCCTGGATCCGGCGCGGGTGCGCCTTATCGGCCTGTCGACGCCCTACCGCACCGGCACCGGCTACGACGTCACTCCGGTGGTCGGCTTCACCGCCCCACCGCTGAAGCTTTCGCCCAACCCGGCCGAAGTGGCCGAGGTGTTCGAGACCCCGTTCGGCTTCCTCATGGACCCGGCCAACCACGAGCAGCGCGAGCGCGAGCTGCCGGATGGACGACGCCGGCGCTTCTACGCCATGACCTGGGAAGACCGTCTCATCTGGGGGGCGACGGCGGGCATGCTGCGCGCCCTCTACGACCGGCTGTACGGCGCCGCCCTTGCCTGACGCGAGCGGCCCCGATGCGGTCGCCGGCAGCCTGGGCCGGCCGGCGTGGATGCGGCGCGACGACACCGTCGCGGTGATGGCGGCTCTGAGCGCCGCCGGCGGGTCGGACTGCGCCCGCTTCGTCGGCGGCTGTGTGCGCAACACCGTCATGAAGCGCCCGGTCGAGGACATCGACATCGCCACCAGGCTGACGCCTCAGGCTGTCGTGGAAGCGCTGGAGGCGGCCGGCCTGCGCGCCGTCCCGACTGGGATCGAACACGGCACCATCACCGCTGTCGCCAAGGGCCGACCGTTCGAGATCACCACCTTGCGCCGCGATGTGGAAACCGACGGCCGCCGCGCCGTCGTCGCCTTCACGCAAGGCTGGGCGGAAGATGCGCGCCGGCGCGACTTCACCTTCAACGCCCTTTACGCCGACGCCGAGGGGCGTCTCTACGACCCGACGGGCGCGGGCCTGGCCGACGCCGCCGCCGGCCGGGTGGCTTTCGTGGGCGAGCCTGCCGCTCGCATCGCCGAGGACTATCTGCGCATCCTGCGGCTCTTCCGGTTCTATGCCTGGTACGGCAAGGGCGAGCCCGATGCGGCCGCCCTGGCCGCCGCGACAGCGCTGCGCGCCAAGGTGAGCACCCTCTCGGCCGAGCGCGTCCAGAAGGAGGTCCTGACACTTTTTCGCGCCGATGATCCGAGGCCGGCGGTGCGGCTGATGGAGAGCGCCGGCGTGCTTACCCAGACCTTGCCCTGGGCGAAGGACGTCGCGCGGTTCGAAAGCCTGGTCGAAATCGAGACCGAGATCCTGTTCGCCAATGATCCGGTGCTGCGGCTGGCGGCCCTTCTCGCCGACCAAGGCGCGGCCGAGGCGACCGCCACGGCGCTGCGCCTTTCCAACGCCGACCGCGACCGACTCATCGGCGCGCTCGGGAGCGACGGCCCGCGCCTCATTTCCTGGATGAGCCCACGGCAGGCGCGCCAGGCTGTATGGCGGCTGGGGGCGCAGCGGTTCTGCGACCGCGTCATGCTCGCGTGGGCCGGGTCGGGCCGGACCGCGGCCGCGGTGCAGTGGCGAGCCCTGCTGACCATCGCCCAGACCTGGAAAGCCCCTATCTTTCCGCTGCGCGGCGAGGAGGTCGAGGCCGCGGGCGTGCCGCACGGCCCGCTCGTGGGCGCGGTCATGCGCGAGGTCGAGGACTGGTGGGTGGAAAACGATTTTCCCGATGACAAGCTGGCGCTGATCGAGCGCCTCAAAGCGGTGGCCCAAGGGATGGCGGCATGAAGATCGGCGTTCTGGAAACCGGGGCGCCGCCGAAGGACCTGCAGCCCCGCTTCGGGCGCTATCCCTCGATGTTCGAGACTCTCATCGGGCCGGACGCCTTCACTTGGGCGAGCTACGACGTGCGCCGCGGCGTCTTCCCCGCCTCGCCCGAGGAATGCGCCGGCTACATCGTCACCGGTTCGGCCGCGGGCGTCTACGATCCCGAACCGTGGATCGAAAAGACCGAGGCCTTCCTGCGCGCCGCCAAGGGCCGCGCCGCGCTCGTGGGGGTGTGCTTCGGCCACCAGCTCATGGCCCAGGCTTTCGGCGGCAAGGCGGTCAAATCTGAGAAGGGATGGGGCATCGGGCTGCACCGCTACGGCGTCGAAAGCCGCAAGCCGTGGATGGATGCGGCGGCGAGCGTCGCGGCGCCGGCTTCGCACCAGGATCAGGTGGTGGCGGCCCCTCCGGGGGCGAGCGTCGTGGCCAGCTGCGAATTCACGCCGATTGGCGCGCTCGCCTGGGACGACGGCAGCGCCATCTCGATCCAGCTGCATCCCGAATTCGATCCGGCCTACGCCCGCGCCCTGATCGAGACCCGCGGCGCTGACGGCCGCTACGCTCCGGGCCAGGCGGAAAAGGCGATCGCCTCGCTCGAGGGCCCCAATGATCGCGAGCGCCTCGGCCGCTGGATCGGCGATTTCCTCAAACGGTCGTCTCGAGCCCCGTGACCGCCCAGCCGTAGGCGAGGACGCGCCAGCTGCCGCCGTCGCCCTCGAGAACGAAGCTCCAGCCGCCGGTTTCCGTGAACCGCGTCCCGTCGCGGCGTCCCGACCAGGTGGTCGGCAGAGAAAAATAGGCGCGCTCGCCGCAGCGGCCGTAATCGGTGGCGGGACCGAAGCTGTGCCTCAACTCGGAAAGGCCGCGCACGTGGTCGCGCATGGCGCCGACCCAGGACGCGATCGCGCCTTCGCCGTCGAACAGAAACGGGGCGAAGTTTTCGACGATGGTCGCCGGCCCCGGGCCGAAGGCCTGGCGCGCGAACGATTCCTCCCCGGTCTCGATGAACCGCGCCACCGCTTCGGCGGCGGCGAGCATCTCCGGCACGGGCCGATCGCCCGGCGAGGGTCCGCTCACGGCCACTTCACCACCGGCGGCATCGAGGACAAGATCGATTCGATGTTGCCCCCGGTTTTGAGGCCGAACAGCGTGCCGCGGTCGTAGAGCAGGTTGAACTCGACATAGCGGCCGCGGCGCACGAGCTGTTCTTCGCGCTCGGCCGCCGTCCACGGCTCGGCCATGCGGTGGCGGGCGATCTTCGGGTAGGCCGACAAGACCGCCTCGCCAACGGCGCGGGTGAAGGCAAAGTCGCGCTCGAAGTCGCCGGAGTTGAGGTGGTCGTAGAAGATGCCGCCCACCCCCCGCGGCTCGCCTCGGTGGGGCAGGAAGAAATAATCGTCGCACTGCGCCTTGAAGCGGTCGTAGGCGTCCGCGGCGAGCGCCTCGCAGGCATGCCGCAGCGCCGCATGGAAGAGCGCCGCATCGGGCGCTTCCTGGGAGCGCTGGTCGCCCACCAGCGGCGTCAGGTCGGCGCCGCCCCCGAACCAATCCCTGGTCGTCGCCAGATAGCGTGTGTTCATGTGCACCGCCGGCACGCGTGGGCTGGCCAGGTGCGCGATCAGCGACACGCCGGCAGCGACGAAGCCTCTGTCGGCGCCGACATCGGGCATGGCGGCCGCCATTTCGTCCGAGAAGGTCCCGCGGACGTCGGCGATGTGGAGGCCGACCTTTTCGAAGAAGCGGCCGCGCAGCATGCCCATGACGCCGCCGCCGCCGGCCGGCCGCTCCCACGGGGTCAGTTCGAAGCGCCCCGGGGCGCCGGGATAGAGTTCCTCCGGCGCTTCGTCCTCGAGAGCCTCGAAGGCGACGATGATGCGGTCGCGGATCTCGTCGAAGAGGGCGCGGCAGCGCCCCACCCGGTCGTTGTCGATCGCCGCGGCCACGCTCATGGCGCGCTCATTAAGGCGGGGCGGCGGCTCTGTCATTGCGCCCTTCCCTCGCGGGCGGGTTGAAAAACCGGGAGGCGCACTCTAAGCCACGATGAGGCGCGCGGGGCGGGCGGTCGGGCCAGCCTTGTGGCGCTCAGTCTGCGGCTCCTTGTCCCTTTAAGGAAAGACGTGACCGACACCACGGCGCCTACCCACGACACGCCCTCGAGTCCCGAGCGGCGTGACTTCATCCACATCGCCGCCGGCGCGGCGGCCCTCGGCGGCGTCGCCGCGGTGGCTTGGCCCCTCATCGACCAACTCAATCCGGCCGCCGACACCCTGGCGCTGGCGAGCGTCGAGTTCGATCTCACCAAAGTCGCCCTGGGGCAGGAGGTGACGATCCTGTGGCGCAAGCAGCCGGTGTTCGTGCGTCACCGCACGCCCGACGAGATCGCCCGCGCCAGGGCCGACGACCACGCCCCGATGAAGGATCCGGCCACCGACGCCTCACGGGTCAAGCCCGGTCACGCGGAGTGGCTGATCGTCCTGGCCAGCTGCACGCACCTGGGTTGCATCCCCGGGTTCAAGGGCGGCGAGTATGGCGGCTGGCTCTGCCCCTGCCATGGGTCGGTCTACGACACCTCTGCGCGCATCCGCAAAGGCCCGGCGCCGAAGAACCTCTACCTTCCCGATTACGTCTTCCTATCGCCCACCAAGATCAAACTCGGCTGAGCGCCACGATGACGAGCCATTCCAATTACGAGCCCAAGTCCGGCTTCGAGCGCTGGCTGGACACGCGCCTGCCGATCATCCGCTTCACCGTCGACAGCCTCAACGATTTCCCCACCCCCAAGAATCTCAACTACTGGTGGACGTTCGGCGCCATCGCGGCCTTCTGTCTGGCGGTCCAGATCGTCACCGGCATCGTCCTGGCGATGCATTACGATCCGTCGGCCGCCGGCGCCTTCAACAGCGTCGAGCAGCACATCATGCGCGACGTCAACTACGGCTGGCTGATCCGCGGCATCCACGCGACCGGCGCCTCCATGTTCTTCCTGGCGGTCTACATCCACATCGCCCGGGGCATCTACTACGGCAGCTTCAAGCCGCCGCGCGAGGTGCTGTGGATCATCGGCTGCATCATCTACTTCCTGATGATGGCCACCGCCTTCATGGGCTACGTCCTGCCCTGGGGCCAGATGAGCTTCTGGGGCGCCAAGGTGATCACCAATCTGCTGGGCGCGCTGCCAGTGGTCGGCAAGACCATCACCACCTTGCTCTGGGGCGGCTACTCGGTCGATTCGCCAACGCTCAACCGCTTCTATTCGCTGCACTATCTGCTGCCGTTCGTGATCGCCTTCTTCGTCGCGCTGCACATCTGGGCGCTGCACGTGCCGGGCAACAACAACCCGGTGGGGATCAACATCCGCGGCAAGGAGGACACCGTCCCCTTCCACCCCTACTACACCGTCAAGGACGGCTTTGCGGTGTCGCTGTACGTGATCATGTTCGCCGTCTTCGTCTTCTACATTCCCGACGCGTTCTCGAAGGTCGACAACGCGGTCCCGGCGAACCCGCTGGTGACGCCGGCCCATATCGTGCCGGAGTGGTACCTCTGTCCCTTCTACGCCATCCTGCGCGCCATTCCGGACAAGCTCACCGGCGTGTTGGCGCTCTTTGCCGCCATCGGCCTGCTGTTCGTCCTGCCGTGGCTGGACACTTCGAAGGTGCGCTCCAAGCGCTACCGGCCGGCTTCGCGCGTCTGGTTCGTACTGTGGCTGCTGGCCTTCATCGCTCTGGGCTGGTGCGGCACCCAGGAGCCGGACGCGCCGATCATCCCGGGCCTCAACGGGCCGATGTTCATCGACTACAACATCACCTCGACCACCTGGCTCGCCCGGCTCGCCACCCTCTATTATTTCGCGTGGTTCATCGCCCAGCCGTTCCTCGGCTGGTTCGAGAAGACGTTGCCGGTGCCCGACAGCCTGATCAGGCCGGTGCTCGAGCCTCCCGCCCAGGCCGGCGGCGCGGCCGAACCGGCGCGCGCGTGACCGTCATGGGGCGCGCTCTTGTCGCTCGGACCGCCGTCGCGGCGCTTCTCGCCATCATGGGC
Organism: Caulobacteraceae bacterium; assembly: GCA_035946795.1. Lineage (GTDB taxonomy): Bacteria > Pseudomonadota > Alphaproteobacteria > Caulobacterales > Caulobacteraceae > Acaudatibacter. The sequence continues at coordinate 114,342 of DASYYX010000042.1, read as the reverse complement.
GCCGGCGCGGCGGGGGCCACTACGCAGGCGCCGCTGAAGGACGTGCACTGGTCCTTCGAGGGCCCGTTCGGCATGTACGATCAGGAGCAGCTGCAGCGCGGCTACAAGGTGTACCGCGAGGTGTGCTCCTCCTGCCATTCGATGAAGATGGTCGCCTTCCGTAACCTGGGCGATCCAGGCGGGCCGTTCTGGGATCCGAAGTATCCGAATCCCAACGACAATCCGGTGGTGAAGACCATCGCCCGCGACTACAAGATCGCGGACATAGATTCCGACACAGGCGAAGACATCAAGCGGCCCGGCACGCCGGCCGACTACTTCCCTTCGCCCTACGCCAACGACGCGCAGGCCAAGGCGGCTAATGGCGGCGCAGCCCCGCCGGACATGTCGCTGCTGGCCAAGGCGCGCGAGGGCGGCCCCCGCTACATCTACTCCATCGTCACCGGAGACGGGACGGCGCCCCCGCACGGCCTCACCCTTCCCCCGGGCAAGTACTACGACCCGTGGCTACCGGGCGATGTCAGCTCCTATTGGAGCGGTCCGGCCGACAAGACGCCGGTCGGCGGCTTCATCGCCATGCCCCCGCCGCTCACGGCCGGCAAGGTGACCTTTGACGACGGCGCGGCATCGACCGTGCCGCAGGAGGCCAAGGATGTCGCCGCCTTCCTCGAATGGGCCGCCGATCCGAAGATGGAGGAGCGCAAGAAAGCCGGGCTGTCAGTGCTGATCTTTCTGGTGATCTTCTCGGGCCTTCTCTACGGCAGCTATCGGACGCTCTGGCGCGACGTGGAGCACTGATTTCCTCTCCCTGGAGGGGGCGTTCACGGAGGCTCGCGGTGCCGGGCTGGTATCTGGGCGTCATCGGCGGATCGGGGCTCTACGACATCGAGGGCCTGGAGGACCCCGGCTGGACCAAGGTCGAGAGCCCCTTCGGGGCGCCCTCGGACGACATCCTCACCGGGCGGCTGGGCCACGCGAAACTGGCGTTCCTGCCCAGGCACGGACGTGGCCATCCGCTCTCGCCCACGGCGGTCAACTTCCGCGCCAACATCGATGCTTTGAAGCGTCTGGGCGTCACCGACGTCCTGTCGCTTTCGGCCGTCGGGTCCTTGCGCGAATCCCTGGCCCCGGGCGATTTCGTCATCGTCGATCAGTACGTGGATCGCACCTACGCTCGCGAGAAGAGCTTCTTCGGCCCGGGCCTGGCGGCGCACGTCTCCATGGCAAAGCCTGTGTGCCCCCGCCTCTCGGCCCTGGCGGCGACGGCGGCGCGCGCCGCCGGGGCCCGCGCCGTCGAAGGCGGCTGCTACCTGGTCATGGAAGGGCCGCAGTTCTCCACCGAGGCCGAGAGCGCCCTCTATCGCTCCTGGGGCTGCGATGTGATCGGCATGACCAACATGCCCGAAGCCAAGCTGGCGCGCGAAGCGGAGCTGCCCTACGCCTCGGTCGCCATGGTGACGGACTACGACTGCTGGCACGAGGAATTCGCCCACGTCGAGGTGAGCCACATCCTGGAGGTGCTGGAAGCCAATGCCGGAAGAGCGCGCGAGCTGGTGCGGCGTCTGGCCCTGGCCTTGCCGGCGGAGCGGCCGCCGTCGCCGATCGACCGGGCGCTCGAGGGCGCCATCATCACCGCGCCGGGGGCGCGCGATCCGGCGCTCGCAGCCAGGCTGGAGGCGGTGGCGGGCCGGGCGCTCGAGGCGAGCCGATGAACCTCGCCGAGATCATCCGCACCATTCCGGACTATCCCAAGCCCGGCATCCTCTTTCGCGACATCACCACGCTTCTGGCCGACGCCGAGGCCTTCGCCGAGGCCGTGGACCTACTGGCCGCCCCCTTCGCCGAAGCGGAGGTCCACAAGGTGGCGGCGATCGAAGCCCGCGGCTTCATCCTCGGCGGCGCGGTGGCGCACCGGCTGCGCGCCGGCTTCGTGCCGCTGCGCAAGAGAGGCAAGCTTCCGCACCACACCCGCTCGGTCGAGTACGCCCTCGAGTACGGCCTGGACGCCATCGAAATGCACCTGGACGCGGTGCTGGAAGGCGAAAGAGTGATGCTGGTGGACGATCTCATCGCCACCGGCGGCACGGCCATGGCCGCGATCGAGCTGCTCACTCAGGCGGGCGCAAGCATTGTCGCCGCTGGCTTCGTGATCGATCTTCCCGACCTGGGCGGGGCGGCGCGAATCGCCGGCGCCGGGGTTCCGGTGCAGGCCCTCATCAGCTTCCCGGGGCACTGAAAAGCGCGTTCGCGCCCTTTCGCCGCCTGGAAGAAGGACCAATGTTGGGGCGGCGATGACCCCGGTCACCTCCTGGCGCCTCTTCCGGCGCATGCAGGACAGCGTGCTGGCGGTGGCGGTGCTGATCTACGCCGTCGCCGTCATCCACGCCTGGCGAGTGCTGCCCGGGGCGGCCGGCCTGAAGGCGTCGCGCACCCTGCTGTTCCCCGGGATCTTCCTAACACTCAGCCTGGCGGCGCTGCTGTTCGTGCCGGTGTTGCGGCGGCTGCTCTCGCGCCACTTGTGGATCAGCTACCGCACCGGCTTTGGCCAAAGCGTCATCTCGGTGCTGGCGGGCGTCGGCCTGGTGGCGGCGGTCGCCGGCTTCATCTTCTGGTCGGTGTGGGCCGGCTCCCATGGCGGCAAGTACCCCGGCGGCGCCTTTTCCGGCTACGCCGCCGGCATCGGTCTGCTCACCGCCCAGGCGATCCTGGTGCGCCGGCTCGAGCGTGATCCGGCCCTGCGCCTGCAGATCGAGGAGCGGCGGGAGCCCTAGGTTGCGACGGTCCGCCGCCGGCGTGACGCCACCATCGGCGCCTGATCTCTGCTGACGCCATCGTCGTGCAGGCTTTTCCCCAGGCCGATACGCTCCTCTATCGCGTAGCCCAAGGTGCGATAGAACCCGACCACGCCAGAGTTCGCGGGTCTCACCTGCAAGTTGACCTTGGGACAGCCGAGTGCGGCGAGCCGCCGCTCGGCCTCACCCACCAACTGGGCGCCGACACCTCGGCGCCGATGGGAAGTGGAGACGGCGACCGAATACAGCCATCCGCGGTGGCCGTCGTAGCCGGCCATGGTCGTCCCGACCACGCGATCAGCCTCCAGCGCGACAAGGAAAAGTTCTGGCTGGACCGCCAGTTTCGCTGGGATAGCCGCCGCCGCTCGGTTCTTGGGCGGATCGTCCGGAAAGGCCTCGCGCCAGAGGCTATCGACACCTTCGAAGTGCTCAGGCCGATAACTGACGATTTCGATGCGCATCCCTTAGGCCGACGACTCGCCGCGGCCGCCCGGAACCGCGCGGGCGAAGAGCTGCAAGGTGCGAAGCCGCGCCAGGCGCGCGGCGTCCTCACGAAAGTCGGCGCGGTCATCGCAGGCGAAGCCGTGGCCGGCGTCGTAGATGTGGATCGGGATGTCGGGGTGGCGCTCGGCGATTTCATCGACGACGCTCATCGGAATGGACGCGTCCTGGCGGCCGAAGTGGAGGAGGATGGGGCAGCGCGGCGTCTCATCCATCAGTTCGGGAATGCGCCGGCCGTAGTAACTGGAGGCGGCCGCAAGACCCGCGCACCGGCAAGCGGCCAACCACGTCGCCGTCCCGCCCCAGCAGTAGCCGACCGCAAACACCGGGGGCGACAGCGCCTCGATGGCCGCCTGGGCGTCCCCGGCGACGCTAGCCCAGGCCGTGGCTTCCGAGAGCCGCCGGCCAGCCGCGACCCCGGGACCGTCGTAACCGGCCTCGAACCCTGGCTGCAGGCGGTCGTAGAACGAGGGCGCCAACGCCTCGTAGCCATCGGCGGCGAAGCCATCGACGAGGCGGCGGATGTGGCTGTTGACCCCGAAGATCTCCTGAATCACCACCACGCCGCCGCGGCGGGCGTCGGCGGGACCGGCGCGGTAGGCGCCGAGTGTCGCGCCGTCGAAACGACTCCTCAGCGCGATCCGCTCGCCCATGCTCAGGCGGTGAAGAGGGCCAGGGTGCGCTCACGCGCCAACCGCGCCGCGGCCTCGTTGTAGCGCTCGGGGTCCTCGTTATTGAAGCCGTGGCCGGCGCCTTCGTAGATGTGCACCGGCACCTCGGGGTTGGCAGCCTGGACTTCGGTTTTCACCTCATCGGCGGGGATGCCCTGGTCGGTGCGGCCCAGGTGCACGACGGTCGGGCATTTCGGCGTCAGCTCGGCGTTCTGGCGCACCAGACTGCCGTAGTAGCTCGAGGCGGCGTGGATGCCCTCGAGCTTGCCGGCCGCCAGCCAGGCGAGCGAGCCACCGTAGCAATAGCCGACGATGTTCACCTCGCCCCGCGGTTTGAGAAAATCGCGGCAGGCGCCGATGTCGGCGAGCGCCTGGTCGAGCGGGGTGGCCCGCGCGTGGCCGATGCCGGCGGCCATGCCGTCCGGGTCGTGCTTGGCGACAAAGCCGCGCTCCCGCCGGTCGTAGAGGGATGGCGCGATCGCCTCGAAGCCCATGCCGGCCCAGCGGTCGACGTCGCGCCGGACGTGCTCGTCCAGGCCGAAGATCTCCTGGATGACGATCACGCCGCCGCGGCGCTGGCCGCTTTCCTTGGCGTGGTAGGCGTCGAATTCGAAGCCGTCCGCGCCTTTCACTTGCATCATTTCGCCCATCGTTCACTCCTCCGCCGAATGGCGATCCGCCTAGCCCCGCCCCGCGCGCGCGTCCACCGCGCCCAGCGCTCGCCTGCGCATCTCGGGCTACACGTTGAACCGAAAGTGCAGCACGTCGCCCTCCTGAACGACATAGTCCTTCCCCTCGGAACGCATCCGGCCCGCCTCCTTGGCCCCGGCCTCGCCGCCGCAGCGGACGAAGTCGTCATAGGCGATGGTCTCGGCGCGGATGAAGCCGCGCTCGAAATCGCTGTGGATGACGCCGGCGGCCTCCGGGGCGGTCGCCCCGGCCGTAACTGTCCAGGCGCGCGCCTCCTTCGGTCCCGCGGTGAAGAAGGTGCGCAGGCCTAATAGCGCGTAGGCCTCGCGGATGAAGCGGTCGAGGCCGGCCTCGGCCAGCCCCAGGTGTTCGAGGAACTCGCTGCGCTCGTGCGGCTCCAGCGCCGCCAGCTCGCTTTCGATCCTGGCGGAAATCACCACCGTCTTGGCGCCGTCGACGCGCGCCCGGTCTTGAACGAGGCGCGACCAGGCATTGCCGGTGGCGGCGGCGGCTTCCTCGACATTGGCGACATAGAGCGCCGGCTTGGCGGTCAGCAGCTGCAGCATGCGGAAGGCGCGCTCATCCTCGCTGGCGATGCGGACGGCGCGCGCCGGGCGGCCGGCGTTCAGCGCCGCCGCCGCCGCCGCGCCCAGCCTGAAGTTCAGCGCACTTTCCTTGTCCTGGCGGGCGCGCTTCTCCCAGCCCTCCAGCCGCCGCTCCAGGCTCTCGAGGTCGGCCAGCATCAGCTCGGTCTCGACGATCTCGAGGTCGGCGACCGGATCGATGCGGCCCTCGACGTGGGCGATGTCGGTGTCGGCGAAGCACCGCGCCACCAGGGCGATGGCGTCGCAATCGCGGATGTGCGCCAGGAACTGGTTCCCCAGCCCCTCGCCTTTGGACGCGCCACGCACCAGGCCAGCGATGTCGGCCACGGTGATCCTGGCCGGGATCGTCGTTTTCGATTTCGCCAGCCGCGCCAGGACGGCGAGCCTCGGCTCGGGCACGTCCACCTCGGCGACGTTCGGCTCGATGGTGCAAAAAGGATAGTTGGCGGCCTGCGCCTGCGCCGTCTGGGTGATGGCGTTGAACAGGGTGGACTTGCCGACATTGGGCAGGCCCGCGATCGCCAGTTTCAGCGCCAAGGAATTTCCGCCCGCTCAGACGTGGAAGCCGGCGGCCGCGATCGGGAGCGTGCGCACCCGCTCGCCGGTGGCGGCGAAGATGGCGTTGGCGAGCGCCGGGGCAACGCCCGGGACGGGCGGCTCGCCGGCCCCGCCGACGGCGGCGCCCGGCCGGGCCAGCACGATCGCCTGGACGACCGGGGCCTGACCCATTCGCAGCAGCTTGTAGCCATCGAAATTAGCGAGGTCCGCGCGGCCGTCCGTGAAGGTGGCGGCTTCGCCGAGCGCGGCCGACAGCCCCATCAGGGTTCCGCCCTCGAGCTGAGCCTTCACCTGGTCTGGATTGACCGCCAGGCCGCAGTCGGCGGCGACGGCGATGCGGCGCACCTTCAGCGTTCGGCCGGCGAGCTCCACTTCGACCGCATGACAGACGGTGGAGCCCCAGCCACGGAAGAGAGCCAGGCCGACGCCGACGCCCCTTGGCCGCGCGGCGTCCCAGCCGACCGCCTCGGCCGCCGTATCCAGGACTTGCCGGGCGCGCGCCTGGTGGCCCAGCAAGGCGCGGCGATACTCGAGCGGGTCGCGGCCAGCTGCGTGCGCGGCTTCGTCGATGAAGCTCTCGCGACCGAAGGTGGTGATCGAGTTGTCGACGCTGCGCCAGGCGCCCACCGGGACGCCGGCGCGCGCCTCGCTCTGGGTATTGGCGAAGGCGGCGATCTCATAGGGCTCCGGGCCGGCGCCTTGATCGGCGGTATCGTTGGTCGCCGCGCCCACGACCTCGTAGCCGGCGATCAGGCCGTCGTCCTCGAGGGCGGCGCGGAAACGGTTCAGCGCCGCCGGCCGGAAGAAGTCGTGGGCGAGGTCTTCCTCCCGCGTCCACACGAGCTTGACCGGACCGCCGTGTGCGGCGGCGATCTGCGCCGCCTGGACCGCATAGTCGGCCTTGAGGCGGCGCCCGAAGCCGCCGCCGAGGAGGGTCACCGTCAATTCGACTTCGCCGACGCTCCGGCCGAGCGCGCGCGCGACCTCGTTGCGTAGGGCGGTGACGTTCTGAGTCGGGGCCCAGATGCGGATCTTCTGCGGCGTGACCCACGCCGTGGCGTTCATTGGCTCCAACGGCGCATGCGCGAGATACGGGACCTCGTAGGTAGCCTCGAGCTTGCGAGTGGCGGCGGCGTAGCGGGCCCGCAGGCGCGCGCGGATCGCCGCCGCATCGCCTTCGCCGCTGGCGGAAACCTTGGCCTCGGGCGCATCCAGCGCCGCCTCGAGCAGAGCGGCAAGCCCGCTCGAGGTCAGGCGCTCGGACGGCAGGCTCCAGTGCGGCTGCAGCCGCCGCACGCCCTGGAAGGCCGTCCAGGTGTCATCGGCGACAACGGCGACGGCGCTCTTCAGCCGCACCACCCGCCGGACGCCCGCGAGAGCCAGCGCCGGGGCCGGCTCGACGCCCTCGAGCGCGCCGCCGTAGATGGGGCACTGGCGGATGGAGGCGATCGCCATCCCCGGCAGGCGCACGTCGATGCCGTATCCGGCCTTGCCGCTCGTCTTGTCGATGAGTTCCAGGGTCGGCAGGCTCTTGCCGATGTAGCGCCACTGAGGTTGCTCCTTCAGCGGCGGATTCGCCGGCGGGTCGGCGGCCGCGGCGGCGGCGGCAACCTCGCCGTAGCGGCAGCGCCGGCCGCTCGGCGCATGGATGATCTCGCCCAGGGAGGCGGCGCATTCGCCGGCGGCGACGCCCCACCGCCGCGCCGCCGCGTCGATCAACTGGGCCCGGGCGGTGGCGCCGGCGCGCCGCAGCAGATGGAAGCGGGTGCGCAGCGAAGCGCTGCCGCCGGTGGTGAGCCGGCCCCCGCGGCGGAACGGCTCGGCGTCGGCCGCCATTCTCACCGTGATCGCGCCCCAGGGAACGTCCAGCTCGTCCGCCAGGACCTGGACCTGGCCGGTGCGGGCGCCCTGGCCCATCTCGCTCACCGTCGAGACGAGGGTCACCTTGCCATCCGCGCCGATGGTGATCCAGGGAGACAAAGTCGCGCCGGCGGCCGCTGGCGCGCCCTTGGCCGGCGCCAGCGCCAGGGCGAAGGCGGCGCCGAAGCTCCAGGTCACGAACCCTCGCCGATCCAGGTCCATGCCCCAGCCTTACCCCCGCTCACTTCGGCTCTCAAAGGCGCGCGCGAGAAGCCGCCGCGTCGACTAGGCGCTCGCCAGGGCCTGGGCGGCGAGATCACGCCACACCCGTCCTTCGCGGCGGAACTGCGGATTGGCCTTGGCGATCCTGCGGTCCATCTCGGCGATCGCTTCGCGCGCCTCGCCCTTGCGGCCGGTGCGGGCGAGGAAGGCGGCGTAGCGGCCGATGCCCTCGAGCCCGGGCAGGCGTTCGGACGCCGTCTCGTAGGCGCGCTCGGCCTCGGAAAATCGCCCCAGGCCCTCGAAGATGCGCCCCATGGCCAGCGCCGCGGCCGGAGCGTGCGCCTCCTCGCCGACGGTCTCGAGGCGCTGCATCACGGCGAGCGCCTCCTCGTACCGGTCGAGCTCTATGAGCGCCAGGGCGCGTCCCAGCAGCAGGCTCGGATCGTCGGCGTGCACACCCTGCGCCGCGTCGCGATAGAGGGTTTCGGCTTCCTCGTGCCGGCCCTGCGCCGCCGCCGCCTTCGCCAGCCGCATCTGGTTGTGGACCGTCGGCGCCTCGTCGAGGGCTTGCCTGGCCTCGCGGTACTCACGGCCCGGATCGAGGGCGGCCCGGGCGCCGGCCGAGAAGCGCCTCGCCGTCGCCCCGCCGGCCATCTGCGGCAGCACGATCGCCAGCAGGTAGACAAGGCCGCCCAGAGGCTGAAGCAGGATGATGATCAGCAGCCACCATATCGGCGCGCCGCTGCGCACCACGTGTACGCACAAGGCTAGCGAGAACAGCAGGGAGAGGCCGACCGGCAGGCCGAAGGCCGAGATCATCGGCGGGCTATCCTATGGCGTCTCCGAAGCGTCAATCGATCGGATGACCGGCCTCGGCAGCGCCAAGTAGACGCTGTCCGACCATTCGCCGGCGACGCACCAGGTGTGTTCGGCGCGTCCAGTCTGGTTGAAGCCCAGGCGCTTCAGCAGCCCCAGCGACGCTCGGTTGCGCGGATGGACATCCGCCGTCAGCGCCTCGACCGGGAACCGGGCGAAGGCGTGGGCGATCACCGCCTCCATCGCCTCGCGGGCGAAGCCGCGGCCCCAAAAGTCCGGGTGCAGGATGTAGCCGACCTCGGGGATGCGCCAGCACCCGGCCTTGCCGATCGTCCTGCCCTCGAACTCGACAACGAAGTCGTCGGACTCGTCTTCGGGGGAGGCGATCAGCCGTTCGAGCCACTCCCGGGTCTCGTCGAGGCTGGCGTGCGGCGGCGTCGACCAGAAGCGCATGGCCGCGGCGTTGCTCAGCACTGCATGCAGGTCCTCGAGGTCTTCGGGTCGAGCCCGCCGCAACAACAGCCGCTCGGTGCGAACTTCGGCGCTCACTCCGCCGCAGCCTTCGCCCCGGTTTCGGCCAGCACCTCGGCGGTGTGCTCGCCCAGCCGCGGCGGGTGTCGGCGGATGCTGGCGGGCGTGGCCGAGAAGTTCAGCGGCGGCTTGAGGGAGATGTAGGCGCCCGCCTCGGGGTGGCGATAGCGCTCGAAAAGACCGACGGCGGCCAGATGCGGATCGGTTTCCAGTTCGTCCAGCCGATTGGTGCGCACCACCGGGATCTGCAGGGGTTTCAGCAGCGCCAGCCACTCGGCGGTGGTGCGCGTCTGCGTCACCTGCTCGACCAGCTGGTAAAGCTCGCGCACATGCCGCGCCCGGGTCTTGTAGTCGGCGAAGCGTAGGTCCTTGCCAAAGGTGTCGGCGAGGCCGGCGGCGGCGAAGAACTGGTCCCACTGCCGGTCGGTATAGGGGAGCAGGCCGATGTAGCCGTCCTTGGTGGGGAAGGGCTTGCGCTCTTTATTGGCGATGCGGGTGTAGGCGTAGGGCCCCGTCGGCGGATCGTAGACGTGTCCATAAAGGTGCTCGGCCAGGGTGAAGCTCGTCAGGCACTCGAGCATCGGAACCTCGACGAACTGCCCCTCGCCGGTCTTCTGGCGATGGAACAGAGCCGCGAGCAGGGCCTGGGTCATGAACAGACCGCTCACCTTGTCGGCCACCAGCGTAGGGATGAGGCGCGGGGTCGGATCACCATCGGCGCGCGGCAGCACATCGGCGAGGCCGCTGGCCGATTGGATGAGGTCGTCGTAGGCCGGCTCGCCGGCGTAAGGGCCTGCCGCGCCGTAGCCGGCGCCATGGACGTAGACGATGTCCGCCTTGAGCTTCCGCACGCCCTCGTAGTCCAGGCCCAGCCGCTTCAGCCCCTCGTAGCGCACGCTGACGGCGAAGGCGTCGCAAGTGGCGATGATGCGCTGGAGCGCCGCTCCGTCCTTGTCCTGGCGCAGATCCAACAGCACCGAGCGCTTGTTGCGGTTGATCGACATGAAGATCGGGCCGAGATCCGCCGGCGCGCCCTCGGGCGGGTGGCCGGCCCAGCGCATGATGTCGCCGCCGCCGCCGCGCCGGCCGCCGGGAAACTCGACCTTGATGATGTCGGCGCCGAGATCGCCGAGCATGGCGGTGGCGTAGGCGCCGAAGACGACGCTCGTCATGTCCAGAATGCGCACGCCCTTCAGCGGGCCGGTGACTTCCTTCGCCAGCTCCCTATCGACCGCCATCGCCGTTTCCCGTTGCCTGAGAGCGCGCCATTCTTACAGTGACGCAAGAGGCGGCGAAAAGACGACAAGGCGGGACGATGGACTTCGAACTGGCCGAAGAGCACCGGATGCTGGCCGAGCTTGTCGGCCGTTTCGTCGACGACGAGCTGTTGCCGCTGGAGGCCAAGGTGCTGGCGCGCGAGGCTGCCGGTGGCGGCCTCGGTCTGGACGAGGCCGACCGCAAACGCATCGACGAGGTCTCCAAACGCCTGGGCCTGTGGGGTCTGGATGCGCCGGAAGACGTGGGCGGGGCCGACCTGCCGCACGTCGCCCTGATCGGCGTCAACGAGCACATGGGCCGGACGGTGACGCCCTACACCCTGCCGCCGGACTCGCCGAACCTGCGCATGCTCATGGCGACCGTCAACGAGCGCCAGCGCGAGGCCTATCTGGCCCCCTACGTGCGCGGCGAGATGAGTTCCGCCATCGGCATTTCAGAGCCTGGCGCCGGCGGCGATCCCGCCGGCATGACCACGCGCGCCGTGCGCGACGGCGACGACTGGGTGATCAACGGTCGCAAGATCTGGATTTCGCGCGCCAAGGAGGCGGACTTCACCATCCTCATGGCGGTGACCGATCGGGAGAAGGGCGCGCGCGGGGGCATCAGCGCCTTCCTGATCGACAAGGGGACGAGCGGATTCAACGTGGTGCGCCCGATCCCGATGGTGGGCGGGGTCACAACCTACGAGGTGCTGTTGGAGGACTGCCGCGTCGAGCGCTGGAAGCTGCTCGGCGTCGAGGGCCAGGGCTTTGCGCCGATGCAGGTGCGCCTGGGCACGCGCCGGGTGCAGATGGCGGCCTGGTCGATCGGCATGGCGCAGCGGGCCCTTTCCATGATCTGCGACTGGGCCCCTCAGCGGGTCACCTTCGGCCAGCCGCTCTCCCAGCGCGGCGTCGTCCAGGGCTGGGTGGCGGACGCGGCGACGCGGATCCACGCCGCGCGCCTGATGACCTATGACTGCGCCTGGAAGCTCGACCAGGGACGCGAGGCGCGGCTGGAGATCTCGATGATCAAGGCCTTCGCCACCGAGATGGCCTGGCAGGTGGTCGACCACGCCATGCAGGCGCACGGGGCCATGGGCATGACCAAAGAGCTGCCGCTGCAGCTGATGGCGGCCAAGCTGCGCACCATGCGCATCTATGACGGCCCCACCGAAATCCATGACTGGGTGGTGGCCCGCAATCTTCTCGGGTCGAAGCGGTAGAGGAGCCAGACCATGAACCGCGACGAGTACCTCAAAGCCGTGCGCGAATACTTCTACGAAGGCGAACAGGTCGGGGAGGCTTTCGCCTCGAAGGCCATCGGCCTCGAAACCGACCCTTCGCGCCGGTACAAATGGGGCTGCCTCCTGCAGCTCGAGACCGAGACCAAGGCGGCCCGTTCGTGATCAGCCTCGGCCTTTCCATCGAGCAGACGGACGTCTCCGGCCAGGTCGACCCCCTGTTCGAAGGCTGGTCCGCCAAGTCCTGGCGCGAGCAGATGCAGACGGTCGCCGAGGCCACCGGCTTCTATTTGGGCAAGTTCCGCGAGATCGAAGCCGCCGCGCCGGCCGGCGAAGTCGAAGTCGCGCGGGCGATGGTCAAGCACGAGACCGCCATCAATGTCTTCGCCAAGCGCGAGCTGGCGGGCGATGAACGCAACTCGGTCGATCTGATGGTGGCCGAACTGGCGCACCCGCTGCCAGCGCCTACGGCTGTCGCCGCCTGATGGCCGAGCTTTCCGGGCGCGTGGCGCTGGTCACCGGCGCCGCGCGCGGCATCGGCGCCGCGAGCGCCCGGGCCCTGGCCGCGGCCGGGGCCAGGGTGATCCTCACCGATCTGGCGGATGCGACGGCGCTCGCCGCGGAACTCGGCGGCCTCTACCGCCGCCACGACGTCACCAGGGAGGCGGAATGGGCCGAGACGGTCGCCTTCGCCAAGGCGGAGGCGGGCGGGCTAGACATCCTGGTCAACAACGCCGGGCTCTTCCTGATGAAGGCGCTGACCGAGACGACGCTGGAGGAATGGCGCAGGCTGCACGCCGTGAACGTCGAGGGCGTCTTTCTCGGCTGCAAGCACGCCGCCCCCGCTTTGGCCGAGCGCGCTGGCCGCTGGAAGGGCGGGGCGGCGATCATCAACCTCTCCTCGATCGCGGGCCTCGTCGGCTCGCGCATGGCGTCCTGCTACAACGCCTCGAAGGGGGCGGTGCGCCTGTTCACCAAAGGGATCGCTCTCGAGCTCGCGCCGCGGAAGATCCGGGTCAACTCGGTCCATCCGGGTGTCATCGACACGGCCATGGGCCAGATGGTGATCGACCGCTTCTCCGAGATCGCCTCGCTTGGCGGCAACGAGGCGCGCGAGCGCGTCGCCGCCCTGCACCCGCTGAACCGCATGGGCGAGCCGGCCGACATCGCCGAGGCCGTCGCCTTCCTCGCCTCCGACCGGGCCGCCTTCATGACCGGCGCCGAGTTCGTGGTCGACGGCGGCATCACTGCGGCTTGAGCGCGCCTTGAACACCGTCCTCATCGCCGGGGCGAGCGGGCTGATCGGGGCGGCCGCGGTCGAGCGTTTCGGGCGCTCGCCGGACTGGCGCGTCATCGGCCTCTCGCGCCGGGCGCCGGACGCCGAGACCGGGCGCGACTACGAACACTTGTCGCTCGACCTCACGGACGCGGCGGCCTGCCGCGGCGCAGCCGACCGTTTCGAGCCGGTGACGCACGTCGTCTACACCGCCCTCTTCGAAAAGCCGGGCTTGGTTCCGGGCTGGGTCGAAGCCGACCAGATGCGGACCAACGAGGCGATGATGCGCAACCTCATGGAGCCGCTGCTGGAGCGGGCGAAGGGGCTGCGCCACGTCGGTTTCCTCCAGGGCACCAAAGCCTACGGCGCGCACCTGCATCCGATCGCGATCCCGGCGCGCGAGAACCGCCCCCGCGACAAGCACGACAACTTCTACTGGCTGCAGGAGGACTACATCCGCGGCGCCCAGGCCGGCTCGGGCTGGGCGTTCACGATCTTCCGGCCCCAGATCGTCTTCGGCGCCGCCACCGGCGTCGCCATGAACCTCATCCCGATCATCGGCGCCTATGCGGCGATCTGCCGGGAGCTTGGCCTGCCCTTCCAGTGTCCGGGCGAGACGCGGGTGCTGTTCGAAGCCGTGGACGCCGATCTGATCGCCGCGGCGCTCGAATGGGCGAGCGAAGACCCCTCGGCGCGCAACGAGACCTTCAACATCACCAACGGCGATGTCATGGTCTGGCAGGATGCCTGGCCGGCGATCGCGCGCGCCGTGGGGCTCGAGCCGGCGTTCGGACCGCCGATCGCGCTCTCGGAGTTCCTCGTCGACCACGCCAGCGACTGGGACCGGATCGTCCACAAGCACGGACTTCGGCCGATCACCATGGCCGAGCTCGTCGGGCAGTCACACCACTACGCCGACCTGATTTTCCAGGCCGGCCCCTATCGCGGCCTTGGCGTATCGGCGTTCCTGGTGAGCACTATCAAGCTGCGCCAGGCTGGCTTTGCCGACTGCATCGACACCGAAGTCATGTTCGCCAAGCACCTGGCGCGCATGGCCGAGCGCGGCGTCATCCCGGCGGCCTGAAATCTTACGCCGGCTCCAGCGCCGGCTTGGCCGCGCGCCGCGGCGCGCCGAAGGCGGGGAAGAGGGCCGGGAACTTCAGGGCGAGCCAGCGCGCCAGGGCGGCGTTGACCTCGAGCGGTCGTTCCTGCGCCATCCAGTGGCCGGTATCGACCACGGTCTCGGTGAGGTCGGCGCAGTCGGTCCGCATCGGTTCGGCCAGCGGCGAGCGCATCGTTTCGCATACGTAGTCATAGCTGGCGTGCAGGAACAGAACCGGCATGGAAAGCCTGCCGCCGTTCACCGCGCGCGCCTGATAGGCGGCGTTCGCTTGCGGGTTCATGTACCAGGAGTCCGGGCCGAAGAAACCGTTGCGGGTCAGGCTGGCGACATAGGCCGCCTCGTCCTGCTCGGTGAGGATGTCGGCGTCGCGCGGCAGGTCCGGCGCGCCGCCGCCGCCGGGGAACCAGCCGCCGTTGCGGCGCACCGAAGCGGTGATGGCCGGCTGCCCGGCGCCGGAAGGTTCGCCCTTGCGGAAGAGGATCTTCACCGTGGCCGGAATGTTGGCCTCGAACTGCGCCCCAGCCTTATCGAAGCTCTCGAGATAGAAGAGCTGGTAGTCCCATTGGCCCACCGGGTACTCGGCCTCGGGATAGACCTGGCGGTCGATCAGGGCGAAGAAGTTGCCGTTGGCGGCGTAGGGCACGCAGAGGCTGGCCACGCCCGCGCAGCGGTCCGGGTGGTGGCTGGCGAGACCCCAGACGACCGGGCTTCCCCAGTCGTGCCCGACCCAGATGGGCTTTTGGGCGCCGACCACGTCCGCGAGTTCGATCATGTCCGCCACGATCTCCTCGATGGCGTAGTCCTCATGGTGCGTGGGAACGCTGGAGCGGCCATAGCCGCGCATGTCGGGGGCGATGGCGCGAAACCCCATGGCCCCGAAGACCGGCAGCTGATGGCGCCAGCTGATCGAAAGCTCGGGCCAGCCGTGGACGAAGATGATCCGCGGCCCGTCCTCCGGTCCGCAGGCAAGATAGAAGCTGGTGTGGCGCGCGCTCTTGGCGACGTGCTCGGTCACGGGGAGGGACATCCAAATCTCCTTACGGGTTGCACATCAAGCCGCCGGCTGCATCTCCCGCATTACCGCCATGACGCGGGCGGTAAGCGCGGGATCGGCCAGCGCGCTCGGCGGCTTGATCAGCTGGCGCACTTCGGCGTCGAGCTTGTGGACCTCGGCATCGCGGCGCGCCAGTTCGCCGAAAGCCGCGCCATAGGCGAGGATCTGGTCGATGTTCGGCGGCCGCTCGCCGCGAGTGGCGGGATTGGCGAAATCCGGGATGGCGCTCATTTGCCACGGCCCCTCTATCACTGCCTGGGCCTTCTCGAGGAACTCGTCGGCAAGGCCGGCGAGCGGGTCGGGCGCGGCGGCGCGCTCGGACAGGATCTCGGCGATAAGGGCGCCTTCCTGGGCGGCGACGCTCATTCCCTGACCATAGACGGGATTGAACCGGCAGACCGAGTCCGAGAAAGGGATGAGCCCGCGCGGCAACGCCTCGAGGCGCTCGAAACGGCGCCAGACGCTGTCGCGGAAGCCGTAGGAGGCGATGTCGCCGGCGAGGCGCGCCCCGGCGATGGCGCCGGAGATGGTCGGCGTCGACAGGCTGGCGGCGAAGGCGCGGAACCCCGGCTCGTCCGTCGGCGGCGCATCGTCCTGGCGCCCGCCGAGGGTCAGGATCCAGCGATCCTGCTCGATCGGCGCGATCAGGCCGGCGCGCGTGCTCTGGGGGAACTCCGGCAGGGTGAGCACGACCTTCCAGTCCCTGGGCGGATCAGGCGGCCGCTCGAGGACGACGCTCGCGTAGGCGAGGTCGACGCCGATCACCGTCTCTTCGGGCGCCGGGCGGCCGAGGGCTTCGAGCAGATCGAGGGTCGGATGGCCGCGGCCGCTGGCGTCGACGATGAGATCGGCTGCAAGCCGGTGCGAGGCCCTGGCGTCGTCCTCGTAGTGGACGGCGAGCACCGTCCGGCCGGCGACATCGGCCTCGAGCGAGCGGACGCGCGCCCGTTCGCGGAACTCGACTCCGAGACCTTCCGCACAACGGCGGGCGGTGAATTCTATCAGCGGCCGCGAGGCGTTGTAGGCGAGCCAGCCGAAGTCCCGTTGCGGCATGACTCCGAAGCCGGGCGCCTCGAAGCGGGAATCGGAATTGGCGCGCGTGGCGACAGCGCCGCCGGCAAGCAAAGCCTCGGTGAATCCGGGGAAGATCTGTTCGAGCGCCCGTTGACCGCCGGCGAGGAGGACGTGGACATGCCGGCCCTGGGGCGCGCCCAGGCGCCACGCCGGCTCGGCGGCCAGCCGGTCGCGCTCCAGGACGGTGATACGGTCGAAGAAGGGCGCCAGCGCGCCGGCGGCGGCGATCCCGCCCACGCCCGCCCCCACGACCACGGCCTCCCGGCCGACGCGCTTCGAGGTCATGCCCCGCCCTCGCTCGTAAACAGCGAACACCGCTACGCCACCGGCATGACAGCGTCCAGCCGAACCTACACGGCGACGGCTGACCGCCCTTGACGCAACCGTCGTCAACGGCAATCACCGTTCGGCTGGGGAGAGCCGGCGCGCGCGGCGGCAAGGGTCAGAAGGATCTCAATCGAAGTGAAAGACGACGACTGCGCCCACCGACTGAAGACGGGCGAGCTGCCTGCGGACGATCTTTAGCGCCGCGCCGCCTTCGCGCCTGATCCTCCTGGGAACGGGCGGCGGCCCAACCCCCAAGCCGCGCCGCGCCGCGCCGGCCCAGGTGATCCTGGCCGGGGACGGCGCCTACGTCATCGATTGCGGCAATGGCGTCGGGCGGCAGCTCGCCCTCGCCGGCGTCCCTTTCTCGGCCCTGCGCGCCATCTTTCTCACTCACCATCACTCGGATCACAACGCCGATATCGGCATGCTGCCGCTGCTCGCCTGGGAGGCGACGCTGGCGAGCCCACTGACGCTCGTCGGGCCGCCGCCGCTCGCCAAGATGTTGCGCCTCTTCGGGGAGATGTACGCCCCCGACATCGCCTGGCGCACCGCCGACGAAGGCCGCGCTCCATTCGCCGACCATGTCGAGGTGCGTGAGATCGACCGGCCCGGCCTCGTCTACGAGGATGGCTACGTGCGGGTCACTGCGACGCTCGTCGACCATCCTCCGGTCGTGCCGGCCTTCGCCTTCCGTTTCGATCTCGCCGACCGCGCCATCGTTCTTTCCGGCGACACCGCGCCGTGTGAGCGCCTGATCGCGTTGGCCAAGGGCGCGCAGGTGCTCGTCCACGAAGTCATGCACGTGCCTTCGCTCGAGGGGCTGCTCGCCGGCGAGGCGGTCGCGCCGCATCTGCGGGAGCACCTGCTCGCGGCCCACACCTCGGCCGATGACGTTGGTCGGATCGCCGCCGCGGCGGGGGTGGAAAGGCTGGTCCTTACCCACTTCGTCCCCGGCGGCGAGCCGGCGGTCCCGGACGAGGTGTGGCGCGGCGGAGCGCAGGCGGGCTTTGCCGGCGAGGTGATCGTCGGGGCCGACTTGATGGAGCTCTAGGGGGAACTGGGAGAAGGGAGCGCCGGTGACCGCCCGGGGGGTTGGGCGGCCACCGGCCCGACCGTCGCAGCCGCCCTGAAGCGGACGCGCCGCGCTGGCCCACGGGCCGCCGGCCGGATGGCGATAACGCTGGTCTCCCTGGCTCAGTAGATGATCCCGCCGGGCCGGTCGAGATCAGAAATTCGGGGCGGCGGTATCAGATCGGCTTCACCGGCTCGACGACGCGGGAATTGTGGAAGGCGGCGACCTTCCAGGCACCGTCCTGGCGCACCATCACCGCGTCGGCCTTGCCGCGGATAAGGCCGGCGCGGGGGCCGCCGGGAACGGCGAGACTGGTGTCGACGACCAGGTGGGCGACATCGTCGGTCAGCCGGCGGCAGGCGATGAGATCGAAGACCGGCCGGCTGCCGGCGTAGTGTCCATGCAGGAGGCTGTCCTGCCAGGCGGCGATGGCCTCGCGGCCGTGAAAGTGCAGGCCCTCGGGATTGATATAGTCCGCGTCGTCGGTCAGCGTCGCGGCGAAGCGGGCGCCATTGCCGGCCAGCCAGCCCTCTCGCATCTCAGCGAGAATGCTGCGGGCCGCTTCGGAGGCGGGGTCGGTCATGGCCTCTCTCCCTTGGGAGAGCTTGACACGCACGGGCCCGCGCGTCCACGCCGCTCTCCCGACCCGGCGAGGAGGCGAGCGATGCAGGAGCGTTATGGCGAGGTCGGCTGCGAGCGCCATGGCCACGTGGCGGCGCTCACCATCGACAGGCCGCCGGTGAACTTCATCAGCGTCGAACTGGTGCGCAATCTTGCCGACGCGCTCGCCGAGGCCGACGCCGACAAGGACGTGCGCGCCGTAGTGTTGGCCGCCGCCGGCAAGACCTTCTGCGCCGGCGCGGACCTGGCCTCGCCCGCCGGCGTCGGCGGCCAGGGGATGCAGGGGATCAATCCCCTTTACGTCGAATGCGTGCGCCTGTTCTCGGCCGTGAAGCCCATGGTGGCGGCGGTGCAGGGCGCCGCCGTGGGCGCGGGTCTGGGCCTGGCGCTGGTCGCCGACTTCCGCGTCTGCGCGCCCGAGGCGCGGTTCACCTCGAATTTCGTCAAGCTCGGCTTCCACCCGGGCTTCGGCATCACCCACACCCTGCCGCGCGTGGTGGGGACGCAGCGGGCGACGCTGATGTGCCTCACCGGGCGGCGCATCAAAGGCGAGGAGGCGCTCGCCTGGGGGCTGGCCGACGCGGTCGTCCCCTTGCCCGAGCTGAAAGACGCCGCGATCCGCCTCGCGGCCGAGATCGCCGAGAACGCGCCCCTGGCGGTGACGGCGACGCGCGCCACTTTGCGGGCAGGCCTGGCCGAGGCGGTCAAGGTCCAGACGGACCTCGAGCTTGTCGAGCAAAGCCGGCTTCGCACCACCGCCGATTTCGCCGAAGGCGTGCGGGCGGTGAACGAACGCCGGCCGGGCGTGTTCGTGGGCGCCTGAGGGGAGAGGTCGAATGGCTACGCTGAACCGCGACGGCGTCGAGATCTATTACGAGGTCCACGGCGAAGGGCCGGCGATCCTGCTGACGCACGGCTATTCGGCGACCTCGCAGATGTGGGCCGGGCAGGTCGGGCCGCTGTCGAAGGCTTACAAGCTGATCACCTGGGACATGCGCGGCCACGGTCGCTCGGCCTATCCCAACCAGCCGGAGGCCTACAGCGAGGCGGCGAGCGTGGCCGACATGGCGGCGCTGCTCGATGCGGCCGGGGCCGACAAGGCGGTGGTGGGCGGCCTCTCGCTCGGCGGCTACTTTTCCCTCGCCTTTCATCTCGCCCACCCGCAGCGCGTGCGGGCGCTGCTGATCATCGACACCGGGCCCGGCTACAAGAACGACGAGGCGCGGGCCGGATGGAACCGCAACGCCATCCGCACCGCCGAGCGTTACGAGACCGAAGGGCTGGGCAATCTCGCCCGAGGCAGCGCCGAGATGCGCACCGCCTCCCACCGCTCGGCCGAGGGCCTTGCCATGGCGGCGCGCGGCATGCTCACCCAGAAGGACGCGCGGGTGATCTCCAGCCTGCCGGACATCCGCCTCCCATCCCTGGTGGTCGTGGGCGAGAACGACGCCCCGTTCCTGGCCGCCAGCGACTACATGGCCGCGAAGATCCCGGGCGCTGAGAAGGTGGTGATCCCGGGCGCTGGTCATGCGGCCAACATCGACCAGCCGGAGGCTTTCAACACGGCCATCCTGAATTTCCTTTCCAAACATCACCTGGAGCGGGAAGAGGCCTGAAATGCCCGGGCGCCTGGCGGACAAGACGGCCGTCGTCGTCGGCGCCGGACAGACCCCGGGCTCGACCATCGGCAACGGCCGGGCGACCGCGATCCTATTCGCGCGCGAGGGCGCGCGGGTCGCCTGCGTCGACCGGGTGCGGGCTTCGGCCGAGGAGACGGTCGCCGCGATCTCGGCCGAGGGCGGTCAGGCGCTCGCCTTCGAAGCCGACATCTCCCGCGAGGCCGATTGCGAGGCGCTGATCGCCGACGCAGGCGCGCGGCTGGGCCGCATCGACATTCTCCACAACAACGTCGGCATCGGCGGCGGCGACGGGCCGGCGCACCGCCTCGAGCGCGCCTCGTGGGAGCGCATTCTCAGCGTCAACCTCGAGGGCATGTGGCTGACCATCAAGCATGCCCTGCCGGTGATGCGGGCGCAGGGCGGCGGGGCCATCGTCAACATCTCCTCGCTGGCTTCGATCGCGCCGGCCAACATGCTCGCCTACGAGGTCTCCAAGGCCGGGGTGAACAAGCTGACCACCTCGGTGGCGGCGGCCAACGCCCGCCACGGGGTCCGCTGCAACGCCATCCTGCCGGGGCTTATGGACACCCCCATGGCGGTGGAAGGGATCGCCCAGGCCAGCGGCCGCAGCGTCAACGAGGTGCGCGCCGCCCGTGACGCCCGCGTGCCACTCGGCGGCAGGATGGGGACCGCCTGGGACGTCGCCTACGCGGCCCTCTTCCTGGCCAGTGACGAGGCCAAGTTCATCACCGGGGTGCTGTTGCCGGTGGACGGGGGCATGAGCGTCCGGGTGGGTTAGGCCATCCCATGTCCGCTCAGGGCGCCCAGAGGATGCGGACGGGGGCGCGGTGCTGGAAGAGGATGGCGGCCACCGGCGCGTGCGCGTTCCCGGCAAGCACCGCCTCGATCAGGGCTCGCTTCTCCTCACCGGTGATCAGGATCACGATCGCGGCGCAGGCGAGGAAGGCCCGGACAGTGAGGCTGATGCGCGGCACCTCGGGCTTGTCCGGCGAACCGTCGACGCCGACACAGAGCCGCCGGCCGTTCGGGTCCAGGTGCTCGGCCAAGCCCTGGGCGTGAGGAAAGAGGGAGCCGATGTGCCCATCGGGGCCCATGCCCAGGATCATCCCCGCCGCCGGCAACAACGCCGCGATCTCGGGTTCGGCGGCGGCGGCGTCCGCCTCCGGCGTCGACCCGCCGCGCCGCAGCGGCGTAAACCGGGCCTCTGCGGCCGCTCCGACGAGCAGGCGACTGCGGATGAGATGCTCGTTGCTGTCGTCGCTGGCCGGATCGACGAAGCGCTCGTCGGTGGGCGCGACCCTGATCCGGTTCCACGGCAGCGGCAGGCGCGCCAGCCGATCGTAGGCCGGCCCCGGCGTCGAGCCGCCGGTGGCAAGGAAGGTTCCACCGTCGCCCAGCGCCATGGCCATGGCGTCGGCCGCGGCCTGGGCCACCGCGTCTCGGTCGCGAAATGGTACCACGGCCGCCGCGCCGCCTTCGCCGCCGGTGCGAAGCTCGGCCCTAGTCATCGAGCCACTCGCGGCCGGAGCGCTCGAGCAGGGCGAAGGCGCCGGCCGGGCCCCAGCTGCCGGCGGCGTACGGCTTGGGGTTCATGCCCGCCTCGGCCCAGGCGTCAGCGATGCCATCGACCCAGGCCCAGGCGAGCTCGACCTCTTCGCGACGCACGAACAGGGCCGGATTGTCGGCGAGCACGTCCAGCAACAGGCGTTCGTAGGCGATGCGCCGGCGGCCGCTCTCGCACAGCGACAGCGACAGCGGCAGCGCCTGCAGGCGCATGCCGGAGAGGCCGGCGCGCCGGTTCATCAACATCAGCGAAATGTCCTCGTTCGGCTGCAGGTCGATAACGAGCCGGTTGGCGATCAGGTCCTCGGCCGCGCGCGCGCCGAAGATCGAGTGTGGCAGAGCCTTGAACTGGATGACGATGCGGGTGCGCCGCTCGGGCAGGCGCTTGCCGGTGCGAAGGTAGAAGGGGACGCCGGCCCAGCGCCAGTTGTCGATCTCGGCGCGCAGGGCGACGAAGGTCTCGGTCCCCGGCGAGCCGCCCTCGGCGGCGTAGGACGGCGCCTGATGGCCGGCCGCGACGCCCTCGCGGTACTGGCCGCGCACCGAGTTCTGCTGGGCCGAGACGCGGCGGAAGGGACGCAGCGACTTGAGCACCTTGACCTTCTCGTCGCGGACCGAGTCGGCGGAGGCGTCGGCGGGCGGCTCCATGGCCACCAGCGTGAGCAGCTGCAGCATGTGGTTCTGCACCATGTCCCGAAGCGCGCCGTACTCGTCGTAGTAGGCGATCCGCCCGGAGACGCCGTCGGTCTCGGCGATGGTGATCTGCACGTGATCGATGGCGAGGTTGTTCCACAGCGGCTCGAACAGGGTGTTGGCGAAGCGCAGGGCGATCAGGTTCTGGACGGTTTCCTTGCCGAGGTAGTGGTCGATGCGGAAGACGCGCGCCTCGTCGAAGGCGCGGGCGACCTCGGCGTTGATGGCGCGGGAGGTCTCGAGGTCCCGCCCGATCGGTTTTTCGACGACGATGCGACAGTCGCCGCAGGCGAGCCCGCCGGCGTCGAGAGCGGTGGCCACCGCGCCGTAGAGGCTGGGCGAGAGCGCCAGGAAGTAGATGGTCGGGGCGCCGCCCAGCACCTGCTGCAGCGGCGCCAGGTCCTCGGGCCGGGTGACGTTGGCGCTACGAAAGTCGAGGCGGCGGCAGAACCGCTTCCACACGTCCTCCTTCAACCCTTCCGGCCTTGCGGCGAGGAAGCTGCGGACCTTCTCGCGGTAGCCTTCCTGGTCCAGGCCGGCGCGCGCCAGGCCGATGATCTTGAGCTTCGGCGACAGCAGGCCGTCGCAGTCGAGGAAGTAGAGCGAGGGGAGCAGCATCCGCTGCGCCAAGTCCCCGGTGGCCCCGAAGACGACGAGGTATTCGATCTCGCGGGTGGGCGGCGCCATGGCGGGGAACGCATGGCCGCCGCTGCCGGCTCAAGTCAATCGTCCATGGCGGCGTAGATGAGGGTGCGCAGCTCGCGCCGGATGGGATAGGTCGTCGAGGGGATGAGCTGGGTGAGGAAGACCACCGCGAGGTCTTCGGCCGGGTCGACCCAGAAGGCGGTGCTGGCCGCGCCGCCCCAGTAGAACTCGCCGGCGCTGGAAGGCAGCATGGCCTTGGCCGGATCGGTGAGGACGGCGAAGCCGAGGCCGAAACCGACGCCGGCGTAGATCGACTCGGAGAACAGCGAGCGCGACAGCTGCGTGAGGTCGCCGCCGCCCGGGAGATGGTTGGCGGTCATCAGCGCCAGGGTCTTGCGCGACAGCAGCCGTTCCTTGCCGGCGCGTCCGCCCGCGCGCAGCATGTTGGCGAAGGCCATGTAGTCGGCGCCGGTCGAGACCATGCCGCCGCCGCCGGAATAGAAGGTGGGCGGCGCGAGATAGGCGCTGGCCTTGGGATCGTCCTGGAGCTTCAGACGCCCGTCCTCGCCGCGGGTATAGCAGGCGACCAGGCGGTCGGCCTTCTGCGGCGGGACGAAGAAGGCGGTGTCGGCCATGGCCAGAGGCTCGGTGATGCGCTCGCGCACGAAATCGGCGAACGGGCGCCCGGAGATGACCTCGACGAGGTAGCCGAGGACGTCGGTGGAGACCGAGTAGTTCCACGCCTCGCCCGGCGAAAACTCCAGCGGCATCGCGGCCAGCGCCGTGATCATCTCGGCCAGTGGCATCTTGGTGGTCATCTCGCCCACGCCCGCCTTGCGATAGGCCGCATCGACATTGGTGCGCGACTGGAAGCCGTAGGTGAGGCCGCTGGTGTGGCGCAGCAGGTCGATGATCTGCATCGGCCGCTCCGGCCGGCGGGTCAGGAAGGCGCCGGGAAGGCCGGCGACGAAGACGCCCAGGTCCTTCCAAGCCGGGATATAGGCTGCGACCGGATCCTCGAGGGCGACCCTGCCCTCCTCCGCCAGCATCATGAAGGCCACCGAAGTGATCGGCTTGGTCATCGAATAGATGCGGAAGATGGCGTCCTCGCAAAGCGGCGTCGCGCGCTCGACGTCGGCGAGACCCTGGACGGAAACGTGCGCCATCTCGCCGCGGCGGGCGATCATGGTGACCGCGCCCGGGAAACGGCCGCTGTCCAGGTACCGGCGCTGGATGAATTCATCGAGGCGTGAGAGGCGCGCCGGCGAAAATCCGAGCCTCCGGGCGGCGGTCTGCATGTGGCGGCGCTCCCTCAAACAGATGTTTCACTCATCGATTGCACCGGCCGGCCCGACGCGGCAAGGTTGAATGAGATGCAAAAGCGAGGATGAGGAGACCGCCATGGCGTGGGACTTCGAGACCGATCCGCAATTCCAGAAGAAGCTCGACTGGATCGAGGAGTTCATGGCCGAGGAGGTCG
Organism: Caulobacteraceae bacterium; assembly: GCA_035946795.1. Lineage (GTDB taxonomy): Bacteria > Pseudomonadota > Alphaproteobacteria > Caulobacterales > Caulobacteraceae > Acaudatibacter. The sequence goes on along the minus strand of DASYYX010000042.1, from coordinate 90,028 downwards.
AGCCGATCTCGCACCTGGGCATGGCGGTCTGGTCGACCGAGGGCCGCGAGAAGTTCATCAAGCCGCTGCAGCAGAAGGTGAAGGCTGAGGGCCTGTGGGCTTGCCATCTCGGTCCCGAGCTCGGCGGTCAGGGCTATGGCCAGCTGAAATTGGCGCTGATGAACGAGAAGCTCGGCCGCAACGGCTTGGCGCCGCTGATCTTCGGCTGCCAGGCGCCCGACACCGGCAATGCCGAGATCATCGCCCATTACGGCACGCCGGAGCAGAAGGAGCGCTGGCTCAAGCCCCTGCTCGAAGGGGAGATCCGCTCCGCCTTCTCGATGAGCGAGCCGACCGGCGGCTCCGATCCGCTGACCTTCCGCACCCGCGCCGAGCTGGTGGGCGACGAATGGGTGATCAACGGCGAGAAATGGTTCTCCTCGGGCTCACGCTTCGCCAAGCTGCTGGTGGTCTACGCCGTCACCGATCCGGAGGCCAAGGACCCGTACCGGCGCACCTCCATCTTCCTGGTGCCGAAGGACACGGCCGGGGTGGAGACGATCCGCAACATCGGCGTCGGCCACGAGGGCGAGGGCGGTCACGGCTACCTGCGCTACGACAACGTCCGCGTGCCCAAGGACGCCCTCTTGGGGGAGCGCGGCGGCGCCTTCGTCATCGCCCAGACCCGCCTGGGCGGCGGGCGGGTGCACCACGCCATGCGCACCGTCGGCGCCTGCAAGCATGCCTTCGACCTGATGTGCCGACGGGCGGTGTCGCGCCAGACCCGGCAGGGTCGGCTCGCCGACTTCCAGATGGTGCAGCAGCAGATCGCCGACTGCTGGATCCAGCTCGAGTCCTTCCGCCTGCTGGTGCTGCGCACCGCCTGGCTGATCGACAAGCACAAGGACTACAAGAAGGTCCGCAAGGACATCGCCGCCATCAAGGTGGCCATGCCCAAGGTCTATCACGACATCGCCACCACCGCGGCGCACATCCACGGGGCCATCGGCGTCTCCAACGAGATGCCGTTCATGGGCATGGTGACGAGCGCGCTGGTCATGGGGATCGCCGATGGACCCACCGAGGTGCACAAGGTCACCGTCGCCAAGCAGGTGCTCAGGGACTACCAGCCCGACAACGACCTCTTCCCGACCTACCACCTGCCGAAGCTGCGCGAGTCGGCCCAGGACAAGTATTCCGCCGCCATCGATGAGGTGAAAGCCAAGTATTCGGCGCGGCGCAGCGCCCAGCCGGCCGAGGCGTGAACGGCGCGCGCCCACCCTTCATCGTCGGCATCGGCGGCACCGTCAGGTCCGGCTCGACGAGCGAGACGGCGCTCGCCAGGGCCCTGGGCTTCGCCGCCGACGCCGGCGCCAGGACCGAGCTCTTCGGCGGGGCCTTCCTGGCCTCGCTGCCGATCTACAATCCCAGCGCCCCCGAGCGCTTTGCCGACCTGGAGCGCTTCGTCGAGGCGGTGCGGCTCGCCGACGGGGTGATCATCGCCACCCCCGGCTACCACGGCTCGATCTCGGGCCTCGTCAAGAACGCGCTCGATTGCCTCGAATGGCTCAAGGAGGACGAGCGCCCGTACCTGGACGGCCGCGCCGCCGGCTGCATTGTCGCCGCCAGCGGCCACCAGGCCTGCGGCTCGGCGCTCGCCAGCCTGCGCGCCATCGTCCACGCCCTGCGCGGCTGGCCGACGCCATTTGGCGCCACCCTGAACACCGGCGTCGGCCTCTTTTCCGAGGACGGCGCCTTCCTCGATCCGCGCGATTCCTGGCAGGTGGAGACGGTGGCGGCGCAAGTGGTCGCGTTCGCCGCGGCCTGGAGCGGTTGAGGGGGCCGCCGCCAACCACCTCAGCCCGAGTCGGCCATCGGCAGGCGCGCCGCTACCCCGGCGGCCCGAAACCGCCGGACGGCTGCGGCGTCGAAGGAGACGAAAACCTCTCCTCCGAGCTCCTCTCCCTGGTGGGCGATGACACCGTCGGCGAAATCGGCGCCTGCGCGCAGCAAGGAGAGCCCGGCGGCGGCGGCGGCGCGATCGGTCGCGACGTTCTCCGTTTCCAGGATGGCGGTGATGGCCTCGCCGACCGCAGCGGCCGTGAAGCGGTAGACGCGCTTCAGGACCCACGCGAACTCGCAGAGCGCTACGACTGGGACCACCACCGCTTCGGCCCGATCGAGTTCGGCCCGCGCCAAGGCGCTCTGCGCCGCGTCATCGCGAACGATGGCCCGCAGGAGAAGATTGGAATCGGCGGTTATCCTCAACTTTCACCGGCCCAACCCGCCTCGATCGCAGCTTTGATTTCCTCGAGGGTGGCGTGTTTGCCCCCCGGCGGTTTCAGCATGCCGAAAAGCTCCTGGATCTTTCGCTTCGGGGCGGCCCTGAGCTGTAGTGCGCCGCCTGGTCGCTTTTCGAGAGTGATCCGATCCCCGGGCAGGACGCCGAGATGATCGAGCAGCTCCCGCCTGAGCGTGACCTGCGCCTTCTTGCTGAGAGTCAGGGTGACCATGCTTCGAACGTAAGGAAAACTCTCCTTACGTTCAAGCCTTCCACGCCTTCCATTGCGACAGCAGCGCCGCTTCACGCTCCGGAGAAAGGCCGGCCCGGAGCTTGCCCTGGCGCTCGCTCGGAAGGCTCCGGAACCAGGCCAGAGTGTCGGCCGCCGTGGTCGGCAGCGGCCGGTACGAGAGGCCGGCGGCCAGCGCCCGCGCGATGCTGCGCCGATGGAAGCCGGCGGAATCGCCGCGGGCCGGGATCCACACCGGCAGGTCGCTCCAGGGCTGCACCTCCTGCTTTTCGAGGAAGTCGGTCGAAACCCAAGTGAGGCGCGCTCTGGCGCCCACGCCGGCGCCGACGCCCGGAAGGAAGCGGCGCATGGTCAGCGGCCGGGCCGGGCCGGTGGCGTTGAAGACGCCCAGCGAGCGCTGCTCGGCGACGCGGATGGTCCACTCTGAGAGGTCGCGGACGTCGATGAACTGAACCGGGTCGGAGCCGTCGCCGGGGGCCAGGACCTCGCCGCCGCGCGCCAGGCGCACCGGCCAGTAGGTGAAGCGGTCAGTGGGATCGCCCGGCCCGACGATGAGGCCCGGGCGAACGATGGCCGCCTTGCCCGGGAACTGGCGCTGCGCCTCGGCCTCGCTCACCGCCTTCAGCGGGCCGTAGGTGTCGTTGGTGACCGTCTTTTCCGCGAACGGGTCCTTGCCGGCGTATTGGGCCAGCGCAGCGGTTTCGTCCGCCGGCTTGTCGTTGCTCGCATAGACCGAGATCGTGGAGATGAAGACGTACTGGCCGACATGGCCCCCAAGGACCTTGCCGGCGTCGCGGACCCAGAACGGCAGGGTGGTGGGATCGTCGATGGCGACGTCCCAGTCCCGGCCGGCCAGCGCCTTCAGGTCGCCGGCGTTGCGGTCGCCGATGAGCTCCTCGACAGGGCCCGGCCAGGCCTCCTTCTGCCGGCCGCGGTTGAACAGCGTCACCTTGTGGCCGCGGGCCAGGGCGTAGCGCACTTGGTGCGGGCCGATGAAGCCGGTGCCGCCGAGGATGAGGAGGCGCAGGGGCCTGGGCTTGGACATGGCGAGGGCCGGCAGGGCGAGGGCCGAGACCTGCAGCAGTCTGCGGCGCGTGGCGTGCATGCGCTCCTCCTAGAAGGGCGCCGACTCGGGCGCCAGACGGCATTTGGCGCCGGCTCGTCCGGCTCTCTGCTAAGAGCGGCCATGGCCGACCGACTCGACGCCGTCCTGGAAGCTTTGCCGCGCCGCTATCCGGGGCCGGGGGGCGCGGTTGCGGTGGTGCGCCGGGGGGAGGTCCGCGTCCGTCACGCCTGGGGCTGGGCGAACGCCGAGCGGCGCATACCCTTCAGCCCCAAGACCCTCTTCCGCATCTGCTCGATCACCAAGCAGTTCACTTGCGCCGCCCTTCTCGATGCCTTCCCCGATCCGAGCGTGCTCGATGGCGAGGTCGCCTCCCGCCTGCCGCGGCTGGAAGAACCGGCGCCGAGCGCCCTGCGCCTGGCCCACAACCAGTCGGGCCTGCGGGACTATTGGGCGGTGGCGATGCTCTGCGGCGCGCCGCCCGAGTCGGCGTTCGGAGCCGGCGAGGCCCGCCGCCTGATCGGCGCGACGCGGGCGCTGCAGTTTCCCCCGGGCGCGCGATATTCCTACGCCAACCAGAACTTCCGGATCCTCTCCGACATCCTCGAGGCCCGCGAAGGCCGAGACTTCGGCGAGGTCTTGCGCGCGCGCATCTTCGATCCTGCCGGCATGGAGACCGCTGTCCTCGCAGCCGACACCCGCGCTCTGCCGGATGGGACGCAAGGCTACGAGGCCATGCAGCAAGGCGGCTTCCGGGCGGCGGAGAACCGGATCGTCTGGACCGGCGATGCCGGCATCGCCGCCAGCCTCGACGACATGATCGCCTGGGAGCGCTGGATCGACGCCACCCGCGAGGACGACGCCTCGCTCTACCGCCGGCTGTCCGCGCCGGTGACTTTCGCCGACGGCGCCCCGGCGCTCTACGGCTTTGGCCTCGGCCGCGGGACCGCGCTCGGTCGCGCCGTCACCGAACACGGCGGCGGCCTCTGGGGCTGGCGCAGCCATCGCATGTACGCGCCGGCCGAACGCCTTTCGATCGTGGTGCTGTTCAACCACCTTTCCGACGCGCACGAGGCCGCGGTGGACCTCTTCGCCGCCGCCTTGGGCGAGGACCGGCCGGCGCCGCCGCCCGCCCTGCCGCCGCCCGACTGGCTCGGCGCCTATCTGGAGCCCGAAACTGGTCTGTCGGTCCGCATCGAGGCCGCCGAAGCGGGCAAGGTGCGCCTGCGCTATGGCTATCCCCCCGCCAGCCTCGATCTGACCGAGGACGGCGCAGCCAGCGCCGGCGGCACGCGCCTGCGCTACGAAAACGGCGGCCTGTCGATGGACCGGCCGGGCGACAACCAGAGCACCCTCCTGGCGCCCCGCTCGGGTCCCGCCGCCACCCACATCGCCGGGCGCTGGCGCTGCGCCGAGCTGGACGCCGAACTCACCATCGCCGACGCCGGCGGCGTCCTCTGGGGCGCCTTCTCGGGGTTCCTGGGTCAGGGGCCGATGGAGCGGCTCGATCCGGTCGGACCGGATCTGTGGGTGCTGCCGTGCCTGCGGGCGCTGGACTACACCCCGCCCGGCGACTGGACCTTGGCCTTCCGGCGCGATCCCGACCATCGGCCCGAGCGCCTCCGGCTCGGCTGCTGGCTCGCCCGTCGCCTGGACTACGTGCGGGTGGAGTAGACGGCAGCCCTCAGGCGGTCGCGCTGGCGCGGCGGCGCTCCGCCCCCTTGCCGGTTGGGGATTCCCGACCTTCAAGGGCGGCGCGGACGAGCGGCAGGCGGTCGTTGCCGAAATACATGTCGTCACCGTCGACGAAGATCGTGGGCGAGCCGAAGCCGCCGCGCGCCATCACCTCGTCGGTGTTGGCGCGCAGCTTCTCCTTGATCTGCGGCTCGGCGATGGCGGCCATGACCTCCGCCGGCTCGGCCCCGACCTTGGCCAGGGCGCGCGCCAGCACCTCGTCCTTGGAGATGTCGGCGTCCTCGCTCCAGTAGAGGCGGAAGACCTCGCGGGCGAAGGGGACCAGGAGCCCCCGCGGCTCCAGCACCAGTGCGGCGCGCATGGCCTTGACGCTGTTCACCGGAAACACCGTCGGCGGCATCTTGATCTTCAGGCCCGCCACCCGCGCCCAGTCGGCCAGATCCTTGAGCATGTACTGGGCCTTGGCGGGCACCGGGCGCTCGCGGCTCTGGTAGACCGACGGATTGATGGTGTTGAAGATCCCACCCACCAGGATCGGGCGCCAGACGAGGGTCTCGCCGAACTCGGCCGCCAGCGGCTGGATGTTCTCGAAGGCGAGCCAGGTCCAGGGACTGGAGCAGTCGAAGAAGAATTCGATCATCGCGCCTCCGGTTGCCGCTGAGCTTTGCCTCCGCCAAGATGACAGAGGACCGAGCGGGAGAGAACAATGAAGACGTTTGCCGCGATGATGGCGGCCGTGGCCGTCGGCGTCAGTGCGGCCGGATCAAGCTGGGCGCAGAGCGCCGCCTCGGCGCAGCCCGATCCGGCCAAGCTCGCCCTGGCCGTCAGGCTGCAGGAAATACAGGGCGGTCAGGCCCAATACGCCGCACAGCTGCGGGCGATGTACGAGCCGCTGAAGGCCAGTCTGAGGAAGACCCTGGCGGCGAACGGCGGCGAACTCACCGCGCGGGTCCTGGACGATATGGAACAGGAGATGCTGCAACTGGGTCCTCAGTTGATGGCCATTGGCGCGAAGGTCACGGCGCAGACCTACTCGGAGAAGGAGCTGCGCGACATGATAACGTTCGAGGAGAGCGACACGGGACGCGCCATCATCGCAAAGGCGGCGCTGCTCAGACAGCGACTGACGACTGAGATACTCCCGGTGGTGCTGGCGGCGACGCCCGAGATCATGCGCAAGACAACTGACCGTGTCTGCGAAGAGGTGAAGTGCACCGCCGATCAGCGGCAGATCATCGCCTCGGCCATGTCGAAGGCTCTCGGCCGGCCGGCTTCGTGACCGCAGGGCCTCTCAGCGCCAGAGCGGCGAAGAGGCCTTCATGAAGCGCAGGTACATGATCATCCAGCCGACGTCCTCGCCGCTGGCCGGATCGGCGGCCCAGGCCTGGAACCAGACATTCTCGGTCTTGGGGCTTTCGCTCAGCGCCAGCACCCGCGCGCGCAGGATGTAATCGGTCTCGGCCGTCAGCGGGCCGGCCAGCGCCTGCAGCTCGATGGCGCCGAAGAGGCCGACTACGGGCCCGGCAAGCTTCAGCAGCTTGGTCTGGGCGGCGCGGTAGAGATGCACCGCCAGCGACGGCGGCAGCACCGGCGGATCGGCCTGATACTGCGGCATCGTCTCCGGAATGGTCTTCAGGCGTGCAGCCACGGCCTCGGCGCCGATGCGGCCGGCGACCGCCTCGACCGTGTCGCCCTCGGCGACCTGGCCCAGGATGCGCAGGGCGCCCTTGGCGGCGCGCGCCTGGCCGGCGAGGCGGCCCACCAGCTCGGTCTCGATATCGGCGCGGCCGGCGCTGGCCGTGCCTTCCATGATGAGGTCGCCGGCCTCGTTCTCCATCCACAAACGGGCATGCCGCTCCCCGGGGCGCACAGAGGCGCGGACGCGCTCGCCATCGGTGGTGGCCTGGCGAAAGTAGAGCGAGACGTTGCCGCGCTTCAGCCACCCCTCGCCAAAGGCTTTGACGAGCAGCGGCGCGAACTGGTCCATGTGCAGCGAGCCGGCCACGGTGCCGCCCTTGAAGCCGAGCTTCGAGGCGGTGGCGTCGTCGTGGATCGAGCCCTTCTGGGTGGCGGCGGTGTTGCGCCCGGCGCGCCAGTCGCCGGCGATCTCGGCTTCGTGGACCAGAGTCATCGTGGATCCTCCTCTGACACCATAACCCCTCACCTCCCCATTGCTTCGCAATGGGCCCCTCCTCTCCCGATGGGAGAGGAGAAGAAGGAGCAACGCCCCTTACACCTCTCCCGCAGGGAGAGGGAGGCCCGCGCCGGAGCGTAGCGAGGTCGTGGGAAGGTGAGGGGTTACGGCGCCTGAGGGGAGCGCTAGCTCAACGCCAATCCCGCCATGTCGCCGGCGGCGCGCCACTCGGCCAGCAGCTCGAAGAACCGCAACGGGCCGGCGCCGTAGAAATCGGAGAAGAAGCCGTTGCGGTTACCCACCGCGCCTTCGCTGTTGTAGTAGCCCGGGGTGCACTCGGCGTAGAAGCGCAGGCCAAGGCGAGCCAGGCTCCGCACTTCGGCGACATAGGCCTCCTCCGCCTCGGCCGTGGGTTCGAGAACCTCGGCCCCGCGGCGACGGGCCTCGCCCACCATGTAGGCCACGTGCTGTGCCTGCTCGGAGAGCGCCTGGGGAACGCTGATGGTGATCGCCGTCTGGGTGAACCCCAGGAAGAAGCAGTTGGGAAAGCCGTGGGCGGTGAGGCCGTGCAGGGTGCGCAGCCCCTCGCCCCAGTGCTCCGACAGCTTCACCCCGCCGCGGCCGCTGATGTCGTAGCCCGAGCGGCGCCAGTAGGAGGTGCCGACTTCGAAGCCGGTCGCAAAGATAAGACAGTCGAGGGGATACTCGCGGCCGTTCGCCACCACCCCGCTGCGCGTCAGGCGCTCCACCCCCCTGCCCTCGGTGTCGACCAGGGTGACGTTGGGCCGGTTGAAGGTCTGCAGATACTCGTCGTGGAAGCACGGGCGCTTGCAGAACTGCCGGTACCAGGGCTTGAGCGCCGCCGCGGTCGCCGGATCCCTCACGATCTCGTCCACCCGCGAGCGGATCTCGTTCATCTTCTTGTAGTCCGCCAGCCGCATCAGCTCGGCGCGTTCGGCCCCGCTGAGCCGCCGCCCGAGCTTCCGGGACGCCTCCTTTGCCGCCGTCCCGGTGAGCTTGCGGAAGATGTCCGTCCAGCCGTCGTGGACCAGGTCCTCGTCCTGGTCGCCGCCGGCGACGAGGATGTTGAAGTTGTCCTGCCGCCGCCGTTGCCAGCCGGGCTGCAGGCCCGCAGCCCAGTCCGGATCGGTCTGGCCGTTGTTGCGCACGTCCACCGACGAGGGGGTGCGCTGGAAGACGTACAGCTGCCGGGCCCACTCGCCCAGGTGCGGCACGCACTGGATCGCGGTGGCCCCGGTGCCCAGGATGCCGACGCGCTTGTCGGCAAGGCCAGCAAGACCGCCGGAGCTGTCGCCGCCGGTGTAGGCGTAGTCCCAGCGGCTGGTGTGGAAGGTGTGGCCCGCGAACGCGTCGATGCCGGGGATGCCCGGGAGTTTGGGCCGGCTCAGCGGTCCGGTGGCCATGGCGACGTACTGCGCCTTGAAGGCATCCCCTCGGTCGGTGCGCACGATCCAGCGCCGCGCCGCCTCGTCCCAGGCAAGGTCGGTGACCTTGGTCTGCAGCAGGCCGTGGTCGTAGAGCCCAAAATGGCGGGCGATGGCGCGGCTGTGCTCCAGGATCTCCGGCGCGAACGAATACTTGTGGCGCGGGATGTAGTTCAGCTCCTCCAAGAGCGGCAGGTAGCAGTACGACTCCACGTCGCACATCGCCCCCGGATAGCGGTTCCAGTACCAGGTGCCGCCGAAATCGCCGGCCGCGTCGATGACGCGGATGGTGCTTAGGCCCGCCTTGCGCAGGGCCGCCCCCATGAGCAGCCCCCCGAAGCCGCCGCCGATGATGGCGAACTCCACTTCGTCGAACACCGGCGCCCGCTCGAGGCGTTCGACATAAGGGTCCTCGACGTAGTGCGAGAACTCGGCCTTGACCTCGACGTATTGGGAGATGCCGTCGGGGCGCAGGCGCTTGTCGCGCTCGGCGATGTATTTCTCGAGCAGGGCGTCGGGATCGAAGTCGATGGGGCCGACGAGTTCGGCGATCTCCGGATGGATCTCCATGGCGCTCCTTCCGGGCGGCGGGGATTCAAACGATTGTAAGAAAGAACGGCGCCGGGGCAAGCGGCCAAACACCTCTCCCGCAGGGAGACGCGTAGGGAGAGGGAGGGGCCCGTCGCGAGCGGAAGCGAGCGATGGGAGGTGAGGGGTTACGCTCCGCGATCATTCGCTGCGGCGGCGCGGCCCGCTTCTGAAGCGCTGTAACCCCTCACCTTCCCACCTCGCGCCCCAGGGCGCTCGGCGGGCCCTTCCTCTCCCTTTGGGAGAGGAGTTCTAAGCCTTCGCCGGGGCGCCCCCGAGCGCCTTGACCCAGGCTTCGCGCACCGGGTTGGGCGGAAGCGGCTCGCCCTTGGCAGCCGCCTCCTCGGCGATCTTGCGGCCGAGCGCCGCCACCGGCGGAATCTCGTCGTCCGCCAGGGGCTTCATCCATTTCTTGCGCCGGAACGCCTTCTCGATCGCCGGCGCCAGGCGCTCGGCTTTGGCGCGCTCGCGTTCGGCCTCGCGCGCCTTGAACTCGCCCATGACCTCGCTGCCGAAGAGCTCCAGCGCCTCGCAGATGTGATCGTGGCGGTTGCGGCCGGCCTGCTGGATGAAGCACACCTGATCGACCCCGCAGGCCTCGAACTTGCGCAGGTGCTCGCGCAACCCCTGGGGCGTCGAGATGCCGCCTTCCGCCGGGGCCTGGGGCGGCATGTTGGCGAGCGCGCCCTGGAACTTCTCCCAGATGTTGGTGCGGCCGGGCGTCTGCACCCCGAAGCCGTAATGCCAGCCGAGCGCGAACTGGAAGAAGCGGAAGCCCTCGCGGAAGCGCCGCCCGGCCTCGTCCAGGTCGGGATGCAGGCCGAAGCTGGAGACCATGGCGATATTGGCGTTGACGGCGTGGCCGATGGGCACGCACTCCTCCTCGAGGATCCGGTAGTAGTCGCCGACCCACTGGGAGGCCTCCGCCGGATCGACGAAGGCGAAGGTGAGCGCGCCGATGCCCAGGCGCGCGGCGAGCTTGATGGTCTCGCGGTTGGAGCACGCCACCCACAGCGGCGGATGGGGTTTCTGCACCGGCTTGGGGACGAGGTTGCGCGCCGGCATGGAAAAGAACTGGCCTTCGAACCCGGGATAGGGGTCCATGGCGAGGATGTTGGCGCATTGCTCCACCGCCTCGCGCCAGGCGTTGCGCTTTTCCTCGACGGCGACGCCGTAGCCGGCCAGCTCCAGCAGCGCCGAGCTTTCCCCGGTGCCGAACTCGACCCGGCCGCCGGACACCAGATCGAGGGTGGCGATGCGTTCGGCCACGCGCGCCGGGTGGTTGTAGCCGGGCGGCATGAGCACGATGCCGTGCCCCAGCCGGATCTGCTTGGTGCGCTGGCTGCAGGCCGCGAGGAAGACCTCGGGCGCGGAGGAGTGCGAATACTCCTCCAGGAAATGGTGCTCGACCTCCCAGACGTTGTCGAAACCCAGACGGTCGGCCAGTTCGACCTGGTCCAGGGCGTCCTGGAACAGCTGCAGCTCCAGCCCCTCGGTCCAGGGCCGCGGAAGCTGGTGCTCGTAGAAGATGCCGAAGCGCATGACGCCCTCGAGGAAAAGCAGGTTATCGCCGATCATAGACGCGGCGGGCGCGCCGGCGGAAGGGTCAGCTTCGGGTGGCCAGCGCGGCCGCCGGCGGCGCCCCGGGCTCGCGCGGCTGCACCGCCGGGGTGGCCAGGCCCGCGTCGCCGGCCGTGCCCAGAGGCGTGTCGTCGAGCATGCGGGCCCGCCGCCAGGGCCCGTAGCGGTAGTAGAGGGCGGTGAGCGCCGCCGAACTGATGGTGCCCAGCGGGAAGCTCCACCAGATGGCGTCCTCGCCGATGACGCGGCTCATGGCCGCGGCGAACGGGATGCGCACCACCAGCATCGACACCACCAGGATGAGAAGCGGCGCGCGCACATCGCCGGTGGAGCGGATCACGCCTGTGAGGGAGAAGGTGACCGAGAAGATCACGAAACCCCAGAGCACGGTGGTGTTGATGTGGTGGGCCAGCGGAATCGCCGGCGAGCCTGACGGCAGCAGGATGCCGAGCACCTGGTCGTTGAAGAGGTAGAGCAGCACCGCCAGCGTGCCGGTGACCACGAGCCCGCTCATCACCCCGGACCGCGCCACCTGGCCGACGCGGTCCCACATGCCGGCGCCGACGTTCTGCCCCGCCATGGACGAGACCGAGGCGCCGATCGCCATCGTCGGCATCTGCAGGTAGCTCCAGATCATCGACGAGATCGAATAGGCCGCGGCGGTGAGGTAGCCGTAGCGGTTGACGAAGCCGAGCATCACCGCGGCCGTGCCGCTCATCACCAGCATCTGCAGGCCCATGGGGATGCCGCGGGTAACGATGGAGCGGAAGATGTCCAGGTTCGGCCGCAGCAGCCGAAACTCGCCGCGCCGGAGCACCAGCACGCTGTTCTTCCGGTAGAGGTGGGCCATCAGGAAGATGAGCGCCGTCCCCTGGCCCACCAGGGTGGAGGTCGCCGAGCCGGCGATGCCGAGCTTCGGGAACGGACCGATGCCGCGGATCAGCAGCGGATTGAGGGTGATGTCGATGATCAGCGACAGCGCCAGGAACCAGAAGGGCGTGATCGAGTCTCCCGCCCCTCGCTGGGCCATCTGCATGAACATGAAGAAGTACATGAAGGGCACGGCGCCGAAGCTGACGCGCAGGTAGACGATGGCGCCGTGGCGCGCCTCGGGCGGCGTGCCCATGAGGTCGAGGATCCGCGGCGACAGCAGCACCCCTGCGGCTGCCAGCGTCACCGAAAGCAGGACGAAGAACACCGTGGTCGTGCCCATGACCTGCTTCACCAGCGGGAAGTCCCGGGCCCCGACGGCCTGGGCCACCAGAATGTTGGCGGCCATGCCGACGCCGAACACGGCCCCCAGCATCAGCATCATCACGATGTTGGCGTTGCCCAGCGAGGTGATGGCCGCCTCGCCCAGCAGATGGCTGACCCAGATCTGGTTCACCGTCAGGCTCAGCGACTGCAGGGCGTTGCCGGCCATGAGCGGCAGGGAAAACAGCAGCAGGGTGCGGGTGATCGGCCCCTGGGTCAGGTCGCGGCCGGTGCGCCGGTGTGTCGGCGCCGGCCGCGCCGGCGCGGCGGCGGCGGGCGCCCCAGCCGCGTCCATCAGCCGGCTCGCGCCGGGACGGCGGCGACGATCTCCTCGGCCCGGGAAAACAGCGCCGGATCGATGGTGAGCTCGGCGGCGGCGGCGTTCTCGTCGAGCTGCTCGGGGCGGCTCGCGCCGACGATGGCCGAGGCGACGTTTTCCTGGCGCAGCACCCAGGCCAGCGAAAACTGCGCCAGGGTGGCGCCGGCTTCCGCCGCCAGGGGCCTGAGACCCTCGACTGCCGTCAGGACCTCCGGGCTCAGCCAGGCGCCGATGAAGCGGCCCATGGAATCACTGGCGCCCCGGCTCCCCTCCGGCGGCGGCGAGGCGGGCGAATACTTGCCGGTGAGCACCCCCTGGGCCAGCGGCGACCACACGATCTGGGAGATGCCGTTGGCGGCGCACAGGGGGATCACTTCCTTTTCCGGCCGCCGCCACAGCAGCGAATACTGCGGCTGGCTGGAGACGAAGCGCTCGACGCCCTGAAGCGCCAGGGCCTCGGCGATGTTCTTCGGCGACCATTCGGAAAAGCCGATCCAGCGGGTCTTGCCGGACCGCACCGCCGCGGTCAGCGCCGCCATGGTCTCCTCGAGCGGCGTCTCGGGATCGTAGCGATGGCATTGGTAGAGGTCGACGTGGTCGACCCGGAGGCGCTTCAAGGAGGCGTCGAGCTGCTTTTCGATCTGGGCGCGCGACAGGCCGCGGTCATCGGGGCCCATCTCGCCGAAGACCTTGGTGGCCAGGACATAGGAGTCGCGCGGCGTTCCGGCCAGAGCCTCGCCCAGCAGGCTCTCGGCCGCGCCGCGGCCGTAGACGTTGGCGGTGTCGATGAGGTTGATTCCGAGATCCAGCGCCTTCTTCACGCAGGCGATGGCGCGTTCGCGTTCGACCCCGACGCCATAGGTGAGCCAGGAGCCGAGCGAGATGACGGAAACGTCGAGATCGCTGGCTCCCAGGCGGCGGTAGCGCACGGTGTGGAACTCCGACAAAGGGCCAGGATGAACGGATATAGGGCGCATCCGCGCCATGGGCCAACAATCCTCCCCCGCGGGGGGCCCGCGGGGGACGGGGACCGCCGGAGGCGGTGGAGGGGGCAAGCGAAAGAACGCCGGCGCGCGGCGCTGCGCCCCCTCCCCCAGCTTCCCCAGCCCGCGCTCAAGGCGCGGGGCGTTCCTCGATGGATCGGCCAAGCACTTGGCCGATCCATCGCAAGCGCACCCGCGCTTGCGCGCTCGTCACCCCCTCCCCCCGTAAACGGGGGAGGATCGGACGGTCAGAAATGCTTCGTCACCTCGACGCCGTAGGTGCGCGGATCCAGGGTGAAGACGTTCTGGAAAAGGCCCGAGGTCGGGTCGGTGACATAGGTGCCGGTGATCGGCTGGGCGTTGGTGAGGTTCTTGACGAAGAACTGGACGTCCAGCTGCAGCGGCTCGTCGTGGAATGTCAGGGTGGCGTTGACATAGTCGTACGACTGCAGCCGGTCGTTGATGGCGTTGTAGATCCGCGCCCAGCTGCTGTCCTGCCAGTACCAGTCGCCGTGCAGGATGGCGCTCCAGTCGTTCGTCAGATTGAGCGTATAGGTCGCCCCCAGTGCGACGGTCCACGGCGGCGTGTTCGGCAGCTTCTTTCCATTGAGGTCGACCGGGATGCCGAACTGGTTCGCTCCCGAGCCGGCGAACGGCGTCCCGGGGATGCCAGCGCACAGAAGGCCCAGACCCGCCGCCGGCTGGCCGGCAGCGATCCAGGCCGCGACGTCCGCGGTCGGCGCCAGGCAGTTCTGGCCGCCGGTCTGCTTGACCACGGTGTAGTTGGGATTTCCTTGGGTCAGATTCAGTGAGTCGATCGACGTGCCGCCGGTGATGCTGCTGTTCAGGTAACCGACGATGGCGGTCAGCTCGAGGTTGCGCACCGGGGTCCAGCGGCCCTCGAACTCCAGGCCCCACTCGCGCGCATTGATGTTCTCGTTGACCGAGGACTCGGAGACAATGCGTGAGATCTGGTAGTTCGAGTAATCATAGTAGAAGAAGTCCCCGTTCAAGGTCAGGGCGCCGCCCAGCAGGGTGTTCTTGGTTCCGATCTCGAAGGCGTTGATGAATTCGGGCAGGAACGACAGCGGATAGCCGCAGGCGCCGCCCTGGCCGCCGGAGACGCCGAGCGAAGCTTGGCAGGGGGTGTTGAAACCGCCGCCCTTGTAGCCGCGCGAGTACGACGCATACACCATCGTCTGGTCGGTGAAGTTGAGCTTGGGCGTCCATTCCAGGACCGCCCGGCCCGTGAACTCGCGGAACGTGACCCTTTGAGGCACCACGCAGGTGACCGTCGAGGTCGCACAGATCGTCTGCGGAAAGCCGCCGTAGGCCGGATCGGGCGTCCCCGGAATGCCATTGGGGAAGCCGAGCGCCGGGCCGAGTCCTGGATACTGCGAGAGCGGAAAGCCTGGATCGGTGAACACCGGCCCGTTGTTCGGGGAGGCGGACAGCAGCTCGATCGGGAACTGGTAGTTGAGCAGCTGGTCGACCGTATAGCGGCCGCCCAGGGTCAGCTTCAGATCCGGCATTATATTGTAGTAAACCTCGCCGAACCCTGCGTAGGATTTCAGGTGCCCGAGGCCGCCGCGGGCGTCGTAATAGTTGTGGCCCGTCCCGTTGGGCGGGTAACCGGGCTGGATATAGATGAGGCCGCCCAAGGGCGCCGCGCCCTGGGCCGCAGCCGTTGCCGCCGCCGCATTGGCCCCGCCAGCCAGGGCCCCCCAGTAAGTGAGGTCGTAGACGAGGTTGTTCTCGAGCGAGAAGCCCGTCAGCGAGCTGCTCTCGACGTAATAGTCGTTCGGCGTCGTGTGCGTGTCGAGTTCGGAATAGAAAGCCCCCGCCAGGAAATTCAGCCGGCCCGGGGAAGAGGAAACCAGGCGCAGCTCCTGGGTGTACTCGACGCTCTGGCCGTCCCCATAGTCGAAGCTGTTGAGCAGGTTGGACGTCCCGGTCTGCGGATCCTGAATGACGCCGTTGGGGAAGAGCAGCAGCGGCAGGGGCCCGAATCCCGAGGTCGCCACCGGCGCGAACGGCGTGTGCGGGACGATCCGGTTGTAGTCCTCGGCGTTGGTGTCGATCTCGCGGTTGTAGCCAGTGATCGATTCCAAGGTCAGCTCATCGGTGAGGTGCCAGTTCATGTGCAGGTCGAGCGTGTACTGGTTCGCCTGGTACTGTGGCTGCAGGGCCGACTCGATGTCGTGCAGGTTCCGATCCTGCAGCGGGTGGTTGGCGAATAGGTCCGTGCCGTTCGAGAAGCCGCCGAGGTTGGCGAGCACGCCGGCAAGGGTGCCGTTGGAATTCAGGGTGCCGTAGGCGGCGTCCTGATAGAGCGATCCGGGGATGCAGCCTTGGTTCAGGAAGGCGGCATAGTTCGAATTGACCGGTCCGCCCGCGGCAGGGACGACCACGCCGCCGACGCTCGAGGGTCCCGGGTCCTTGATGCACAGCTGCTTGCCGACGCGGTTGCGGTTGTCGTTCTCGTTGAAGTATTCGGCCAGCAGATAGGCGTCGAACTTGTCCGAAGGCTTGAAGCTCAAGGTGGCGCGGAACCCGCCCAGGTCCCGGCCATCGACGCGCTTGTCGGTGAAGCTGTTGAAGCCGTAGCCGTGGTCGTACCAGCGGAAGCCCGCGAAGCGGAAAGCGAAGGCCGAGCCTAGCGGAATGTTGATCGCGCCCTGCACCTTGATGGTGTCGTAGTTGCCGTACTCGCCGTCGATGTAGCCCTCGAACTTGTCGGTGGGCTTGCGGGTGATGACGTCGACCGCCCCGCCGGTGGCGTTGCGGCCGAAGAGCGTGCCCTGGGGCCCGCGGAACACCTCCACGTTCTCGGTGTCGTAGAACTCGGTGTCCTGGAAGTGGTTGGTGGTCAGCGGCAGCTCGTTCTCGTTGACGCTGACGCCGGCCGTGCCGAGGAAGGTGACGACGTCGGTGCCGATGCCCCGGATCTTGAAGTTGTAGCCGCCGAAATTGCCGCGCGTGTAGTTGGCGTTCGGGATCTGGGTGAGCAGGCCCTCGCCGCCCTCGATCTTCTCGGCCTTGAGCTTCTCCTGCGAGAAGGCGGAGATCGCCACCGGCACCGATTGGATGTTCTCGGTGCGTCGCTCGGCGGTGACCACCAGCTCGCCCACGGTGGCGGCGGTCCCTGTCGTTGCCGCCGCCGCCGTGGCCGCGCGCGCTGCGCCGCCAGCCAGAACAAGGGCGCCGAACGCCACGGACGCCAGAAGACCGGTCTTCGCCATGTCGGCTCCCCAATTCCCAAGGCCACTCGCGCTATTTTGTTTTCTGAGTGGACTGACGGAAGCTGCGCCAGCGGGCGCGACCCGTCAATGAGTGATGGCAGTCGTCGACGCGCAGGCCCCGCGTATGGCCACCCGGCCACGAAGAGAGGGCGGCGGGCTCATGCCCGCCGCCCTTGTCCGGACCCTAAAGAACTCAGCCCCTAGAAGAACTTGTAGTCGACCTCGATGCCGTACGTCCGGGGCGGCGTCACCGAGTAGGTCTTCTCGATCGGCGTCGTCGGGTCGACGTAGTTGACTTGCGAGAAGTAACCGGGCCCGACGCCGTTGAACACATCGTAGCTGCCGGCCCGGCGGTCGCCGGTGGCGCCGGCGTCGTAGCCGATGCTGTTGAAGAGGTTCTTGCCGTAGCCGATCACCTTCACGCGGCCGTTGGCCGAGGTCCAGGTCAGGCGGGCGTCGAACTCATCCCACGACGGGGCGGCGTTGTACCAGCGGGTGAACAGGGTCCCGTACTGGACGTCACGCCAGATGTAGCTTCCCGACATCGCCATCTGGCCGCTGAACATGTTCCACGTATAGACGGCGTTCAACGCGATCTTGTTCTTGGGCGCATTGGGCAGCCGGTTGCCGGCCAGGTTCTGCCAGACTTCGCAGCCTGGCGCGCCGGGGAAGGCCGGGGTGCAGTAGCCAGCGCCCGGGGGAGTGCCGAACGCGCTCGCCGCCTGGTTCGAGTTGAACACCAGGCCGCCGCTGTAGGCGTCGACGACGCAAGGCGTCGGACCGCCCGCATAGTTGGTGCACGGCAGCGGCTTCGCCCCGGGCTGGGCCGCGGTCGGGTCGACCGAGTCCGGCAGCGCGCCCTTCTGAATGTAGGCGTCGTCATACGAGTAATCGAACAGGATCGTCAGGTGCTCGGTCGGCGCCCACGTGATCTCGGCCTCGAGTCCGCGAGAGATCGAATCCGGCACGTTGTAGAACTCGGTGTTGTTCTGGGTGATGCCGCCGCCGGTCGCCACGATCGTGTAGGGAATCTGCAGGTTTGTGTAGTGGTACCAGAAGGCGGCGAGGTTGGTCGTCAGCGTGTGTCCCCAGGTCCGCTTGAAGCCGGCTTCGAACGAGTCGACGTGCTCGGCGGCGGTGTAGGGATAGAAGCTGATGGCGGTGAAGATGCCGATGTTGAAGCCGCCGTCCTTGTAGCCGCGGCTGTACTTGCCATAGACCAGGGTGTCGGGATTGGGCGTCCACTCCAGCCCTGCCGTCCCGGTCACCGCCTGCCAGTGAGCGTTGTAGTAGCGGGTCGCGAAGCCGGTGGCAGGGTTGAAGATCGTCGACCCGACCACGCCAGGGGCGGGCTGCTGCGAAACCACGCTCCCTACTTGGGTGATATCGATACCCGGTGTGAACGGGCCGTAAAGCTCCGGCGTTTGCAGCTGTTGATACGCCGTCACGCCCGGGATGTACGGCGTTGTCAGGCACGACGGCAGCGCAAAGCAGATGACGCGCGTCGACTCCGCGCCCGCCTTCTGGTCGGCGGAATAGCGCGCGCCCAAAGTGAGCTTCAGTGTCGGGATGAACTTCCAGTCGATCTGACCGAAGACGGCCTCCGATTTGGCCGTCAGATCCGGGCGGTTGTCATAGTAGCGCATGTCGTTCTGGTCCGGACACGCCGACACCCCACCGGTTCCTGCGCACACCGCCGGGAACGGTCCGTTCAGCTGCGGCTGGTTCTTGGTGACGACATAGACCGGCTGAATGAAGTGCTGATAGAAGTAGTAGGCGCCGACCAGCCACTGGAACGGGCTGTTGTTGGTCGACAGGATGTTGATCTCGTGGCTCCAGGTGTTCTCGGCCTGTTCGTAGACGAACTCGTTGTCGGTGCTGACGTTGAGGGCGAGAAAGCCAGGAATGGGCTCCTGGAGAGTGTACGAGGTCGCCGGACCGCCTTGGTTGTTGGTAATAGAGCCGGCAGGACCGTAGAGATTGTACCTATAGTTCACCCCGCCGGTGATGTACTTCACGTCGAAGCCCGGGCCGTGATAGACCCATTGCGTGGCGATGGTGAAGGCGTACGGCAGCCACACCCGCCAGGCCTCGTTGCGCGCCGCCAGCCACGGGCTCTTGGTCGCCGGGTTGGTGCAGCCGTCTGGTGACGGATTGACGACATTCTGCACCGTCGGCTGGCCCGAGCAGGCATAGCCGGGATTGAACACCGGGCTGCCCGGAGTGAATTCGGAGGTGTAAAAGGGATAGGGCGTCCAGCCGCCGGCCTGCGAGCCGGGGCCGCCGGCCGGGTTGTTCCAGTACTGGTAGAACACCCGCACCCAGCCTTCGAACTTGTCGCTGAACTGCGCCTGCAGCTGGCCATCGAGGTTGATGACGTTGACGACGTTGCCTTCGTCCGAGACCCCGGGAACGACCTCGTGGATCCAGCCACGGGTCTGCTTTTCCCAGTTGCCGGCCAGGCGGAACTGCAGGTTGTTGGTGATCGGGCCGCTGACCGCGCCTTCCAAGAGGAAGCGGTTGTAGTTGCTGTAGGTGCCGCGCACCTCGGCGTACCAGTCCTTGGTTGGCCGGCGCGAGATCTCGTTGATGGCGCCGCCGATGGCGTTGCGGCCGTAGAGGGTGCCCTGCGGGCCGCGCAGGATCTCGACGCGGTCCAGGAAGATGTCGGATTCGCCCGCCTGCACCGCGAAGCTCTCGTAGATGCCGTCGGCGTAGTTGGCGACCGAGGCGTCGGCCGAAAGCACGTTCGTCTGGCGGCCGACGCCGCGGATGGCCACTCGGTCGGTGGAGCTGTTGTACTCCAGGCCGGGCGTGAAATTGCTCATGTCCTGGATCGAGTCGATGCCGATCAGCTGCCGTTTGGCGGCGGTGAAGGCCGAGACGGCCACCGGGACCGTCTCCAGGTTCTGCTCGCGCTTCTCGGCAGTGACCACCAGTTCGCCGACGGTCGTGCCGTTGTTTGCGGCCGCGGCCGCCGCCGTCGCGGCGCTGGCTCCGTGGGCGCCCAGCGAAAGCGCGCCGGCGGCGCACGAGGCGAGCAGAAAACGCTTCATCATCTTCCTCCCCCGTCCCGCGCGGATGTTAACGCGCGCGAACGTATCCCCCGGCGGCAGCCGGACCGGACCCGAAGCTGCGGCATTGGGCCGGGGGCGTCAACTGTGAAGCGCCCCGACTTGGCCGCATGAGCGCCGCGATGTTGCGCCGGCGCAACAAGGGTTGAAGGAAGCCTTAAAAAATCAAGCAGCGGCGAAGGGATAGGAGGTGATCGACTTGGCCTCGAGGTCGACGGTCAGCGCCCGGCCGACAGGTTCGGCCGCCCGTTGCGGGCAGGCCGGCCGCTCGCACACCCGGCAGGCAGGCCCGATCTCGATCACGCGCGGCTTCTCGAGATCCAGACCGCGCGCGTAGGCGAGTCTTTGGGCGTACTTCAACTCGCATCCGAGCCCGATCGCCAGTTCCGGATCCTCCGGCGCATAGGCCGCCGCCGCGCGCCACACCGTCCGGGCGATGGTGAAATAGCGGCCGCCGTCGGGCGTCTCCACCACCTGGGTGAGAATCCGGCCCGGGGCGCGGAAGGCGCTGTGGACGTTCCACCGCGGGCAGGCGCCGCCAAAGCGCGAGAACGGCGAAGCGCCGCCGGCGAAGCGCTTGGAGACATTGCCCGCGGAATCGACGCGCACCATGAAAAACGGCACCCCGCGGGCCGTCGGCCGGGAGAGCGTGGTCATGCGCTGGCAGGCCTGCTCGAAGCCGGCGCCGAAGCGGGCGCGCACCAGATCGATATCGTAGCCGCCCGCCTCGCAGGTTTCGCGGAACGCCTCGTAGGGCATCATCACCGCCGCGGCGAGGTAGTTGGCGAGCGAGACTTTCAGCAGCCTTGCCGTGGGGGCGCCCGGGGCGCCGGACCGGGCGACGTGGGCCGACAGCTCGGCGTCGTGCTCGGCGATCGCCAGCTGATAGGCGAGCGCGAACACCCGGCCGGGCCCGCCCAGGGCCTGGGAGATCATCAGCCGCCGGCGATGGTGGTCGTAGCGGCGCAGGGAATCGGGGAGGACTTCGGCCGGAACGATGCGCACCTGCACGCCGTGGCGCTCGAAGAGGCGCTCGCGGGCCCTCTGGGCCAGGTCGCCGCCCGGCTCACCGCCGGCGTCGCCCAGCTCGCCTGCCAGGCGCTCGCCGATGTCGTCGAGCTCGGCGAAGAAGTTCCGCTGTCCCTGGATGTAGTCGCGCACCCAGTCCGAAGGCGTCAGCGCCGGCCCCTCGCCGGCCCCGCCCTCGGTCCGTCCGAGCGCGCCCAGATCGATCAGGCGCCGGCGCTCGTCCCAGGCGCGATAGAGGCGCACCATGGCGTCGGCCACGCCCGGGGCGTTCTGGGCGGTCTCGTCGACCTCGTGGCGGGGGATGGCCAGGTCCTTGAAGATCGGATCGGCCAGCACTTCGGCAAGGTCGCGGGCGTCCGCCGCCTCGGTGTCCACCGAGAGGCTGCGGATATCGATGTCGTAGGCGGCGGCGAGCCGCAGCAGGAACTGGGCCGTCAGCGGCCGCTGGTTGCGCTCGAGATGGTTCAGGTAGCTCGGCGAAACGCCCAGATCCTCGGCCATCCGCGTCTGGGTGAGGCCGAGGTCGCGCCGCAGGCGCTTGAGGCGCACGCCCAGGAAGAGCTTGCGCTCGATCGGCTCGGCCATTGCCGAGTGTTGTCACAAATTGACCATTTTGACAAGGTCGCGTTGTGACAAAACAGCCTTGCACCGGCGCCTTTCCTGCTTATGCGAGATAACCGCAGGCGTTAGTTGTAAAACTCGCACAAAACGGGACACCTGCCATGAGCTTCGACCGATTGATCCCCCGCGCCCCTGAGGGGCGTTTCGCCGGCGTCGAGCGGCCATACGGCGCGGCCGAGGTCGAGAAGCTGCGCGGCTCGGTGGCCATCGCCCATACGCTCGCCGAGCGCGGCGCCAACCGCCTGTGGAAGGCGCTGCAGGACAAGCCCTACGTCAACGCCCTGGGGGCGGTCACCGGCAACCAGGCCCTGCAGATGGCCCGCGCCGGCCTGGAGGCGATCTACCTTTCCGGCTGGCAGGTGGCCGCCGACAACAACACCGCCGGGGCCATGTATCCCGATCAGAGCCTCTATCCGGCCAACGCCGCGCCCGAGCTCTGCCGGCGCATCAACCGCACCCTGCAGCGCGCCGACCAAGTGGAGCACGCCGAGGGCGGCGCCAGCCGCGACTGGTTCCTGCCGATCGTAGCCGACGCCGAGGCCGGCTTCGGCGGCCCGCTGAACAGCTTCGAGATCATGAAGGCCTTCATCGAGGCGGGCGCGGCCGGAGTGCACTTCGAGGACCAGCTCGCCAGCGAGAAGAAGTGTGGCCACATGGGCGGCAAGGTGCTGATCCCGACGGCGGCGCACATCCGCAACCTGGTGGCGGCGCGCCTGGCGGCCGACGTCTGCGGCGTCCCCACCCTGGTGGTGGCGCGCACCGACGCCGAGTCGGCCAAGCTCATCACCTCCGACATCGACGAGCGCGACCGCCCCTTCATCGCCAGCGGCGAGCGCACCGGCGAGGGCTTCTATCGGCTGAAGGAGGGGACCGGCCTCGACCACTGCATCAGCCGCGGCCTCGCCTACGCCCCCTACGCCGACCTACTGTGGTGGGAGACCTCGCATCCCAACCTCGAGGAGGCGCGTCTCTTCGCCGAGGCGGTGCACTCGCGCTTCCCGGGCAAGCTCCTGGCCTACAACTGCTCGCCCTCGTTCAACTGGCGCGCCAACATCGACGAGGCGACGATCGCCGCCTTCCAGCGCGAGTTGGGCGCCATGGGCTACAAGTTCCAGTTCGTCACCCTGGCCGGTTTTCACGCCCTCAACCACGGCATGTTCGAGCTGGCCCGCGGCTACAAGGCCCACGGCATGGCCGCCTATTCGGAGCTGCAAGAGGCCGAGTTCGCCTCCGAGCGCTTCGGCTATTCGGCCACGCGCCACCAGCGCGAGGTCGGCACCGGCTACTTCGACCAGGTGGCGCTGACGATCAGCGGCGGGGCCTCGTCCACGACCGCGCTCGCCGAGTCGACCGAGGCGGCGCAGTTCCACAAGGACCCGGCGCCGATCGCGGTCGCGGCGGAGTGATCAGGCGCTCTCCCTCCCCTTCATGGGGAGGGTGGCCGCCCGAACGGGCGGCCGGGTGGGGGGGCCCCACGCTCCATCGCTTCTCGCCCTCCCCCTCCGGCCCTTCGGGCCCCCTCCGCCATTAATGGGGAGGAGAGGCCTTCCAACGCCCACCCTCCCCATAGGCGGGTGGGAGGCTTATGGGTGAATTCATGACCGAGACCGTGACTCGCCCCGCTGTCGAGATCGCCGCTCCCGTGAACGGCCGCGCCCGCGAGATCCTCACCGATGATGCCCTGGAGTTCGTCGCCGAGCTGCACCGCCGCTTCGATGGCCGCCGGCGGAAACTGCTGGCCGCCCGGGCCGAGCGGCAGCAGCGCTTCGACGCCGGCGAGCGGCCCGATTTCCTGCCCGAGACCGCGCACGTGCGCGCCGGCGACTGGAAGGTGGCGCCGATCCCGGCCGATCTGCTGGACCGGCGGGTGGAGATCACCGGGCCGGTGGACCGCAAGATGATCATCAACGCCCTCAATTCCGGGGCGAAGGTGTTCATGGCCGACTTCGAGGACGCCTGCTCGCCCACCTGGGCCAACCTGATCGAGGGCCAGGTCAACCTCAAGGACCGTTGGCGCGGCGAGCTCGCCTTCACCGACCCCGCCTCCGGCAAGGCCTACGCGCTCGGGCCCGATCCGGCGGTCCTGCTGGTGCGCCCACGCGGCTGGCACCTGCCCGAGGCGCATGTCGCCGTTGACGGCGAGACGGTCGCGGGCGCGCTCTTCGACTTCGGCCTTTATGTCTTCCACAACGCCAAGGCGCAGGTCGCCGCCGGAACCGGACCGTATTTCTACCTGCCGAAGATGGAGAGCCATCTCGAGGCGCGGCTCTGGAACGACGTCTTTCTCTTCACCCAGGAGCGGCTCGGAATCCCGCGAGGGACGATCAAGGCGACGGTCCTCATCGAGACCCTGCCGGCGGCCTTCGAGATGGACGAGATCCTGTTCGAACTGAAGGACCACGCCGCCGGCCTGAACTGCGGCCGCTGGGACTACATCTTCTCCTTCATCAAGCGGCTGGGGCGTCAGCCGCAGGCCCTGACCCCGGACCGCGGCCTCATGGGCATGAGCTCGGCCTTCCTGCACGCCTATTCCCTGAAGCTCATCCAGACCTGCCATCGCCGCGGCGCCTTCGCCATGGGGGGCATGGCCGCGCAGATCCCGGTCAGGGGCGACGCCGCCGCCAACGAAGCCGCCTTCGCCAAGGTCCGCGCCGACAAAGAGCGCGAAGCCGGCGACGGCCACGATGGCACCTGGGTCGCCCATCCCGACCTCGTGCCCGTGGCGATGGAGGTATTCGACCGGCTGATGCCGCAGCCCAATCAGCTCGATCGCCGGCGCGGCGACATCGCCGTGAGCCGCGAGGACATGCTCGAGGTCCATCCGGGCGAGCGCACCGAAGCGGGCCTTCGGGAGAACATCCGCGTCGGCGTCCAGTACATCGAAGCCTGGCTGCGCGGCCGCGGCGCCGTGCCGCTCTACAATCTGATGGAGGATGCGGCCACGGCCGAGATCTGCCGCGCCCAGGTGTGGCAATGGATCGACCGCAAGGCCAGGCTGGCCGACGGGCGCACGGTCTCGCCCGACCTCTTCCGCGCCCTCCTGGACGAGGAAATGGCCGCCCTGCGGCAATCGCTCGGGGCGGGCGCTTTCGACGGCGGCCGCTTCGCCGAGGCCATTGCGCTCTTTTCTTCCATGTCTGTGGCGCCGGACTTCGAGGAGTTCCTCACCCTGCCGGCGTACGAGATCCTCGAGCGCTGAGCGGGCGCGCCGGAGCCGCATGGTGCTGAAGATCTGGGGACGACGGAACTCCCAGAACGTCCAGAAGGTGATGTGGCTCGTGGGCGAGCTCGGCCTTGCCCACAAGCACATTCCCGCCGGCGGCCCGTTCGGCGGCCTCGATGCGCCCGAGTTCCTGGCGATGAACCCCAACGGCCTCGTCCCAGTGATCGACGACAGCGGCGCCGTGGTCTGGGAATCGCACGCCATCCTGCGCTACCTCGCTGCAGCGCATGGCGGGAAGGATTTCTGGCCCGCGGATCCTTTCGCCCGCTCCCTCTCCGACCGCTGGATCGAGTGGTGCGCACAGCTGTGGCAGCCGGCCTTCCTGGGCGGCGTCTTCTGGGCCGGATATCGGACGCCCAAGGCGCACCGTGATCGCGCCGCCGTGGCGCGGGCGGTGGCCCGTGCCGGCGACCTGATGCTGCTGCTGGAGCGCAATTTCGGCCAGGGCGCCTACCTCACCGGCGAGCGCCTCTCGCTTGGCGACATCCCCATCGGCTCCTCGCTCTACCGCTACTTCACCCTCGATATCGAGCGGCCGAAGCTGCCCAAGATCGAAGCCTGGTACGCCCGCCTCGGCGAGCGTCCGGCCTTTCGCGAGCACGTCATGGTCCCCTACGACGACCTCGAGGGGAGGCTGATGTTCTGACGCGCGGCCGTCGAAGGTCCCGCTTCGTCCGGGCTCAGGCCCAGTGCGCAAGCCTGGGCGGTGCGATCGCAGGGAAGACCGATGGGGTACAACCAGCCGGGGCGAGGTGACCCGACGCGGCGGCTGGACCGAGCGAGGCGACGGATTGGGCGAAGGCGGCGGCGGACGCCGCGGGTGGGTCGCCGATGATGACCTGGGCGTAGAAACCCTCTCCCGGCGCAGCTGTCGTGACCGTGAAGCTTGCCTGGAGGGTCAGCGTATTGCCGGCGAGCCCGCCGCTGGCGAGGGAACCCAGGTCCTTGGCGTGGTCGGTGAAGTAGGTCTGCGCCTGCGCCACGCTCGTGAACGTCTTGCTCACCAGCGTCCGGCCGTCGGCGGTGAGCGCGAAACCTAGGCTGGAAAAGCCGGCGCCGATGGTCGTCGGGTTGAAGAAGCCGATGACGAGATCGCCGCGCGCGGCGAGCTGGGTGAGGTCGACGGCGAAGGACAGCGTCTCGGTGCTCGTCTGCGCTGTCGTCCCGCCATTGGAGTAGGCGCCGCCGAGCTCGCCGATGGCGAAGACGCTGGGCGAGGCGCCGAACACGGCGGCGATGTTCGCATTGGCGGCGAAGACGGCGTTTGAGCTCGCCACGTCGGGCGCCCCGCTCGCCAGGGCCACAGCCTCCCCGGTGGTCCGATACCCGAGCGCCGCCCCGCCGATGATCGTCTTGGCGAAGGCCTTGGCCGTTCCCTGGGCAGCATCGCTGGCGCCGGCCGAGGCGGCCGTGACCAGCTGGCCGGCGGCGAGCGAGGTCTGGGCCGTAGCCTGGATGGCATCGCTGGGCGCATCGGCCTTGGCCTTGGTCGCGGCGTGAGCGGCGAGGCTCACGCCGACCCCGCTCGCGCCGCCGGTCGCGACCGCCTCAACGCTCGCCGAGCCGCCCGCCACCCCGATCGCGGTCCCCTTGGCCGCGCCTCCGGCGCCGCCTTGCGCGCCCGAACCTCCGGCGCCGCCCACCGCCTTGGCTTTGGCGCTCAGTTGCTGGGCCGCAGCCAGCAACAGATAGGCGCTGGCGCCGCCGCCATAGCCTCCGTCCGAACCGCCGGTTCCTGCTCCCCCGGCGCCGCCGATCGCCTGCGCCTTGCCGGTCAGTTGGGTCGCTGGCGCCGGATTGGCGGCGGGATCGTCGAACGACAGGCTTGCGCCTGCCGCGCCGCCATCGCCCGGCGCGGCGAACTGGCTCGCCCCGCCGGCGCCGCCGACGGCCTTTTCCTTCAGGGTCAGGTAGCCGGCGCTCGCCGATCCGGAGACCGCGTTGGAAAGGTAACTGGCCGCTCCCGCGGCGCCGGCCGCATAGCCCCCGCCGGCGCCGCCGGCCCCGCCACGTTGATAGGCCGAAGCCAGAGCGCTTGCTCCAACGGCCGTCGCGGTAACACCGCTCGCCACGCCCGCGGCGCCGCCCGCGCCGCCGGCGCCCCAGGCGTAACCCCCCGCGCCACCATACGCCGCGGCGCTCGCGCGCGCTGGACCGCCTGCGTTCGTAGCCGAGGCGCTGGCGCTGGCCGCCCCGCCGGCGCCGGCCGGGCCGGCGCTCGAACCGTAGAAGTAGTAGCGACCGCTTATGATCGTCGCGACGGCAGAGCCGCCGGCGCCGCCGGCGCCGCCGGTGGCGACCGCCTTGGCGAAGATCGGACTCGAAGAGGCCTGCGAGAACGCAGCGATGGCTGACCCGGCGCCGCCGGCCGCGCCGGCTGCGGCCGCTCCCACCTGGCCGAAGCCGTCCGAGCCGCCGTAACCGCCGGCGCCGCCGGTCCCGTAGGCGCGGTTGTCGGTATCGACGCCGTTGCCATAGTTCTTGGCGACGCCCGCGGCGCCCGCCGAGCCGGCTGTGGGCGGCGTATTGTAACCGCCGTACGGGCCCCCGGAGTAATAGCCGTTGGCGCCGTTGGCGCCGGCCGCGCCGGCCACGGTGACGATACTCATGCTCGGCCCCTGATCTGGACTGTGCGCCGGCAAGACTCCCCCACAGGCGTTACCAGGACCCCAACGACGCGGGCGGCGCCGCCCCGAACCGCCTCGGAGCCGCCATTGACGAAGCCGGCGCGGGCGGGCCTATGGCGAAGCGCTGAGGAAGGGAGCCGCCATGACCGCCATCAACCCTGTGACCGACTATGCGCTCGAGGGCGATGTCGGCGTCATCACGCTCAATTCGCCGCCGGTGAACGCGCTCTCGGCCAACGTGCGCGACGGCTTGGCGCTGGGGATGGAGAAGGCGCTCGCCGATCCGGGCGCCAAGGCGATCGTCATCATCTGCGAGGGCCGCACCTTCATCGCCGGCGCCGACATCACCGAGTTCGGCGGCCAGCAGAAGGGCGCGAGCCTGTTCGCGGTGCAGGACGCCATCGAAGGCTCGTCCAAGCCGGTGATCGCCGCCATCCACGGGACGGCGCTGGGCGGCGGCCTGGAGGTGGCGCTGGCCTGCCATTACCGCGTCGCCGTGCCCTCGGCGCGTTGCGGCCTGCCCGAAGTGAACCTTGGGCTGCTGCCCGGGGCCGGAGGCACGCAACGGCTGCCGCGCATCGTCGGGGTCGAAAAGGCGTTGCAGATGGTCACCAGCGGCCAGCACGTCCCGGCCAGGGAGTGCCTGGCCATGGGTCTTGTCGACGAGGTCGTCGATGAAGGGCGCTTGCGAGAAGGAGCGGTCGCTTTCGCCGGCAAGGTCGCCGCCGAGGGCCGGCCGCTGAAGAAGGTGCGGGAGTCGAACGGCAAGGTCGAAGCGGCCCGCGGCCACCCGGAGATCTTCGCGGATTTCCGCAAGGCCAACGCCCGCCGCTTCCGCGGCTTCCTGGCGCCCGAGTACAACATTCGCTGCATCGAGGCGGCGGTGAACGAACCCTTCGAGGAGGGCCTCGCGACCGAGCGCAAGCTCTTCATGGAGCTGATCGCCGGTCCGCAGAGCGCCGCCCAGCGCTACGCCTTCTTCGCCGAGCGGGCGGCCGCCAAGATCCCGGACGTGCCGGACGACACGGCGACGATCCCGGTCAATACGGTGGGCATCATCGGCGCGGGCACCATGGGCGGCGGCATCGCCATGAATTTCGCCAACGCCGGGGTGCCGGTCACCGTGGTCGAGCAGGACCAGGCGGCGCTCGACCGTGGCCTGGCGACAGTGCGGCGCAACTACGAGCGCACCGCGGCGCGGGGTGGGCTCTCGAGCGCCGAGGTCGAAAAGCGCGTCGGCCTGATCAAAGGCTCGCTCGACCTCAGCGATCTGAAGGACGCCGACCTCGTCATCGAGGCGGTGTTCGAGCGCATGGACATCAAGAAGGACGTGTTCAGGAAGCTGGACGCCATCTGCAAGCAAGGGGCGATCCTGGCGACCAACACCTCGGGCCTCAACATCGACGAGATCGCCGCCGAGACCTCGCGCCCGGAAGCGGTGATCGGGCTGCACTTCTTCTCGCCGGCGAACGTGATGCGCCTGGTCGAGGTGGTGCGCGCCGACAAGACCTCCAAGGAAGTGATCGCGACCTCGATGAAGCTCGCCCGCAAGATCGGCAAGATCGCTGTCCTGGTGGGCGTCTGCCCGGGGTTCGTGGGCAACCGCATCCTCGCCCAGCGCCAGCGCGAAGCCCAGAAACTGATGTTCGAAGGCGCCATGCCTTGGGACATCGACCGCGTGCTCTACGACTTCGGCTTTCCCATGGGCCCCTTCGCCATGAGCGACTTGGCCGGCCTCGACATCGGCTGGGTGAAGGAGAAGTCGAAGGGCGAGACCATCCGCGACGTCCTCTGCGAGATGGACCGTCGTGGCCAGAAGACGGGCGCCGGCTATTACGACTACGACGACAACCGCGTCGCCCGGCCCTCGCCCGTGACCGAGAAGATCATCAAGGATTTCGTCGCCAGGAGCGGGGTCAACCCGCGGCCGATCAGCGACGAGGAGATCCTCGAGCGGTGCCTCTATCCGATGGTGAACGAGGGCGCGAAGATCCTGGAGGAGGGCAAGGCCGTCCGCGCCTCCGACATCGACGTCATCTGGGAGAACGGCTACGGCTGGCCAGTCTATCGCGGCGGACCGATGTGGTGGGGCGACCAGCAGGGCCTTCCCAGGATCGCCGGCAAGATGAAGGAGTGGGAAGGCCAGATGGGCGACGCCTATCGCCCGGCGGCGCTGCTTGACACCCTGGCCGCGGAGGGCCGCCGGTTTCAGGACCGGTAGGGCGTGGCAAAACGCGCTCATTGAACCAGCTTTGCCGGCGCGTTAGGCTCGCCGCGCCCAAGTGGGAGGGACCTTAAGCATGCAACGTTTCGTCGCCGCTTTTGCTGGCGCGCTCGTCGTCGCCTCGACCGCAGCGAGCCCGGCGCTCGCCCAGTACGGGATGGACAAGAATCCGCCCAAGAACACCCTGACCCCCGAGCTGCCGCGGTGCGCCCGGCCGCTGGGAACGGCGGCCATCCAGGAGCCGCAGGACCGGTGGTGGGAAGGCCTGGACTTGGAGAATCCGGAAGCGCTGCTGAAGCTGTTCGCCCTGCGCTCCGGCTGCCTGCGGATCGTCGACCGCAACGCCGGCCTGGCCATGCGCGAACAGGAGTCGGCTCTCAACAGCTCTGGTGAGCTGGCGCGCGGCCAGAACTTCGGCCGCGGCCAGGTGACGGCGGCGGACTATTTCATCATTCCCGATATCGCCGGCTCGAACCGCAATTCCGGCGGCACCAACCTCGGCGGCGCCTTCGGCCACTTCCTCCCCGGCGGCTTCGGCGCCATCGCTGGCGGCCTGAACATCAAGAAATCCGAGGCGCACACCCTGCTGACGCTGGAAGACGCGCGCACCACCGAGCAGCTCTATGTCGCCGAGGGCGCGGCCCAGAAGAGCGACATCAGCTTCGGCGGCGGCGGCTTCGGCGGCAGCTGGTGGGGCGGCTGGGGCGGCCTGGCCGGCAGCCACTACGCCAATACCGACATCGGCAAGGTGATCGCCGCCGCCTACTTCAACGCCTTCGTCGACCTCGTCCACTACATGCAGGGCCAGCAGCCCGGCGAGCAGCAGGCGAGCGCCCCGGTTGCCTCGCAGCGCACCACCACCTCGGTGCAGCTGCGCGCCTCGCCATCGACCGCCGCCAGGATCGTCTACACCCTGCATCCGGGCGCCTCGGTCTATCCCACCGGCAGGCGTGACGGCATCTGGATGGAGGTCGACGACGAGAACGGCAACCGCGGCTGGATGAGCTCGGCCTACGCCACCTCGCGCTAGGCCGCCGGGGACCTGTCTCACCGCCTCTTGACATCTATTGCGAATTGCAATAGATCGCGGCCATCGCGGCTACGGCTGTGAGGGCGCTTGGCTTGCCTGGCGCCTGGGTCTTTGACATCGTGAATAAACATCACCCTCCTCCCCCGTTCTTCCCCCTCTGGTGAAGTCCGGCCGAAGGCCGGGAAGGGGGGTTGGGGGAGGTGGCCGCCCGAACGGGCGGCCGGAGGGGGAAAGGCCGCCTCCGCGGCGCCGTGAGGTTGGCCTTCCCCACCCCGCTCGGCGCGCTGCAGCGCGCCGAGTCGACCCTCCCCAGAAGGGGGGAGAGTTGGGGAGGTGGCCGGGCGCACGCCCGGCCGGAGGGGGAAGGCGGCAAGGGCCGTCCTCTCTCCTCCCCCTTCATGGGGGAGGTGGCCGCCCGACCGGGCGGCCGGAGGGGGACAGGCGGCACGCGTTCCAGAACGGGCCGCAGCGGGCCGGAACGAGTCGAAATGGGTCGAGACGAGTCGAGACGAGTCAAAACGAGTCAAAACGAGTCAAAACGAGTCAGAACGGGTCAGATTGAGTTCAGGCGAGTCGTCAGGAGCGGGCCGTAAGCCGCTGAAAATCATTCATTACACGAAAACAGGCGGGAACTGGCCGCTGATGGCCGCCCCGTGTCCCCAGGAGATCAGCGGAAATCGCGGCTGCGGGCCATTGTGGCGGGCCGGACGCTCGGCCCGGGCGCGCCGCCGTGCATGCGTGCGAGCTCCGCGGTGAGATCGACGAAGCTTTCGGCGACGAGGTGGATGACGTCCCCGGCGCGCTGCAGGCGTCCGCGCACGACGACAAAGGCGGCGCTCATCACCACCCGGCGGTTGGCGGCGAAGACATCCGGCCAGACGACGGCGTTGGCGACGCCGGTCTCATCCTCCAGGGTCATGAAGACCACCCCCTTGGCCGTGCCCGGCCGCTGACGAATGAGGACCAGCCCGCCCGCCGAAAGGCTGGCGCCGTCGCCAAGCTCCGGCAGGCGCGCGGTGGGGACCGCGCCCAGGTTTTCCAGAAGACCGCGGAAGAAGGCGCACGGGTGGGCTTTCAGGGAGAGGCTGGCGGTGCGGTAGTCCTCGGCCACGTGGGCGGCCAGGGTCATGCGCGGCAAGGCGACGGCTGGCTCGGCGGGCGGCTCGAGCCCAGCCAGGAGCGGGGCTTCCTCGCTGGCGCGGACTTCCGGGACGAGCGCCTTGACGGCCCACAGGCCGGCGCGGCGATCCAGGCCCAGCGAGCGCAGGGCGTCGGCCTCGGCCAGCAACTCCAGGGTGGAGCGCGACAGGCGCGCGCGCCGGGCGAGGCCCGCGAGCGTCGTTTCGCCGGCCGCCCGGGCCGCCGCCAGGCGCTCGATCTCCTCCTTCCTGGCCCCGCGGATTTGCCGCAGGCCCAGGCGAACCGTCCCCTCGGCTGGTCGGGTGCTGTCCCAGTCGCTCACAAGCACATCGGCGGGCAGGACGGTAACGCCGTGGGCGCGGGCGTCGCGGACGAGCTGGGCCGGCTGGTAGAAGCCCATGGGCTGGGCGTTCAGCAGGGCGGCCAGGAAGACGTCCGGATGGTGGCGTTTGATCCACGCCGACACATAGACGAGCTTGGCGAAGCTCACCGCGTGGCTCTCGGGAAAGCCGTAGGAGCCGAAGCCTTCGATCTGATGGAAGCAGCGCTGGGCGAAATCCGGATCGTAGCCGCGTGAGACCATGCCCTGGACGAACTTGGCCCCGTAGACGCCGACATCGCCATAGTGGCGGAAGGTCGCCATCGAGCGGCGCAGGCCGTTGGCCTCCTCGGGCGTGAACTTGGCCGCCTCGATGGCGAGCCGCATCGCCTGCTCCTGAAAGAGCGGCACGCCGAGCGTCTTTCCCAGGACCTTCTCCAGTTCGTCCGCAGGGCCGAAGGCCGGGGCCGGGGTGGGAAACGCGATCGGCTCGGCGCCTTCGCGGCGGCGAAGATACGGGTGGACCATGTCGCCCTGGATGGGGCCGGGGCGGACGATCGCCACCTCGATGACGAGATCATAGAACTCGCGCGGCTTCAGGCGCGGCAGCATGGACATCTGCGCCCGGCTCTCGACCTGGAAGACGCCCACCGAGTCGGCCTTGCAGAGCATGTCGTAGACGGCCGGATCCTCCTCGGGGAGGTCGGCCATGTCGGCGATGCCGAGCATGTCCATGGCGCGCTTGATGGCGGTGAGCATGCCGAGCGCCAGGACATCGACCTTCATCAGGCCGAGATCGTCGATATCGTCCTTGTCCCATTCGATGAAGGTGCGATCGGCCATGGCGGCGTTGCCGATGGGCACGGTCTCGTCGAGGCGACGTCGGGTGAGGATAAAGCCGCCCACGTGCTGCGACAGATGGCGGGGGAAGCCGAGCAACTGCTCGGCGAGAGCGCAGGCGCGACGGATCTGCGGGTTGGTCGGGTCCAGGCCGGCCTGGCGGATATGGTCCTCGGGGATGCCTTCGCCCCAGCTTCCCCACACCGTGTTCGCCAGGGCCGCGGTGATGTCTTCGCTCAGCCCCAGCGCCTTGCCGACATCGCGGATGGCGCTGCGCGGCCGGTAATGGATGACGGTGGCGCAGATCGCCGCCCGCTCGCGCCCGTAACGACGATAGATGTACTGCATGACGAGCTCGCGCCGCTCGTGCTCGAAATCGACATCGATGTCGGGCGGCTCGTCGCGCTCCTTGGAAATGAAGCGGGCGAAGAGGACATCGTGCTTGGGCCGGGTGGGATCGACGGCGGTGATCCCCAGGCAGAAGCAAACCGCGGAGTTGGCCGCCGAGCCGCGTCCCTGGCACAGGATTCCCTCACCCCGCGCCCAGGCGACGATGTCGTGCACGGTGAGGAAGTAGTTCGGGTATTTGAGCTCCCTGATGAGCGCCAGCTCGGCCTCGAGCAGGGTCCTCACCTTCTCGGGCACGCCCTGGGGAAAGCGGCGCCGCGCTCCGCGCCAGGCGAGGTCCGCCAAGTGTTCGTCCGGGGTCTTGCCGGGCGGGACCGGCTCGTCGGGATATTCGTAGCGCAGCTGGGAAAGATCGAAGCCGATGCGCCCGGCGATTTCCCCGGTGCGCGCCACCGCGGCCGGCCAGCGGA
The DNA here is from genome assembly GCA_035946795.1 of Caulobacteraceae bacterium. Classification (GTDB taxonomy): domain Bacteria; phylum Pseudomonadota; class Alphaproteobacteria; order Caulobacterales; family Caulobacteraceae; genus Acaudatibacter. Next base: position 56,269 of record DASYYX010000042.1, on the reverse strand, counting down.
CGAACAGGCGCCTCATCTCTTCCGGAGATTTCAGCCGCCGCTCGGCATTGGCCTCGAGCATGAGGCCGGCCTCGTCGATGGCGCACTTGGCGCGGATGCAGCTGAGGACGTCCTGCAGCGCCCGCCGCTCGGGCGCGTGGTAGAGGGCGGCGCCGGTGGCGACCATGGGCGCGCCGGCCGCCTTGCCCAGGCGGTCCAGAGCCGCCAGGCGCTTGAGGTCGCGCGCGCCATAGCCGCGCGCCGCGGCCACCCAGGCCCGGCCAGGGAAGGCCTCGGCGATCCGCCCAAGGGCGGTTGCGAAATCCTGGTCGAGAGCAGCCGGGGCGACGACGATCACGATCTGGCCGTCGCCATGTTCGATCATGTCGCCCCACAGGAGCCGGCATTCGCCTTTCTTCACCCGCCGCTGGCCGACGGTGAGCAGCCGGGTCAGTCGCCCCCAGGCCTCGCGGTCGGTGGGATAACAAAGGACGCTGGGCGTTCCGTCGGCGAAGTCGAGCCTGGCGCCGATGAGCACCCTTTGGCCGATCTCCCGGCCCTTGGACCAGGCCCGCACCACCCCGGCCAAGGTGTTGCGGTCGGCGACGCCGATGGCGGCCAGCCCCAAGGCCTTGGCGGCCGTGACCATCTCGCCTGGATGCGAAGCGCCCTCCAGGAAGCTGAAATTGGTGCTCGCCCACAGCTCGGCGTAGGTCATCCGACCTGCGCCGATAGGGCGGTGTCTTGCGCGGGCTTACCCCCACCCGTCTCGTCCGCTCGCGTGGCGAGCGGCCGATCCACCCTCCCCACGAGGGGGAGGGAAGCTTTTGTTTTCGGCCTCATCAGCCGAAGACACCATGGAGCCACCAGCGCGGCGGCGGACCGGAATCGTAGAGACCCTCGCGGAAAAGCCAGAAGCGCGCTCCGGCCTCGTCCTCCACCTGGTAATAATCGCGGATCCGTTCCGGCGCCGCCGCCGCGAAAGGACGGCGCCACCATTCCTCGGCAAGGCGCTCGGGGCCTTCGGAGCGCTTCACCCGATGGGCGAGGCCGCGCCAGCGGAACAGGACCGGCGGGTCGTCGGGGATGGGGGCCACGGCCTCGATCGGTTCGGGCCGGGAAAAGAGGCGCAGCGGCCGCGGCCGCTCGGGGTCCCAGGTCGCTTGCGCAGGAGCCGAAAGCGGCGGCGCCCGCCGGGTCGCCCGTTCGGGCGCGAAGCTGGGATAAGGCTCGGCGCGCCAGACCTCCGCCTCTCCCAGACGCCCGACGAGACGGTCGATCAAGGGCGCAAGGGCCTCGGCGCTCGTCGGCTCGCCGTCCAATCGGAGCGCACGCGGCGGCCGCGGCTCGACCTCCCCGGCGAGGAGGGTGACGACCTCGACCCCGAACCCCGGGTCGATCTTCTCCAGGTGCGGCGACAACAGCCGCGCCAGGCGCGCCGGGTCGCGGTCGGCCATGGCCAGGGACAGCCGGACCGACGGGATTTCGCCATCGAGCCGGTGGAAGCCGAGCTCGAAGCGCCGCGCCGCCATTCCCCTCTCTTCCAGGCGTCCGCACAACTGGCGCGAGATGTCGACCGCCACCCGGGCGAGGTCGTCCGGAGCGGTAATCGGTTCGACCAGGGCAAGCCGCGCCAGCCATGGCGTCGGTGGCCGACGAAAGACGAGCGCTTCGGTGGCGCGGCCGAGCGCCTGATCGAGACGTTCGAGCACGACCTGCCCGAAACGCCTCGCCAGGGCCGGCCTTTCCAGGCCGGCCAGATCGCCGATGGCGCAAAGCCCGAGGCGGGCGATCTGACGCGCCGCCTCGGCTTCCAGGCGCAGGGCCTCGATGGGCAGCGGCGCCAACGATTGCGCCAGTTCGCCTTCGGCGACGATGGCCCCGGAAGGGCCGAAACGCGCCAGCGCCCAGGCGGCGCCGGGCGTGGGGGCGATGGCGAAGGCGGTGGCGACGCCGGATCGGGCGAGACGGACGATCAGGTCCTGACCCAGCTCCGCCTCGCCGCCCCAAAGATGCGCCAGACCGGTGATGTCGAGGAAAAGGCCGGCGGGGGGATCGGGCGCCGCCGCGGGGGAAAAGCGCGCACACCAGTCGCAAAGGACCAGCAGGGCGTCGGCGTCGGCGCCCGGATCGGCCTCTTCCAGGCGCAGGTCCGGAACGAGGGCGGTCGCGTCCGTCGCCTTCTGGCCGACGAAGAGGCCGAGCGCAGCGGCGCCCTCGTCGATGGCGTAGAGGCGGCGCACGCCGCGCTCGGTGGTGACCAGAGCCAGGGGCGAGCCCGGCTTCGCGGAGGCGGCTTCAGCCCGCCATCCGCCAGGCTGGCGTCGCCGCAAGCTCGTGATCGGCCAGTTCGGCAACCACACGCAAAGGATGCGCGCCATGGCTTTTCTCCATGATCCAGGCCCCGCTTCCCCCGCTCCGACAACGCTCGAGCGCGACGCGCCAGCGCGGCGGGCCAAGGCCGGGATCTCCAGGTTCGGGGACGCTGGGTGAGGGAGCGACACGCCAGCAACTGGCCGCCGCCAAAGCCGCCTCCCGAGCTTTCGTCCGTCCCCCGAAAGGCCGGCGCCGGATCACAAATCCCGTCGCTCCGCCGCGTTCGCAGGCCAGTTGGAGACGACGTCCGGCCGTGAGGTCGATCTCCTCGGCTTCCCCGATCGCGGCGGCGACGCCGCTCTGCCCCAGGGCGTCTTCGAGCGCCGCCAGGGCGGCGTCATCATTGCGCGCTTTCACCTGAATGAGGCGCTCGGCCGGAAACCCGAGACCGCAAAGGCCAGGGGCGTAGAGATCGTCGCGCCGCAACACCCAGAGCACCGCCCCCCGGGTCGCTAGGGGGGCGGCCAGGAGTGAAACGAAGGCGGCCGTCGTGGCCGCGGTTTCCGCTTCCAGACCCTCCCCCGCGGCCTCGTGCCAGCGCCCCAGCGCCAGTCCGCCGCCGGGCAGGCGCGCATCGACGCGCGGATCGCCAAAAGCGAGCACGCCGGCGACGCTGATGTCGTCTTTCCCCAGAGCCGCGATCCTGGCGCGCGCCCGCTGCAATCGTTCGGCTTTCGACATGCCGGTCCAAACGCATTTGTTCTCTTTTTGTTCTAGACCTCGGTCTTGGAGAGTCAAGCGCAGGCCCTATGGTGCCTTCACCACCTTGCCGACCACCTCAGGGGGCCATGAAGTTCCGCAAGCTGCTGATCGCCAACCGCGGCGAGATCGCCATCCGCATCGCCCGCGCCGCCGCCCAACTCGAGCTTGCTTGCGTCGCGGTATTCGCCGCCGACGACGGCAGCTCCCTGCACGTCCAGGCTGCGGACGAGGCGATCGCCCTCGAAGGCGCCGGCGTGCGGGCCTACCTCGATATCGACGCGCTCGTCGGCGCCGCCGCCCGGACTGGCTGCGACGCCATTCACCCCGGCTACGGTTTCCTCGCCGAAAGCGCCGCCTTCGCCCGCGCCTGCGCGGCGGCCGGGATCACCTTCGTCGGTCCATCACCCGAAGCCCTGGACATGCTGGGCGACAAGGCCAAGGCACGCACCCTCGCGGCCAGGAAAGGGATCCCGGTGATCCCCGGCTCCGATGGACCGGCTTCGCTCGCCCAGGCGCGCGCCTTCTTCCTCGACTCGCCGCCGGGCTCGGCCATGGCGCTCAAGGCGGTCGCCGGCGGCGGCGGCCGCGGAATGCGCATCATCCGTAAGGAGGACGAGATCGAGGCCGCGTTCGCCAGCGCCGAGCGGGAGGCGGCCGCGGCTTTCGGCTCCGGCGCGCTCTATGCCGAGCGCTTCTTGGAGGACGTCCGCCATGTGGAGGTCCAGGTCGCCGGTGACCGGACCGGCGTGTTGGCAATGGGAGACCGCGATTGCTCGTTGCAGCGGCGGCATCAGAAGATGATCGAGGTCGCCCCCGCGCCGCACCTGGCTGAGGCGACGCGCGCGGCCCTGCACGAAGCCGCCGCCACGCTGGCCGCCGCGGTCCGCTACCGCTGCCTTGGCACCATCGAGTTTCTCCTCGATCGCTCCGGCCAGTTTGCCTTCATCGAGGCCAATCCCCGCCTTCAGGTCGAGCACACGGTCACCGAGGAGGTCACCGGGATCGACCTGGTGAAATCGCAGATCCGCCTCGCCGGAGGCGCTACCCTCAAGGAGATCGGGCTCGGCCGAGCGCCGCCGCCTCGCGGGTTCGCTGTCGAGGCGCGGGTCAATCTCGAAGAGTTGGACGCCGACGGCCAGGCTCGCCCGACCGCCGGCGTCCTCACCGCCTATGAACCGCCGTCGGGTCCCGGCGTCCGCGTCGATGGCTACGGCTATGCTGGCTACGCCGCCAACCCGAGCTACGATTCCCTCCTCGCCAAGGTGATTGCCCGCGGAGAAGACCTGCCGACGGCCCTGGCGCGCGCCGAGCAGGCGCTCGGCGAGTTCCGCATCGACGGCGTCGAGACGAACCTGGGCGTATTGCGCGCCATCCTCAGGCGCCCCGAGGTGGGCGCTGGCGGCGCCGGGACCGAGTTCATTCAAGCCAACGCCGCCGACCTGATCCGGCACGCCGCAGACCTGCCCCGGCGCCGCTTCCAGATGGCGGCTGCGCCCGCCGCCGCCGCTGTCGCCACGCCGGAAGGCATGCTCGCGGTTCGCGCCCCGCTCGCGGCCACGCTCGGCGTCCTGGAGGTCGGCCAGGGCGACGCCGTTCGCGCCGGGCAGACCATCGCCATCCTGGAGGCGATGAAAATGGAGCATGTGGTCGAAGCCCCGACCGGCGGGGTCGTCACCCGTATGCTGGTCGAGCCGGGGCAGGTCGTCGCCAAGGACCAGTCGCTGGCCTTCCTGTTGCCCGGCGAAACGACCGAAGCGGCGGAACCGGAAGAGGCAGCCCTGGATCTGGACGCGATCCGCCCAGACCTGGCCGAGGCGATCGAGCGCTGGCGGAAAACCCTGGACGAGGCGCGGCCGGAAGCGGTGGCCCGCCGCCGCGCCCGCGGTCAGCGGACGGCGCGGGAGAACATCGCCGACCTCGTCGATCCGGACACCTTCCTCGAATACGGCGCCTTCGCCTTGGCGGCGCAGCGACGTCGGCGCTCGGTGGCCGAGCTCGAGAAGATGAGCCCGGCCGACGGGCTTGTCTGCGGCATCGGCCAGGTCAATGGCGCCCTCTTCAGTCCCGAAAAGGCGCGCTGCGCCGTGCTGGCCTACGACTTCACCGTGCTGGCCGGCACGCAGGGGCATAACAACCACCGCAAGACAGACCGACTTCTGGAGATCGTCGCCGAGGAGGAGCTGCCGGTCGTCTGGTTCGCCGAAGGCGGCGGCGGGCGCCCTGGCGACACCGACGGGGTCGGCGCTTCGGGGCTGGCCACGCCCAGCTTCAAATCGTTCGCCCGGCTCGCCGGCCTGGTCCCGAAGATCGCGGTGGTGTCCGGTCGGTGCTTCGCCGGCAACGCCTCTTTCGCCGGGCTGGCCGAAATCCTGATCTGCACCCGCAATTGCAACATTGGCATGGGCGGCCCGGCGATGATCGAGGGCGGAGGTTTGGGCGTGTTCGCGCCCGAAGACATCGGCCCGATGGAGGTGCAGACTGCCAACGGCGTCGTCGACCTCCTGGCCGAAGACGAAGCCGAGGCGACGCGTCTGGCCAAGCAGACGCTGGCCTGTTTCCAGGGACGGCTCACGACCTGGACCGCCGCCGATCAGAGGCGCCTGCGCGCCGCGGTGCCGGAGAACCGGCTGCGCGTCTATGACGTGCGCCGCGTCATCGAGGCGCTGGCCGACGAGGGTTCGTTCATCGAGCTGCGGCCGGCGTTCGCGCCCGGAATGATCACTGGCTTCGTCCGCATCGAGGGCCGGCCGATGGGCCTCCTCGCCAACGACCCGCGTCACCTCGGCGGCGCGGTCGACTGTGACGGCGCGGACAAGGCTTCGCGCCTGTTTCAGCTGTGCGACGCCTTCGATCTGCCGGTGCTGTCGCTGATCGACACGCCCGGATTCATGGTCGGCCCCGACAGTGAAGCCGAGGGGGCGGTGCGCAAGACCTCGCGGCTGTTCATCAACGCCGCCAAGCTCGGCACGCCGATGTTCGCGGTGGTGCTGCGCAAGGCCTATGGCCTGGGGGCGCAGGCGATGGCCGGCGGCTCGACCCTGGCGCCATTTTTCTGCGTCGCCTGGCCCACCGGCGAGTTCGGCGGCATGGGGTTGGAAGGCGCGGTTCGCCTCGGCTATCGGCGGGAGCTCGAGGCGCAGAGCGACCCCGCGGCGCAAAAGGCGCTGTTCGACAAGCTACTGGGGAACCTCTACGCCGTGGGCAAGGCGATCAATGTCGCCGCCTCGCTGGAAATCGACGCGGTCATCGATCCGGCCGACACTCGCAAGTGGATCGTGCAGGGGCTCAACGCCTGCGGCGCCCGCCACGCGCCGCGCCGCCGCTTCGTCGACGCCTGGTGAAGCCGAGCAGCGAGTGCGGCGCCCGCCCCCAGGTCTTTAGAAGTTGAGAGCGCGCGCCTCCTTGACGTGCGGCAGGGCGCGGATGCGGCTCACGAGTTCCTCGCCCGGCGACTGGTCAACGCCCACCAGGGCGATTGCGTCGTCGCCAGCGGCCACGCGTCCAAGGTTGAAGGTGGCGATGTTGACGCCCGCCTCGCCCAGAAGGCCGCCGAGCGCGCCGATGAAGCCGGGCTTGTCCAGATTGTTGACGTACAGCATCGAGGAGCCGAAGGCGGCCTCGAGCTCCATCCCTTTGACCTCGATGATGCGCGGGGCGCCGGCGACCACCGTGCCGGCAAAGGCGCGCCGGCCGAGGTCCGTGGTCACGGTGACTCGGATCAAACTCTCGTAGACCGGCGAGAACTCCTGCCGGGATTCGGAGACGGTGACGCCGCGTTCGCGGGCCACGGCGGGGGCGGAGACCATGTTGATGTCCGTCAGCATGGGACGCAGCACCCCGGCCAGAGCCGCTGCCGCCAGCGGCCGCACGTTCAGGTCGGCCACCTCGCCCTCGAAAGCGATGTCCACAGCCTTGAGCCCGTCGACCATCTGGCCGGCGAACGCGCCCAGCTTTTCGGCCAGCGTCGCCCAGGGGCCGAGCTTGGGGGCGTCCTCGGCGCTGATCGAGGGAGTGTTGAGGGCATTGGTGACGGCGCCGGTGAGCAGATAGTCGCTCATCTGCTCGGCGACCTGGAGCGCCACGTTTTCCTGCGCCTCGGACGTCGAGGCGCCCAGGTGCGGCGTGGCGATGAAATTGGGTGCGCCGAACAGGACATTGTCCTTCGCCGGCTCCTCGACGAAGACATCGAAGGCCGCGCCGCCAACCCGCCCGTCTTCGAGCAGCCGGCGCAGCGCCCCCTCGTCCACCAAGCCGCCGCGGGCGCAATTGATGATCAGCACGCCACGCCGGGTTTTCGTCAGCGTCTCGGAGGAGAGGATGTTGCGCGTCTTGTCCGTGAGCGGGGTGTGCAGGGTGATGACGTCCGCTCGGGCCAGCAGTTCGTCCAACTCCACCTTTTCGGCGCCGATCTCGACCGCCCGCTCGGGCGAGAGGAAGGGATCGTAGGCGATCACCTTCATCTTCAGCCCGTTGGCGCGATCGGCGACGATCGAACCGATGTTGCCGGCGCCGATCAGGCCCAGGGTCTTGGCGTACAGCTCCATCCCCATGAACCGGTTCTTTTCCCATTTGCCGGCCTGGGTGGAGACGTCGGCGGCCGGGAGCTGGCGGGCGAGCGCGAACATCAGCGCAATGGCATGCTCGGCGGTCGTGATCGAATTGCCGAACGGGGTGTTCATGACCACGACGCCGGCGGCCGTCGCGGCCGGGACGTCGATGTTGTCCACGCCGATGCCGGCCCGGCCGATGACGCGGAGACGCCGGGCGGCGGCGATCACCGCCTTGTCGACTTTGGTCGCCGAGCGGACCGCCAAGCCGTCGTAGTCGCCGATGATCGCCAAGAGGCTGTCCTTCGAAAGCCCGTTGCGAATGTCGGCCGAGACCCCGCGGTGGCGGAAGACGGCGACGGCGGCGTCGGAGAGCTGATCGGCGATGAGGACGCGCGGGGCCATGGCGATACTCCGGTGTTGTCTGGGTCGAGAGTTGGGCGGCCATGGCGCTAGCGCGCCACAGCTCGAGCCGGTCAGGCCGGGACCAGGTCCTGGACGCAGACGGCGAAGGCCCAGTCGAGCCAGGGCGTCAGGGCCTCGAGGTCATCCCGCTCGACCGTAGCGCCGCACCAGATCCGCAACCCGGGGGGCGCGTCGCGATAGGCGCCGATGTCGAACGCGGCGCCCTCCTTCTCGAGCACCTGGGCGATATTCTTGGCGAAGGTCGCTTCCCCGCCCGGGCCGAGCCGCTTGATCTGCGGATCGACAATCTTGAGGCAGACCGAGGTGTTCGACCGGCTCGAAGCGTCCTCCGCCAGGAAGTCCACCCAGGAGGTCGAGTCCACCCACGCCTCGAGCACGGCGAGGTTCGCGTCCGCCCGCCGCCGCAGCTCGGCCAAGCCGCCGATCGAGGCGGCCCAGCGGAGGGTGTCGAGCCAGTCCTCGACGCACAGCATCGATGGGGTGTTGATCGTCGCGCCTTCGAAGATTTCGGCCGCCAGCTTGCCGTTCTTGGCGAGCCGGAAGAGCTTGGGCATCGGCCAGGCCGGCGTATGAGCCTCCAGGCGCTCGACCGCTCGAGGCGAAAGAATGAGCACGCCGTGGGCGGCTTCGCCGCCGAGCGCCTTCTGCCAGGAGAGGGTGGCCACATCGAGCTTCGACCAGTCGAGGTCCTGCGCGAAGCAGGCGCTGGTGGCGTCGCAGATGGTCAGGCCGGAGCGGTCGCCGGCGATGAAATCGCCATCCGGCGTCCGAACGCCGGACGTCGTGCCGTTCCAGGTGAAGACCACGTCGGCGTCGGCGCGCACCTGCGAAAGATCCGGAAGGCGACCGTAAGGCGCGTCCAGCACCTGCGCTTCGAGCTTCAGTTGCTTGACGACATCGCTCGCCCAGTCCTTGCCGAACGAATCGAACGCCAGGACCTGCACCGGTCGAGGCCCAAGAAGCGACCAGAGGGCCATCTCCATTGCGCCGGTGTCGGAACCGGGAACGATTCCCACGCGATAGTCAGCCGGGAGCTCGAGCAGTGCGCGGGTCTGGTCGATCGCGGCCTTCAGTTTGGCCTTGCCCACGCCGGAGCGATGCGAGCGGCCCAGAACGGCGCCCGAGAGCGCCTGTGGAGACCATCCCGGTCGTTTGGCGCAGGGTCCCGAAGAGAAGAACGGCCGCGCCGGGCGCATTGCCGGCTTGCCTGGCGATAGCATCGCAATGTCTCCCATCCTTGCAGATGGGCTGCGCCCCGTTGGGAGGGCGTGGCCCGCCCCCGAACAACCCGGGTTCGGGCCGGGAAGCAAGAGAATTATTCTGCTGCGCCGTTCAATTCGCCGGACTGGAAGACAGGGAGGCCGGCCGGGCTCGTGCGCGCCGGCGCCAGGCCAGGGCGGTCCCGAAGACGATGCAAAGGTTTATGCCGTCGGTGTCTAGATTATTGATGATCTTGTAGTTGAGGTCGCGAGGCAGGTCGCTCACCAAGTAGAAGGCGTGCAGGCTGAATTGCACCGCCTGCAACAGCAGCGCCAAGCCCACCCACAGGCTGGCGAAGCGAAGCGCAAGATAGAGGAACCCCGCCGCCAGCGCCGCGTCCACGCTCAGCTGGAGGGTGGATTCCAATCCGCCATGAAGAAACCAGCCGATGGCCGAAGCGATCAGCCCGGCGATCAAGTTGAAGGCGCCGCCAAGTCTCTCCGCCTGATCTCCCTTCCAGGCCGCGAACAGGAAGACGGCTACGAGGATGCCGAGGAAGATCGCGAATTCGAAGTGAAGTACAGCTCTTCCAGACATGAATCACGCCTCTGAGGTCATCAGAGGCGTGAAACTGGTTAAGCTTTCGCAACCGCCCTCCAGGGCGGCGTTCAGCTGGCGGCGCGCAGGGTGCTGGACCCGGCCTGCTCGATGCTGTTGCCCTTGTCCTCGTAGCCGGCGAGCTTGGTGCGCACGCCGATGCGAAGCTTGGCATCGTTCAGTTCGCCGTGGGCGGCGACGAGTGTCGAGCGGACATCGCCGAGGGCCTTGATCGCTTCGGCCACCTTGGCGAAAGCGCCATCGGCGACAGTCGCGGAAAGACCCAGGTCCTTACGGGCCTTCAGCATCTCCGTCATGAGGGTCGAGGCTTCGGACATCGCCGAGTCGACCGCGTTCTCGGCCGCGAAGAGTTGCGTCGCGACTCTCTGAACAACGAATACCTTTTCCACGCTGAGCCTCCAAAACTCCCCAAGGTGGAAAACGTGGTAAACGAAATCCTAATAGAAGTCCAGAGATAATTCACCCTCTGCGCGAGCTCGAAGCGAAACGTTAGGAATGCCGTTGTATTAACGGTTTCCACCGCGTCGAACTATTAACGAATTGGGCCGACGCCCTGCAGAGAGCCTGAGTTCGCCATCGATTGGCCCTGATGCGCAAGACACATCATCCGCCTTTCCAGGCTCGGGTCGCGAGCGTCGCAATCGTCACCACCGTGGCGGTGCTGGGCGCGGCCTGTCTCACCTTCATGCTACAGCAATGGAGCGTGGCGCGGGAAGAAGCCGGCCTCAGCTATCAGACGCTGGCCAAGGTGACCGCCGCCTCGGCGGCGCCGGCGCTCGCCAGCGGCGATTCCGTTTCCGCCTCGAGGACCCTGGCGGCGGCGGCCGGCAAGGCCGGCATGGCCGATGCTCGCCTGCTCGACCGTTCGGGCCGGATCATGGCGGAATATCCGGCTGGCGGGCCTGCGGTCCATGGACCCTTCCTCACGACCCGCGAGCCGGTCTTCCTGGACGCGCGCCAGGTCGGCGAGATCGTCATCCAGGCGCGGCCGCCGGCGCTCGGGCGCATGTTGCCGCGCTTCCTGGCGCTCACGTTCGCGCTCTTCTTCGGGGCCAGCGGCGCAGCCTTGATCGTGGCTCAGGGGTTGGCCAGACGGGTGAGCGCCCCGATGGAGCGGCTGTCGAACGCCATGGCCGAAGTCGCCGCCAGCGGCAAATTCACCCCCGTAGCTGAGACCGCCGAGGACGACGTCTTCCATCGCCTGACGGAAAGCTTCAACGACCTGCTTTCACAGCTGGGCGCCAATCACGCCGAGCTGCACCGCGCCATGACCGAACTGGTCGCCGCCCGGGACGCGGCCGACGCGGCGAATGTCGCCAAGTCGCGATTCCTGGCCAATATGAGCCACGAGATCCGCACGCCTCTGAACGGCGTGCTGGCGATGGCCGAAGTGATGTCGCGGGGGGAGCTGGAGCCCTCCCAGCGCGAGCGCTTGGCGGTCGTGCGGCAGTCGGGGGAACAACTCCTGGCCGTGCTCAACGATGTCCTCGACCTCTCCAAGATCGAAGCCGGAAAGCTCGAGTTGGCCATTGCCGATTTCACCCTCGAAACGGTCGCCCAGTCGGTCAAGGACGGCTTTGCCGCGATCGCGGCAAGCAAGAACCTGGAATTCGACATCAGCGTCGCCGAAGAGGCCCGGGGTCTTTGGCGCGGCGACGGCGAGCGGCTGCGCCAGATCCTCACCAACCTCGTTTCCAACGCCCTGAAGTTCACCCGTGAGGGCGCCGTGTCGGCGCTCTTCGAGACGGCCGATTCCGGTGGCCTGCGGCTCGTGGTGAAGGATAGCGGGATCGGCATCCCGGAAGAGAAAATGCCGTTCCTGTTCGAGAAATTCACCCAGGCGGATAATTCCACCACCCGTCAGTACGGCGGCACAGGTCTGGGACTGGCGATCTGCCGTGAGCTGGCCCAGCTCATGGGTGGCTCCATCAGCGCCGTCAGCCAGCAAGACAAGGGTTCGACCTTCTTCGTGGAGCTGCCGTTCGAGCGCGGCGCGACGGAAGGTAGCGGCGTCGAAGCGGTCACCCCGGCGCCGGAGCAGACGACCAGCGAACGGCGCATCCGCGTGCTCGCCGCCGAGGACAACCTAGTCAACCAGACGGTGCTCCGCGCCATCGTCGAACCGATGGACCTGGAGTTGTCGATCGTGGCCGACGGCCAGGCGGCGGTCGAGGCCTGGCGGGCCGGGGGTTTCGATCTCATCCTCATGGACATTCAGATGCCGGTCATGGACGGCATCGCCGCCACCCGCCTCATCCGCGCCGCCGAGGAGGCCGAGGGCCGGCAGAAAACGCCGATCATCGCGCTGACCGCGAACGCTCTGGTCCATCAGGTCGAAGAGTACATGGCCGCCGGCATGGATGGCCACGTCGCCAAGCCGATCGAGATCGCGAAGCTCTACCACGCGCTCAATCGCGCCCTTGCGCCGGCGGCCGACGCAAAGGCCGCCTGAGCGGCCGCTAGACCGTCAGCACCACCTTCCCGAAAGCCTGCCCCGACTCCAAGAAGGCGTGCGCGTCGGCTGCCGCCTCGAGCGGGAAGGTTCGGGCGATGATCGGACGCACCGCGCCGGACTCGATCCAGGGCCACACGCGCCGTTCGACTTCCGAGGCCAGGCGCGCCTTCTCATCGGCCGATCGGGGGCGAAGCGTCGAACCGGTCACTACGAGACGCTTCTGCATCAGCTTGAAGATCGGCAGCTGGACCGTCCCGCCGGCTTGGGCTGCGATTTGCACCAGCCGCCCGCCCACGTTGAGCGCTTCGAGATTGGCGGCGAAAAAGTCACCGCCCACCATGTCGAGGATGACGTCGGCGCCCCCAAAGGCGCGCGCTTCACTCTGGAAGTCGTCGACGGAAGTGTCGATCGCCAGGTCGGCGCCCAGCTCGCGGGCGCGGCGGGTCTTCTCTGCCCCGCGCGCGGTGGCGATGACCCGGGCGCCGGCCGCCTTGGCCATCTGAATCGCCATCACGCCGATGCCTGAGTTCGCCCCGTGCGCCAGCAAGGTTTCGCCGGGCCGCAGCGCGCCGTGTTCGAAGACGTTGGCGAAGACGGTGAACACGGTTTCCGGCAGGCCGGCCGCGGCGGCGAAATCGAGCGGATCAGGAATCGGCAGGGCGTGGCGCGGATCACAGGCGACGTATTCGGCGTAGCCGCCGCCGCCCAGGAGGGCGCACACGCGATCGCCCTCGCGCCACCGGCCCGCGGCGCGCGTCACCTCGCCGGCCACCTCCAGGCCCAAGGTCGCCGGGGCGCCCGGCGGCGGCGGGTAGAGGCCCTGCCGCTGCAGAATGTCCGGCCGGTTGACGCCGGCTGCCCGCGCCGAGATCAGGATTTCACCCGATTGCGGGCGCGGCTGTTCGACCTGAGCGACGTGGAGCGCCCGGGCGTCGCCGCGGCCGCCTTCGATCACCACCGCTCGCATCAATTTCGCCCGGTCGGCCATCCCTCACCGCTTTGTACCCCGCCCGACGCTTGCGCGTAACGTCCGAGGGTTTCAGATGCGCCCGACAAGCGGAGATGTGGACCATGACCGAAGAGCCGGCCGAACCCCGCAGAGCCCGTGGCCAGGCCCTGACCGACGCCTGCAAGGAGGATCTGGAGCTCTTTGGGCGGGAGGAACTCGAAGCGCGGATCGACCTTCTTCAGGCGGAAATCGACAGAGTGCGCGGGCATTTGGGGCGGAAGCTCGCCGGCCGCGCGGCCGCCGAGGCGCTGTTCTCGAAGCCCTGAGGCGGAGCTGATGGCACGCTGGTTGCACCCCGCATCAACCGCGAGGCCCGTCCCGGCCTGTCTGCCTCGAGGACAGTTGATGACCGACCGAATGGCTCGGGCGCTGGACGTAAGGGCCGAACTCATCTGCGACTTCGCGCGTTCGGCGCTGTTCTCGCACACCTTCGCCGAGGGGATGAAGCTGGTTGACGAAACCGCCGCCTACCTCGACGGGGCCGGTCGGCGGGAATCGAAGCTCTTGTCTCGCAGCGCCGCCCTGGCCTACGCCGCCGAGAGCATGCGATTGACGACGCGATTGATGCAGATGGCGTCGTGGCTGCTGGTGCAACGCGCCGTCAGCGAAGGCGAGATGAGCCCCGAAGCAGCCTGTGCGCCAAACTACCGATTGGCCGAAGAGCCGGCTTCGGGTGATCCATCGCCCGGCCTCCCGGCAACCATGCGGTCGCTCCTGGCCAGGTCGACCACCCTGTTCGGGCGGGTTCGCCATCTGGATCGCCGCGTGTATGGAGAAGAAAGCGGAACGCAGCAAGCGCACCCGATCCTGGAACAGATCGAAAAGCTAAGAGGCGCGTTCGAGACTGGCTGAGACCTGGCAGGGAAGCTCCATTGGCCGGATTTGATGTCGCCAATCGAGCCGGCCGTCTGGCCGCCACTCTCGATTATCTGTGGAACGACCACGCCTACCTGCGTCTCGGATTCTCCAACGCCCATTGGATCTCGCCCGAGTTGGCCCGCGCCAACCAGCCATGGCCATTTCAGCTCAAGCGGTGGCGACGCCAAGGCGTGAGGACCGTCGTCAACTTGCGGGGCGGCTTCGACGCGAGCTTCTATGCTCTGGAACGCGCCGCCTGCGAGCGGCTGGGGCTGACGCTGGTCGATTTCACCGTGACCTCCCGCGAGGCCCCGACGCGAGCCCAGGTGGAAGGCGCCGTCCGCCTCTTCGAGACGATCGAGTACCCCGCGATGATGCATTGCAAGTCCGGCGCGGATCGGGCTGGGTTGATGGCGGTGCTCTACGCCCATTTCCGCCAGGGCGAGCCGATCCGGACGGCGATCCGCCATCTTTCGCCCCGCTATCTGCACGTGCGGGCCGGTCTGACCGGGGTCCTCGATTTTGTCTTCGAGCGCTATCTCGAGACCGCCGAACCCGCCGGAGTCGGCTTTCTGGAGTGGGTCCGAAGCAGCGCCTACGATCCGGCGGCGCTCAAGGCCGAGTTCCGCGCCAGCTGGTGGGGAAACGTGCTCACCGAAAGGCTGCTCCGGCGCGAATAGCCGGTCGCTGGCGAACCCCAAACTATCGCCGCGGCCCGACGCTCTGGTTCATCGCTCGCCGGATGCCGGATCGAGCAGACGATGGGCATGAATGATGAAATAGCGCATGTGGGCGTTGTCGACGGTCGCCTGCGACTTGGCGCGCCAAGCCTTCAGGGCCTCCTCATAGCTCGGATACGCGCCCACGAGGTCCAGCTTGGAAAGGTCGCGAAACTCCGAGCCGCTCACATCCGCGAGTTCACCGCCGATCACCAGATGCAGCAGCTGCCTGGGCGCCTTGACGTTCATCTTCCCGCAATCGCCAGGGCGTCGATCAGTATCGAGGGGGCGTTCACCGCGCGCCGGAACTCGAGATCCGAACCCGGGACGAGGCGGGCGTAGATGTCCCGCAGATTGCCGGCGATGGTGATTTCGGTGAGCGGATAGGCGAGCTGGCCGCGTTCGAACCAAAAGCCCTGACAGCCAACGGACCAATCGCCGGTGTTGGCGTTGAGCGACGGGCCGAACATCGAGCTGACGAGCACGCCATCTCCGGCGTCGGCCATCAGCGCCCCGAGATCGCGGTCGCCGGGCATGAGGGTGAGGTTTGACGGCCCGACCCCGGGCGGCGAGGCCAAGGCCCTGGAGGCGTGTCCGGTCGTTTCCAATCGCAACTGGCGGGCAGAGCTGGAATTCAGGAGCCAAGAGGTGAGAACGCCGTCCTCGATGATCGACATCGCTCGGTTGGCGACGCCTTCGTCGTCGAAAGGCGCCGAGCCGAGCCCGCGCGGACGGTGAGGGTCATCGGTGATGGTGACGCCGGCAGCGAACACCGGCTTTCCGAGCTTGTCCTTCAGGAACGAGACGCCGCGGGCGACCGCGGGGCCGGAGACCGCCCCGACGAGGGCCGACAGCAGCGACGCCGCAATCCTGTTCTCGATGATAACCGGCGCGGTCGTCGAGCTGATCTTCCGCGCGCCCAGCGCCGCCACGGCCCGGTCGCCAGCCTCGACGCCAATCCTCGCTGGCTCGGGCAGATCCTCGAGCCAGCGCGCCGCGCGGCTCTCGGAACCCTGCTCCATCGCCGCGCCCTCCCCCGCGATAGCCTGGGCGGAAAGGCTGAAGCCGCTCGCCTGATGACGACCGCGGAAGCCGCCGCTGGTGCACATGCTCCACTTGGAAGCGGCCCAGGTGGCCGACGCGCCGCCGCTGTTGGTCACCCCCGCGACGGCGAGGGCTGCAGCTTCGGCTTGAGTGGCTCGCTGCTCGAGGTCCGGCGCATCCATCTCGGTGGGATCGAAGAGTTCAAGCTTGGACGAGCCGTCGCCGATGGGGGCCAGGCGCTCGGCGGGGGCGAGTCCCGCATACGGATCTTCCGGCGCGAGCCGCGCCATGGCCACGACCCGCTCGATCAGGCGAGCCTGACCATCGGCCGTCAGGTCGGAGGCGGAGACCGATGCCTGCCGGCGGCCGATGAACACGCGGATGCCGAGGTCGCGGGCTTCTTCGCGCTCGAGTTCCTCGAGCGCGCCCTTGCGCACCGTCACTGAAAGCGAGCGACGTTCTCCGAAGACAGCCTCGGCGGCGTCGGCGCCGGCCGAGCGGGCGCGAGCGACTACTGCTTCGAGTTCGTTCTCGTCCATGCGCCCGATATGGCCGCGCGCGCATAGCCGGGCAAGCGGCCGGTCGGAGCTGGACCTAGGCGATGATGTCGGGTGTCAGACGATTGTCGAGCTTGACGATCTGGTCACGAAGGACAAGCTTCCGCTTCTTCAGCCGCGCGATCTGCAATTGGTCTGGGCGCGGGTTGGCTTCGAGCGCGCGGACCGCGGCGTCGAGATCATCGTGCTCCTGCTGCAGGCTGGCCAAGTTCGCGCGCACAACCTCACGCTCGCGGCTCCTGGCCTCTTCCTCGTCCATCGGCGATTCCTTCGTGCGAGACCTTGGCAGAGGTTATCAGACGGGGCCGGAGCAGCAAGCGGCCGCTGATGCCACCCATTTGATCTGACATCGCGGTCGCGACGTTGTTCTATCGGGGCCGATCGAGAACGAGGGAAGGTTGCGATACATGGCAATTGAAGCGCGGCTCCGCGAGCTGACCCTCCGGCACAGACTGTTGGACCGGGAAATCGAAGAGGAAATCAGCCGTCCGGCGGCGGACAATGTCCGTGTCACCGACCTGAAGCGGCGGAAGCTCCGCCTGAAGGAGGAAATCGAAACCCTGAAGAGCCGAACGCATTAGCTCTCGGGCGTAGGCGTGGCCTCTGAGGTCTCGCCCACCGCCTTCAGCGAAGCGCCTTGCGGCCGGTCGGCGCGGCGGCGAGCGTCCTCCCGTGTCTTCTTTTCGGCCGCCTTCTTCACCAGCGCATCCAGTTCGAGCTGGCCGATCAGGCCCAGGCTCACCGGATCCACCGGTTTGAGATTGGGGGCGTTCCAATGGGTGCGGTTGCGAACCTGATCGATGGTCGCCTTGGTCGTTCCCAAAGCCTTTGAGATCTGGGCGTCGCTGACTTCCGGGTGGTTGCGCAAGAACCAGGCGATGGCGTCCGGGCGATCCTGGCGGCGCGAGACCGGCGTGTACCGAGGGCCTTTCCGCAACGGCTTGAGCAGTTCCGCATGTCGGCTCTTTTGCGGCGTCATGCGATACTCAGGATCGGCCTGGGCCTTCTCCAGTTCTTCGCGCGCCAGCTGACCGTTCGAAATGGGGTCGGCCCCGCGTATGTCGCGCGCCACCTCGTCATCGGCGATCCCTTTGACTTCCAGCGGGTGCAAGCCGCAGAAATCGGCGATCTGTTCGAAGGTGATGGAAGTGTTGTCGATCAACCACACCGCGGTGGCCTTCGGCATCAGAATATCGGCCATGCTGTTCACGGGTCCTTGCAAAAACGGCGGCGCCCGGCCTCATCGGCCGGGCGGCTATACCAAGCGGATATAATCGGTCGCGCCGGGCCGGCAAAGGGTCGCCGACGTCGCTGCGACTTCAGGAGGCGGATATCGCCGGGCGCTGGCCGGCCGCCTGGACGCGCAGCTTGCCCTCGACGATGGTGATGGCCTGTCCGCGCAACAGCACCCGCTCAGCCGATACCTCGCATTCCAGATCCGCGCCGCGACCTGGATAGGCTTGGTGAAAGCGGAGGCGATCTCGGCCCAGTTTGGGAGTGAACAGCGGCGCCAGGATGCAGTGCAGCGAGCCGGTTGCGGCATCTTCGTGAATGCCGGAGCCGGGCGCAAAGAAGCGCGACACCACATCGTACTCCGCAGCCGGCTCGGCGACGGCCGCGACGCCCAGGTTGCCGGGACCGTTGGTCGCGCCGCCGGAAAGCTCCTTCAGCTTCGCAACGTCTGGAGCAAGCCCGCGCACCGCCTCCTCGGTTTCCATCACGGCAACGAGGTATTGCGCTGCCCAGGTTTCGAGCGGCTCGGCGCCGAGCGCCTCGGCAAGCCCGGCCGGCGCCTCGATCCGCTGCGGCGGGCAGCTCGGAAAATCCATCTCGTAACCCCTGCCAGCCCGGACTACCGTGAGCGGCCCCGAGCGTGTGTCGAATGCCAGGCGTTCGCCTGGCCCGCCGATCTCCGACAACAGCACATGGCCGGCCGCGAGCGTCGCGTGACCACAAAGAGGGACCTCCAACAGTGGCGTGAACCACCGCAGGCCGAAACGGAGCGGATCGCCGGTGGCGCACAGAAAGGCGGTCTCGGCTTGGTTGTTCTCGGTGGCGAGCGACTGCATCCACCTCTCTTCCGGCCAGGCGGAAAAGGGCTCGACCACACACGCCGGGTTTCCTCGGAACGGAGCGGAAGCGAAGGCATCCACGGTCCACTGTCGCATGGCGCCGTTTTTACCGGGCCAGGATTGTCAGTTCAGGCCATCTTTCCTGAAGCCCGAGCGCAATTTGCTGAAAGCGCGCCGGGTCGCTCCTTCGATGGGGATTTGGCCGGATCCGCAAGCGGAAGACGTCATCGAGGCCGAAAGGGGCGACGAGATTCAGCCGGTGATCGTCCTCGAGGCGAACACCGATCGCGAATGCAGGCGCAACAAAGCGGGTCAGCGCCTCTGCGGCGCTGCGCAAGGGGGCGTAAGCTGCGCCGAAGCGTTGCTCGAACCACAGATGCACGCGAGCCTGGTTTCGGGTCTCGACCAGCGCGCGCAACGGCGGGTCGAAGGCCGTCGCTACACGGCGTATGACGGCGTCCTCCGCCTCCCAGGAGAGGTCGGAAGAGTCGAAGTAGGCCAGATCGAAGTCTTTGATCCCGTAGTCGGGCGCGCGGTTGGTGCGTGCGTTCCAGAGGGTCTGGTAGACGGCCCCAGAGAACAGCAACCAATCAGGAAGAGCCAACGCGCGCGCCGTCTCGAGCACGCGCATTAGGCGCGGCGAGGCGCGCAATATCGCTTCGGCCTCCTCGGCGGCGCTCACGCCCTCGGACTCCGGATTGCGCCGGGGTTCGCCGGCCAGCCGTGATCGAGCGGGCCGTTTCCGGCCCCGTAGCCGGGCGCGCGCCGGATCGCCTCGGCGACATAGAGGGTGGCGTTTTCCACCGCCTCGAGCACGGAAAGGCCCAGCGCCAAGCCAGCGGCGCACGCCGAGGCGAGCGTGCAGCCGGTGCCGCGAGTGTGACGAGTCGCGATCCGAGAGCGACGGAACGTCCAGTGGCCCTCGCCGGTCACCAGGAGATCGGTGACCATCTCTCCTGGCACATGGCCTCCCTTCACCAGCACCGCCTTGGGACCCCGCTTCAGAAGCGTTTCGGCGGCGCGCCGAAGATCGTCCGTGGAATCGATGTCGAAACCCACGATGCGGGCGGCTTCGCGGGCGTTTGGCGTGAACAAGTCGGCGCGGGGAAGCAGGCTTCGGAAGAGCGCCCGGGCGGACGAGTCGGCGAAGAGCTTGGCGCCGGAGCTCGACACCAGCACCGGGTCGACCACCAGCTTCGCCTGAGGCGCAAGGTCCGCCAGCGCTGCGGCGGCGCGCACGGCTGCGACCGTCGGCAGCATGCCGGTCTTGATCGCATCGACGCCGATGTCAGCGATGGCGGCGCGGCCCTGCGCTTCGATCAAGCTGCCGGGAAGAGACCGTATCCGGCGCACCGACGTGGTGTCCTGCACTGTCACGGCGGTGATCGCCGTCATGGCGTAACCACCAAGGATCGTGACGGTCTTGACGTCGGCCTGGATTCCCGCCCCGCCGACATTGTCCGAGCCGCCGACAGCCAGGACGCGGCCTCGGCGCCCGCTCACGCCCGCGCCCGCTCGATAGCGGCCCAGACCTCAAGCGCCTGGCGGGTGGCGGCGACATCGTGAACCCGCACCGCGGCCGCACCCGCGCCAGCTGCGACCATGGCCGCGGCGAGCGATCCGGGCAGCCGCTCGGCGGTTGCGATCGCCGTGGGATCGCAAGCGCGGATGAAGCCCTTGCGGCTGGCGCCGACCAGAACGGGAAAGCCCAAGGCGACGACTGCGCCTAGGCCGGCCAGGAGTTTCAGGCTGTGACGGGCCGATTTTCCAAAGCCGATGCCAGGGTCAAGCCAGATACGGTCTGGCGCGACGCCCGCGGCGATCGCCGCAGCAACGCGCTCGCTCAGGAATCCGACCACTTCGGCCACCACGTCGCCATAGGATGGCGAGGCTTGCATCGTGCTGGGCTCGCCCTGCATGTGCATCAGGACGACGTCGCAGCCCGACTGCGCCGCCATCTGCAAGCTGTCGGGGGCGAAGCGAAGGGCGGTCACGTCGTTCCAGATGGTCGCGCCAGCGCCGATCGCCGCGCACGCCACCAATGGTTTCATCGTGTCCACCGAGATCGGGATCGAGATCACCTTGGCGACCGCCTCGATCACCGGTAGCAAGCGCCGAGCCTCCTCGGCCTCCTGCACCGGGATGGCGCCCGGCCGGGTGGACTCGGCTCCGATGTCGATGACATCGGCGCCTTCATCGACCAAGCGCCGGGCCAGATCGGCCGCGCGAGCCGGGTCGAGGTGCGCGCCGCCGTCGTGAAAACTGTCCGGCGTCGCATTGAGGACGCCGAAGATGCGGGGGCGCTGACGGCCCTCGAAGTCATGGAGCTCGACGGAACGTCGGGACGCCGGCCGAAGATCGGTTCGAGTGGAGGCGATGTTTCGGATCAGGCCGGCTCGGGATCGACCGGGCGTGGCGAGAGAGGCACCGAGACACGAGGCTTGGGCGGCGCTCTCTTCTCAGGCTCGTCGCGGTTGGGCAGAACGCCCTTGAGCGCATTGACGATCTCTTCGCCCGAGAGGGTTTCGTACTCGATGAGCGCTTTGGCCAGGGCGTGCAGATCCTCGATACGCTCCGTGAGGATGCGCCTGGCCTCGTCGTAGGCGACTTGAACCAACCGTCGCACCTCGAAGTCGATCTTTTGCGCGGTGTCTTCCGAGACGTTCTGGGTTCGAGCAACGGAGTGGCCGAGAAAGACCTCCTCCTGGTTGTCGCCATAGGAGACCGTTCCGAGTTCCTCCGAAAAGCCCCAGCGCGTCACCATGTTGCGCGCCAACTGGGTGGCGGCCTGGATATCGTTGGAAGCGCCGGAGGTGATCTTGTGCTTTCCCAGGATCAGCTCTTCCGCCACCCGGCCGCCCATCATGATGGCCAGGCGCGAGGTCATCTGTTCGAAGCTCATCGAATACCGGTCGCCCTCGGGCAACTGCATCACCATGCCCAGCGCCAAGCCCCGAGGAATGATGGTCGCCTTGTGAACCGGATCGGCCGCCGGGACCGACAAGGCGACCAGGGCGTGACCGCCTTCGTGATAGGCGGTCGTCCGCTTCTCCGCATCGCTCATCACCATGGACTTGCGCTCGGCGCCCATCATGACCTTGTCCTTGGCGTCCTCGAAGTCGCGGTGCAGCACCATCCGGCGGTTGCGGCGCGCCGCCATGAGCGCGGCCTCGTTCACTAGATTGGCCAGATCGGCGCCCGAGAATCCGGGCGTGCCGCGGGCGATGACCTTCACGTTCACGTCTGACCCGAGGGGCACGTTGCGCATGTGGACGCGCAGGATCTTCTCGCGGCCGACGACGTCGGGGTTGGGAACAACCACCTGCCTGTCGAAACGGCCCGGCCGCAGCAGCGCCGGATCGAGGACGTCCGGGCGGTTGGTCGCGGCGACGAGGATGATGCCCTCGTTGGCCTCGAACCCGTCCATCTCCACCAGCAACTGGTTCAGCGTCTGCTCGCGCTCGTCGTTGCCGCCGCCAAGACCAGCGCCGCGGTGGCGACCGACGGCATCGATCTCGTCGATGAAGATGATGCACGGCGCGTTCTTCTTCGCCTGCTCGAACATGTCGCGGACGCGGCTGGCGCCGACACCCACGAACATTTCGACGAAATCCGAACCCGAGATGGAGAAGAAGGGGACCCCGGCCTCGCCGGCGATGGCGCGCGCCAGGAGTGTCTTGCCGGTCCCTGGGGGCCCGACGAGCAACGCACCCTTTGGTATCTTGCCTCCGAGGCGCTGGAACTTGGCGGGATCCTTGAGGAAGTCGACGATCTCGGTGAGTTCGTCCTTGGCCTCGTCGACCCCAGCGACGTCGTCAAAGGTGACCCGGTTCTTGTTTTCCGTGAGCAGCCGCGCCTTGGACTTGCCAAAGCCCATGGCCCCACGCGCCCCTCCCTGCATCTGGCGCATGACGAAGATCCACACGCCCAGAAGCAGCAGCATCGGGAGCAGATTCATCAGGATGGCCGGGACCAGGCCAGCGCCGGGCTGCTGAAAGTCGAGGTCGGCCCCCCGCGCTTCCAGGCGCTTTTGCAAGTCGGTCGTGTCGACAGGCCCCGTGGCGGTGAACTGATGTCCCTGCCGGTCCACCGCCTCGATCTCCTGGCCCCGGACCTTGGCGGCCTTGATGTCGCCGTCATCGATCCGATTCAGGAGTTCCGAGTAGGTGACCTTCGTCGACTGCCCCGGATGAGCGCCGTTGGTCATGACGCTGTAGATGGCGACCAGGGCGAGTACGATGGCCCCCCAGATCGCCAAGTTACGCAAGTTCATCTCGAGCAGCCTCGCACGGGATCGTCAACGTGCCAATTTAGTGCGCCAGGGCCCATATCGCCATGACGCGCGATGTCAGCCTCTCTCGCGACCGCCCCCATGGCGGCGGCGAGCCGCGGGAAGGCGAGACAGCGGACTCGCCAATGCGGCTCCGGTGCAAGAACCGGGCAAGTGACGGCGCCGAGGCGACTAACCGCCGCAGGCAATCCCAAGCGGGCGCGGGGCGGAATAGCTTTCAGCAGGGCGCGTTCGGCTGCCGGGATACGGTTTGCCATTCCCGCAAGCGGTCGAATCTCGAGCGTTCCATCTCGCCGGCCGGCCCAACGCGCGAGCTCGAACCGCCCGTCCCAGACCTCGATCCGTCCAGGCCCCAACTCCAGCCGCGGGTAGGATTGGCGGCGGCGCCACTCGCCCACCTCCCTCATTACCCTCACGGTGACGGGCCCGGCTTCCAACCTGGCGCCGGCGAGAGTGGCGACGAAGCGCTCACCTGAAGCCAAGCGAAACGCCAGCCGTTCCGCCCGTCTTGCCGATGGCGGGGCGGCGCCCCCGGATGCGCATAGCGCCGCGGCGCCCACAAGCCTGCTGGCCGCCAAGAGAGGTTCCGAGCTCAGCCGCGTCCTGTCGAGGATGAACTCGCCTCCGAGCCCGCAACGAACCTTTCCCGCCAAACCAAGTGTGTCTGCGGTCGGCCCTGGTGACCTCGGCGGTGGAACGGCGGCGCCGCCGCCGATCGCCAGGCGCGCGCGCGCTCGCGCAAACCTCGGGTCCGAGTTGGCCGGGTCCTCGAGCCCGGGTTCACCGGCGGCAGCGAGATATCGCCGCAGCGCTTCCCGGCGCACATCGAGCAAAGGCCTCAGCAGAAAAACGTCCCGGCCTGCGGGCCAGCTTGGCGACGGCGACCATTCCGATGGTTCACCCACGCTCCCACCGAGGGCGCGCATGAGGCGAGCTTCCTCGAGATCATCGAGGGTATGGGCCATCAGGATTACGTGGGCCCCGAGCGCCCGTGCGGCCTCGGCCAGCAGCTCGTGCCGCGCGCGCCGGGCCGCCGCCGGAATTCCGGCAGACGGTTTGGGCCCGAGCCAGCGGAGTCCGCGGTGCTGGATGCCGAGGCGAGCCGCGCGTTCGCCGCACCACCGCACCCAATCGGCGGAGCTGGGCTGAAGCCCGTGGTCCACGGTCAAGGCGACCAGCCGGCGTCCGGCGCCATCGGCCCAAGATTTCGCCAGCGACAGCAGGGCCAACGAGTCGCCGCCGCCCGAGAACGCGATCGCGAGCGGCGCCGGCGCCCCCTTCGTGAGGCGCGTGTCGAGCGAGCGGCAGGCGCGTTCGATCAGGCCCGCCACGGCCGCGCGGTGCGCCGCCCCTTCCGTGGCCTCAGAGCCTCAGGCGCATCGGGCCTGGCTCCGCACGCTCGCGGCGCCAGTGCGAACATCGCGCGGAGATTGCGGGTAACGCCGCGTCAGCTCGGCGACGGTCTGGCAGGCGTCGGCATCCTTGCCCATGCCGTGGAGCGCTCGGGAAAGATCGAGAACGGCGCGCGGCGCCCACGCTGTCTGCGGCCAGCCGCGAATTGCCCGGATCTCGGCAGTCGCCGCGTCCGCATAGGCGCCTCGGGAAAGCAGCACGCGCCCCAGATAGTAGTGCGCTTCCGGCGCCTGCGGCGCATCTCCGTAATGATCGAGAAAGCCGCGGAAATCGGCCTCGGCCCCGGCGGTGTCGCCTGCCAGGAGCGCCCGGCGCGCCGTAGCGAAGGCGTCCTCGGGCGACGGCTCTGCGGCGGCCGGCTCTGTCAGGGGCGGCGGTGGGGCGGCCGGTGCGGAGGCGACCTTCTGCTGCTCCAGGTTCGTCACCCGCGCTTTGAGATCGGCGTTCGCGGCCACGAGTTCACTGGATTGGCTGCGGATCTCATCGAGGTCATGCCGCAGGACGTCGATTTCGCCGTTGAGGCGCGACAGGCTGCGGTCGAGATCGTCCAGCCGCTCGCCCTGGCTGTTGAGACGGCTGTCGGTGTCCGCAGGCTCTACCACCACCGGCTGACCGGTTTCCCTGCCTTGGTAGACTATCGCCCGCAGCTCTTTGATGTTCTTTTCGAGTTGATCGAGGCGTTTCGACACCCGATTGCTCAGTAGCTGATCATCCGCTGTCTGCGCGTTCGCCACATTGCTCGCCCACAGGGCGGCGAGGATCAGCACCGCTCCTGCCAGTGAGATCTTCATGGGGCGGTTGCGCCCTCGGTGATGTCGGTGTGGGCGTTGCGGTTCTTCGCCCAGGCCTCCTCGTTGTCACCAGGGTCGATCGGCCGCTCCTTTCCATAGGAGACTGTGTCTATGCGGGCCGGATCGACGCCGTGGCGCACGAGATAATCCTTGACCGCGGCGGCGCGTCGGCCGCCGAGCGCGAAATTGTATTCGCGCGTGCCACGCTCGTCGCAGTTTCCTTCGACGCGCACCCTAACCTGGGGGAAGCGGGCCAGCCAGGCGGCCTGAGCGTCGAGAACCGGCCGGGCGTCGTCGCGGATGTCGTGCTTGTCGTAGTCGAAGTAGACCCTATCGCCGACGTTGATGACGAAGTCGCGGACCGAGCCAGGCACGATCGCCCCGGTTGCCTGCTCTTCGACTGGCGCTGGCCCTGGCGCCGGCATGGCGGCGGCAGGCGGCGGACCGCTCGGCGGACCGTTTGTTGGAGCAAGGGGCAAGGGCTTTGGGGCGCTCGCGCAAGCGGTAATCGAAAGCCCCGCGGCGCCGAGGAGAAGCAGTTGCAAAAGGAGACGTCGCTTCATGGAATCCGCCAGTTCGGTTGAATAGGTCGATTCTGTTATGCCAAACCAAGGAAGCTTGGCGAAAAGGTGGCCCCGCTCAATTCAGCAATGGCGACCAGGCCGCGTCGGAAGCGGGAAGAGGATATGGCGCGGGCTGAGCCGGGCGGCCAGAGATATCCACTGTCCAAAGATGTGATCGGCCGCCACGGTCCTTGCGCGAGAACATGATCACCCGGCTGTTCGGCGCCCAGGTCGGACCTTCGTCCAGGAAGCTCGAGGTGAGAAGCCTCTCTCCGGAACCGTCTGGCCGCATGACGCCGATGTGAAAGGTGTCCCCCTCTTGTCGTGTAAAGGCAATGAACTTGCCGTCCGGCGACCACACCGGCTCGGTGTATTTGCCATCGCCAAATGACAGGCGGCGCAACCCGCCGCCGTCTGAATCCATGACGTACAGCTCCGGCGTGCCGGCGCGATCGGAGTTGAATACGATCTGTCGGCCATCGGGCGAGAAGCAGGGCGATGTATCGATGGCCGGATCCGTCGTCAGCCGGCGAATCGAGTGACTGCTCAAGTCCATGACGTAGACGTCGCTGTTTCCGCCCTTGTCGATCGAGAACACCACCTTGCGCCCGTCTGGAGAGAAGCGCGGCGCAAACGCCATCCCGCTGAAGGAGCCCAATCGCTCCTCGCGACCAGTCTCGATGTTCAACAGGTGCAGGCTGGAGCCGTTGGGCCGAAGCGACATGAAGGTGATTTCCTGCGAGTTCGCCGAAAACCTGGGTGTGAACACCAGCGTCGCCCCGTTGGTGAGATAGCTCGGGTTGGCGCCGTCCTGGTCCATGATCGCCAGGCGCCGAATCGGGTGGAGCTTGTCGCCGCTCTCGGCGACGAAGACGACACGGGTGTCGAAGTAGCCCGGCTGGCCTGTGAGCTTTTCGTAGACGGCGTCGGCGATCTTGTGAGCGATGCGCCGCCAGTTCTCGGGCGCCGAACTCATCTGCTCCCCAAGCAGCTGTTGGCCCGCGTAAACGTCCCAGAGCCGAAAAGCCACGCGCAGGCGGCCGTCGGCGTCGCCGACCACCTCCCCGGTGAGCAACGCCTGGGCGCCGATCGCCTTCCACGGGGGAAAAGCCGGTTGAACATTCACGTCCGGCGATGGCGCCGGGAAGCTGGCTGGATCCAGCGGCTTGAAGAGCTCGGAGCGGGCGAGGTCGGCCGAAACGACCTGGGCGATCTGACTGCCGACGCTGGCGCCGGAGATGTCAGGAATGGCTATCGGCAACGGCGCCGACACGCCCTGGTCGACGTTGATGGTGATGTCGGCGTTGGCCCGGTGTCCCGCGCCGACCAAGCAGAGCGCGACCAGGACGCCGATGAGCCGAGCCCAGGCGCGCCCGGGGACGGCGCGTCCGATCGATCCAAGCGTCATTGTGCGCAGGCCTTCCGAGCGTCGAAAATCACGGTGAAATTCTTTCCCCGGTAAGGACGGGCATAGGGCTCGACCTCGTGGATGGCGTCGATGGCGCGGCGGACGGCCGCGAAGACCACCGGATCGTTGGAGTTGGCGCCGCTCGCGCGGACAGGCCCGGTAAGCCGACCGTCCTGGCCGACACTGAAGCTCACCGGAGCTATGAGACCCTCGCCGCTGACGGCGGCGCAGTTGGGATTCCAGAGGCGCTCGAGCAAGCCCTGCAGACCCGCCATATCGCTCGCCCCGACGGCTTCGCCCTCGGCGCTCTGGCTGGGACTGCGCGCGCCTGCCGACTTGGCGGGCGCTGAACTCCTCGACCTGGTCGCCGCCATGGCGACCTCTGCGGCAAGGACGTTCAAATTGTACCGATCCGGTCGGGGCTGAACCGAAGGCGTCGGGACCGGGCGCTGGACCGCCAGCGGAGATGGTCTGGGAGGAATTGCAAGCTGCGGCGGAGGCGCGCTCGGGGGCGGGGGCGAGGGTTGCTGCGTCGGTTCGGGGCTCGCTGGAGCCGCGCCCCCTGGGGCCGCCCCAACCAGGTGAACGGCCACCGAGTCCCCGAGCGGCGCCGGGCCGACCGGAGCGAAGACGATGGCGAGCGCCAGGACGGTCAGATGCAGCAGGATTGCCGCCGTCAGGGCAGGCGCCATGCTCCGCCTTTCCAGCAGGGTCATGGCCGGACGCCACGCGCCTGACGATTGTCCGACGCGAGCGTGGCGCCAGAGGACGGCCCGCCGCTGTCGGTGATCAGGTTTATCGAGGTCAGGCCGGACGCCGCCAGGGCCGCCGTCACCTGCGCGACGGTCTCGTATCGGGCCCGGCCGTCTGCGCGCACATACACCGGCCGGTCGCGCGCGCCGGCGGCTATCGGCTGAAGCGCCGAGCCCAGCGCTGCAAACGGGACCTCGTCCTGACCCAGGAATATCGATCCGTCGGCGCGTATGGAGATGACGAGAGGCTCGGAACGGTCTTGGAGGGCGCCCGCCTCGGTCTTGGGAAGCTCCAATGGAACGCCGACGGTGAGCAACGGCGCCGAGATCATGAAGATGATAAGCAGCACCAGCATCACGTCGACGAGCGGCGTCACATTGATCTCGGAAAGGGCTCCGCGGCGGCCCCGGCGGCGGCTGCGCAGGCGCCCGGCCGAAAAGGCGTCATGAACCGAAAGCGCCACTACAAGCGCTCCGCCAATCGACGCTGGATCGCGGTCAC
Organism: Caulobacteraceae bacterium; assembly: GCA_035946795.1. GTDB lineage: Bacteria > Pseudomonadota > Alphaproteobacteria > Caulobacterales > Caulobacteraceae > Acaudatibacter. The sequence goes on along the minus strand of DASYYX010000042.1, from coordinate 27,987 downwards.
CAGATCGTCGGCGAAGCCTTCGAGCCTGGCGGCGTACCTGCCGGCGTCGCTCGAGAACTTGTTGTAGAAGACGTAGGCCGGGATGGCGGCGGCGAGCCCGACGGCGGTGGCGAAAAGCGCCTGGGCGATTGCGGGCGCAACCACCGACAGGTTGGTGTTCCTCTGGATGGCGATCGACTGGAAGGCGTGCATGATCCCCCAGACGGTGCCGAAAAGACCGACGAACGGGGAAGCCGTGGCGACGATCGCCAGCGTGCCGAGTCCGTCCTCGACCCTCTGGCCCTCGCGCGCCACCAGCGAAGCCAGGATGCGATCGATCCTCTCGATCAGGAACGCCGCCTGAGCGTCGCCGCCGCCGACCGCTCTGGCGCGTGACTCTTTCCACTCGCGCAGGGCCGAATTGAGCATCCGCGAGAGCGCATGCCGCGGCGCGTTACCGGCCTGTTCGGCTATCTCCTCCAGCGACCGCCCCGAGGCGACCTCGTCCTCGAAGCGCGCCGCCTGACGATTGAGCGCGAATATCCGGAAGCTCTTGTCGATGATGACCGCCCACGACCAGAGCGAGGCGACCAGCAGGCCCAGAAGAACACCCCTCACCACCCAGTCGGCCCGGAGGAAAAGGTGAATCAGCGAGAAGCTTTCTGGCGTGAGTGCGCCCGGTCCCATTGGCTGTGCCGAAGTGCGTTATGCGGCGCGGCCGATGGCGCGCACGGATGGTGAAACTATGGCGGCCTCGCGCGCCTCTACCCGCTGGCCTCCTTGTCGAAAAGCGTCGGCTCGGATCGGCTGTCGCCGGCCAAGCGTGCGCCGACCTGCGGCAATCCGAGATGGGCGTAAGCGCGCGAGCAGGCGAGCCGCCCGCGAGGCGTCCTCTGGATGAACCCCTGCTGCAGGAGGAAGGGCTCGATGACGTCCTCGACCGCATCGCGCGCCTCGGCGATGGCGTAGGCGAGCGTCTCCACGCCGGCCGGACCGCCGCTATAGAGCTCGATCAGCGCTGACAGGTACTTTCGGTCGAGCAGGTCGAGGCCGGCCTCGTCCACTTCCAACCGGGCCAGACCCCGTCGAGCGCAATCCCTGTCGATCGTCGGGGCAGACTCAGCATCGGCAAAGTCGCGCACGCGCCTGAGCAATCTGCCGGCCACCCGCGGCGTCCCGCGCGAGCGCGACGCGATTTCCGCGGCGCCCTCGGGCGAGAGCAGCGCTCCCATCTTTCTCGCCGCCTGAACGATCACCGCCTGGATCTCCTCGGGCGAGTAGAAATCGAGGCGTAAGGGAATGCCAAAACGGTCTCGCAGCGGATTGGCGAGCAGGCCGGCGCGCGTGGTGGCCGCCACCAGCGTGAATGGCGCCAGATCGATGCGGATGGAGCGCGCCGACGGACCCTCGCCGATCACGAGGTCAAGGGCGTAGTCCTCCATGGCCGGATAGAGGATCTCCTCGACGTTCGCCGCCAGCCGATGAATCTCGTCGATGAAGAGCACATCGCGCGGCTCGAGATTGGTGAGAATGGCCGCCAGGTCCCCAGCCTTGGCCAGTACCGGTCCCGACGTCGCCCGGAAATTCACGCCGAGTTCGCGCGCGATGATTTGAGCCAGGGTGGTCTTGCCCAGCCCCGGCGGCCCGAACAACAGCACATGGTCCAGAGCGTCGTTGCGGCAACGCGCTCCTTGGATGAAGACCGACAGATTGGCCTTGGCGGTGTCCTGGCCGACGAACTCGGCCAGAGCCTGCGGCCGCAGTGAACGTTCCGGCCGGTCCGCCGGCAGTGGCGCGCCGGAAACCAGGCGAGCGTCGTCATATTGGGCGCTCACCTGTCGAGCTCCCGCAACGCAGCCTTGATCAGAAGCGGCAGTTCGACCTCGCGGCCGACCCTCAGCATGGCTTGGTCGACAGCTCTGCGAGCCGCCAGGTCGGCGCACCCGAGACCGGTAAGGGCCGCCAGCGCTTCGCCCCAGGCCCCATCCTGCAGCGCCGGCGCCTCGGCGGTCGCGCCGTTGGCGAGGCCGGGGCCAATCGGCCGCTCTTTCAACTCGGCCGCGATGCGCGCCGCGAGCTTGGGCCCGACCCCTTGGGCGCGGCCGATCAGGGCGCGGTCGCCCCGCGCCGCGGCGGCGGCCAGCTCGGCCGGAGAAAGGACATCGAGAACACCCAGGGCCGCCTTTGGACCAACGCCCTGGATGGCTTGCAGAGCGGCGAATGCATGACGCTCGGGGCGGTCCAGGAAGCCGTAGAGTCGCGGGCCCGTCGCCTCGGACCATTGGGTTTCGATGTGCAGCACCGTCTGGTCGCCCACGTCCAGGCGCGCCAAGGTCCGCGCTCCGCAACGGACGACATAGCCGACGCCCGCAACTTCGACCGTCGCCTCCTCCGGTCCGACCTCGAGAACGATTCCGCGCAGCCGGCCGATCATGTCGCGGGCGCTCGCCGGCCAGCGCGGGCGTGGGCGTGGGTGATGGCTACTGCAAGCGCGTCGGCCGCATCGGCGCTCATCGCCCCTGCCGCGGGCATGAGGCGCCCAACCATGAAGGCGACCTGCTTCTTGTCGGCGCCGCCAACGCCTACGACCGCCTTCTTGACCGTCTTTGGGGCGTATTCGGCGACCGGGAGTCCGGCGGCGGCCGCCGCCACCACCGATGCGGCGCGGGCCTGGCCGAGCTTGAGCGTGGACGACCCGTTCGCGGTGGCGAAAGTTTCCTCGACGGCCGCCTCGTGCGGATCAAATCGTCGGATCAGCTCCGTCACGCCCCGAAACAGCGTGACCAGTCTCTCGGCCAGCGGCAGCCGCTCGTCCGGCGCGATGACCCCGTGGCCCAGATGCGACAGACGGCCACCCTCGAGCTGCGCCACGCCCCAGCCCGTCCGCCGCAAGCCCGGATCAAGCCCCAGGATACGAATCACGTTCCCCATCGGCGCGCCACCATGGCCCCCAAGGTGAGCGAGGGGAAGCGCGAGGTTAAGGAAAGGTTAAGCCGGCGCTCCGAGCCCTTCAGACGGTCTCGACCTCCGCCAACGGCACATTGGTCCAGACTCTCTGCACGTCGTCGTCGTCTTCGAGTCCCTCGATGAGACGCCCCAGGGCGGCCGCCTGCTCGTCGGTGACGCGGGCTTCGGTCACCGGCCGCCACACGATGGCCGTCGATCGCGGCGAACCCAGTCGGGCCTCCAGGGCCTCGGCGACCTCGGGGAGAGTCTCGACGGAGGCGAACACCAGGTGCCCCTCGTGGTCGCTTTCGACATCAACAGCGCCGGCCTCGATTGCGGCCTCCATCACCGCTTCGTCCGAGCCGGCGGTCACGGGATAGGCCACTTGGCCCAGGCGTTCGAACATGAAGGCCGCCGAACCGCTCTCCCCGAGAGAGCCGCCGTGCCGCGAAAAGATCGTCCGGACCGAAGCGGCGGCGCGGTTGCGATTGTCCGTCAGCGCTTCGACGATGACCGCGGCGCCTCCTGGTCCGAAGCCCTCGTATCGGACCTCCTCGTAGGTGTCGGTCTCGCCGCCGGCGGCCTTGCGGATGGCGCGGTCGATGTTGTCCTTTGGCATCGACTCGGCGCGGGCGTTGGCGATCGCCAGCCGCAGTCGCGCATTGGCGGTGGGGTCGGGGACGCCGGACCTCGCGGCCACGGTGATGTCGCGCGACAGCTTGGAGAAGATCTTGGACCGGACCTTGTCCTGGCGATCTTTGCGGAACTGGATGTTCTTGAATTTTGAATGGCCGGCCATTGCAGGCGTCAACATAGGGCGTGGACCGCCCGGTTCTATCCTCGGCGGGGAGCTTGCGCCAGCGGACCAGACCGGCCGGCGCCCCCGTCTGGAAGGGGCGCGTCAGCCCGCTCTGTGCTAGAGGCAGGCCCATGACGACAGACGCTGACGCTGGCAAACCTCGGCGAGTCGAGCCGATCGTGCGCTGGCAACCGCGGTCGGCGGTCGGCGGCGGCGGCGTAACCGGCCTCGCCGTCCTGGCGGCGGCCGCCGGGGCGGTGGCGTTCGGAGCGGTGGCAGTCGGCGCCCTGGCGGTGGGGCGGATGGTCATCGGTCGTCTGGCGATCGGCCGCGTGCGGGTCCGGCGACTGGAAATCGACGAACTGGTCGTGCGCCGCAGGCGCTGAGCCCGCCGCCGGCGGACTCGCCTCAATCCCCGATCGGCGCTTTGGCCTGGCGATCCTCACCCATGAGAGGGACGGCTTGGCGCAACCGACCGCCCAGACGGACCGGCTCGATCCGGATCGCCAATCCGCTCGCTGGCCTGGTCTCCACGATCACGCCGCAGACGGTCGCCTCGCCCTCCGCCGGCTTGAAGCGCGACTGGGAGATACGCGTGGTGAAACGCCGGAGCGGCTCGTCCTTGTCGTTGCCGATGACGCTGTCATAGTCGGCGCAGGCGCCCGCATCCGTCTGATAAGCCGTCCCCAACGGGAGAATCTGACTGTCGGCGGTGGGTACGTGTGAATGGGTGCCGATGACCAGACTGGCGCGGCCGTCGCAGAAGTGGCCCATCGCCATCTTTTCGCTCGTCGCTTCGGCATGAATGTCGACCACGACCGCATCGGCCATGCTCCCGAGCGGGCAGGCTTCCAGCTCCCGGTCCACCGCCGAGAACGGATCATCGAGCGCATCCATGTGCACCCGCCCGAGCACATTGACGACAAGCACGGCCTCGCCGCTCGCGGTTTGGAAGATTTGCGCGCCGCGGCCGGGGGCTCTCGACAGGCGCGGGTAGTTCACGGGACGGATCAGCCGGGGCTCGCGTTCGATGAACACCAGCGCCTCTTTCTGATCCCAGGCGTGGTTGCCAAGGGTGATGCAATCGACGCCGGCCTCGAACAGCTCCTGCGCCGTTCCTTCGGTGATGCCGAATCCGGCGGCGGCGTTCTCGCCGTTCACGATCAGGAAGTCGAGCCGGCAGCGTCGGCGCAGCCCGGGGAGATGGGCCGCGAGGGCTCGGCGCCCCGCGCGCCCCACGACATCGCCAAAGAACCCCAGCCGCATCAGCTGTCCGCCCTGACCAGGAAGAACTCGGCTTCGGTCAGCACCGCATCCAATCGCTCGTCCAGCGCCCCGGCCGGGGCCTGTTCCACTTCCTGGGCGGCGTAGGCCAGGCCCACGGCGAAGACCGGCCCCTCTTTGCGCAGCGCCGCCAAAGTGCGGTCATAGCAGCCGGCGCCTTGCCCGAGCCGACGGCCGCATCGATCGAAGGCAAGCATTGGCACGATCACCAGGTCAGGTCGCAGGGCCGGCGCCGAAGCCGGCGGCGAGGGCACCCCTAGCAGGTCTGGAGTGAGTTCGCCGCATGGGACCGGGCGCCGAAACTCCAGCGGCAAGTCGAGATCGACAGCGACGGGCATGACGATGCGCGCGCCCGCTTGCGCACAGCGATCGGCGAGCGGACCCGGACTCAGCTCCGAGCCGCGGGGGTGGTAACTCGCCGCCACCCTGGCCCGCGACAGGACTTCGATCGGCAGAAGGGCGGCGGCGGCGGCGGCCGCGCCGGGCTGGCGCGCGCGCGCGCGATCCCTGAGGGCGCGCATCCGGCCCCGCAAGGCGGCTTTCCGAATCGCCAAGTCCGGGTCGGTTGCACCGCGCGCGTTCAAGAGGTCCTCTGAAGACCCCCAGATGTGGCGGCGCCGCGAACTCCGTGAAGGCTTCGCAATCCCCTCGGACCTGGAAAACCAGGTGGGCGCCATGTGTTCCAGGCCACGACCCGGAGCAGAGACGGCTCCCTCATGAGGTGATTAAGGTCCCCAGGATGTCTGCCTTCGACGCGAGCGGCAGCTGACCCGCCGCCGGCGAACTTAGGCTCGGCTTCGGCCTATCTCAACCCGGCGGGCGGGGCTTCTCCGGCAAGGTTCTCGATCCGTTCGGCGGCCCGATTGAGGGCGTCGGCGGCCCGCCCCTCGATTTCGACCATCGATCGTTGAAGCGAAGCGGCGCTCGAGGCTTCCGCCGACAGGCGCGCTTTGAGCTCGCCAAGCTCGTCAGCCAGCAACAGCGCGCCCATGAGCAGCAGGCGTGTCTCGCCCAGAGCGCCGACCTCGCTGTGGACCTGGCGCACTTGCCGGTCCACCGTTTCGGCAAGCTCAATCAGTCGCTGCTCCTGCCCATCCTCGCAGCCCACCAGATACGGCTTGGCGTTTATCTGAATCGTCACCTGCGCCATTGCTAAGGCTCGCCGGCTCCCAAGATCGACCGCATTTCGATGATCGCCCTGTCGAGCGCCGCCGCCGCCTCGACTGCCGCAGCTTCGAGGTCGCGAGCCATCGTCGCGGCCGGGCCGGTTTCAGCGGCCACCCGCCGATCGGGGAGCGGCTCCGACTGAGAGCCGGCGGCGGAGAGATGATCGATGCGCTTCTCCAGCCGGCCGATCGCGTTGGCCAGCCGCTGCGCCGCCGCCTCGAGAGAGCCCGGAGCTTCCGAATCGGGACTTCCCATAGGTCAATTAGACCCTCACGCGCACGTTGCGTATAGACGATGCGCGCCGTCAGGCAACGAAGCGCTCTTCAAGGGGGCCGGCAGCTCCCGCGCGCCTTGACTTCGGTTCCTGCGCCCGCGAACACGGGCGCAGCCACGGGAGCATCCTCGACAGACCATGCCGGTTCGTGTCGCCATCAATGGTTTCGGCCGGATCGGCCGGCTTGTGCTTCGCTCCATCTTCGAGTTCGCGCGCCGCGACATCGAGGTGGTCGCGATCAATGACCTTGGCTCGGTGGACACCAACGCCCACCTGCTGAGATACGATTCTGTCCATGGGCGCTTTCCCGGCGTGGTCTCCGTCGAGGGCGACCGCATCGACGTGGGGCTGGGCCAGGTCAAGGTCACCGCGATCAGGGACCCGGCGGAACTGCCGCATCGTGAGTTGGGCGTCGATGTCGCCCTGGAATGCACCGGACTGTTCACGAATAGGGAAGCGGCCGCGGCGCACTTGTCGGCTGGAGCGCGGAAGGTGCTTGTATCGGCCCCCTGTGACGAGGCCGACAAGACGGTGGTGCACGGCATCAATGATTCCGCCCTGGGTCCGGGCGACCTCGTGGTGTCCAACGGTTCCTGCACCACCAACTGCCTGGCCCCGATCGCCAAGGTCCTGCTCGACCTTTGCGGCATCGAGGCCGGTTACATGACCACGGTGCACGCCTACACCGGCGACCAGCCGACCCACGACACCCTGCACCGCGACCTCTATCGCGCCAGGGCGGCCGCAGCCTCCATGATCCCCACATCGACCGGAGCAGCCAGAGCCATTGGCTTGGTGCTGCCGGAGCTGGCCGGCAAGCTGGACGGATCCTCGATCCGCGTGCCCGTCGACAATGTGTCGGTGATCGACCTGAAGATCATCCCTGGTCGCGAAGTGAGCCGCGCCGACATCAACGACGCCATGCGCGCCGCCGCCGAACGTGGCCCGTTGCGGGGCATTCTCGCGGTAACCAACGATCCCTTGGTGTCCAGCGACCTCAATCACGTCGCGGCCTCGGCGACGGTGGCCTTGCCGCTGACCCAGGTGGTCGGGGGAAAGCTCGCCCGGGTGCTGGCCTGGTATGACAATGAGTGGGGCTTTTCCACCCGCATGGCCGACGTCGCCGTGGCGATGGCGAAAGTCTCCTAGTGTGGCGGACTCGAAGTTCGCAGGCGCTTGGGGAGGCCTCGATGGCGAACTTCGAATCCGTGAACCACACTAGAATCATTGGTTTGCTAGTGTCCGATCGAGTCGGAAGTTCGTTGGATGGCCGTCCCAAACACTTGCGAACTTCGGACTCGGGACACTAGGCGGCGTGTCTTTCCGCAGCCTCGATGACGCGCCCCCCGGCCATTGCCGCGCGCTCGTCCGCGTCGACTTCAATGTCCCCATGGAGGCGGGCGGGGTCGCCGACGACAGCCGGATTTTGGCGGCCGCGCCGACCATCGAACGGCTTGCCGCCGCCGGCGCCAAGATCCTGCTGATCAGCCACCTCGGCCGACCTGACGGCCATCGTGTCGCTTCGATGAGCCTGGAGCCGGTCGCGGCGGCGGCCCGCGGCGCGCTCGGACGAGGGGTGGCGTTTGCCCGCGATTGCGTCGGCGCGCCCGCCCGGGAGGCCGTGGACCGGCTCGCTCCCGGCTCTGTCCTGCTGCTGGAGAACCTGCGGTTTCATCCGGGCGAAGAGGCCAACGACCCGGCCTTCGCCCGCGAGCTGGCCGCCAACGCCGACTTCTTTGTCCAGGACGCCTTTTCGGTGTGCCACCGCGCTCACGCTTCCACGGTAGCGATAACGCATGTCCTGCCGGCGTTCGCGGGCGAGGCGATGCGGCGCGAACTCGAGGCGCTCAATCGGACCCTCGCGAACGCCGCGCGCCCGGCCATGGCGATCGTCGGCGGCTCGAAAGTCTCGACCAAGCTCGAACTTCTGCGCCACCTCATCGGGCGGCTCGATGCCTTGGCGATCGGCGGCGGCATGGCCAACACCTTCCTGTACGCCCAGGGACGGAACGTCGGGGATTCCTACTTCGAACCCGAGCTCGCCGAGGCGGCGCGCCAAGTCCTGGCGGAGGCCGCAGAAAAACGTTGCGAGATCCTGCTGCCCACGGATGTCGTGGTCGCCGAGCGGGCGGCGCCGGGCGTGACCGCGACGACGCGCCCCATCGGCGATGTGCATCCGGGCGAACGGATCCTCGACGTTGGACCGGAGACGATCGATCGGCTGGGCGAAAAGATCGAACAGGTCCGCAGCCTGGTCTGGAACGGTCCGCTCGGAGTGTTCGAGGTCCCGCCATTCGATGCCGGCACGCTGGCCGCGGCTCACCGGGTGGCTCGGGTCTGTCGCGCCGGCAAGCTCGTCGCGGTTGCCGGCGGCGGCGACACCGTCGCCGCCCTGAACCGGGCCGGCGTCGCGGGCGATTTTACGTTCGTCTCGAACGCCGGCGGCGCTTTCCTGGAATGGATGGAAGGCCGGCGTCTGCCTGGTGTCGAGGCCCTGCAGAACCGGCGCGACTGACTTTGGCCCTGCCACGCGAATGCCGGCTCTATCTTCTCACGCCCCCAGCGGTCGCCGATGTCTCATGCTTCGCGCGCTCGCTCGAGCGCGTCTTGGCGGCCGGAGACATCGCCGCGGTCCAGGTGCGGCTCAAGCCGGCTGCCGATAGCGAGATCGCCGCGATCGTCGAGCGCCTCAGCCCGATCGTGCGCGCCGCCAAGGCAGCCTTGATCCTCAACGACCGGCCCGACCTCGCCGCCGAGCTCGACTGCGACGGCGTCCACATCGGCCAGGACGACGGGACGATCGAAACGGCCCGGCGCATCGTCGGCCAGTCCCGTCTGCTCGGGGTCAGTTGCAACGCCAGCCGGCATCTGGCGATGGAGGCGGCCGAGAGGGGCGCGGATTACGTGGCGTTCGGGTCGTTCTTCGCAAGCTCGACAAAGGACGCGCCGGCGCGGCCCGACCCGCAGATCCTGACCGTGTGGCAGGAGACGACCCAGATCCCATCTGTGGCCATCGGCGGCGTCACCGCCGCCAACTGCGGCGCCCTTGTTTCAGCTGGCGCCGACATGGTGGCCGCATCAGCCGGCGTGTGGAATGATCCGGCGGGCCCGGAAGCGGCCGCCCGGGCGTTCAAGAGCGCCATCGCTGCGGCTCTGGCCGCGGACGGATGATCGGCTGACGGGTCTTGGGACGGCCGGGGCCGCTCCTTGTCACCGTCTTGGACCTCGACTACAGGTTCGCGCCCTCGATCGCAGGCCAGCCCATCCGCATGAAAATCAACGCCAATACGGTCCGCGTCGGGAACGTCATCCAGCATGAAGGCGGCCTCTGGGTCGCCGTCAGGACGGCCCATGTGAAGCCCGGCAAGGGCGGCGCTTTCGCCCAGATCGAGCTCAAGAACGTCCTGGACGGCCGCAAGCTGAACGAGCGCTTCCGCTCGTCAGACACTGTCGAACGCGTCACCTTGGAGCAGAAGGATTTTCAATTCCTGTATGAGCAAGGCGACTCGCTAGTGTTCATGGACCAGCGCACCTTCGACCAGATCGAGCTGCCGAAGGATTTCGTCGGCCAGGAACAGGTCAGGTTCCTTCACGACGGCATGACAGTGTCGCTGGAGTTCCACGACGAGAAACCGATCGGCATTCAACTTCCGGAAACGGTGGTGCTCAAAGTCGTCGAGACGGAGCCGACCGTTAAGGGCCAAACCGCTTCGTCCTCGTACAAGCCGGCCAAGGCTTCGAACGGCATGCGCATCATGATCCCGCCGTACATGAGCGAGGGCGAGCAGATCGTGGTCTCGACAGAAACCGGCGAATACCTTCGTCGCGCTGATTGACTGGGGTGACCACCCCCAGCGCCATCGTCAAAGTCATGAGCGATGCGGCCCGCAAGGCCGGGAAGACGCTTTCGCGGGACTTCGGGGAACTCTCCGAGCTCCAAGTGTCGAGAAAAGGAACCGCGGACTTCGTCTCGGCGGCCGACCTGCGGGCTGAACAGCTCGTTCGCGAGATGCTCTTGCGGGCGCGTCCCGGCTACGGGTTCATCGGCGAGGAGGGCGGACGCGTCGAGGGGTCCGACCGCACGCACACCTGGATCGTCGATCCGCTCGATGGAACGACCAACTTCCTGCATGCCATGCCGCATTTTGCGATCAGCATTGCGCTCGAGCGGGAGGGCAGGATCGCCGCCGGCGTGGTTCACAATCCGGCCGCCAACGAGCTCTTCTGGGCCGAGCGCGGCCGCGGCGCCTTTCTGAACGAAAGACGGATCCGGGTGGCGGCGCGCACGCGATTTCAGGATGCGGTGATCGCCACCGGCATCCCGTTCGCCGGCCATGGCCAGCCGGGCCTGTTCCTGAAGGAACTCCATCAGATCATGCAGCGAACCGCCGGTGTGCGCCGGTTCGGATCGGCCGCGCTGGATCTGGCCTGGGTCGCGGCGGGCCGCTTCGACGGCTACTGGGAGCGGGACCTGAGCGCCTGGGACCTGGCGGCCGGCGTTCTGCTGGTGCGCGAGGCCGGGGGAATCGCCACCGATGCCGACGGCGGAGAGGATCCGATCGCCACAGGCTCGATCTGCGCCGGGAACGCCGAAATCCAGCGAGGTATTCTGGAGCTGTTGCGGAGCGCTCCCTGAGTTAAGCTCCCTCAGGGCTGCAGTTGCAGCGCCGCCAGGCGCGCGTAGAGGCCGCCGCGGGACACCAGGTCGGCGTGGGTCCCCTCCTCGACGACCCGACCCTCGTCCATGACCACGATCCGGTCCGCCTTGAGCGCGGTCGCAAGCCGGTGGGCGATCACCACGGTCGTACGCCCGGCCATGGCCTTGGCGAGCGCGCGCTGGACCAGGTCCTCGCTCTCGGCGTCCAAAGCGCTCGTCGCTTCGTCGAGGAGAAGCACGGGCGCGTCCCGCACCAGCGCCCGGGCTATGGCGAGCCGCTGGCGCTGACCGCCGGAAAGGGCGCGGGCGCGTTCGCCGAGCGGAGCGTCGAGACCCCGGGGGAACGAGCGGAGGAACTCCATGGCGCGCGCGGCCTCGGCGGCCGCCAGCAACTTTTCGGCGTCGGCCGCATCGCTGCCGAAGCTCAGGTTGTCGCGGGCGGAGCCAGTAAAAAGGGCCGGATCTTGCGACACCAGCGCCATCCTGGCCCGCACTTCGGCCGGGTCCGCAGCCCTCAAGTCCACGCCGTCGAGGCGGACCCTGCCCGCTTGCGGATCGTAGAAGCGCAACGCCAGGCGAAACACCGTCGTCTTGCCGGCGCCGGATGGACCGACCAGGGCAACCCGTTCGCCGGGGCTGACGTGCAGGCTGAAGCCATCCAGGGCCGGCAGGCGCCGTTCGCCCGGATAGGAGAAGAACACCTCGTCGAAGTCGATCTGCCCGCGGGCGGGGACCGGCAACGGCCTGCGGTCCGGGGCCGCTACGATCGCCGGGCGACTGTGCAGGATGTGGCTGATGCGCTCGAGCGCGCCGGCGGTCTTCTGGACGTCGCCCCACGTCTCGCCCAGGGATCCGGCGGCGCCTGCGGTCAGCACCGCCACGAGCACGAACTGCAGCAGCGCTCCGGCAGTCATGGTGTGGTTCACAAAAGCAGCCACCGACGCCAGCCACAGCACCGCGCCCACGGCCCCCGCCACCAGAATCATGACAAGGGCGGTCATGCCGGCGCGGGCCGCTATCCTCGAGAGGGAGGCGGCGAATGCGCCTTCGACCATCTGCCGGAAGGCTGAAGTGACCGAGCCCTGACGGTTGAACGCCTGCACGGTCTCCAGCGCATCGAGATGTTCGGAGGCGTAGCCCAACGCCTCGGCGAAGCGGGTCTGAGCGCGCGCCGACAGGCTTCGCACCCGCCGGCCGACGATGATGAGCGGCGCGATGGTCGCCACTGCCAGCAGCAGGACGGCCCCGGTCAGGCGCACGTCTATGACCATCAGGACGATCAGTCCGCCCAGCGCCATCAGCAGGTTGCGCAGGGCCACGGCGACAGAGGCGCCCACCATGTTCTCCACCATGGTCAGGTCGGTGGAGATACGTGACAGCAACTCGCCCGTGCGCAGGTTGGCGAACCAGGCCAGATCCAGAGTGATCAGCTTGCCGACGACGTCGATCCGCAAGTCCGCGGTGACTCGCTCACCCAGGCGGCTGATGAAGTAGAACCGACTTGCGGTCGCCACCGCCAGCGCCACGGCTATGGCGCCTAGAAAGACAAAGCGGCGGTTCACGGCCGCGAGCTCGTGAGACGCCAGGCCAACGTCGGCCAGGGAGCGCGCTGCGAACGTAACCGCCAGGGTGGCGGCGCTCGAGGCGATCAGCGAAACGAGGGCAAGGGCGGCGTACTGCCAATGCCTGCGGACATAGGGCCGCAGCAGCTTCAACGGCCCCAGGTCGCGGCTGGCGGTGTCCGCCGAAGTCAGTTCGACCGAGGCGGCCTGGGCGCGCTCAGGGTTGTCTGCTTCGGCCGCGTCCGTATATTGGCGAGCGCCACGCACCGCCCGCCTGCGCTCCGGCGGGCTTTTCGCTTTCTCGGTGATCCCCATGAAAAAAGACACCCATCCGGATTACCACTTCATCACGGTGACCATGACGGACGGGACGACCTATCAAACCCGGTCCACGTGGGGCAAGGAAGGCGCGAACCTGCATCTCGATATTGATCCGAAAACCCATCCGGCGTGGACGGGCGGCCATCAGCAGCTGGTCGACCGGGGCGGCCGCGTCTCGCGGTTCACCGCCAAGTACGGCGGGTTCATACGCAGATAACCGCGTCGATGGGGTCGCGATCGGGCCCCGCAGCCGTGAGCACAGATGACATGGGCTCGGCCGTGCTGCGGCTCACGGCGGCGCGCCTGGCCAAGCGATATCTGACCCCTCGTTGGACGGCCTTGGCCGCCTCGCTCGCCTGCGCCGCCGCCTTCGCCATCTTCTCCGGCCTGCTGCTCAAGATGCTGCGGCCGGCGGTCAACGAGCTTATCGTCCGGCCGCGCCCGGGCGCCCTGGCCGAGCTGCCCCTGCTGATCGCCGCGCTGGCCGCCGGCCGCGGCCTGGCCCAGGCGCTTCAGGGCGTGACCTCGAACTGGGTCGGAAATCAGCTGGTGGCCGATCTGCAACGCGATCTGTTCAGTCGGGTGGTGCGTTCGGACCTGGCCCAGGTCCGGTCGAAACACAGCGGCGTGTTCGTCTCGCAAATGCTGTTCGACGCCGGACTGGTTCGCGAGGCTTCCACGAACGGGCTCATCGGCGCGGTGCAGCAATCCCTCACCCTGGTCGCCGCCGCCCTGGTGATGGCGTTTTCGGACTGGAAGCTGGCGCTGATCGCTTTGGTCGCCTCGCCGGTGATCGCGATGACGCTGCGTCGCTTTTCCCGCAGCGCCGTCAGCGCCGCCTCGGGCGCGATGAAGAGCAGCTCCGCTCTCTCGACCGCCATTCTCGAGAGTTTCGATGGCATTCGCGTCGTCAAGATCGAGAACTCGGAGGAATTCGAGGAGAAGCGCGTCCAAGCCGCGATCCGCAGCCGGCAACGGCACCTGCTCAAAGGGGATAATGCGCGCGCGCTGGCGGCCCCGGTCTCCGAAACCCTGATGACCTGGACGGTAGCGGCGGTGCTTGCCTACGAAGGCTGGCAAGCCGGGCTGGGCCGGACCAACATCGGCGCATTCCTGGCGTTTTTCGCCGCGCTCATGATGGCGGCGCAGGCAATCCGACAACTGGCCAACGCTTTCACCGTCTTCGGTCAGGGAATGACGGCGGCGCGCCGGCTCTTCGAGACCTTGGACGCCGAGCCGCGGATCAGGGATGCGTCCGGCGCGCGGGCGCTGCGGTTGAGCCAGGCGCGGGTGCAGTTCGAGAACGTGGGCTTCAGCTACGGCGACGAGCAGGTGCTCGAGGACGTCGATCTCGAAGCGGCGCCCGGGGAAACCGTCGCCCTGGTGGGGCCCTCGGGCGCGGGCAAGAGCACCATAGTCAATCTGGTCCCGCGGTTCTTCGACGTCACCTCCGGCCGCGTCGCCATCGACGGCCAGGACGTCAGGAGCGTCACCCTCGCCTCGCTGCGCGACCAGATCGGGCTGGTCACCCAGGAGCCGTTCCTGTTCGATGACACCATCAGGGCCAACATCGCCTACAGCCGCCCTGGCGCGTCCTCGGCCCAGATCGAGGCGGCCGCGCGCGCCGCAGCGGCTCACGATTTCATCGCGCAGTTGCCGCTAGGCTATGACACCCAAGTCGGCGAGGCGGGCCTTCGGCTTTCCGGCGGCCAACGACAGCGCATCGCCATCGCGCGCGTCTTCCTCAAGGATCCGCCCATTCTCCTCCTGGATGAGCCGACCAGCGCCCTCGACGCCGAAAGCGAGATCCAGATCCAGGAGGCGCTGGGCCGGCTGATCACCGGTCGCGTCACCATCCTGATCGCTCATCGCCTCTCGACGGTGCGCGGAGCCGATCGGGTGTACGTCATCGACAGGGGCAGGATCGTGGAGACGGGCGCGCACTCGGCCCTGGTCAGGGGGAGCGGCCTCTACAGCCGACTCGCTCAGGCGCAGGACCTGGACCACGAGCCTGTCGCGGCCTCGTGAAGCGGCTGCTGGCCTGGCGCCCTTTCCAGGAGATCGTGGCCGTCCTGATATGGCTCTATGTCGGAGCCTTGGCGCGGACGCTGCGCTGGCGCATCGAAGGCTGGGAAGCGGCCTCCTCGGCGCTGCGCAGCAGCCAGGGCGCGCTGGTGCTGTTCTGGCATGGTGAGCTTGGCGAGGCGATGGCCTGCATTCCGATGCTGGGAAGCAAGCCCAGGAGAGTGCTGATATCGCTCTCCCGCGACGGCGAGTTCGTCGCCGCCGCTGCGCGGCGCCTGGGCGCGCCGCCGATACGCGGCTCTTCGGGCAAGGGCCATCAGCCATGGTCGAAACGAGGGCCTGCGGCGTTCCGGGAAGCGGTGCAGTTCCTCAAGGCGGGCGGCGCAGTCCTGCTCACCCCGGACGGGCCGCGCGGGCCGCGGGGGTCTTTTCCAGCAGGGCCGATCCAGCTGGCGCGCAAGTCGGCGGCGCCGGTCTTTTTTCTGGGCCTGGCTGCGCGCCCGGCGGCGCGTCTTCGCACCTGGGACGGCGCCCGCATTCCGGCGCCGTTCGCCAAAGCCCGCTTGGTGATCGACGGGCCTTTCTACGCCCCTGAGTCGCTGGCGGCGACCGAGGCGGAGGATTTGCGCCAGCACTGGCAGGACAGGCTGGCAAGGGCTCAAGCCCGTGCGGAACTCTGATCGCGGCCCACTCAGCCTGCAACTCTATCGCGCCGCCTCGAGGGTGGCCGAACCGGCCCTGCCGCTCCTCCTCAGAAGGCGAGCGCGACGCGGAAAAGAAGATGTGGCGCGGCTTGGCGAGCGCCTCGGGTTTTCCGAGACGCCGAGGCCCGACGGCCGCCTCGTTTGGCTGCACGGGGTCAGCGTCGGCGAGGCGGTGTCGCTGACGCCCCTGGCCGAACAGCTCCTCGACAGGCGTCGCGATGTCTCGGTGCTGATGACTTCGGCGACACCTTCCTCGGGGGCGCTCCTCCAGACTCGGCTTCCGCCCGGCGCGTTTCATCAGTATGCGCCCGTCGACACCCCTTTGGCCGCGCGGAGGTTCATCCGCCGCTGGCGCCCCGACGCGGCGGTCTTCGTCGAAAGCGAACTCTGGCCGAACCTGATCCTGGCGGCGAAGTCTGCGGGCGCGCGTATGGCGCTCGTCTCGGCCCGGCTTTCCGAGGCCAGCCTGCAGCGCTGGCGACTGGCGCCTCGGGGGCTGGGCGCCCTGCTCGCCAGCTTCGACCTCGTCCTCGCGCGCGATGAACATCAGGCCGCCGGGCTGCGGCAGTTCGGCGCCAGGATCGACGGCCTCGCCGACCTGAAGTTCGGCGCGCCGGCATTGCCCGCCGACACCGACGAAGTCGCTCGCCTGAGACGCGTGCTCGCGGACCGCGGCGTCATTCTGGCGGCCAGCACCCACAAGGGTGAGGAAGAGCTCGTCCTGCGCGCGGCCAAGTCTGCCTCAGAGGGGCGCGCCGGCCGGCCCCTGGTGGTCCTTGCGCCCCGTCACGTCGATCGGGCCGACGAAATCGGCGCGTCCTGTGAGCGCCTGGGCTTCGCGTGGAAGCTGCGCAGCAGCAAGGGAAATCCGTCCGAAGTCGACGCGCTCGTGATCGACGCCATGGGCGAGATGGGGATCTGGTACCGACTGGCCCGGCTCGCCGTCATCGGCGGCAGCTTCAGGCGCGGCGTCGGCGGACACAATCCGCTGGAAGCGGCGCGGCTCGGGTGTCCTTTCGTTTGCGGGCCGTTCTTCGAGAACTGGCCCGTTCATCGCGAACTCGCGAATCTAGGCGCCACGGAACTCGTCACCGGCGAGATGGAGCTGAAGCGGGTTCTTCTCTCCGCGCTCCAGGCCGATGACGTCTTCGCCTCCAGGGCCGATGCGGCCGCCGCATTCGTTCGTGACCGGGACGCGGCGACACGGGCGGCGATGGTCCGAATCGCCGCGCTGATGGACTGAACAAAGGTGCGCACGCCCCGCTGGTGGTACGAACCCGACAACCCGCTCGCGCGCTTGGCGGCGGTGGCGCTGTCGCCGCTCGCAGCGATCTGGGCCAGGGCGACGGCGCGTCGCCTTCGGGTTGGCCGGCCGGTCGCTGCCGGCGTTCCGGTCATCTGCGTGGGCAATGCTACCCTCGGCGGCTCCGGAAAGACGCCGGTCGCGGCGGCGCTTGCCGCCAGGCTCGCCAGCCGCGGCGCGCACATTCTTTGCTCTGGACACCGCGGGCGCATTCGCGGCCCGGCTCGAGTCGACCCGCAGGCGCACGGGGTCCGCGATGTCGGCGATGAGGCGCTCCTGCTCGCCCGGAATGCAGCGGTGTGGGTCGGCCGCGACCGGGCGGCCGCCGCCGCACGCGCGCGCGCTGCCGGCGCGCGCGCGCTCATCATGGATGACGGCCACCAGAATCCCAGCCTCGAGAAGACCTTGGCGATTCTCGTCGTCGACGGCGATACGCGCGCCGGTCAGTGGCCGTTCGGAACAGGCGCGATCTTTCCCGCCGGCCCGATGCGCGAGCCGCTAAGAAGCGCTCTCCAACGGGCGGATGCTGTCCTGGCCGTGCTTCCCAAGGGCGAGGCGCTCGACCCGCGCCTGCAGCGACTGCTCGCTGCGAAACCTCTGCTGACCGCCAGGCTCCAACCCAGAGAGCCCGCGCCCTCCGGCCGGCGCCTCGCCTTCGCCGGCATAGCCAAGCCCTGGAAGTTCGCCGAGGCGCTGGAAGCCGCCGGTTGCGACTTGGTCGGCTTTGCCGCCTTGGGGGACCATCGGATCCCGAGCGAAGCCTGGCTGCGAAAGCTGGAGCGGCGGGCGGCGCGCCTGCAGGCGGGGCTTATAACCACGGAAAAGGATTGGGTGCGCCTGCCGGACTCGTGGAGGCGGCGCATCCGACCTTGGCCGGTCGAAATCCAGTTCGATGACGAGGCCGCGGTGGATGCCCTGCTGAGCCGCGCCCTGGGCTGATCCATGAGGCGTCCCCAGGCGGCCGCCGCTCCCAGTGCTCGTCAGCCGAGGTCCCGGCGGCAGAAACCGTCCGGGACCTCGATCTCATCATCGTCTCGCAAGCGCGAGCACGGGCTGCATCGACGTCTTTCCGAGCGCGCAGACGTTGAGCACTCTGCCGCCCGCGGCGATCAGGGACCCGTCTCTCGGCGACGCGCGCCGGCGTGGAAGACGAGCATCCCGTCGCCAAAGTCGCGCTCCGCGCCCCTGATCTCTCCCCCGCCCTGGCCGCTGCGGAGGGGCGGCGCGCCTGCCCGACCGTGTCGTGAGGGCAACGGCTGGCCTGCCGCAGCCTCGAAAACCGGGCCGCGGACGCGGCCGCCTTGTGCGCCGCCCAAATGCCGACGTAATACACTGCCCAGATCGGGGACGCTCGTCACGGCGATAGTGAGTCAGCGGATTTTATGAGACGCCGGATCCTATTGGCCGCGGTCGCCAGCGCACCCCTGCTCGCCGCCGGCGCGGCGGGCGCCCAGGTTCAGATCACCACGTCGACGACGACGCCCGTGGCCACGGCCACGGCCAGCAACGGAGCGCCCGCGGACATCGTCATCACCTCCTCGGGCTCGATCGCTCCGACCTCGCCGACCGCGGCGGTCACCCTCAATTCCAACAACACCGTCACCAACAACGGGTCCATCGGCCTCAAGGACCAGAGCAATTCCGAGGGCATCCTGGTCCTGGGCGGCTTTACCGGCCAGGTGATCAGCACCGGTTCGATCACCTTGACCGAATCGTACGCGCCCACGACCAGCACCACCAATGGCCTTCCGCAGGGCGCCTTCGCCCAGGGCTCGGACCGTTACGGCATCGAGGTGACGGGACCGGGCATCTTCACCGGTGGGATCACCGCCACCGGGGCGATCACCATCCAGGGCAACACCTCGGACAACATCCTCATTGATGCGCCTATCACCGGGCCGTTCATCATGGAGACGGTGACCCCCGCCACCAGCACCAGCAGCGCCGTCGTGGCCATCGGCACTTACTCGATCACTGGCGATCATAGCGTCGGTGTCCATGTCACCCCGACAGGCGGCGTCGGGGGCAACGTGGAGATCCAAGCGGTGTCGGCTACCGGCGTGGGCGCGCGCGCCGTGGTCATCGACGGGGCCGTCGGCGGCGGCATCAACATCGCCGGGGCCGTGACCGCGACCGGTTATCGCAGCACCACTTTCAACAATATCCCTAGCCTGCTGGCGACCTACACCCCCGATCAGCTGCAGCAAGGCGGCTCGGCGGTGAAGATCGGGGCCGATGTCGCCCACGGGCTTCTGATCAGCGCCCCGCCGCCGATCATCCCGCCCGGGAACACCACCGCCGACGCCGACAAGAACGGCGTCCCGGATTTCGAGCAGACGACCGGCGCGGTATCGTCCTTCGGCTCGGCGCCGGCGCTGAAGATCGGCGCCGTCGGCAAGAACGTGACCCTCGGGACCGTGATCAAGGGGACCGGGCCGACCCCCTATGGCATCGTCGTCCAGGGCTCGGTCAATGCGAACGGCGTCTACGATACCGTCAGCACCACTCAGCTCCCGGGGCCGGTGCCGGCTACCGCCATGCAGATCGGTTTCGATGGATCCGGCGCCACAGTGATCCAGGGCGGCATCCACAACAGCGGCGCGATCGACGCGGCCGCGCGCCAGGCCGACACCACCGCCATCCACATCGGCTCGGGCGCGACGGTGGACACCATCAACAACCATGGCTTCATCACCGCCTCGTCGCTGCAGGTCACCAATCTCACGACCGGCTTTGTGCCGCTGAACACCGACGCCATCCTGATCCACAAGGGCGCCACGGTCACGACAATCAACAACTCCAACGAGATCACCGCCAACCTCACCGGTTCGGCCGGGCTCGGCGGGAACATCGGCGCGATCGTCGACAAGTCGGGCACGATCACGACGGTGAACAACAGCGGCCAGATCGCCGCGAACGCCATCCAGACGGTGGTGAGCGCCCCGATGCCGTTCACCGCCACGGCCATCGACATCTCGGGCGGCAACGCTCCTCAGTCCATCACCCAGACGCTGTCGGCCGTGGCCGCCAAATCGACCCCCTTCAGCGCCTCCACCGCCTATGCCCAGGGTGCGCTGGTGAACTTCGCTCCCGTCGTCACCACGGTCAGCAACACCACCGCGGTCGCTGGGCCCACCAACGTCTACGAAGCCCTGACGACCACCACGGCGGGCCAGGATCCAGGGACCTACCCAACCCTCTGGCGCCAGGTCGGGGTGCTGCTGCCCACGATCAGCGGCGCCATCAAGTTCGGCAACGGCGGCTCGACCCTCACTGTCGATGCGGGGACCGTCATCGGCGCCATCGACCTGGGCGCCGGGGTCAACACCATCAACGTCAACGGGCCGTCGACGACCACGAGCGTGGTGGGCGCCATCAGCGACGAGGGCGGCCAGTTCGGCGCCAACATCGCCAGCGGCGTGCTCGCCGACACCAACCCGTCGGTGGTGAACGCCCGTTTCCTCGACGTCGGCGCCACCGGCGGCCTGATCGTCGCCGCCGATCCGGCCCACGGCGCCAATACCAAATTCGTTCTCCACGGCCCCGGCGTTTTCGCCCAGGGGGCGCAGATCGGCCTGACGCTTGACAGCCTGCAATCGGCGCCGAGTGCGACCTACACCATTGTCAAGACGACGACTGGCGGTTCGCTCAGCGCCGGAACCTTCACCAGCGGCACGCTCGCAACCACGCCCTTCCTCTATGACGCCTCGGCCGCCTTCGTCCCGTCCACCGGCGCCGGCGGTCCCAGCAAGATCGAGCTCACCGTCACCCGCAAGACCGCGGCCGAACTCGGCTTCAACGCCTCGGAGGCTGCGGCCCTGGACTCGATCCTGCAGGCGCTCCCGGCCAACGCCGCTATCCAGTCTTCCGTTTTGGCCCAGACCGACCAGGCGGGCCTGAAGAGCGTCTACGATCAGCTCCTTCCCAACCAGGGTCAGGGCCTGTTCGAGGCGCTCGACGCCGCCGCCCAGACGGTTTCCCTGATCACTGCCAACGATCCGAACGCCGGGACCAAAGCGCCCGGCTCCAGCCTGTGGCTGCAGGAGGTTAACGAGCGCGTCGACCGCAAGGGCCTCGAAAGTCAGGGTTCGCGCGCCAAGCTGCTGGGGCTTGTCGGCGGTTACGAACGCCCGATCGGGCGCGGCAATGTCGGCCTCGAGCTGGCGTATATGAACGACCAGGAGCAGGACAACGGCTCGGCCGTGGGCGAGCACGTCGTCGCTTCCATGCTCGAGCTCGGCGTGTACTATCGCCAGGCCATCGGCCCCTTGATGGTCTCGGCCCGCGGCGGCGGCGGCTACTCCTGGTTCTCTTCCGACCGCCGCTTCCTCGCCCCTGGCGCCTTCGATCGGGCGCTGTCGAACTGGGGCGGCTACTTCGCCGACGGCCATCTTCAGGTCAGCTACGAGCACCGCTTCGGCCGCTTCTATGGCGGCCCGCAGGCGTCGCTGGACTACCTGTACCTGAAGGAGGACGCACACGCCGAAAGCGGCGGCGGCGCCGGTTTCGACCTGACCATGGCCGGCAGATCGAGCGATCGGTTGAGCGGTGAGGCCCTCATGGTTGTCGGTACTCAGTTCGGCGCCGGATCATGGTTGCGCACCGAGCTGCGCGCCGGCTGGCGCCAGGTGTTCAGCGGCCAGATCGGCGACACCATCGCATCGTTCGATGGCGGCTCGCCATTCACCCTGACGCCAGACAGCGAGCCCAACGGCTGGGCCACGATCGGGCTTTCGATCAAGGCCGGCTCGCCCTACTCCTACGTGGCCCTCGAGGGCGACGGCGATTTCCGCAACGGCGAGGAGCGCTATGACGTGATCGTCGCCGGCCGCTCGGTGTTCTGATCGACCCCATCCCGCGCCGCGTCGCTGAGCGGGCTTGACCGGCGCCGCCGCCTCGGCCAGCTAGGCCTCGAGGGCCGGACGTCTTTTTTCAGGGAGCAAGGCATGTCCCCGTCGTTCAGGCGCGCGGCTTTTCTGGTCGTCGTCTTCTCCGCCCTGGTGGGGGGCGCGCTTGCCGCCGAGACCGGCGCCCAGGCCGTCAAAGTCCGGCAGACGCAGATGAAGGCGCTGGGCGCCGCCGGCAAGGTGGTCGGCGATCAGTTCCGCTCCGGCAAGCCCGATCCCGCCATCATCCGGAGGGAAGCCGACAAGTTCGAAGCGGCGGCCAGGATCTTGCCTAATCTGTTCCCGGCCGGCAGCGGGCGGGAGGCAGGGGTGAAGACGCGTGCGCTCCCGGCGATCTGGTCCGATCCGTCCGGCTTCGCGGCGGCGGTTCATCGCTACGCCGAGGCTGCCGGCAAAGCCGACGCCGCCGCCCAAAAGGGAGACATGGCCGCCGTCGGCGGCGCTCTTTCCGACCTCGATCACGCCTGCAACGGCTGTCACGACAAGTACCGCGCCAAGGAGCACGGCTGAGCCTCGAAGCGGAGGAACCTTTGCCGCCGCCCCTGGCCGCCGGCGAGCGTCGGCTCCTCTGGGATAAGCCGACGCGCCTGCTCCATTGGCTCATCGTCGGACTGGTCGCCTTCTCCTGGTGGTCGGCAACTCACGAGCACCTGCCCTGGCACCGCCTTTCCGGATACACGATCCTGGGCCTTCTCCTTTTCCGCGTGATCTGGGGTTTTGTCGGCGCCAGGTCGGCGCGCTTCGGCTCGTTCCTGCGAGGTCCCGTCGCCGCCTTCGATTACGTTCGCGGCCGGGGCGCGGCGCTGGTCGGCCACAGCCCCCTGGGCGGATGGAGCATCGTGGCCATGCTGGTCGTGCTTTTCGTCCAGGTGGGCCTGGGCCTTTTCAGCGTCGATGAAGATGGGCTCCAGGCCGGCCCGCTGTCGCGCTTCCTCAGCCCCGATCCCGATGTCGCCTATGACCGAGGCCGGGCCATCGCCCACCTGCATCACCTGAACTTCAGGCTGCTGCTGGCTCTGATCGCCCTGCATCTGGCCGCCGTCGCCTTCTATGCCGTGCGCGGGCGCAACCTCCTGGGCCCGATGATCACCGGCCGCGCCGCCCTGCCCGCCGGTGCGGCCGAGGTGCGGCCTGTCCCGGCCTGGCGTGCGTTGGCCTCAGCCCTCCTCGCCGCCGCGCTCGCCGTCTTCGTCGCGCGCGGCCTGCGGTTCTGACAGGCAAGAGCTGTCGAGGAAGCTCGGAGGCGCCTACAGCGGCACGATGTGCTGGTGGCGGCTATAGGAGAGATAGCCCACGTCCGCACCCAGGCGGAAGCCGACCCCGGCGCGGACCGGGGCCAGGGTGATCTGCTCGGCCCGCTGATAGTTCACGCCCAGGCCGCCAATGAAATAGGCGGAGCCTTCCACGCCGGGGAAGCGGCGGAAGATGGCGTCGGGGTACTGCAGGTTATAGCACAAGGTGAACACGCGGCTGGCGTTGCCGCCGAGGTCGAACCCCACCGACGGCCCCTGCCAGTAGACCGGCATACGCGGCCGATACTTCATGTAGAGCAGGCCCTTGCCGTAGCGCAGGCCGACGGCGATCGCCCCGGAGGCCTCCTCGCCGGCGATGTACCCGGTCGGCCGGCCGTTGTCCTTGAAAAGCTTCTCGACCATGGCCCCGGCGCTCTCGGCGGTGACGCCGAAGAAATCCGAGATCTGCGTCGTCAGCTCTTCGTTGCTGTACGTGGGGGCCGGCCCCGCCTCGGACGGGGCCATCGCCGGCGCGCCTCCCGCAGGACCCCGGTCCGCTGGCGGCTGCTGAGCCAGCGCCGCCGGCGCCGCCATCCAGACGAGCCCCGAAGCGATGATCCTCCGGCGGTCCATGCCTCCCTCCTCGAACTTTGAGCTACGCCACCCGAATCAGGTCGATTCTCCCTGACAACTTAGGCGGCTTTAGGACTTGGGGGCTACGATGCCGGGAGGTGGCGGCGGCAAGTTCGCGTCAACTATGAGTTGTATCGGTTTGACGCACAGCGGCGCTTCCTTTACCCGCTCTGGCACAAGGAGGGGCGCAAGAGCCGCATTTACCTTTTATTTACCGTGGAGCGTCCGCGGCACAGGTCTTGCGGAACAACTTGCGCAAACCCTGGCGAGAAGAGGAATCGAGCCATGAAACCTATGCAACTAGCGGTCGCGGCGGTCGGCGCAGCTTCCCTGATCGCTCTTAGTGCCCCTGCGCACGCGACGACCTTCGCGGATTACAGCGCCACCAGCAGCGCCGCCAACGTGAAGTGGAAGAAGAACAGCGGCGGCCTCAGCGGCACGCTCTCCACCATCCCGGGCGGCAGCGCCAGCGTCTATTTCAGCTTCCTGACGCCTGGGCTGTCTTCGGCGGCCAACCTGCCGGCGACCTTCACCTTGAGCGCTACGTCAAGTTCGACCGCGTTCACGGACGTCTCCGGCGATGTGGTGCAGCCAGACCTGAGCGGCACCTTCAGCTTCGTCTCCACCGGCGCCTTCACCATCGGCTCGCACCATTACGCGGCCGGCACCGATCTTCTCAGCGGCGCCTTCAGCGGCGCCGAGATCGTCGGCAAGGGCTCGGCCGGCACGGCCAAGGACTCGGTCCTATCCGGCGGGACGATCGTCTACTCGACCGGCGTCTCGGGCCTGTCGTTCGGCGGCAAGGAGGACTTCTCGCTCGAGCTGACCTCGGTGACGCCGCTGTTCGCCAAGAGCGGCAAGGTGCTGAAGAGCTTCACCGCCGACTCGACCGGCAGCTTCTCCGGCGGGGTGCCGGAACCGGCGACCTGGTCGATGCTGATCTTCGGCTTCGGCCTGGCGGGTTACGCCCTTCGTCGTCAACGCGTGGCCCTCAACCTCGCCTAGAGATCCCTTTCCCCGTCGAGTTGACGGGTCTTGAGTCCAGTGCCTGACGCCGCCGGGACCCCTCCCGGCGGCGTTTTCCTTGGCGCCGAAGACCTGAACCAGGACCAGCACGCCCAAGTCCTGGACCCACCTCGCGCCTCCTCAGTTATAAGGTCACGCCAGAAGAGGAGGCGGTCACATGCGTTTCATCGGCGGGTTCATCTTCGCAGTCCTGCTAGCGGCCGCCGTCGTCTACGTCGGCCTGAGGGCAGGCTGGGTTCCGGCCAATGCCGACGCCAAGCCCGGCGGGCTGGAGCTCTGGGCCGCCGGGACGTCGCTGAACGCAACCTTGAAACGCGACGCGCCCAAGGGGCCTAACCCGGTGCCGCTGACGGAGGCCAACCTCGTCGAAGGCGTCAAGCTCTATGCCGATCACTGCGCCATCTGCCATGGGACGGCGGCCGGGGACGCCTCGGCCAGTCCGATCGCCCGCGGCTTGTATCCGGCTCCTCCGCAGCTCGCCACTGACGGCGTCGAGGATGATCCGCAAGGCTACTCCTTCTGGAAGATCAAGCACGGCATCCGACTCACCGGCATGCCGTCGTGGAAGAGCACTCTTTCGGACCGACAGATCTGGACCCTGGCGCTCTTCCTGAACCATATGGACAAGCTCCCTCCGGCCGCCCAGCAGGCCTGGAAGCAGGTCCGCAACTGAGTTCTTTGGGTTTGGGCTTGCCCTAAAGCCCAGAGCCGCGGCGGCCGATCCGGGCCGGCAAGTGTCGCGCTCACCTCGCCGAGCGCCCGACGCCGTGGCTCCTGCCCCAGCCGATCGCAATCCTGGGCGGCGCCGTCAGCCGCCTGACTTGATGAGATGGAACCGGTTCTCGCGCTCTTCTGCAAAGAGGGCCAACCGGCGCCAGGCAGCCGCCAGTTCCAGGTGTTCGGCGCGCTCCTTGGCGGTGGTGGCGCGCATTGCCGCCGCCTCCGCCTTGGTCACCCTGTCGTAACAAGCCGCAGCGTTCACAACTGCGGCAAACGATTATCGCCCCCCTTTTGATCCCCACGGGAGCGTCGCGGCGTCTTCAGCGCCCTTCGGCCGACCTCCCCCGCGACGCCGCAGGGGAGGATGGGCGGGGTGCGTACGCACCGCCTAGCCGGCCGGGGCGGAGGCCTTGGTCGCCCTGGCGGTCTTCCGGGCGGCTCGCCGGGAGGCGTTCTTCGCCTGGGCCGCCTGGACCGCGGTCTTGCACTCGGCTGAGACCTGGTCGAGCCGCGTCTTCACGCAGCGCATGACCGCACCGCGGTTGGGCGTCGCGGTCGGGCAGAGCTTTTGGAAGTCGGCCTGGCAGATGGTCTTGACGCTTGCCCCCTTCGCCAAGGCGGTCGAACCGCCCAAGGCGAGACCGGTGGCCAGCAAAGCGGAAACCAGAGTGCGGATTTTCATGGGTAGCCCCCAAACGTCCAGCGCGGGAATGCGCGAGGACGCAAGGAACATATGCAGAACAACATAGCAACCCCTGGTCGCGACCGGCTTCATCGGCCCCTAGCGTGACTATATAAACACTATTCACATTGTCCTGGTGATCGTGGTCAAAGGGCTGCAGCCGTCGCCACGCGAGGGAGCTGCGCATGGACCCCGAGCCGGATCCCATCCCTTATCGCGACGCCATCGATCTGCTCGAGCGAGCCCTGAGGGCGCCGACGCCCGAACGCTATGTGCTGATGGAGAAGGCGCTGGCCCTGTATCGGCGCGCGAAAGAACACGCCTCGGCGGCCGAGGAGCGGCAGCGCACCTGACGAGGGGGCCGGCCGCCGCTTTCCCCGGGGCAGGGCCGTCCCTAGGCTCGCGCGAGCAGCAGCCGGTTCGGGGCGGCGGCCCCGTCCCAGCCAGGAGCGCTCGCATGCGCCATCGCTGCGGCGCCTGTCGACGCCATCGCCTCGAGGAAGCGCGCCGGCCCGCCGGCGGCCGCACCCGGCGGATCGCCCACGATTGCCTGCACATAAAACCCCGCGCCGGCCGAGGTCTCGGTCAGCGTGAGGGTCGCCTGCAGGCCAAGGGTGTTGTTGCTCAGAGCGCCGCTGGCAAGCGAGCCCAGGTCGAGGGCATGATCGCTGAAATAGGTCTGGGCCGCCGCCAGCGTCGTAAACGTCTGGCTGATCAGCGTCTGGCCGTCCCCGACCAGGGTGAAGGTCAGACTCGAGAATCCCGACCCGACCGTGATCGGATCATGAAAGCCGATGACGAGGTCGGCGCGTGACGCCAGCTTGGTGAGGTCGATGGTCAGGTCGACGACGCTGGTCACTGTCTGGCTCCCCGAACCGCCGCTGGTGTAGCCCCCGCCCATCTCCGCCAGCGAGAAGAACGTCGGCGAGGCCCCGAAGGCGGTTTTGATGCTGGCGTTCTGCGGCGCGTTCAGCACCGCGTCGGTGTCCGCCGCCTGCGGCGCGCCGGTCACATTCGCCACCCCTGCGCCCGAGGAGGCCGGAGCAAATGTGGCGACGCCGATCTGCGACTTGGCCTTCAGGATCGTCGTCCCAGACACGCCATCGGTGACCCCGGCCGAGGCCGCCTGAACCAGGACGCCGACCTGCCTGGGCGCGAGGGTCGCAGCGATCGCGTTGCCGCTGGTCCCGGTGGCGTTGACCTTGGCCGAGGCGATGCCGTCGGTGGTCCCGTCGCCCGCCTGAGCCAGCGCGAAGGCGCTCACCTGCGTCCCCACCGCCTTGGCCTTGGCCTTGGCGTTGCCGCCCGCGCCGCCGACCCCGCCGGCGCCGCCGTTGCCGCCGACGGCCTGGGCCACGACGCCGAGGTCGTGGGCCGCGGTGACGCTGAGGATGGACTTGGCCGCGCCGCCGTTGGCGCCGTTGCCGCCGATACCGGCCGAACCGCCGAGGCCGCCGCTCGCGGTGATGTGCGCCGAGACCGCGCTCGCGGTGCTGTCGGTGGCGGTGAGGCCCGAATATCCGGCGCCCCCGGGGCCTGCTCCGGCGGCGGCGCTGTCGCCGCCGGCGCCGCCATAGGTGTGTTCGCGCAGCTTCACATATCCGCTTCCGGCGCTCGCCGAGACTGCGTTGAGCAGGCTGGCGGCCGCGCCGGGGCCGCCGGCCGCGGTGCCGCCGACCCCTGCGCCGCCAGCCCCGCCGTACTCGGTGGCGTAGGCGCCGGCGGTGAGTCCGCCGACCGCGGTGGCGGTGACCCCGCCCGCCGCG
>DASYYX010000041.1:0-189144 GCA_035946795.1 Caulobacteraceae bacterium | reverse complement strand
CCCCCCCCCCCCCCCCCCCCCCCCCCCCCCCCCCCCCCCCCCCCCCCGCGCCGCCACCCCCACCCTCCAGATACCCCCGCCCCCACCAGCCCTCGATCCGCTCCCTCGACCCCCGCAGCAGCGCCGCCCCGGGCAGGCGCTCGCGCTTCTCCCGCTGGTTCACTTGCCGATGCGCCGGCATCAGGTTCCACAGGTCGTCGCACGGCCATGTCTTCCACGGAAAGCAGTGGTCGATGTCCAGTGTGTCCCGGCTCAGCTTCCGCCCACTCCACACGCAGGTGAGGCTGCCCCGCTCGATGAGCCGCTCCGCCTCGCGGCGCGCCAGCGCCACGTCCCTGGTCGGGTCGGCCCAGGTCATGGCGGCGGCCACGGCGCCTTCCTCGATCCGCCGCCCCTGGCGCGCGCCGTAGTCGATCATCAGCCGCGCCCACTCGCCCATCAGCGCCGGCTCCACCCAGACGTCGAACCGCTGCAGCGCCCGCCAGACGTGCGTGGGAACGCGCAGCTCGCCAAAGCTCCACAGGTATTCGGCGTCCAGCCGCACGCTGGCCGGCCGCCTCCTGCGCCCGCGGCCCCGGGTCGGCAGGATCGGGCTCCCGTCGGCGTAGGTGATGTAGTGGGCCGGCATGCTCGCAATCGTGTTGCAGGCGTCCGTGAGCGCGGCGTCGAGCGCCGCCGAAGTCTCTTCGCCAAAGCCCATGCCGATGGTGAGGTCGAGCGGCGAGACGCCGGCCAACGCCCGGAAGCCCGCGCGCACGAACCCCAGCCCCTCGTCGCCGCGATTGGTCGGCGTCTGCGGCAGCCCCGCGGCGATCAGCGGCTTGAAGAGGCGGATCCAGTAGAGCCCGACCAGGCCCAGCGGCACGGCCGTCATCGTCTCGTCCGCCTCCTGCGCCAGGCCCGAGGCGCCGTCGGCGATCCGGCACAGCACCCGCAGCAAGGCGAGCTTGTAGGTGGAGGACTTGTTGTCGTTCAGGATGATGTGGCGCAGCAAGGGGAGGGCGCCGCTGGCGTCGTCGGGGTGAGGAGCGGCCGGCGCGCACAGCGGGCCGGCATGGAATCGGCAACGATTTGCCGATTCCCGCGACGAACGCCCGCGGCCCGCGGCCGCGGGCTGGAAGGCGGAGGAGGACGTCCGTCCAGCTGACGCCCGCCCGCCCCAGCTTGTCGTCGTCGCGCCTGACCAGTTCGACGATCGCCCCATGGGCGGGGGCCAGCGCCTCCAGCTCGGCCAGCGAGACCGGATGGGCGCCGGGCTCGCCGGCGGCCGGCCCCTCTTTGAGGGTGATGGCGATGCGCCCGCCGGGCTTCAGCAAGGTGATCAGCTTGCGAAAGGCGCGGCGGCGCTCGCCGGGCGCCACGAACATCCACACCGCCGAAAGCAGGATCAGGTCGAAACTGAGCCCCAGCCGCAGCACCTTCTCCAGCCCGGGCAGGGCGTCGGCCACCCACCGCACCCGCGGCGAGGGATGCAGCATCTGGCCGAGCGCGCGCATGCGCTCGTCGGGCTCGACGGCGATGACCTCCAGCCCCCTCTCGGCCAGCCAGGCTGCGTCCCGCCCTGTGCCCGCGCCCACATCCAGCGCCAGCGCCGGCGCAGCCGGCAGCAGGCCCTCGAGCCAGCCGTGCACCTCCGCCGGCTCCAGCGACTCGAAGCGCGCGGCGGCCTCCTCGAAGCCGGAGCCCGGCGGGTCGGTGGGGTCGGTCATCGCGCGGGGAGGATAGGGCGGGCAGGCGGCGGCCGGCTAGGGCAACCTCCAGGGGGCCGCGCCATTTGGGTCGCGGGCGGGCGGCGGCGCTTTCCCGACCAAAATTGGTAAAATACTGCCTGTCAACGTTGAAGGTCGCTGGCTGACCGCGCGCCGCTGGCCTGCAGCGGCGGCATCGACATGGCTCAGTTCCGCTTCGTCTTGTCGGCGCTGAGCGCTAGGCGAACCTTCAAGGCTTCATTGATGGTATTCGCGAGATTCTGGGCGCACGATGGCGAGAGTGCGCCACAGAGCGCCGGAACAGCAGCCAGTCCGCCCACATCGGCGATGCTTACGCCATCCAAGCGGATGAAGATGGCCGCATCCGTCGCCGTCACGGCAAATCGGTCGACTATCACGGCCGGAGGCGTAGGACACACGGGGCTTGTTGTCGTTGCCGGCAAATCGCCGACCTTTCCCACCTCGACCGCGGGTTCGCGAGTTGCCGCTGGAGGCGCGGCAATCCCACCTTTCGGCTCGCGCTGGTTAGGAGGATCATGTTTCTTGCGAGTAGACGTCATCGGTTGGGTTGGCCTTAGAATTTCCGCGCCAGCGTCCGGGCCTCTGCCGCGAACCGGTCAATATAAGCCTGCCTCTCAGCGGGATCGGCCTTCGTCGTCTGCCAAGCGGTAAGCATGCGCACGTCGGTGATTCCCATGAACTCGAGGACGTATTTCAAGTAGGGGAGCTGAAAGTCCGCGAAGTCGCCCGGCATGATCGATGACCGCGTCAGGATCAGCTGTGTGGGTGCGTTCTTCAGCAAGCCCAGGTGGCGCTTTGCTCCCGGGTCGTATCCAAAGGTGAGGCCCGGCTGCACCACGACGTCGAAATACTGCTTGAGCTTGTAGGGAATGCCGAAGTTCCACATCGGCGTCGAGATGACGATCTTGTCGGCCGCCTTGAGCCGGTCGACCTCGGCCCGCACTAGGTCCCAGGCGCGTTCGTGGCGCTCTTCGAGGGCATAGCCATAGATCGGGGCGAACTTGGCTTCGACCGCGTCCGGGCCAACCTCCGGCAGCGTCTCGTCAAAGACCGACAGTGCTTCGACCGCGTCGGCGGGGTGGGTGGCCCGATAGGCTTCGAGGAAGGCGGACGCGATCTGGCCCGAAGCTGACGCCGACCCTTTGGGGCTGGCGCTGATGTGTAGCAGCCGTGTCACTCCTGGGCCGCTCGCCGGCGGTTCGTTGAAGCTTCCATTGACGGCCACAGTAAAAATATTTTACCAAATTCGGCAAGGCTCAGGCTCTGTAGAAACAGAGTCCGCCTCTGAAAGAGGCCTTGGCGGAAAGGGGAGGCATGTACGTCCGGTGGATGCTGGGTGTGAGCACGCTCGCTCTCCTGGCCAGCGCGCCCGTAGCGGCGCAAACCCAGGCACAGTCACAGTCGCAATCGGCTCAGCCCACCCAGGTTGGCGAGGTGATCGTCACCGCGGAAAAGCGGGCCGAGAACGTCCAGAACGTGCCGATCTCCATGGTGGTCACCTCGGGCAAGTTCATCAAGGATTATGACATCCGGGACACGCGCGACCTGTCTGTCTACACGCCGGATTTCACCATCGCGCAGACGCCGGGCGATTATCAGGTCTACATCCGCGGCATTGGATCGGGGAATCAGAACTTCGCGTTCGACCAGGACGTCAGCACCTATGTCGACGGTGTCTACGCCGGGCGCGCCCACCAGTTCGCTGCGCCCTTCTTCGACCTCGATCACGTCGAGGTCCTGCGCGGGCCCCAGGGCGCGCTGCTGGGCAAGAACACTTCGGCGGGCGCGGTCAGCATCACGACGGCGCAGCCGACGCGGACGTTCGACGCCGCGGCGACCATCGGCTCCGAAGCGTACACCTCGATCTTCCGGCCAGGGCTCGACGCCGAAGGATACGTGTCGGGCCCGATCTCGAGCACCTTGAGCGGCCGGTTGGCCGCCAAGTATCTGGATCAGAATGGGTACATAGAGAACCGGACGGTGGGCCGGGTCGAACCCAAGCTCGAAGAAGCGCTGGTCCGAGGCTGGCTCCGATGGGATCCCAGCGCAAACCTGACGATCTCCACCAAGCTGGAGTACGGACACTTTACCGACGTCGGCTCCGACGCCGAAGGCATCATTCCTGGCCTGCAGACGGCCCTCACTGATTACAAGTACGCCGCTGATCCCTTCGGCATCGTGCCGCGCCGCCGGACGGACTCCTTCAACGGCTTGGTGCATGCAGATCTGAAGCTCGGCGATTTGACGCTGACCTCGATCACCGGCGCGTCGATCTACACCTTCCATGACATCAAAGGGGGTGGCGCGAATCCCGTAGAGGGGTTCTTGTTCGACGAGGGTGAGCACTTCCAGCAGTACTCGGAAGAGTTGCGGCTGACCTCGCCTGCCAATCGCCCATTTGACTATATCATCGGGGCTTACTTCGACTACAGTCGTCTGAGCACGCCTCTGGATGAGAACTACAATCTATTTGGCGGCTTTTTCGTCGGCAACGAGGTCCAGCAGTTTCACCAGACGGCGAACACGCAGTCGGTGTTCGCGCAGGCCGACGTCAATTTCCACCAGTTCACGCTTACAGGCAGCCTGCGCTACACTCACGACTCGAAGAGCGCCACGTACGACAACTTCCTGGTTTCGGGGCTGCCGCTAGGCCCTCCGCCGGTGTACGTCCCACCCAACTTCCTGCGAAGCTCGCTGAGCGAAGACCACGTCGATCCCTCAGTCACGCTCCGCTATCATCCGACCAGCGACATCATGCTCTACGCCACCTATGCGCGGGGTTCGAAGGCTGGCGGCTTCGTCAGCGACGAGTTCGGTCTTTCTCCGGCGACCTTCTCCTTCAGGCCCGAGACGTCGACGAACTACGAGGGCGGCATCAAGTCGAGCTTCTTGGACCATCGCCTCGTGCTCGACCTTTCGGTTTTCGACACGATCTTCAAGGATCTTCAGGTCAGCACCTACATACCGGCGATCGCCGGGGTCGCGGTGTCAAACGCGGGATCGGCATCGACGAAGGGCGCGGAGTTCAGCGGCAGTCTCGACTTTGGCGGCGGCCTGGTGGGCACCGCTGCCTTGGCCTACGACGACGCCAAATACGACAACTTCCCCGGCGCGCCCTGCCTCTACAACAACCCGACATGTAATGTGGCCACGAACAATATCGGCGGGACGATCATCCCGTTCTCCTCCAAGTGGTCCGGGAGCGCGGGCCTGACGTACACGCGCCCGCTGGCGAACGGCTGGACTGCGGCCCTCTCCGGGGACGTCGCTTTTCGTTCGAAGTACACCATCGAGGCCGACCTCGATCCGGCCAGCGTGCAGCCGACCTACGCCAAGCTCGACATGCGCCTGCAGGTCTCGTCCCCTGGCAATCTGTGGACCTTCGCCATCTATGGACGCAACCTGACGAACGAGCGCACGACCAGCTTCACCTATATCTGGCCCTTCGGCGCATACCGGGTCACGTTCATGGACGAGACGCGCCTGGTGGGCATCAGCGTCACGCGGCATTTCCACTGAGCGGACGGTCCTTGTCGGTCGCGGTCCTCATAAGGCTGGAAGCGAAACAGGGGCGCGAAGCGGACCTGATCGCCCTGTTGGACGGGGCCAAGGCCTATGCGGCCAACGAGGAGCCCGGCTGTGAAGCGTACGAAATCGCCCGTTCGCGCGAGGATCCCGCGAGCTTCGTGATCTTTCAGCGCTACAGCTCGGATGACGAGCTGGAGCGACATCGCCATACGCCGCACGCACAACAGCTGGGCCCGCGTCTTCAGGAGGTGCTGGCCGGCCCGGGCGAGGTCCAGTTCCTGAAAGCTGTAGCCCATCTCGAGCGGAAGAAACGGTAGAACCCATGGACACCATTGACCGCGCCGGCGTCGAGGAACTCGAGCGCCAGTTTCATCAGGCCGTCGCTGAGAAGGACGTCGGCAAGATCATCTCCATGTACGCCGAGGACGCGGCGATCCTTCCACCAGGCGGACTGCCGATCGAAGGACGAGCTGCGATCGAGGCTTTCTGGAGGGCCAGCGTCGACGCCGCGGCGGGCGTGAAGCTGGTAACCGAGGATGTACGGCTGCTGGGGCCGGGCGTTGCTCAGGAACGAGGGCGCATCCTGATGGGCGGCCCCCCGGGGGAGGGGCCGGCCACCAAGTTCTTGATCATCTGGCGCAAGATCAAGGACCGTTGGGTCTTGCAGACGGACATGTGGAATACGGACGGCTGAACCTGCGCTCGGGCCACAGGGGCCCTAATCCCAGAGGCGCTCCTCGGGAGTCCGTGTGAGGCCGAGATACTTCTGCCGTTCGGGCGTCCAGTCAGGTCCCTTGTCGGTCCAACCGTAGGCGATGTGCTGGCCCATCAACTTGGCGAACCTCGGCGGATTTCGCTGCAAGACCTCGGGAGTGACCTCGTAGCGCAGCGGCTCCTGCGGAACGAGGTACATCCGGCAGAACAGCGTGATCAGGTTCACGCGGATGGTGTCCCGGTTCGTCTTCGGAAAAGCCCCGTGCCACTGATTGCCGTGCCAAATGATCATTGATCCCTTGGCGCACTCCACCGGGATCATGCTCTCTTCGTCCTCGCACTCTGATGGTGTCGGATGTCGGCCATAGCGGTGGCTGCCCGGGACCATCAGCAGACAGCCGTTTTCCTTGGTGTACTCGCTCAGGACCCAGGTCGCGTTGGCCACCTGTGCGTACGGCGGGAAGGGTGAGGGGATCATGCCGTTGTCCGAGTGCAGCTGCGTGCGCTCGGCGGTGTGCACCTTGATTTGACCGGTGACGCTCTGGATCAGGCAATTTTCGCCCAGGAGGTAGGTAATGAGCGCCAGGGCCGACGGGTTCATCAACGCCTCTTCGAAGATCCGATCCTCCCACAGCATGTGATAGACGAGGTCGCCCACGTTGCGCTTGTTCTCGTACTCGTTCTCGGACTCGAACGCCCCGTTGCCGCGGCGACGGGCGACTTCCAAGACCTTGTCCGCGAGGCGATCGACGAACTCCATCGGAGCCGCCTTGCCGGGCGGAATCACGGTGAAGCCGTAGGCATCGAGCTCGGCGACGTTCGACTCGAGCCCGAGCTCCCTGATCTCGCCGTAGATCCTGTTGAGATGCGGTGTGGCCTTCCATTCACCGATCTGCATTGGGCGTCTCCTTTGTTTTCCAAGGCAGCCGCTCGGGAAACGACCGCCGCATTTCCGGTCGCCGGCTAGGGTTTGGCCAGCGCAAGAATGAGCACTGTGGGAACGGTCAGCAGAATGAGCGGCGTCACCCCGCGCAAGAAAGCGACATAGCGTCGGCGGAAGAGGTCGTAGCGCGCCGGATCCTGCTCCTTGCGCCGCGTCTCCCTGGGGGCGGCGATATGCGAGAGCCAGACATCGTAGACTTCGATCGGAATGAAGATGGCGACGACGATGGCGATCTTCACCGCGAACCAGAGATCGTGAAAACTGGCCGCACCGGAGATGAATAGCAGCGGCCCGGTGAGCAGGATTACGACGAAGGCGACATGCTCGATGATGACGGTTCGGTCGAACTGTTCGAGCACCCAGTCACGCCGCCGGCGAATTTCGGGGTCGTTCGGGTTCTTGGAATAAGCGCGCAGCGTCGGCCGCACGTAGAACCTGAAGGGCGCGATCGTCGTGAACGCCCACAGCGTCGCCGCCAGCACGTGGACGGTTCGGATGGCGGAGAAAAAAGTCACCGCGAAACCATGCAGCGCGCTCAACTTTCCCCCTCTTTGGCCATCCCGACGACGCCCGATTTTTGTGGAAATATTTTACTAATTCGGCGGTCGGCGAGTCAATCGAAGGAACCGACCTTCGGCTTGCGACCTGGGTCGGTTCGCGCGTATCCGAGGATGAGGGTAGCGAAGAACCCCCGTCACGGCTGCTCGGGCTGAGCGATGTCTCGAATTTCCCACAGATACGTCATGTCCGGCCTGCTGGAGGGGTGGGACTGGTTCGACAACAGCCTGCAGAACGTTCTCCGAGCCAACGGCTTTCCGGCGCTCAACAAATCTCAGTCGATGATGGTCCTCTATATCTCCGCCGGCGTGCACCGGCCGATCGAGATCGCCCGCAAGATGCGGCTGTCGCGGCAGGCCATCCGGCACATCGCCAACCAGCTGATCGCCACCGGCTTGCTCCGGTCCACCGAGGATCGCGAGGACAAGCGATCGAGGCGGCTGCAATTCACCCAAGCCTCCGACAACGTCAGAGAGTTCGCTGAATCGGTGATCTTCAGC
The DNA here is from genome assembly GCA_035946795.1 of Caulobacteraceae bacterium. GTDB lineage: Bacteria > Pseudomonadota > Alphaproteobacteria > Caulobacterales > Caulobacteraceae > Acaudatibacter. Next base: position 181,171 of record DASYYX010000041.1, on the reverse strand, counting down.
CTTGAGCGGGTGCTCGAGCAGCGGCTCGGCGCGAAGAACCTGGCCGAGCTCAAACGCATCCTCCAGCTCGACTGGGGAGACGTCCTGAGCCACCTCTCGGAAGATTCTGTTGAGGCGCCGGCCCGCCGGCCGCCCCGTCGCGCCTCAGGCCACCGGTGAGTTGGGCGGGAGTCCGATCAGAGCCCGCCCGTGCAGTTCGGTGGCTAGGTCCATGTCATACACGACGTGGCTCGCCATGATATTGATGTCCCGGAGGGCCCGCTGCAGGGGATTGTCGAGGAAGTGCGCCGCCGAGCCGCTCGCTTCGCAAACGACTTTGATCGCCTTTCGACAGAGCTCCATCGCATAGGCGACCTGGGCGCGAAGGCTGATGCGCGTCTCGACGGTAGCTGGCTCTGAGCCACAGCCAGATTCGATGTTTCTGGCCGCAGCATCGCGAATGAGCAGTTCCGCCGTACGCGTGTACAGATCCGCCCGGGCCAGACGCATCTGAGCGGCGGGCTTTTCGGCCTGCTTGGATGCCGACCCGAATACGTTGCGCTCGGTCAGCCGCTGCTGGAAGCAGGCCACCGCGGCGCGCGCTGTGCCGAGCGCAGGAATGGCCGCCGTGACGGCGAGGAAGGGGAGCATCGGCATTCGGTAGATCGGGTTGTCGTAGATCCGGTAACCCTCGGCGCGGCCGGCGCCCATCTCCGCCATGTTGAGCGCTCGATGGGCGGGGACGAAGACATCATCGGCCTGGATGTCATTGCTGCCGGTGCCGATCATGCCGTCCACTTTCCAGGTGTCGAGCACGGTTACTTCATGGGCCGGAATGGCGAAGAACAGCATGCGAGGGGGCTTCTCGCCCGGGATCTGGCCGGTGGCGAGAACCCAGTCGGCGTGCATCACTCCGGTGCCCCACTTCCACCGTCCGGTGAGCCGAAAGCCGCCGTCAACTGGCTTGGCTTCACCTGGCGGATTGGTGACCCCGGGGGCGACTATGTAGGGAAAGCGCCCTCCGAAAATCTCGTCCTGGGTCGCCTTCGGGAACTGCGATAGCATCCAGTTGTGCTCGACGCAGAAGGCCGTCACCCAGCCGGTGCTCGAGCAGCCCTCCGCGAGAGGCAGCATGGCGTCGATGAAGGTGTCGACGCCGAACTCGAGGCCTCCATACCTCTTGGGGACGAAATGGTAGAAGAAGCCGGCGTCCCTTAGCGCCTGCCAGACCTCGTCGACCGGCCGTCGCAGCTCCTCGGCGAGGCGGCTGTTGCGGGCGAGCATCGGCTTGAGCGCCACCGCGCGCGCCACCAGTTCGGCAGGCGTTATGGCCGCGACGTCGCGGCGATCGAGGTAGTCGCCGCCCTCGGGGATCCGCCGGTCGGCCAGGGCCTCATTGGCGGGGGCGGGCGCCGCGTCGGACCGATGCTCAGCTGCCAAGGCCAATGTGGGCTGTCTCCGAAATGAGCAAATATCTTTACAAACCCGCGCCGGTCCGTTCAACCTGAGGCGAGCTCCGCGCGCCTCAGCATAGCGCCGTCGGCGGCTGGAGAGCGATCATGACGACGGCGCCGAACGCGCAAACGTCACGTACCGACGGTCCCGAGCGGAGGGCACTCGAATCTGGGTCAGGCGACCCATCGGTCTTGTTCACGCCCTTCGAGCTGGCCGGCATGACGCTTCGCAACCGCTTTGTCATGCCCGCGATGCAGCGGGAGCTCGCGCCGGACGGCGTGCCCAGCCCCGAAATGGCGGAGCACTATCGCCGCCGAGTCGAAGGCGGGGTGTCGCTGGTCATCGGCGAAGCCACGGCGATCGATCACCCGACCGCAACTCAGTACACGAAGTACGCACGCTTCACCGGACCGGCTCTCGATGGCTGGCGGCGCGTCCTCGAAGCGGTAAAGGGGGAAGGCGGCCGGCTCTTCCTTCAGCTCTGGCATCAGGGCGCCGTCCGCGCCCAAGGCGTCGGCCCTTTCCCCGAAGTCGCCTCGGTGAGCCCTTCGGGACTGCGGCAGTCCGGCGAACCCAACGGCCGCCAAATGACCCGGCGGGACATGGCCGAGATCCGTCAGGCCTTCGTCGACGCTGCTGGCCTCGCCCGGGAACTCGGCTTCGATGGGGTAGAACTGCACGCCGCACACGGATACCTGCTTGACCAGTTCCTCTGGAGCGAGACCAACCAGCGGCGCGATGAGTACGGCGGCGATCACATTGCTCGGACACGCTACCCCTCTGAAGTCGTAAGCGCCGTCCGAGCGCAGGTTGGCGAAGGCTTCCCGATCTCGGTTCGCATTTCTCAGTGGAAGGAGCGCAAGTTCGAGGCGCGGATCGCCCAAACCCCGGACGAGCTGAGGGACATCCTGGGCGCCTTCAGGACCGCAGGTGTCGACCTGTTTCATGCTTCGACCCGACGGTTCTGGGAGAGCGAGTTCGACGGCTCAGATCGCGGCTTTGCCGGCTGGGTTCGGGCTCTAGGCGGCCTTCCCGTGATCACCGTCGGCAGCGTCGGTTTGGACAACGACATCATGTCCAGCCTTTACGGCGAGCGTGCCGCCTCGAGCGGCGCAACGGGCGTTGCCGAACTCGTTCGCCGGTTCAATCTCGGCGAATTCGACCTGGTCGCCGTTGGCCGGGCGATCCTGAGCGACCCGGACTGGGTGACCAAGGTCCGGGACCATCGCTACCGAGAGTTGCGCCCCTTCACCAAGGAAGATCTCTCGTTTCTTACCGTCTAGCCTCGGAGACGCCGCATGCCTGAGCTTCGAAGTCGTCACCTGTGCACCTATCGGGCGAACCTCGCCACGCCCCAGCAAGCGATCGGCAAGGGCCACTTCGGCCAGCGTATGATAGCGGTCGTCACCGGCGGTCATTTCAAGGGCGACCGCCTTTCAGGGAAGGTGCTGGAGGGGGGCGGGGATTGGGCCACCATCGACGAGGGGGACACGCTGCAACTCGATGCGCGGGTCACCTGGGAGACCAACGACGGCGCTTTGATCTATCTGTCCTATCGGGGAATTCTGAAGCCGCTTTCTGTCGGCATCGAACTGGCGTCGAGGGGAGGTCCCAAGGACGAGGCGGAGGCAAGCCGCCTCTACTTCCGAACCATTCCCATCTTTGAAACAGGCGACGAGCGCTATCGCTGGCTCGCCGACATCGTCGCGGTCGGGGTCGGGAGAGCCCTGGGTGGCGCGGTCGAATACGAGCTCTTCGAAATACTCTGAGCCGAAGGCCGGAACCTTGCCGTTCTGGCCCTTGGCTTACCCCCGTTCTATGGGGCGCGCATGGACGTGCGCTCCAAGCCCGCGACTGCCCGAGGCCGCCCGGTGCACGCTCGGTTCACCGACGAACCCACCAATAGCCTCGGTTACCTGACGCGGATCACGTTCAGAGCCTTTTCCCGGTCGCTCGAGAGAATGACGCTGCCGCTCGGTGTCTCCGCCGGTCAGTGGCCGTTCCTGCGCCAACTTTGGATGGAGGAGGGTCTCACTCAAAGGGAACTGTCGCATCGGGCAAAGATGCGCGAGCCAACGACGGTCGCCGCGCTGAGGGGCTTGGAGCGCGCTGGGCTCATCAGACGGATCCCGAGCACCGAAGATCGGCGCAAGGTCCATGTCTGGCTCACCCCGAAGGCCCTCGATATTCGGGAGCAGCTGCTCGACGCCGTCGCGCGCGTGAACGCCATCGCACTGCGAGGCATACCGGACGAAGACGTGGCGGTGTTGCGCCGCTCGCTGCTACGAATGATCGACAGCCTCTCCAAGGAGGAAATGGAGGCCGAAGCCGCGGTCGAGGCGCGCCGGAGGGCGGCTACAAGGGATAGACGAGCGAGTTCCGAACGATCGCCGAATCGGCGATCGACACCTTCTCGCGGAACCTGAGCGCGCCGGCGCCGTCGCGGACCAGCGCGTCATGATACCGGCCGGCGGCGAAACAGACCGTCGGTTCTCCTTCGAGCGTTTCGAAGACGGCGAAGTTCGCCTTGACCCGATAGCCGCCATTTTCAGCCGAGAAGGCGATCGTCGAGACCAGGTGGCGCACGCGCCGGGGTATCTTCAGGGCCAGGTGCTCGATGGCGTAGACGCGATCCTCGATTGCCGCTCGGGACTCGCACAGCATCAGCGCCAGCGGCCATCCCCGATCGGAGTTCTCGCGGGTCACCGCCTTGTAGAGGCCATCCTCGACAAAGAGGGACGGCCATTCCGAGATCGGACCCTCGTCCAGCAGCTCAGCGTGCCGCGCGTAGAGCGTCTCGATCTCCTCGCGGGCCGGACTCAAAGACCCATCACCTGCCGGTAGTAGGCGTAGAAGGCGCGGATGGCGGTCTCGGTCACGATGTGATCTTGGTCCTCCGTCCCGCGTCCTCCCATCTCGACAACCGCGGCGCGGTCCTCGTCCTGGCGGATTCCCCTCTGAGCCAGGTCCATCACCTCGCTGTCGTCGAGCGATACGAACCCGGCGGGGCCCATCAGGTTAGCATGGCGCAGCCGTCGCGCCGTCATCGCCGCATCGTCGCGCTCGTAGCCGAAGAAGGTCCAGTTCAAGTCGAAAGCGCCCGGTCCGCGTGGGGCGATCTGGCGAGTAGCCAGGGTGTTGGCCTGCTGCTGGACAATGAGATTGGGCCAGATGGTCTGCATGACCACCGTCGCCGGATCGGGGAACTCCTTGACGATGTCGAGGAGCATCGGATCCTTCAGCTTCAGCTCCTCGCGAAACGAGGCCATCTCGCCGGTGGCCGAGGTCGCGGTGCGATCGCCCCCACGACGCGAGATGAGAGCGCTGTGGCGCCCGGTGGCGTCCATCTCGGTTCTGGATGGGTTGTCGACACGGAAGAGGCCGAACGTCACCAGGAAAACGTGCAGGAGACTGGCGTGGTAGGGGTCCTTGATGTTCTCGAACATCAGCTTCCAGTTGGCCGGGATCCGCTGTCGGGAAACGCCGAGGATGCGCAGCCTCGCTCCGGTGAACACCCGGTCGAACAGGGCCAGCATCTTGGGTCCGAGATAAGCCTCGAGGGGCTCGATCTCGTCGGCGAAGCTGGCGAAGACGGCGCCGTGGCGCGTGGCCACCTTCAGCTTCCGAAGGCCATGCTCGCAGCGCTCGAAATCGTCGGGCATGCCACCCTTGCCATCGACGCCTTTGGCGAACGGCACGCCCGTGAGATCGCCGTCGAGGCGGTACGTCCATTGATGGTAGGGGCACTGGAAGACCCGCGCCTGCCCATAGTCCTGTCGGCAGACCTGCAGTCCGCGATGGGCGCATTGGTTCAGCAGGACGTGGACCGCGCCCTCGCGGCCGCGCGCCGCGATCACTGAGGCCTCGCCGATCTGGGCGCGTTTGAAGTCGCCCGGCGACGGAATCTCCGCCTCCAGCCCGACGAAGCTCCAGGACGGTCCCTTGAAGATGCCTTCGAGTTCGCGCGCGTAGACGCTCTCGTCGGCGTACACCCAGTAGGGCACCCGATGGACACCTTGGGCGGGCCAGACGCGCGAATGGACGCTCATGCCGTAACCGGCGCCGCTTCGGCGCGCCTTTCGCTCGACCGAGTCTGGGCCTCGAGAAGCCCGGCAGCGCGAAGCACGCTGTCGAGCCGATCGGCCAGGGCCGGCGGCGCCGGCGCCATCGGCAGGCGGTGCTCGTTTTCCGCAATGAGGCCGATCCGCTTCATCATGTACTTCAACGGAATCGGGTTGGTGTCGAAGAAGATCGCCTTGGAGATCTCGTAGAGCTGGAAATGAAGATCGCGGGCCCGCGCCAGGTCGCCGGTCCCGATGGAGCGCCCCATGGCCGCCACGCGCGCAGGGTCGAGGTTCCCGACGGCGTTCATCATGCCGACAGCGCCGACCGCCATCATCGGAAGGCAGAGCTCTTCGAGGCCCACGAACACCCGAAACTCGCGCCCCATCGCGGCGAGGAGATCGGTGACGAAGCCCAGGTCCGTCGCGGCATGCTTGACCCCGACGAGGTTGTCGCAGCGATTGCGCACCTCCACAAAGCTCGCCACGTCCATGGAAACCGCGGCCCTGCCGGGGATGTGATAGACCATCGCCGGGGTGGAGAGCTTGGAGAGCGCCTCGACGTAATAGGCGACCAGCCCGCGTTGGGGCGGCCGGATGTAGTAGGGCGTTACGATCAGCTGGGCGTCGGCGCCGGCGCGCTCGGCGAAGGTTGAGAGCGTCAGGGCTTCGGCCAGTGACTGGGAGCCGGTGGCCGCGACCACCGGAAGCCTTCCGCGAACCCTTCTGACGGCGAAATCGACCAGTTCGTTGCGCTCTTCGAGCGTGAGCGTGCTGGGCTCAGCCGTGGTGCCGTTGACGACGATGCCATCGCTTCCGCCCTCGATCTGGCGATCGATCAGCCGCCCATAGGTCTCGAGGTCGATCCTGCCGCCCAGGAAGGGCGTGACCAGCGGCGGGAAGGAACCTTTCAGCCAGCTCAGATCCCGGGCTTTCAAGCTGTCAGCTCCGCTCGGTTGGTCTCGAACCCCGCCTGTGCGCCGAGAAGCGAGGGCGGCTTGGCGAGGCTCTCCTGCCAGAGCAGCGATTCCTGCCAGATGTGGAAGGGCTGGTCCTGAACCGTGAGTTCGTAGACGGGGCCGTCATCGTGCGAGGCATGATTGTGGATGGCCCAGCCCGGGGCCGAGAGCATGAGGTCGCCGGCGGCCCACTCGTAATGCCCTCCGGCCACGCGGCTGTAGCCAGAGCCGCTGAAGTAGTAGTTGACCGCTGCCGAGGCGTGCCGATGCGGGCGGTCGATGATGCTCGGCGGCCGCACCGTCATGGTGGCGAAGAAGCTGGGTGTGGTCCCGTTCGTCCGGCCGGTGACCGGGTTGTAGAGCAGATAAAGACGCCGGCCCCGATAGGCGGCCCCGAGCGCCGTCAGCTTGTCGAGTTCGGCTTTGACCTTCCGCCAGCGCCAGTGATGGGCGAGGGATTGCACGGCCGGAGGATTGATGAGGCGCTCATAGGTCATGAGCCAGACGTCCTCGCCTGGGAGCTCGAAGAGATCTTCGATCTGCGCTCTTGCGGCGGTGCTTGCTTCCTCGGCCCTGGCCGGTTCGGCGGCGAAGATCCCGGTCGTCTTCTTGTCCTCGACAAGGTGCACATTGAGCAGTCGAAGCAATGCCGCGTTCGAGTAGGTGAGGCGCACGTGCGGCTCGCGCGAAGGGTTGGCGTACCTGGCCGACGTCCACGATGGGACATTCCAGACGTCATGGGGCTCGAAGCCGAAGTGCTTGGATCCAAGCTCGGCGGCGCCCGCTCCGCGGATGCAGAAGCCGACCTCGGTGGCGTTGTGACGGGTCGGCTTTGCCCGTTCCCCAGGCCGCAGAGCCGAAAGCCGCACCTCGATTCCTGGAGCGAGGCCGAGCCCGCGCCCGCAGGCCATCGGATGGACGATGCGCGTCTGCCGCTCGATCGGATCGTCGACCTCGAGCGCCAGCAACCGCTCGGCCTCCGCCTCGATCTGTGACTTGGTTATCACCACCGGCGGCCAGAGCGGGTTCTCTGTCGGCCTGGAGGGATCGACGTCTAGGAATTTTGCTGAGAGTTCCGTCATCGGGGATCTCCTTTAAGCGAAGACCAAGGGTTCGGGAGCGGGCCGGGCGAGGGTTCGTCCGAGTTTCGCGGTTTGCGCCCGGCGGTACATCGCCTCGGCGAGCGCCAGGTCGGCCAGACCGACGCCGAGCGACTTGAAGAGCGTGAGATCGGCTCCAGGCGGCCGGCCGCCCCCCGCGTCGACGAGGTCGGCTAGAGGCCGAAGCGGCGGAGGGCCACTTGCGCCGACGAGTTCGGCGGCGAGCGTTCGGGCCTGTCCGACGCTGTCGACGGCGATGACGGCGCAGCGGCCGAGCAGTTCGGGATGGAATTCGCGTCTTTCCGGGGTGATCGCCCCCATGGCGTTGATGTGGGCCCCCCGGACCGGCATGTCGGCGGTAAGGAACGGCGTCGTCGCCCGGGTGATGAGGGTGATCACGGGCGCGCCGGCGACCGCGGCGCGGGGATCTGCGAAGGCCTCGGTTTCCAACCCCAGCTCGCGCTCCATGCGGGCCGCGAAACTGGCGCGACGGCTTTCATCCCGGCCGTAGATCCGGACGCGGCGAATAGGCCGAACGGCTTGAACCGCGGCCACCTGGGCCAGGGCCTGCTTGCCCGTCCCGCAGATCGCCAGTGCGTCGATATCCGGGGCCGCCAAAAGATCGGTCGCCAATCCGGCCATGGCCGCAGTGCGCAGTTGGCCCATGGCGAACGCCTCGATCACCGCCAGGAGTTCGCCGGTCTCGGCGTCCCACAGCAGCTCGATCGGGGTGGCGCCTTTGGGCGTGTGCGCCCAGGACTTCACCCCCACGACGCGGGTGTCTTCGAACGCCGCCCCGATCGCGTGCAGGTCGCCACCGGCAAAGCGCAGGTGGGTCTTCTCCATGTTGCGGGCCCGTCCGGCCGCCTCGCGCCGGAGGGCCTCGCGAAGAAGGTCGATCGCCTCGGGAAGCGAGATCTGCACGTCCCGCTCGCTGATCCACAGCGGCGGCGTCACGCGGGGTTTGCCAGAGGCGAGGGGACGGGCGGGGCGAAGCGCAAGGTGTTCGATATCGCCGAATGCGCCAAGTAGCGGCCGACCGTGAGCATCACCGCAACCAGCCGCTCGGGCGCCATGAGGGCCCGGCAACGCTCGGCCGCCTCATGGGCGCCATGTCCCTGGGTCTTGCCCATCGCCAGAGCCAGGGACTGAACGGCCTGCTCCTCCTCCGACAGCTCGGGAGCCGCGGCCGGATCCAGCCGCTCGACCGCGCGCACCCAGCCCTCCGCCAGGCCCAGTTTCAGCGCCAGGCGCTCGTGCTGGACCCGCTCGTAGTCGTTCCCGCTCCAGCGCGAGAGCGTCAGCGCGAGCAGCTCGACGAGGTTGTTCGGCAGCGCCTCCTTGAGGGCTTCGGTGAAGCGGTTGAAGTGAAAGAGCGCCTCCGGCTGGTGAGCGCCGACCTGAAAGAACTCACCCAGATAACCCAGGCGCTCGTACTTCGATCGGAGCTCACCCTGCAGCCTCTCGGGTAGCCGTTCGAACGGAATGCGGGGAATGTCGACCATCGGCGCCTTGTCAGGTAGTGGGGCGATGATATTCCTTAGGTTCCGAAGTGTCATCCAGGATGGCGGACCCGATGGCCCAGGGCGGTGCTCCGGCCGGCCCCAACGCTGAGACGCAGTTCTTTGGCGCCTCTTCGCCTACGGCTCCGCGCGCCGGACACGGGAGCGATCCCTGCCAGGGTCTCTACTGGACCCCGAAGGGCGCGCGTCCGCGGGTCGCCTTCATCGCCAGCCATTACAACATCGACTTCACCCAGCATTACCTTGCGCCCTACCTGGCGACCCGCGGCCATGGCTTCCTGGGTTGGAATACCCGCTATCGCGGCGCCGAGGATCTGTTCACGCTCGAGCACGCCCTGATCGACCTGGGCGTCGGCGTGCGCTGGCTGCGTGAGGAAGCGGGCGTCGAAACCGTCGTGCTGCTCGGCAACTCCGGCGGTGGTTCGCTCATGGCGGCCTACCAGGCCGAGGCGCAGAACCCGACCCTTCCGGCCGCCGATCGTGTCAAAGAGGCCTTGGGTCAACTCGCCCAGGCTGACCTCTACATCTCGCTCAACGCCCATCCGGGGCGCCCCGAGGTCCTGACCAACTGGCTGGACGCCTCGGTCGTGGACGAGACCGACCCGATCCCGACCGACGCTTCCCTCGATCCCTTCGATCCGGAAAACGGTCCGCCGTATTCGGAGACCTTCATCGAACGCTATCGCCTCGCTCAAAGGGCCCGAAACCAGAAGATCACCGACTGGGCGCGAGCTGAGCTCAGCCGCCTGAACGCGGCGGGCGTTCCCGATCGGGTGTTTCCGCTGTTCCGCACCTGGGCCGACCTGCGTTTCATGGATCCGGCGATCGATCCCTCCGACCGCCCATGCCCGCGCTGCTATGCCGGCTCGCCGCCGGTCGCCAACCGAAGCCCCCTCGGGCTTGGCCGTGCGAACACGCTGCGCAGCTGGCTTTCTATGTGGAGCCTGGAGGCCTCGCACTGCCGAGGCGAAGAGCACCTCGCGTCCATCCGCCAGCCGTCGCTGGTGATCCAGAGCCGGGCCGATGCAGGCGTCTTCTTGAGCGACGCGCGGAAGATATTCGACAGCCTGGGCGCTGCCGACAAGACGCTCGAGACACCGCCAGGGGCGCACTATTTCGAAGATGGTCCCAAGCTGCGCGACGACGTCGCCGATCTCATCGACGGCTGGGTCTCAGCGCGGATTTGAAGTTCCGGAGAGGAGGAAACATGGCGAAGGTTGAGAACAAGGTATTCGACGTCAGGGGGATCAACCACCTGGCGCTGGTCTGCAAGGACATGGCCCGGACGGTCGATTTCTACCAGAACGTCCTTGGCATGCCGCTGGTGAAGACCCTCGACCTGCCGCACGGCATGGGCCAGCACTTCTTCTTCGACATCGGCAACGGCGATTGTCTGGCCTTCTTCTGGTTCCCGGATGCGCCAGAGGCCCAGCCCGGGGTCGCGTCAGCGGCCAATCTCCCGACCGTAGGGCCGATTACTTCGGCGCATGGGTCGATGAATCACGTGGCCTTCAACGTCCCTGAGGATCGCTTTGACGAATACTGCGCCAAGTTGAAGGCGCTGGGCATCAGGGTCACGCCGGTGCTCAATCACGACGACTCGGAGACGCAGACGTCCATCGACAAGGTCACACCAACGACGTTCGTCCGGTCGATCTACTTTTTCGATCCCGACGGCGTCTGTCTCGAGTTCGCGTGCTGGACGCGTGTGTTGGATCCGGAGTGCGACGCGACCATCGCGCCGGTTGGTGCAGATGGCAATAAGCGGGAGCGCACGCCTCGGCTCGAACCCGCAGGGTGAGTGGGGAACAACGCCGGGGCGTCGTCGAATCCCGGTCGCGGGGTGAGGGCGAGCGGATGCCTTCCCTCGCGATCAGCGGTGGCTGCCTCTGCGGTCGCGTGCGCTACGCGTGTGCGACCGCGCCCTTGATGGGCGGAATCTGCTATTGCCGTGATTGCCAGCACGCGAGCGGTGGACCCTTCGCCGCTGTCGTCGTGCTCCCAGACGACGCCCTTGCGATCTCCGGACAGCTCGCGGAGTTCAAGTCCAGCGCGGACAGCGGCAATACGATCACGAGGAAGTTCTGTCCTGAGTGCGGGTCGCAAATTCTGTGGAGTGGGCCAGCCGCGCCGGGAATGGTCGTGATTCCTGTTGGCAGCCTCGACAACCCCGACCTGTTTCGTCCCACGGCCAGCTTTTACACCTCGAGCGCACCCCGTTGGGCGCCGCAATTCCCGGATACCGAGCGCTATCCCAAGGGTCCTGAACGCGTTGATGGCAAGCATGATCTCCGACAGGTGCTCGGCCGCGACCCGTCTCTTGGCGCGGCAGGGTAACCCCGGACCGGGGCTCGGCGGTCGTCGCCGGCGGGAGGCATTAGTTGCCGGCAGCCGGCCCGAAATCATGATGACTCCTCCCCTAGAACATTCTAAGAACATCCCCACCCGCCTTCCCCCCTCCGGGTAGGGCGGGCATGCTCTTGTCGGCGCTGATTCGCCCGGTGGCTCGGCGCCGCCTGCCGGCCGGCCGGCAGTCGCCGGCCACTCGAAGGGAGGCACGACGCTTGAAGGTCGCAGGCTTGTTCGCCGGGATCGGGGGCCTGGAGGTGGGCCTCGCCGCCGCCGGCCACGAGGCCGCGCTCTTCTGCGAGACCGCCCCCGCCGCCCGCGCCGTGCTCGCCGCGCGCTTCCCCGAAATCCCGTGCGAGCCGGACGTCCGCGCCCTTCGCTCCCTGCCGGCCGAGGTCGAGCTCGTGGCCGCGGGCTTCCCCTGCCAGGATCTCAGCCAGGCGGGCCTGGCCGCCGGCATCGGCGGCGCGCGCTCGGGCCTGGTGGGCGAGGTCTTCCGCCTGCTCGACCGCCGCCCCGTCCCCTGGGTGGTGCTGGAGAACGTCTCGTTCATGCTCCATCTGGCCGGCGGCGAGGCCATGGGCGCCCTCGTCGCCGCCTTCGAGGAGCGCGGCTACCGCTGGGCCTACCGCGTCGTGAACAGCCTCGCCTTCCTGCCGCAGCGGCGCGAACGCGTCCTCTTCGTCGCCACCGATACCGGCGCCGATCCGGCCGACGTGCTCCTCGTCGACGACACCGAGCCTCGTCCCTCGCCGGCCCCAGGCGGCGGCCCGCATCTCGATCGCCTCGCCCACGGCTTTTACTGGACCGAAGGCATCCGCGGCCTGGGCTGGGCGTGCGACGCCGTTCCCACCCTGAAGAACGGCTCGACCATCGGCATCCCGTCCCCGCCCGCCATCCTCCTGCCCTCGGGCGCGGTGATCACGCCGGACATTCGCGACGCCGAGCGCCTCCAGGGCTTCCCGGCCGACTGGACCCTCCCGGCCGCGCCCGTCGCCCGCGCCTCGGCTCGCTGGTCGCTGGTGGGCAATGCGGTCTCCACGCCGGTCGCCGCCTGGCTCGGCGAGCGGCTCGCCCGGCCGGGTTGGTACGATCCGGGGCGGGACCGGCCGCTCGGCGCCGCGCGCCGCTGGCCGCGGGCGGCCCGGTTCGACGGTGACCGCCGCTGCGCGGTCGAGATCGGCGCCTTTCCGGTCTGGCGCCGGCGCCAGCCGCTCGCCGACTTCCTCCACTTCCCCGGCAAGCCCCTCTCGGCCCGCGCCGCCGCCGGCTTTCTGTCCCGCACCGAGCGCGGGACCTTGCGCTTCGCTCCCGGTTTTCGCGAGCGCGTTCGCGCCCATCTGATGGCCATGCAGAGGCAGGGCGCGCCCGTCCCCGAACCGACCCTAGTGTCCCGAGTCCGAAGTTCGCCAGTGTTCGGGGCGGGCATCCAACGAACTTCGGACTCGATCGGACACTAGCAAGCCAATGATTCTAGTGTGGTCTACGGGTTCGAAGTTCGCCATCGGGGCCTCCCCAAAGCGCATGCGAACTTCGAATCCACCACACTAGGGTTCGCCGCCGTCGCGGCGGCGTGAAGCACCCGCTCTCCTCCAGCGCCCACAAGAGCGCCTCCATGGCGCGCCAGCGCCGGCGCGGCACTGCGGCCGAGCAGGCTGTCGGCCGCGCCCTGCGCGCCCTCGGCGCCGCCTACCGCAAGAACGTCCGCGGCCTTCCCGGCGCGCCGGATTTCGCCAACCGCGCCCGAAAATGGGCCGTCTTCGTCAACGGCTGCTTCTGGCACGCCCACACCGGCTGCCCCCGCGCCACCACGCCCAAGGCGAACCGCGCCTTCTGGCTGGAGAAGTTCGCCCGCAATCGCGCCCGCGACGCCCAGGCCGTCCGCGCCCTGCGCCGGGCGGGCTTCCGAGTAGCCATCGTCTGGGAATGCCAGGCGCAGAGCGCCCGCGCCCAGCTCTCAGATCTCCTTGAACCGCGTCGCCCAAATCCCAGCTAGCCGGTCGATCATGGCGGCGTAGTGGTAGATCTCGCCGGGGTGGGGCGCCGGCGGCCGGGCTGCCAGCCGCACCTCCCCGCCGTCGTTCGCGCAATCCACCACCACGATCGCCAGGGCGTCATAGCCGACCTCGCCAGGGCCTGAGCGCTTCGGCAACTGTTTGACCTTGTCGATCGCTAAAAGCGCATCGCGCGGCTGGGCGTGGGCGCTCCAGACGGGCGCTGCCGCGCGATTAGCCTTGTTGAGGTCTGGACTGAGATAGCGCTCGGCGATGTTCACCATGGCGAACCCGGCCGCGACCGCGTGCCCGTTCGCTCCGTGCACCGTCAGGTGTGAGGAGTTGAGCTCGTCATAGAGCCGCGGCAGCGCCCTCTGGTGCGCGGTCATGCAGGCCTTCGCCTCCAGCGCCATCAGCACGCTGCCCACGGGCGCCCGGCGAAGAACCGGCAGGCTCTCGAACGCCGCCCGTTCGGCCGCCGTCAGCTCGATCTCGTACTCGGCCGCCATCGCATCGAGCGTGACCTCCGAGCCCTTCCACGGGGCGCCGGAAGGCGTGCACAGCACCAGGTCGAGGTTCTTCTTCCGGTCGTGCTCGAAGTCTCGCATCTCGTGATTGATGCCGAAACGCACCCTGCCATCGGCGACCTGCCGGCGGAGCAGCGGGCAGGCGAGCATCAGGTCGAACACGATCCCCCAGCACGCCACCTTCGAGTGGTGATCGCTGCGCGAGTGGTACTGCCAGGCGTTGCCCCACCGGTCCCTTCGGGTGGGCTTCGAAAGCGTGCGCACCAGGATCTGGGGGCCGTGCATCTGAGGTCGAATCGCTGCCGCAGCGGATCGCGGGCGTAGTAAGGTGGGCCGGCGGCGAAGTCGATTTTGAGCCGGAGCGCCCGCGGCGAGGGATGCAGCATCTGGCCGAGCGCCCGCATGCGCTCGGATGGCCCGACCGCGATGACCCCCAGCCCCATCTGCGCCAACCAGGCCAGCGTCCCGCCCTGTGCCGGCGTCCACATCCAGCACCAGCGCCGGCGCAGCTGGCAGCAGGTCGGCGAGCCAGCCGTGCACATCCGCCGGCTCCAGCGACTCGAAACGCACCGCGGTAGCTGGTCGTCCAACACTCGGCGTAGTCGAGGATCTGTTCGAGAACCTGGGGCATAGGCGGTGCCCCAGCCTTCAATTCGATGATGCAGATTCGACCGCCGGGCGTCTGGATAAGTATATCTAGCCGGCGGCCAAGGAGGACGGCCTGGGCAGACTTGAGCCGGTAGCCAGCCTCAAACAGATCAGGCAACAGGAGCGGAAACGCCCGGCATATGGCCGTCTTGAGTTCTCCTTCGAGCATGTTATCGGTTCCGGGATTGCCGAGAGGGCATTTCCGACCTCTTGACGACATTATACGAGGCCGCGAGCGTTTACGGGTGTGACAGTGCGCTCAGTTGGCCGTCCCGCCGGTGACGCCTCACTCGATCGGTGCCGAGGGGAAAGGGCGGCGCGGCGGGGGCTAGTGATGATGGGCAACGGGTTGGCGGAACGACTAACGTGCCAACTGCAAATGCGTGGAGTGCGCTTATGAAAACCCGATCCATCCCGTGGATATTCTGGGTCTTAGTAGCCAGTGTGCTGATAGCTGCGGCCGGGCGACATCCGTATTCTTTCTACGAATTTGTCCGTTTCATCGCGTCGGCCTCCGCCGTCGTGTTGATATTCTCGGCGGTGAAGCAGAAATGGACCATTCAGGTCTGGTCGCTGGGCTTTGCAATGATTACCGTGCTCTTCAATCCGCTTTGGCCGATACATTTGAACCGATTTGTGTGGCCTCGATATGACATTGCCGCCGGCCTTTTTTTCTTGGGCCACCTGGCGTTTGTGCGACTGGGCGGTTTTCGAGCGCTTACCCTGAGGGGCTCGCCGCCTAGGCCCGCCGCATAACGGTTCGGTACGGCCCTGACTGCGTTGGGGTCGCGACGCTGGCCGAGGGGGATAGTGTAATCGCCCGACGCGCCGTCGACGAGCAAGCTCACGACCCGTGGTTGCAGCTGTGTGCCAGAAGTCCGATGACAACGAACCCCCCAATCACTGGAAGGGCCGCAAAGACGAGTTGAAGAAGACAACCCAAGCCCATCGCGCCGCCGGCAGCGGCGCCAGATGCCACGTCCTTTAGCCTGCCGCCATTCAGAATCCCGAGCACGGCTCCAATGACGGCCGCAATAACAATGAACCCGATGAGGTATGTCATTTGCCCCCTGTCCCGAGGCGAGCCTATGCCCGCTAACTAAACGACTACCTCAAGGTCGGGGGTACCGGCCTCGCGATCTGGAACTGTCCTATGCTCCTCGATCGAACGACTTAGCGCCGATGACTCGGGCCGTCTGCTTCAACTGCGGCGCGACCAAGTTCGGTGCGTTCGTTCGTTGCGAGCGGCGCGGGCGGACCCCCGCGAGCGACGATGATTGGCGATCTCTTTGTCGATGACCGACCACTTCGTGGACGACGGAAAGCTGAGCGCCCTGGGCACGCAGATAGCGTCAGGTGTTCGCGCTGAACTCGATGACGCCACGAAGAACAAGTTGGCGCCTGCGATCGCCGAATACCGCCGTCTCACCGGCCGCCTGACGACGCGCGCCGCCCCATCGCCTGCGAAGCCCAAGCGTCCGTGGTGGCCCTTCAGCAAAAGTTCGGGCTAAGAAACAGTAAAGAAGCTTCACGTTGCACGGTGTTTAGAATTAAGTCTATCGGCGCGGGCGCGACAAGGCTCTCGAATGACTTGGATTCACCTTCAAGATTGACTGTTCGGCGATAGTGCGTCCACTTACGGGGTAGATGCCAGGCGGCTAGAATCGCCTGGGACGAGTGGTGCTTGGGGGCACGATCGCATTGTCGCTTGCGGAAAACCCTTTTGCGGTACTCGGAGTTTCGCTCGAGGCGACCCGCGAGGACATCGAGGACGCCTACGAGGACCGGGTTGTCGCCTGCCCGCGCGACGAACCGGCGCTCCTAAAGGCAAAACAAATCCTGCTGACTCCGCGAACGCGGCTTGGCGCTGAACTTCGCTGGTTGCCCAACTCAGAGCCCCAGCGGGCGGCCCTGCTTGCGAAGGAGTTGCTGCGGACGCCGGAAAAGGACCTAGCGCAGGCGCTTCCGCTACTTCCGGCTCTCGATCGCTCCAACGTTGCAGCTGACGCCATCGCCCGCCTGCCAAGTACCCAATTGTTGCCCCAGCTCATCGCCGCCCACGGCCAAATCGATCCAGGCGTGGTGACGGCGACGCTCAAACGGATGCGAGCGACGGCGAAGTTCCCTCCCGCCACCGAGCAGCAAGTCAAGGATCAACTGGCCGAACTCACGCGAGAGCACGCAGCTTCGGCGATGGTGGGTATGCTCGCCTGCGGAACCCCCCAGCTCATGCTGAGCACGCTTGTAGAAGATCGCCGCTTTGTGTCGAACCGGCTTCTAGACGAGCTGGTGGCTCGCTACGACCAATGGTCCTCTCCCCACCTCTCGGTCGTTGAAGACAACCTGGACAAGGCGCTTGCTGCCGTTGGAGACGATCCAGGTTCATCTGTAGAGCCAATTGTGTCAGGCCTAAAGCAATGGGCAGAGTTGAGCAAGCCGATACAACGTCACTCGGCGCGTTCCGGCCTCGATGAGCCGCGCTCGCTTCGAATATATCGAAACGTTAGGTCGACGTGCATCGATTTGGCCAATGATCATCAGCAATTCGGCGTGGCCGCCGAGATTGTGAAGGCTGTACGCACTACATTCCGGGAGTTGCCAACCGCGGCCGTAGAGTCGGAAGAAGATTTAGCGCTTCTGACCAAGCTAGAAGGAGAGCAAGCCGCCGCAGCGGTGCTGAAGCCAGTTGATGACGCGGTTGGACGAGCGCGAAAGGACCTCCGTCGTCTGATCGCCCGCCTCGATTCGAGCGTTCCTGCGATGCATGTCCCGGTGGTTCGAGACATAGCGGCTGCCGCGAATCAGGCGCGCAAGAAGCTCGCCGGCACCGACCTTCGGGACGCGCCTGCTGCGATGGTTCGCGCGTTGGCTGTCGAGATCAACGATCAAAACGCCGCCGCGGCGCTGGCGCTCGTGGAAGGGATTACGACCCTAGCGGTGGAGTTGAAACCCGCTTTTGCCGGGGACATAGCCACGCTGCGGGCCAACGTTGGGTTCCAGCGATTAGATCGCGCCGTCAAACAGAAGAGGTTCGGGGCGGCGATTAAGGCGGCTGACGGGCTTCTCGCCAGTGGTTTAGATGCCGACGACCGAAAGAAGATTCAGGAAATAAAGTCGGTTATTGAGAAACGGCAATCGCAACGCTTTCTTGGTGTAGCAGTTTGGGGATTTATTATCGTTGTAGGTCTAATTGTTGTTATTAGTTCTCGGGGACCGGATAGCAACTCGTCGCCTTCTTATAATACACTGCCGGACAGCAACTCCTCGGCCGAAACCTCAAGCGCCTCTAACGCCGCCGAGGCGTCACCCACGAGCCCGGCCCAGGCGGAGCAAGGAATCCCTGCAGCAACCGACTCAGAGCAAGCCTCGGCGCAGCAAGCCACGCCGACGCCGGATGACGGCAAAGAAGACCAGCCGCCCATTCAATCTGGTCAGCTCCTGACACAAGACCAGGTGAGATACTGCGTGTACACAAAGGCCCGCCTAGAGACAGTGAAGCCGCTGATTACGAGTGAGGCCGGACAGGATAACCTAAACAACGCGATCGTAGACTATAACTCCAGGTGTGGAAGATTCGAATACACGCAAGCGGACATGGACGTAGTGAACGCCGACCTTCAGAACGCCCAATCGCAAATCCAAGCGGACGCGGCCACGCTCGCAGCGGGATGGAACGAATGAACGTCGACAAGGACGTGGTCATCACAGCCCTTGCAGTCGAGAACTGGCGTCTAGTACGGACATTGATGAGGGTCGCTCGAGAGTTGCCGCTGTCGGCCCAAGAGAGGACCGCTGCAGTCGCAAGGTATGCGGACCGGAAGTTGACGAACCTGCTCGCTGATGCCGGGATGCAGCTGGAGACCTTCGACGGAAGGTCGTTCGACGCTTCCCTCCCTGTAAGCCCAGTAAACATTGGCGATTTCGAGAGTGAGGCGGGCCTGATCATTCAGGAGACGCTCGAACCGGCAGTACTTCGTGACGGGCGAGTGGCCGCGTGGGGAAAGGTAATCTTATCGGAGGGCTCGGGTGTATCTCGGGATTGACCTAGGGACGTCAAACTCCGCCATCGTTGGCGCGACGGGGACTACGCTCCGGCTCTTCAAGTCCTTGGATGGCGCGGACGTCCTCCCGAGCGTGCTCTTTATCGACGCTCGGGGGCGTCGTTTCGTGGGCCGCAGAGCTTATGAGCAGGCTACGCTCAATCCGGACAACGTCGCGTCCGGTGTCAAGCGGCTGATGGGCACCAGCACGCCACTCAAGTTTGCTGCGGCCGGGATCAGCCTAACGCCCGAAGAGGCGAGCGCCGAGATCCTGCGAACGCTTGTCGCGCAGGTGCAGGCGGAGGTCGGTTCGCAGCCGATAGAGGCCTCGGTGGTCACGATCCCGGCCGCGTTCAATCAGATGCAGACTGAGGCGACCATCGCCTCAGCCGAGATGGCTGGACTGAGGCCGGTGGGTTTGCTGCACGAGCCGATAGCGGCGGCGCTCGCGTCCATGGCTGGCGCGAAGATTCGAAGCGGCCAATTCCTTGTCTACGACCTAGGTGGCGGCACATTCGATGCAGCCCTTGTCCAGGCGTCCGCCGGCGTAGTGAATGTCGTCGCGCACGAAGGCGTCAACATGCTCGGCGGTCGGGACTTCGACAACGCGCTGCTGCAGGGAATGGTCGCCCCATGGTTGGAGGGCCACTTCGACCTTGACCCTGATTACCGTCTCGATCCGAAGTTCGATCGGTTGCTTCGCCGGCTCCGCCTCAAGGTCGAGGAAGCGAAGATTGAACTTTCGGTGCGGGATCGTGCGCCCGTCTTCCTGGCAGGCGAGGAGGCGCAGATCACGGATCGGCGCGGAACGCCTATCTATATTGATATTGAGCTTTCTCGCGGCGATCTCGAGGGGCTTGTCTCTGAGAGGATCGAGCGGTCTATCGAAATTTGCCGGAAGCTCATCTCGGATAACGGCTACGATATCTCGGACATAGATCGGGTGGTCTTGATCGGCGGTCCCTCAAAAATGCCGTTGGTCCGCCAGCGTGCGCCGGAGGAACTGGGCATCTCGGCTGACTTGTCGACGGATCCAATGACGGCGGTCGCCACAGGCGCGGCAATCTATGCTGAGAGTCGGGATTGGGGAGGTGCGCAAACAGTCAGGAAGTCGTCGCGGGCATCCACGATATCCGCGGATGAGCTCGTCCGCTTCGAGTACCCGTCGCGGACCGCCGATGATCATGCGCGTCTCCGCATGGTGGCCCTCGATCCGCACGCCGATGCGCGGCTGCGCATCACGGGGGAGGACGGGTGGACATCGGGCGATATACCGCTCACTGGCGAACAGCGCGTTGAACTGCCGCTTCCCCGCCTCGGAGAGTCCACCTTTAAGGTCACGGTTACGGTCGCCGGCGTCGGGTCGTCCGAGAACCCGTTGACCATCACTCGCACGTTCGCCTCCAGCGCGGGAGTTCCTGCGACGCATACGCTCGGTGTCGCCGTCGAACAGGATGTTGGGGGCGCCCGACGAGAGGTGGTCGTCCCGATCATCAACAAAGGGACGGTGCTGCCGGCAAAGGGTCGAGAGCAGTTCCGGGCGGCCCGGGCGCTGGTTGGAGGAACTGATGGGCAGATCGACTTGGCCGTCTACGAGATGGCGGAGGGCGTGGATGACCCGTCACTGTGCCAGCTCGTAGGATCTTTCCAACTGAAAGCAGTCGACCACCTAGAACGGGGCGAGACCCTCAGGGCGGGCGATCCGATCATCGTCAATTGGGATATGGACGACAACGGTCTGCTGAAATGCACGCTAGAACTTCCACATCAGCAAAAGTCTTTCGATACCGGGAGATTCTTCAGCCCCATCGTAGGCCACCGAAATTTCGCTGACGAAGATGGCCGTCTCTTAGCGACGGCAGTCGTGAAGCAGGCGCGGGAGAGTCTTGACGAAGCCAAGAGCTCTCTGAGCAACGACGCTTGGTTTGAAATGGGCGAGCTGCAGCAGCGGCTCGAAGCCCAGGAACAAGCGCTGGAATCGAACTCGGACGCGGAGACCAGGCGTCAGGCAGCGGAGGAGGCTCGAAGCGTTCGTCAAGCGGTCGCGCGCCTAAGTGGCGCACCCCAAAACCGAGCCGCCGTCATGACGCGAGAACTCGCGAGCGTGGAGGAGGGCTTCGATGAGCTGGTACGGGAGAGTGCAGGTGAGTCGGAGTGTGCGAGATTCGATCAGCTATCGACGAACGCGCGGCGATTTGTAGACAACGGTCAATTTGCCGAGGCATCGACCTGTCTGTCGCAGATGCGCGGTCTGTTTTATCAGGAGTTGCTCAATCAGCCCGGATTCCTAGTTGCTCAGTTCCAGGACCTCGCCAGCGAACGATACCTCGCCGTCGACAAAGGGGTCCACGACAAACTCGTTGAGATGGGCCAGAAATGCCTTCGCGAGGATGACTGGCAGAGTCTGCGGCGGGTGAACGGGGAGCTCATCTCCAACCGAGTCATTACTGGCCCGAGTGAAAAGGACACCACCCGGCTGGTCGGACTGATGAAAGCGCACTGAGACCGAGACTCTAACGAGCGCGCTGTGTGTGCAAGCTCGGCCTTCCGAGCCTACAATCCAGAGATCTCGTTACCCACGGGGCATCGACGATGCAGGAGAAATTCCCTCGGCCGCGCTGCGAGCGCGGCAGCCAGGCCGCGCCGTTGAGGAAGATGTTGTTCGCGCGAATGCCGAGGGGCGCGGGTGCGGGGTGCGGCGCAACCTCGTCAGGGAAGCGAGTCGGGGCCTAGGCTCCCCCAATGGCGCGAATCGCCCTCCAGGCCGATCTGTTTGCGGCCGCTCCTCCGGAGCCGGCGACGATCCTCGATCCGATCGCCGAGCTGGTGGCGATGCTGCAAGAGCTCCGCGCCGCCGCCGCCCATCCGTGGACGCCGCTGTCGGAGGCGATGCAGCGCGAATACAGAGCACAGGCTCTGGGCCGGCTGGCGAGGCCCGAGGGCGAAGAGCTGGCCGCGGCCATCATGGTCGAGAGCGAGCGCCTGTTCGCCAGCGGCGAGCGCGACTGACGGCTCGTCCCGGACCAGCCACGGCGGCGCTCGACTTCCGACCGCCGCCAGTCGATCGAGGGCCGCCCCAGCACCGCAGTCCTCGGCAGGACGCCCTCCCTCGACGGGTGGTCCAGTCCCTTCAGGCTGCCCGATTCAGGGGAGCGTCCCGGTCAGACGTTCGAATTCGGCTCGCACCGCGTCGCGCTCGGCCGGTGGGAGCCAGTTGGCCATCTGGGGCAACACGGTGCGCCAATAGGCCGTTTCCTTCGCCGTCCAGCCCGGACCACCCGTCAGCGCGAGCGCGCCCATGACCTTTGTGATCCGCGCGCGCACGTCTTCGGTCTGGGGTGCCGTGACTGCCGGCTCGGGCGGCGGCGCCGGAAAGAGGTCGATCTGGGTCACGGCGCCATAATCGTCTGATTCGCGCGCCCTGCGGTCCGGTTGCGGAACTCCAATGGAGGGGCGATGAAAGGCCGTCAGCGGGGAAGAGGTGAGCACGATTCCGGGCCTGGCCGAAGCTGTCTCCCGCTTCGGCCTTTCAGCCAAGGCCAAACTCTCCAGCCCGGCGGTCGTCGGCGCGCCGGAGGACCAGTTGCGTGCGCCTCTCGAGGCGCTATTCGCGGATCTGGGGCCGCTGCTCGGGCTGGCGGCCGACGGCGCGGTGATGGTCGGCGAGTCCTCGCTCGCCGATCTCAAGACTCGGCCAGACTACGCGGTCACCCGCGCCAACGCCCTCATCGGCTTCATCGAGGTGAAGGCGCCCGGAAAAGGGGCCGATCCCCGTGTCTTCACGGCCGAGCACGACAAGGCGCAGTGGGAAAAGCTGCAGTCGCTGCCCAACCTCATTTACACGGACGGGAACGCGATCAGCCTGTGGCGGGACGGCAAGCTGGCGCGGTCCATCGTCCACCTCGAGGGCGATATCCGCTCGTCGGGTGCGGCGCTGGCGGCTCCGCCAGAGCTGCTCGGCCTTCTGACCGACTTCTATCAATGGCAACCAATCGTTCCGGGCTCTCCAGCCCAGCTGGCGGGGATGTCCGCGCGCCTCTGCCGGCTGCTGCGCGAGGAGGTCGGCGAGCAGCTGACTCGCGGCGCAAAGGGCCTTGCTGCCCTGCGAGAGGACTGGCGACGCCTGCTGTTCCCGCACGCCACGAACGAGGAGTTCGCCGACGGCTACGCCCAGGCGGTAACCTTTGGCCTCCTCATGGCGCGGGCGCGAGGCATCCCGCTCGCCGGGGGCATAGATGCTGCGGCCAAGTCGCTTCGCAAGACGAACTCCCTCATCGGCTCGGCCCTGGCGCTCCTCACCGAAGAGGCCGCCGAGGAACACCTGCTCGAGACCTCGCTCAAGACCCTGACCCGCGTTCTGGACGAGGTGGACTGGGCGAAGATCAGCAAAGGCGATCCCGAGGCGTGGCTCTACTTCTACGAGTTGTTCCTCAAGGAGTACGACAACACCCTGCGCCGCCTGACCGGGTCCTACTACACCCCGCCCGAGGTGGTGATGCCGATGGTCGCTCTGGCGGACGAGGCGCTCCGCTCGCCAACCCGCTTCGGCTTGGCGCGGGGCCTCGCCGCGCCGGAAGTCACGCTCGCCGATCCGGCGGTCGGCACCGGCACCTTCCTGCTCGCCGTGCTGCGGAAAATCGCCGCCACGATCGAAGGGGATGAAGGCGCGGGGGCGGTGCCGGGCAGGATCAAAGAAGCCCTCAGGCGCTTGATCGGATTCGAGATTCAGTTCGGTCCATTCGCCGTCGCCCAGCTGCGCCTGCTCGCGGAGGTCGTCGACCTCGAGCACATCCCAGCCGGTGCCGCCACAGCCGCGGAGCTTCGGCTCTACATCGCCGACACTCTGGCCGATCCGGACGAGGAGACGGCTTGGATTCCCCATTCACTGGCCGGCGTCGCCGAGTCGCGGCGAGCCGCCAACGCCGTAAAGCGCAAGGAGGCGATCACGGTCGTCATCGGCAATCCGCCTTATAAGGAGAAGGCGAAAGGCTGGGGCGGCTGGGTGGAGGACCGGGGCCCTGGCCTCAACGCACCATTGGACGATTGGCAGCCGCCGACCGAATGGAGGGTGGGCGCGCACGCCAAACACCTGCGCAATCTCTACGTCTACTTCTGGCGTTGGGCGGCCTGGAAGGTGTTCGGCGGACAGCCATTTCGGAGCGGCCACGACCAATCGGAGGCCCACTGGACGGACCGCCGCGGCGTCGTCTGCTTCATCACGGTCGCCGGCTTCCTCAACGGGCCGGGATTTCAAAAGATGCGCGCCGATTTGCGCCGCGACGCCAGTGAAATCTGGGTAATCGACTGCAGCCCGGAAGGTCACCAGCCGCCGGTTGGCTCGCGCATTTTCCAGGGCGTCCAGCAGCCCGTGTGCATTGTTCTCGCCGCGCGCCTGCAAGCGTGTGACCCCAAGCAGCCGGCGCGGGTGCGGTTCCGCAGTCTGCCGGAGGGTGCGCGAGAGGTGAAGTTCGCGGCCCTGACTGCGATGGGCCTGGACAGCGCCGGCTGGACGGATGCCCCGAGCGAGTGGCGGGCGCCTTTTCTTCCGGCAGCGGCGGCCGACTGGGCGAGTTATCCGGCCCTGGAGGAGCTATTCGTGTACACGGGTCCAGGGGTTATGCCTGGCAGGACTTGGGCCATTTCTCCTGATCGGGAATCGCTTGTGAGACGCTGGGATCGTCTAATCGGCGAGAAGAATAGCGTGACCAAGCAGAATCTATTCAGACCCCAGCTCCGGCACGGCAAGCTGGCAAGCCGACATATCTCCAAGATCGTCGGAGAAGCGCTGGGAAACTTTCCACAGCGCGCGGTGAGCATTGAGAAAGACCATAGTGCCTGCCCCGAACCCGTGCCATATGCCTTCAGATCGTTTGATCGCCAGTGGCTTATTGCTGACGCCAGGCTTCTCAACGATCCGAGGCCGGTCCTCTGGAAGCTCAGGTCCAATTCTCAGGTCTATATGACTGCGCTTGTTGCTTCCTCCCCTAATGGTGGGCCGGCGGCGACTATGACTGCTCTTATTCCGGACCAGGATCATTACAAGGGGTCCTTTGGTGGCCGCGTCTTTCCGCTTTGGGCCGACGCGGCGGCGACGAAGCCGAATTTCCCTCCCGCCCTCATCGCCGAGCTTAGCCACATCTACGGGCGCGAGATCGGCGCCGAGGACCTGTTTGCCTATATCGCCGCGTTAGCCGCCTCGCCCGCCTATATCGAGACCTTCCGCACCCACTTGAAGCAGCCGGGACTCCGAATCCCGATCACGGCCGACGGCGAACTTTTCAGGGACGCGGTAGCGATCGGGCGCGAGGTCATCTGGCTAATGACCTTCGGAGAGCGCTTCACGGAGGGCCACCCTCCCGGCCCGCCGCGGGTCGCGGTGAACGAGCCTACCATCCCGGCTGAAGGCGCCCTCCCGGGCAGTCTGGATGCGATGCCCCACGAGCTGGAGTACGACGCAGCGCAGAGACGGTTGAAGATCGGGACCGGCTTCGTCGCCAATGTCGCGCCGGCCGTCTGGGCCTACGAGGTCTCGGGCAAGAACGTCTTGCGCCAATGGTGGAGCTACCGCCGCAAGGACCGGTCCAAGCCGCCGATGGGCGATCGGCGGCCGCCGTCAGAGTTGAGCAGCATCCAGCCGACGGACTGGCCCGCCGAGTACACCACCGAACTGCTGAATGTCCTGCGCGTGTTGACCCGCCTGGTCGCTCTCGAGCCCAAGCAGACCGACCTGCTGAAGCGAGTCCTCGCCGCGCCGCTGGTCTCCGCCGACATGCTCCGAGAGGCGGGCGCGTTGCGCAACGTGGAGAGTGGCCCTCCCTAGCAATGGCGTGGGTTGTGGTCGTCGACTCGAAACGCCGGCCTACCCCCCTGGAGACGCTTCGGTACCCAAGTCGTTCCGGTTTCAGGCTAAGCCAGACAAAGAGGCGCCCTTGTGGTTGCGAGCCTCGTAGGGCGTCGCCACCTGCGCCGCATGCCCGACAATCCCGCTCCGGCACCGCCTGGCGATGTCCAACCGGGGGCTGCAGCCCCGCAGCACATCCTCAACCTCAACCTCGATCATTTGCAAGAAGTCGCGTTGGTCGGCGTGCGTCGCGCTGCATCGTTCCTGGCGGTAGGGCTCAACTCCACCAAGGGGAAAGAATTGCCGTCGCTCGCGCTTTCCGCCCAGTCCATGTGGCGATTCTTGCCCGATCCCGCCCCGGAGGCGCTTGCCCAAGAAGTAGTGCGCGAGTTTCGCTCCTGGGTAATTGGCAACGGACTTCGCGAGCTAGACGCCCACTTCAACAGGTTCCTCGACGCAGTTTGGGCGGCGATCCAACTTGGTAAGCTCCATGGGCAAAGGGTCGCCTGGACCTTCACTCCAGACGACATCTCGGCCGATACCAACGCCGCAAAGAAGTTCTCCAAGATCATGCGGGAGGTGGGCGGGGATGACTCGCAGGCCGGCCGCCTGTGGTCGCTCACCAATGCCCGCAATTGCCTTACGCACAGCGCTGGGATCGTTGGGAGACGACACACCAACGAGGGCCAAATGAAGATCCTCTGGATCGGCCTTGAGTCGCGACTGAGGCAGGGCGACAACGAAGTGGTCATCGGCCCAGTGATCGGGCCAGAAGGGCTGACGGCGCCCGATCCATCGATGGAGGCCGAGATCGGCGTCTTCGTGGTGGAGCGCGAGAAGGTTTTCCCGATCGGCCAACCTGTCGCGCTCGAGCCGCACGAGCTGCATGAAATCTGCTTCTACTATTCGCACCTAACCGGGCTGGTCATCGCAGCCCTGATCGCTTTCTTCACAGCGGCGGGCGTGATGCACCAGCCGCCTTCAGTCGCAACTCCGTAAACCCCCTCGGCGCACCTACCCATTTGGCGCGAAGACGCGCCAGTGAATTGGAACGCAGGGGAGCAGAGGCCGCCCCCAAGCCACTCCCCCCAGCCGGTGACCGGTCGTTGGCCCTTCGGCGGTAGGCTCAGGCGGAAGCTCGCCGAGACCCTGACCGGCACCCGGCCCAGCGCCCGGCTCCTACCCTGTCCGCGTCCGGCGCTCGATCGAGTGGCAAGTGCCTGCGTCGCATTCTGAGAATTTTGCATCTTGACAACTCGCGCGAGATGGTATTGCATTACGCAATCCATCGCGCGCGGCGGATGAAGGGGGCCTCGGCCCGCCGGTCCCGCGCGCGGCTCACTCCGCGGGAGACGTCATTCATGCCAGCCCTCTCCGATTTACAGGCGGAGGTGTTCGCCTGTTGCCTTGCCTGCGGGCTCGACGCGAGCGACGCCGGGGCGGTCGCCCGGCTCTCGGGCCGGGCCGAGGCCAAGGTTCTCGTTAGCAAACCCGACATCATCCGCCGCGCCAAGGAGATGCGCGACGAGCTGATACGGCGCGGCGAGGTCTGGACGCGTTCTCCGGCCGAAGATCCCGAGGATTTGGGTGTGAGGTACGGCGCCGCGCGCACCCTGATCGCCGCCGGTCGCACGCTCCTGGAAGAGCTGGTCCCCGGGCTCGTCATCGCCAATCACCCGACCGGCCGCTGCGCGGTCCACTCGTGGGAGATCCACTGATGCGCGGGGCGAGCCAGCCTGAGCCGGTTAAGAGCCTCTCTGAGCCGATCGGAGCTTTTTCGCAGCCTGATCGAGCCGATTTGAGCCGATCTGAGCCGGATCGAGCCGATTTGAGCCTCGATTGCGCCTCCGGCGACGCTGGAAGGCGCCGGCGCAGGCCATTGGGCAAATTCACGATTCTCGGCGTCGAGCCGGGCCCCGAGCGGCGCCCGATGTTGCAGACGGCTCGCTTCACCGTCCCGCTGGACAACCCTCGCCGCGAGGCCTTCTGCCAGGCGCTCGCCGGCGGCGCCACCGTGGCCGAGGCCGGCCGCGAGGCCGGCTTCACCTGGCGCGGCCACGCCATGCGCATCATGGACAAGCCGGACATCGTCGGGCGGACCGCCGCCATCCGCCTGCGCCTGGCCGGCGGCGGTTCGCGAGACATCTCCGCCATCATCGACGGCCTGCTGGAAACGGCGCTCGAGGCGCGCACGGGCTGCGACCCCAAGGCGGCGATGACCGCCCGCGCCGCCTACGAGACGGCGGCCAAGTTCAAGCTCCAGCTTCCCGCCGACCCGAAGCCGACGGCCGCCGCGCCCGTCCTCAAGAACCCCATCGACCAGCGCCTCACCGACGCGGAGTGGATGGCCCGCTTCGGCCCCGAGCCCCCTGGCGGCAAGACGGACTGGAACCCGTCGGAGGGTGACGCGTGACCTGGCAGGCGCAACCGGGGCCGCAGACCGCCTTCGTCGTCAGCGAGGTGTTCGAGGTCTGCTACGGCGGCGCGCGGGGAGGGGGCAAGACCGACGCCGCCCTGGGCGACTTCGCCCGCCACGCCCGCCTCTTCGGTCCGGGCGCCCGCGGCCTCCTCGTCCGCCGCACCCGCGTCGCCCTCAATCCCACCCTGGAGCGGGCGCAGCAGATCTTCCGCGCCGAGGGGGCCAAGTGGATCGGCGAGCGCAACACCTTCGTGTGGCCCTCGGGCGCCATCCTCTACTGCCGCCATCTCGACAACGACGCCGACGCCGACGGCTACCAGGGCCATCAGTACAGCCGCGTCTACATCGAGGAGATGACGCAGTTCCCCTCGCCCACGCCGATCGACAAGTTGAAGGCCACCCTGCGCTCGCCGGCCGGCGTCCCCTGCGGCCTGCGCGCCACCTGCAATCCCGGCGGCGCCGGCCACAACTGGGTCAAGGAGCGCTACATCGATCCGGGCGCGAACCGCATCGTCGTCGAGGAATTCCGCAATCCCTTCGATGGCTCGGCCCTGTCGCTGAACCGGCTCTTTATCCCGGCGCGCCTGGCCGACAACCCGGCGCTGCTCCTCAAGGATCCGCAGTACGTCGCCCGCCTCAAGACCTGCGGCTCGGAGACGCTGGTCAGGGCCTGGCTGGAGGGCGACTGGAGCGTCACCGAAGGCGCCTTCTTCGACAAGTGGTCCACCTTGAAGAACGTGCTCGATCCCTTCCGCATCCCCCAGGAGTGGAGGCGCTTCCGCTCCTTCGACTGGGGCTATGCCTCGCCCTTCTCGGTCGGCTGGTGGGCCATCGCCGATGACGACCTGCGCCTGGGCGAAAGCCGCGTCATCCCGCGCGGCGCCATCGTCCGCTATCGCGAGTGGTACGGCAGGAGCGCCCGCCACAACGAGGGCCTGCGCCTCACCGCCGAGGAGGTCGCCCGCGGCATCCTGGTGCGCGAGCGGGGCGAGAAGATCGCCTATGGCGTCGCCGATCCCTCCATCTTCCGCGAAGACGGCGGCCCATCGCTGGCCGAGCGCATGCGCATGCTGCGCGTCGACTTCCACCCTGCCGACAACACCCGCGTCGGCAAGCAGGGCGCCCTGTCGGGCTGGGACGCCATGCGCGCCCGCATCGCCGGCGATGGCGAAACGCCCATGCTGTTCGTCTTCTCCACCTGCCGCGATTTCATCCGCACCGTGCCGGTGATGCAGCACGACCCCGACCGGCCCGAAGACCTGGATACCGGCGGCGAGGACCACATCGCCGACGAGACCCGCTACGCCTGCCTCTCGCGGCCGCGCTCGCGGGCCCTCGTCGACCCGGTGCAGCGCTCGCGCCAGGCCCATCGGCTGTGGCGCATGCAGTGGGGCGGCGATACCGGCCGCTACCACTGGCCCAACGAATGGAAAACGCTGTGACGAGGGGAGAGGAAGCGCTGTTCTCTCTCCCCCCTTCTGGGGGGAGCCCCGGCGAGGCGGAGGCGCTGTTCTCTCTCCCCCCTCAGGGGGGAGACCCGGCGAAGCCGGGAGGGGGGAAAGGCGAAGGGGACAGGTCTTTCCGCAGATGCCGCAGATGCCGCAGATGATCTTGTTGCGCGCTGCGCGCGCGAAGAGGGAGAGGGCCCAGACTTCTTCTCCTCTCCCTCGAGGGAGAGGAGGGGCCCATCGCGCAGCGATGGGGAGGTGAGGGGTTACGCTCTCACGGATTGGTTGCGCGCTCCGCGCGCGTTTTCTTGCTCCTCCACCGCGCAGCGGGGGAGGGGGTTCAGCGGGCGCGAGCCAAGTTCCTCTTGCTCCTGCACCGCGGAGCGGGGGAGGGGGACCACGAAGCCCCGGACTTGATCCGGGGCGAGTGGTGGAGGGGGGTGAGCGCCGCCGTTCCGCGCCGACCCCCCTCCACCGTCCAAGCCTCGCTGCCGCTCGCCTTGGCCGGTCCCCCTCCCCCACGCTGACGCGTGGTGGAGGAGCAGTGACTCCCTTGCTCCTCCACCGCGGAGCGGGGGAGGGGGACCACGAAGCCCCGGACTTGATCCGGGGCGAGTGGTGGAGGGGGGTCAGCGCCGCCGCTCGGCCTCCAGCGCCTCGAGTCGCGCCGCCAGCGCCATCATGGCGCCGTCCAGATCGCCCATGACGTCCCCCGCGGTCAGGCGGAAGACCGTGACCCCCCGGCGTTCGAGCCAGGCGTCCCGGATCTGGTCGCGCTCCTGGCGCTCGTCCGTGGCGTGGTGCAAACCATCGACCTCCAGGGCGAGCTTCGCCCGGGCGCAGTAGAAATCCAGCACGTAGGGCCCGATCGGATGCTGGCGGCGGAAGTGGCGGCCGTCCAGCGCTCGCCCGCGGAGCGCCTGCCACACGATCAGTTCTGGCGGCGTCATCTGGCGCCGCAGCGACCTCGCATTTCGGCGCGTGGCGGCCGGGCTCTGCATGCTGGGCATGTAGCGCCGACCCCCCTCCACCGTCCACGCCTCGCTGCCGCTCGCCTTGGCCGGTCCCCCTCCCCCACGCTGACGCGTGGTGGAGGAGCAAGAGAGAGGTGCGCGCTCCGCGCGCGAAGAGGGAGAGGGCCCAGACTTCTTCTCCTCTCCCTCGAGGGAGAGGAGGGGCCCATCGCGCAGCGATGGGGAGGCGAGGGGTTACGCTCTCACGGATTGGTTGCGCGCTCCGCGCGCTTCTTTTTTTTCGCCCCTCCCCCACGCTCACGCGTGGTGGAGGGGCAAGAGGGAGGTGCGCGCTCCCAGCCGCAGAGGCTGCGTCGGCGCGAACCGATCTGCGCCCATCGGCGGCCATCTGCGGATCCCGAGCGACATCCGCCGCCCCCTGAGCCGCAGGCGCCAATGCCCCGCTCATTCCTTCAGATAGATCACCTCGCGCCGGGCGCCGCCGCCGCCCAGCATCAGGCCCAGCGCCAGCCCGCCCAGGGTGGCGATGATCACCGCCGCATAGGGTTGGGCGCGGATCGCCTCGGCGGTGTCGTCGGCGGCCTGCTGCGCCTTCTCCAGCACCGCATCCAGCGGCCTTGCCGCCGCCGCCGGCGGTCCCTGCACGCTTTCGCGCGCTCCCCGCTTGCGCGGCGCCTCCGGGCCCGCGTTCCCGTCCCCGCCCGCCTCTTCGCCGGCGTTCCCATGGGTCTCGGTCATGGCGTCTCCTCCTCTGGGCGCGAGCGAGCAACGCCCCTCGCGCTGGCCTACCAGGGCTTTTCGAAGCTGTGCTCGTGCAACCAATGGATGGCGTCGGCGACATTATCGAGGCGGTCCTCCAGCATGGCGGTCTGGTTGTCCGTCAGCTCGCCGTGCTGGTGGTCGCGCATCTGGTCCTCGGTCTCGCGAATGCCGTGCAGCTCATCTTTCACCCGGTCGTATTCGGCGTGATCGATGCCGCCGCTGTCCTTGGCGCGGTCCAGCGCATGGTCGATCCATTTTTCGCGGTCGCGCAGGGTCCAGCTGCCGTGCGCCGGCGCGACGGCCACGGCGTCGGTCCCCGGGGGGGCTTCGTCCTGGGCCAGGGCCCGCGGCGCCGGGCCGGCGATCGCCATGAGGGCGGCCGCGCCGCCGGCAAGCAGCGTAAGGGCGAGGGTCTTCATGAGGGGAATGGTCTCCAAGCGACGCCCCCTTCACCCATCAACGCGCAGGCGCCGGCCAAGGTTCGCTCGCTCCATCGGGGACAGGACACCTATCCCGCCCTCCACCGGGGACGGGATACCTGTCCCGGTGTCCGGCTCCCCGACCCGATACGGAAGGGGATAGGTATCCTGTCCCCCGACCTGTCCCCCCGCCACCGACACCCCGACCGCAGGCCGGGAAGGGGGAAGGATGACGGGGCGCTGTTCTCTCGCCCCCCTCCTGGGGGGAGCCCCGGCGAAGCCGGGAGGGGGGAAAGGGGGAGGGGAAAGGTTTTCCGCAGATGGCCGCAGATGGCCGCAGATGGTTTGGTGCGCGCTGCGCGCGCGGTTTTTCGCTCCTCCACCGCGCAGCGGGGGAGGGGGACCACGAAGCCCCGGACTTGATCCGGGGCGAGTGGTGGAGGGGGCTCGGCGTCGGGGCCTCAGAACTCCTGCGCCGTGGGCCGATAGAGGATCTCGTTGACGTCCACGTCCTCGGGCTGGGTCAAAGCGAAGAGCACCATCCGCGCGAAGCTCTCCGCCCCCAGCGCCCGCTCGTAGGTCTTGCGCACCGCCGCCGCGACATCCGGCTCGGTGATGTGGTCGATGAGCTCGCTCGTCACCGCGCCGGGCGAGATCACCGTGGTGCGGATGCCGTACGGCTTGACCTCCTGGCGCAGCCCCTCGCTGATCACCCGCACCGCGTGCTTGGTGGCCGCATAGACGGCGATGTTGGGCCGCACCCGGTGCCCGGCCACCGAGGAGACACTGACGATGTGGCCGCTCTTCTGGGCGCGCATGTGCGGCAGGGCCGCGGCGATGCCGAAGAGCACCCCCTTGATGTTGACATCGATCATCCGCTCCCAGTCGGCCACGCGGGCGCGTTCGAGGGGCGAGTGCGGCATCACCCCGGCGTTGTTGATGATCACGTCCAGGCGGCCGTGGCGCTGCGCCGCCCCGTCCACCAGCCGCTTCACCTCCTCGTAGCGGGTGACGTCGGTGGCGACCGCCGCCGCTTCGTCCTGGCCGAGTTCATCGGCCAGCGCCCGCAGCCGCTCCAGCCGCCGCGCCCCCAGCGCCAGCTTCGCCCCCTCCGCCGCCAGCGCCCGCGCCGCCGCCTCGCCCAGGCCGCTGCTGGCGCCGGTGATCACCACGACCTTGCCTTGAAGCGCGCCCATGCCTTTCTCCGACCACGAAGCCGCCGGGCGGGCAAGGGTTCCCTCTCTCCCTCCACCGCGCAGCGGCTGGTGGAGGGGGGTCCGGGTCTCGGCTCCCTACCGGCCGATCAGGCCCACGGCGAAGGCCTTCCAGGGCGGATAGTAGTAGAGCCAGGAGGCGGTCGTCAGCACGACCAGGGCCCAGACCGCGCCGACGGCATAGGCCGGATGCAGGCGGCGGCGGGTGGCAAGGTCGTAGGCGCCGATGCCGAGGATGAGGAGGAAGTTGGCCAGGTAGATCTGGGCGAAGAACGGCCCGACCCCGTCGCCCAGGCGCTTGTGGATGGCCCCGCCCCACCAGCGCGCGAAGCCGGCGTCGATGATGCACAGGGTCGCCAAGAGGATCAGCCGCTTGTGCGCCGCCGGCTCGCGCCGCAGCGCAAAGGCGGCGCCGGCCAGAGCCGCGAAGCCGACGATGTCCAACAGCTGCACGCTGAGGAAGGCCGGGTCGGCGTCCGCCGTCCCCATCTCGAGCCGCTGCGCGGCGATCGCCGCGGCCGGCCCCAGGACGACCATCAGCCCGGCCAGGGCCATCCCCGCCACGCCCAGCTTGCGGTGGGTGGCCTGGCGGCGGGTGCGGATCAGCAGCACCTGGGCCGTCAGCAGGACGAGCCAGCCGACGAAGGCCACGCCGTGCGCGTAGACGATCGCCGGATAGACCTCGTGATGTTGGGCGCGGTGGACGATCTCGGGGGTGAAGCCCATGAGGACGCCGACCCAGAACAGCACCACGTAGGTCAGGAAGAAATTGCGGTCCCAGCGGTGGTAGGGCGCGAAGACCGCCCTCGCCGGCGCTGCGCGCACGCTTGCGGCTGTCGTCATCGACGCTCCCCTCCCGGAGGCGCTTATGTCCCGCTTCGCCCACCCCCGCCACCCCCGCTCCTCCGCCGCGCAGCGGGGGAGGGGGTGACGAGCGCGAAAACGCGCTCGCGTTTTCGATGCGATCGCCAACCGCTTGGCGATCGCCGCGAGGAGCGCCCGCGGCTGTGCCGCGGGCTGGGCGCGGGCGCAGCCGGAGTGGTGGAGGGGATTCAGCGGGCGCGAGCCAAGTCCCCCTTGCTCCTCCACCGCGCAGCGGGGGAGGGGGAGCAGCCGCGCAGCGGCTGGTGGAGGGGGGTCAGCGCCGCCGTTCCGCGCCGACCCCCCTCCACCGTCCAAGCCTCGCTGCCGCTCGCCTTGGCCGGTCCCCCTCCCCCACGCTCACGCGTGGTGGAGGAGCAAGAACTCGTCACTCCTCCACCGCGCAAGGGGGAGGGGGTGACGAGCGCGAAAACGCGCTCGCGTTTTCGATGCGATCGCCAACTGCTTGGCGATCGCCGCGAGGAGCGCCTGCGGCTGTGCCGCGGGCTGGGCGCGGGCGCAGCCCGCGTGGCGGAGGGGTCAAGAGCCAAGTTCCTCTTGCTCCTCCACCGCGGAGCGGGGGAGGGGGACCAGCCGCGCAGCGGCTGGTGGAGGGGGGTCGCGGCCCCGGCTCTTCAGCCGCGCGATCCCAGCTGCAGCGGCGCTCGGAACCTCAGGATGTGGCGCACGCCGCCGGCCACGCCGATGGCAAGGCTCTTCAGGCCGGCGCCGTCCTGCTGCAGCTCCAGGCTCTTGGGCGAGCGGATGAGGTGATCCATGCCGTCGACGTCGACCTCGAAGAGGTCGCTCTTGGGATCGTAGGCCAGGCCGCGCAGCGGCGCCCATTCGACCTCGTGCTGGTCGCCGATCCCCAGCCCCGCCACCTCGATGTCGACGCCCTGGCCCTCCAGGGCGCGCGAGAGGCGGCTCGCCACCTCCGCCCATTGGCTCTTGGCGATATCGGTCATGTCGGTCTCCTTCGCTGGCGCCGGATGCTCGACAACCGGCGCCCGCCCGGCGGGTTCCGGCCGTCGCGCCGCATCATAAGGGCTTGCGGCCCAGGGTGTAGCCGGAGCGGAACCGCTCCTCGAAGCGGTCGCCGGCAAGGGCGGCGCGCAGCTCGGCGGCGAAGGCGGGGAAATCCGGCCCCAGCGCCTGCTCCGAGCAGATCGAGGTCGAGCGGAAGTAGCCGAGCACTTCCTCGAACGAGCGCGTGCGCGGCTCTTCGAAGGCTCGGCTCTCGATGGCCGCGAACCCCGCCCGGGCGAGGGCGCGCTCGGGGTCTGCCTCGGCGCCGGCGGCCCGTTCGGCCCAGCCTTGCGGGAAGGCACGGTCGGCCCAGCGCCGCGACAGCGAGCGCGCCGTCTCCAGCCAGGGATCGGCGCCGGTGGGCAGGCTCTCGGTTCCCAGGATGGCGATCAGGCCGCCGCCCTTCAGCCAGGAAAGGGCGCGGCGGGCGACCACGCCCTGGTCGAGGCGGTGGAAGGCCTCGCCGATGGTGACCAGGTCGATCGAGCCGGCCGCGATGTCGGCGTCCTCGGCTCGTCCAACGCGCCAGTCGATGTTGGCGATCCCGCGCCGCGCCGCTTCTTCCCTGCCGACCGCGATCATCTCCGGCTCCAGGTCGATGGCGATCACCCGCTCGAAGGCGCCGGCGATGGCGAGCGCCACCCGGCCGGGACCGCAGGCGAGGTCGACGAGCACGCCCTGGCCGTCAGCGCTGGCGCGCTGCAGCAGCTCGTCGAGCAGCGCCTTCGGATATGGCTGGCGGTATCGCAGATAGGCCTGGGCGGTCCCGCCGAAGGCCCTCGCAGCGAGGTTGCCGGGCTGGCTCAGCGGCGGCTCGGGATCACCACCGGCAGGGTCTCGTAGCCCTTGACGAACACCGACCACACCCGCTTGGGCTCGCCGGTGACGACGATGTCGTCGAAGCGCTTCAGGATCTCCTCCCAGATGATGCGCAGCTGCAGTTCGGCCAGGCGGTTGCCGACGCAGCGGTGGATGCCGAAGCCGAAGGAGAGGTGCTGGCGCGGCCGCGCCCGGTCGATGCGGTAGGCGTTGGGATCCTCGATCACCTCTTCGTCGCGGTTGCCCGAGACGTACCACATGACGACGTTGTCGCCCTTGCGGATGGTCTTGCCGCCGAACTCCACGTCCTCCTTGGCCACCCGGCGCATGTGCGCCAGCGGCGTCTGCCAGCGGATGGTCTCGGAGACCATGGAGGGCAGCAGCGCCGGATCGGCGCGCAGCTTGGCGTACTGATCGGGATTCTTGTTCAGCGCATAGACGCTGCCGCTGATGGTGTTGCGGGTGGTGTCGTTGCCGCCGATGGTCAGCAGGATGACGTTGCCCAGGTACTCGAAGCGGCTCATGCCGCGCGTCTCGGGTCCGTGCGCCAGCATGGAAATGAGATCGCCGGCCGGCTCGGCGTTCACGCGCTCGTCCCACAGCTTCAGGAAATAGCTGCCGTAGGCGAACATCTCGGTCCGCTTTTCCTCCCAGGTGGCGACGGCGCTGTCGCGGCCGGGCCTCGCCATGATCACGTCGCTCCAGTGGGTGAGCCGGCGCCGGTCCTCCTGGGGAATGCCGAAGAGGGTCGCCAGGGTCATGGCGGTCAGCTCCATCGACACCTTGTCGACCCAGTCGAACTCCTCGCCGATCGGCAGCGAATCCAGGATCGCTCCGGCGCGTTCGCGGATCAGCGGCTCCATCTTCGCCAGGTTCCCCGGGGCCACCGCCGGGCTGACGGTCTTGCGCTGCACGTCGTGCTTGGGCGGGTCCATGGCGATGAACATCGGCAGCGGCCCGCCGGGGTTCTTGGGATCGTTGAAGGGGCTGTCCGCCGAAGGGCCGCCGCCCTCGGCCACCACCTGCTCGAAGTAGCGGTCGCTCAACGGGAGGGTGATGCCGCCCTCGGAGGAGAAGGCCTGGTGGTTGGTCTCGATGGCGAGGATGTCGTTGTACTTGGTGACGCCCCAGTGGGCGGCGAAATCGCTCTCCGGGGTGAAGTGCACCGGGTCCTCGCGCCGCAGGCGCTCGAAATAGGGCCACATGGCGTCGGCCTGGAAAAGGTCGCGCTGCGCCGGGTTGAGGGTCTCCAGCGGCGCGGCCCAGGCCGCCTCGGCGGCGTTCTTCAGATCGATCGAGGCGTCGTCCATCCCTGGGCTCCCAAGCTGCGCCGGGGACAGTGTAGTGCATCCGCGTCCCGCGCGGGAGCGTGGCGGAGGAGGCGAAGCCTCACTGGGCGGGGTCCGCCCCTTCTTCGCTCCTCCACCGCGAAAGCGGGGGAGGGGGACCGCGCCGAGCCCTTGCGTCAGCAAGGGCGAAGAGACGCGGTGGAGGGGGCGCGGGAAGGGGCGCCGGCGTACGCCTCTTGCCCCCTTCCCCATCCTTCGCGCTACGCGCTCGGATGGTCCCCCTCCCCCACGCTCACGCGTGGTGGAGGAGCAAGGGCGGCTCCGCCCTATGCCGGGGCCGGCGCGAGGGCTATTCGTCGGCGCGCGGTGCCTGACGTCTTCATCTCCTACGCCCGGTCGAGCGCGCGGCCGGCCCAGCTGATCACCGAAGCTCTTCGTTCGGAAGGTTACAGCGTCTGGTTCGACGAGGACCTGCCCGCGCACGGCGCCTTTTCCGCGGTCATCGAGGAGCGCCTGCGCAGCGCCAAGGCGGTGCTGGTGCTGTGGTCCAAGGACGCGGTCCACTCGCGCTGGGTGCCGGCGGAAGCCGACATCGCCCACGAGGCTGGCACCCTGGTGCAGTTCAGCCTGGACGGGGTGTTGCCGCCTCTTCCCTTCAACCGATCACAATGCGCCAGCGCCCCGGGCTGGGCCGGAGACTTCGAGGCCCCCGCCTGGCGCAAGGTGGCCGCGAGCATCGCCGAACTCGTGAACCGCGCCGCCCCCGCGCCGTCCGGCGCCGCCCTGCCCGCCGCCACTTCCGTCAAGGCGGCCGCCAAGGAGCCGGTGCTCGCCGTGCTCGCCTTCGACAACCTCTCGTCCGCTGCGGAGCTGGGCTTCTTCTGCGACGGCGTCGCCGAGGAGATTCTGAACACCGTGGCCCAGGGTGTCGGGATCAAGGTGCTGGCGCGCTCGTCCACCTTCCAGTTCCGCGGCCGCGACAAGGCGGCGGCCCAGGTCGGGGCGGCGCTGGGGGCGAGCCACATCCTCGATGGCGCGGTGCGGCGTAGCGGCTCGCAGGTGCGGATCACCGCCACCCTGGTGGACTGCCAGAGCCAGAGCACTCTGTGGGCCAGCCGCTTCGACGGCGATCTCGACGATGTCTTCGCCCTGCAGGATCGCATCGCGGCGTCCGTCGCCGACGCCCTCAAGGTGAAGCTGCTGGCCTCGGCCGGCCCGGCGCCGCTGGATCCGGCGACCTATGAGCTCTTCCTGCGCGCCCGCGGCGTGGTCAACGAAGCCGACGGCCCGTTCGATGAGGCGAGCGCCGCGGCCATTCCGCTGCTCGAACAGGCGGTCGCCGCTTCGCCCGGATACGCCCCGGCCTGGGAGCTTCTCGCCCTGGTGCGCGCCCGCGTCCTGCGCGGCGGCCACCGGCAAGGTCCGTACGAAGCCGGTCGGGCGGGAGTCCTGCAGGCGGCGAACGCGGCGCTTGCGCTCGATTCCCGTCGCGGCGGCGCCTACACCGCCCTCTCTCTCCTCGAGCCCTGGGGCGCATACGCCGCCCGGGGACGCCTGCTGGAGAGAGCGCTGGCGCTGGCCCCCAACGACGCCGCGGCGCTCTCGGGCCTGAGCACCTTCCGCTGGAGCGTCGGGCGCTTCCGCGAGGCCCTGGGCTTCGCCGAACGCGCCTGCGAACTCGACCCGCTGGCGCCGGCCGCCCTCCTGCAACTGGCGGAAATGCGGGCCTACGCCGGCGACTACGAAGGCTCGATCCGGATGGCGCAGGACCTGCATCGGCGCTGGCCGCGCAACTTCCAGATCCTGGTTTCGCTGCTGAACAATTCCGCCCGCCACGGCTTCTGGGACGCCTACGAGGGGGCCTCCAAGGCCGCCGAGGCCTTCGCGGGCGAAGGCTGGCAGCGCGCCGATCTCCACGCCAGCCAGGCCTACGCCGTCGCCCTCGAGTCCGGCGACGCGGCCCTGCAGCGGGAGCGCCTGCGCCGCTATGGCGCGGTAGTCGAGCGCACCGGGACCGTGCCGCTCAACCTGGTCGAGGCGGTGGCTTCCTTCGGCATGGCCAAGGAGGCCTTCGCGCTCGCCGCCCGCGCCTCCTTCGACCACATGTTCGATCCGGACGGGCCGCTGCCCAGCGCCTACTTCCCCGGCGTGCTCCTCAGCCCCTGGGCCAATTCCTTGAACCGCTTCCCCGAGTTCGTCGCCCTGGCCGACCGCATGGGCCTTTGCGCCTACTGGCTGGAGACCGCCGCCTGGCCCGACTGCGTCGAGTGGACGCCGTACGATTTCAAGGCCGCCGTCCGCCGCCAGCACTCTACTAGCGGTGGCTAGCGGAGACTCTTGCTCCTCCACCGCGCAGCGAGAGGCGCGCTTCTCTTCGCTCCTCCACCACGCGCCAGCGTGGTGGAGGAGCAACAACGTCGGCGAGATTGCCGCGTCAGCCGCCGTAGGTGTGCAGGGTGCCGAGCACCTGGTAGCGGACGGTCGAGACATAGGTGAACACCAGCTCCGCCTTCAGGCGGGCCGCCTTCATGTCCCAGTCGACGCCATGCGCGTCCACCTTCGGCGCATGGGCCGCCGGCGGCCCGCCGACGGTCCAGGTCTTCAGGGCGAACTGGCTCTGCAGCGCCTGCTCCATGCTCGCCGACCACATGAAGTCGATCTCGGCGCTCGTCGGGTCGAAGAAGGCCAGGCTCGCCTCGTCGATCTGGTGCGAGGATTTCGAGGCCACGATCGCCCGGTAGATCGCGAACTCCGGATTGTAGGCGTCCCGGAACTGCTTGAGGTTGTTGAGCTCGGTGCCGGTCAGGGGATTGTCGGGCGTGAGCGCCGGGGCGCCGCCGCCGATGAAGGAGCTGCTCTGCAGGAAGATGCCGGCGATGGTGTGGAGCTCCGGCCGCGCGAGGATCTCCGGGATGGGGTTGGCGATGCGCCCGCCCGGGCGCACCTGCAGGTGCAGGCAGGCGATCGAGGCGCTCACAGAAGTGGGCGCGAAGGTCTTGAAGCCCTGGATGGCGACATCGACGTGCATGCCGCCGGGCGACATGTCGTCTTCGTCGAAGATCCGGGCGAGCTCCATCTCCGTGCCCCAGATCTCGCGGCTGCCGAACACCATCGCCCCGGTGTCGCCGAACGAGAACGGCTGCACCCAGACCTGGGTATCGACGATGAGGTTGTCGGCGGTGATCTGGCGGCGGATCGCCGGGAAGGCGAAGAAGACTTCCTTGGCGCAGACCGTGTCCCAGCCCTGCGGCCGGTCGGGACGGTCGGTCGCCACCCGCGGGTGCTGGTTGTAGGTGATGATGCCGAACTGGTCGCCGTCGATGGGGCGCCATTCGAAAGGAGCGCGGTCGGGGGCGGCGGCGTTGAGGAAGGCCGCCAGATAGTCGGTCACCGTCTTGGGGTTCAGGCGGATCAGGAACATCCAGGTGCGTGCGCCCGGCGAGATCCACGGCGGCAGCAGCTGCATGGTGGAGAAGGACTCGACGAAGTCGGTCACGGGGCCGGCGCCTTGGCGAACAGGCCCCTCCATGGCCGGAGCCACTGGGCGGCGAGGTCGCTCGACTGGGGCACGGGCGCGACCCCGGGGCCCCGGTCCACCGGGAAGGTGTGCAGGGTGCGCATGTTGTCGAAGTCGACGTCGGCGGTGAAGGTGAAGCCTGCGACGGGCGTGGGCCCGACGGTCTTGCCGGTCGGTTCGCTCTCGCTGCCCGGCAGGTCGAGGAACACCCGCAGGATGCCGGCGAAACTGCCGACGTCGTGAAAGGCGATGTCGACGTCCTTCTCGTTGAAGAAGGAGAAGCCGCGGATGTTGGCGTAGTAGGAGCGGCAGGTGACCAGC
This sequence comes from Caulobacteraceae bacterium, assembly GCA_035946795.1. Taxonomy (GTDB): domain Bacteria; phylum Pseudomonadota; class Alphaproteobacteria; order Caulobacterales; family Caulobacteraceae; genus Acaudatibacter. Next base: position 140,623 of record DASYYX010000041.1, on the reverse strand, counting down.
GACTGGTAGACCGCCCGCTCCGGATGGGCGGCGTCGCGGAACTGCTTGAGCTGCACCGTCCGCATGGCCGTCGGCACGATGCCGGCGCTCACCTGCTCGGTGAAATCGGCCAGGCTGGTGAGGCCGCTCATCAGCCAGCCGCCTTCGCGGCTCTGCAGCAGCGTCCAGGGCGAGAGCACGTCCGCCGAGCCGCGGAAGGTGGGCAGCGCCGGGGCCGTGGTCACTTCGAGGAAGGGCAGGACCGACTGCACCTCGTTGGGCGCCATGGTCGCCCAGCCGGGCAGCCGGACCTTGCCGGCGAAGCTGTCGGGATATTCCGCCGTTCCCAGCTCGATCTCGGCCACCATCTTGCCAAGACCCAGCATCTCGCGCCCGCAAATGGCGGAGTTCGGGTCGTCGACGACGATGACCGGCAGGGCGAACTCGAGGTCGGTGTCCGCCGCCAGGCGCCGCGCGCCGAGGCCATAACGCACCACCGGCACGGCGACGAACACTTCGCGCTGCCGCAGGATGCCCTGGTTGCCGTAGTGCGCCGCGACCGTCCAGCGGCGGCTGGAGGCGATCATCTCCGGATAATCGAGCAGGAGCAGCATGGCGTACGGCCAGAACGCCGCCGCCCGGTAGACGAAGCCCCGTTCCTGCGCCGTCCCGAGATTGAAGAAGCGGTCGCAGTAGGCCTGGATCGGCGCCATCTGCGCCTCCCAGACGAAGGCGTGCACCGTCACTCCCGGGAAGTGATAGGGCGGCGGCACCTCCAGGCTGGCGTCGGATTCTATGTACGGAATGCCGGTGGTCAGGGGCGGGATGGTCATGCCGGCGCTCCCAGAGATTCGCGCTCCCGCGCCTCCAGCCTCGCAGCCCCGACCTCGAAGGCGAACCCGGGTCCGAAGAGGCGTCCCGGGGTCTGGAAGCCGGTGCGGACCTCGCCGGCGAGCACGCGCCGCACCGCCGCAACGGCTGTCAGAACACTGGCGCTGTAACCGTCGAGCGTGGTCATCCGCAGGCGCCGCGGCCGGCGCCAGGGATCGAGCGCCTCGACCACCATGACATAGCCCGCCTGGGCGCGGGCGGCGCCATCGGGATCGACCGGCCAGGCCGCGGCGGCGGCGCGGCTCGCCGCGCGCCAGGACGCCACGCCGGTGACCGCCATCGCCAGGCCGCCGGCGCGGTAGCCGAGGCGCTGGGGCCAGCCCAGTTCGGAATAGACCTCGATGTCGGCGACGCCCGTGGTGACCCCCGCGGTGGCCACGTCGGCCCAGCTGACGGCCACCGCTTCCTTCAGGCCCTCGCCGAAATCGAAGGCGTGCGTCTGGGCGCCGGCGGGGATGGCGCGCAACTCGCCCCCAGAACGGACCAGCGCCCTGGGGCTGACCAGGGCCGCGGCGCTGGTCATCGAGCCGCGGCTCATGACCCGGGCCCGCGAAATGCCCAGGCGCAGGCGCACGGTGTCGGGCCAGCGCCGCATTGCCTCCGCCAGCAGGCAGTCGGTCACCGCGATCGTCAGGCCGACGCCGGGCAGGACCATGACGCCGGCGGCCCGGGCGACTTGGTCCTTGGCCATCAGGTCGAGGAAGACCGGCCACTCGCCGTTGAGATCGAGATAATGCGCCCCCTCGGCGACGCAGGCTTCGAGGATCGGCAGGGCGGTGGCCGCGAACGGGCCGGCGGCGTTCAAGACGAGATCGAGGCCCGCGATCGCCCCGCGCGCAGCGCCCGGATCGTCCGGGCCAAAGGCGCGCCATTCCAAACCCAGAGGCTGGGCCAGGGCGCGCACCCGTTCGGCGTTGCGGCCGGCCAGGATGACGCCGTCCTGCGCCAAGACGCCGGCGATCTCGCGCCCGGTGTAGCCGGTGGCGCCGTAGATCATGGCGCGCCCGCTCATGGGCGCTCGAACAGCCAGCGCACCAGGCCGCGCAGGAAGGCGAGGTCCGGCGACGGCGGCAGGTCGCCGAACGCCAGCGCGAACTCGTGGTCGGCCGCCCCGCCCATGGCCGCAGCGACGGCGCGCGCGTGGGCGATCGAGCCGCGCCCCTCCATCAGCCCCGCCAGCCACAGCACGTCCCTAGGCGCGCGGCTTTCGCGCGGCAGGGCCAGGAAGGCGTCCAGCCGCGCCCGCTCCTCAGGGGAGCACGCCCGGCGCACGTGGATCAGCATCAGGGTGCGCTTGGCCTCGAAGAGATCGCCGTTGAGCTCCTTGCCGTAGCCGGGGCTGGCGCCGAGGTTGCGCACGTCGTCCTCGATCTGGAAGGCGACGCCCAGGAAGTAGCCCCAGCGCACCACCCGCTCCGGATCCTCGCGGCCGCCGGTCCCCAGGATGACGCCGAGCTGCGCCGGCCAGATCATGCCGAGCCAAGCGGTCTTCTTCAGCGCCATGCGCAGGTAGTCGGCCTCGGTCAGTTCGGTGACGTTGCGGTCGCGCCAGCCGAGCTCGAGGGCCTGGCCCTCGGCGGTCTCGCGGGCCATGGCCAGGGTGACGTCGAGCGCCTGGCGGGCCGCGGTTTCCCCCAGCGGGCGCACGGCGTCGAGCAGTGGCCGCAGCGCCGACAGCATCAAGGCGTCGCCGGCGTTGATGGCCAGCGGCACGCCGTGCAGGGCGTGCAGGGTGGGCTGGCCGCGGCGCAACTCGCTGGCGTCCTGGATGTCGTCGTGGATGAGGAGGCCGTTGTGCAGGATTTCGATCGCCGCGGCGCAGCGCGCCGCCTGGGGGCCTGAGGCGCCGAACGCCCGCGCCGTCGCCAGGCAGATCGAAGGGCGCAGCATCTTGCCGCCGCGCGAGGGATATTCGGCCAAGAGGTCGTCGAGAAAGGGCGCGCTCGGCTGGGCCCCGAGGTAGCGCTCGAGCTCCGGGCGGGCGGCGCGGCCGTAGGCGGCCATGGCGGCGCTCATCGAGGCGGGAGACGCAGCCGGACCCTGCAGGCGTTGCGCCTCCGCCACGCTCACGCGACGATCTCGATCGACAGCGCGCCCAGGGGCGCCTCGTCGTCGCCGGCGAAAACGAGGCCGGTATAGGTCCCCGCGGCTTGGCCGCCGGGGACGGTCACGATCGCCACGAGGCCGCCCAGGGCGATGTCGGCGGCTTCGAAGCTCACCTGCGCGATCGCCGAACCGGCGCCGCTGCGCGGGCTCAAGGCCGTGGCCGAGATGTCCTTCGGCTGGGTCGGCGTTCGGGGCGGCTTGAGGAATTCGGTGCGGCTTTGGGCCTTGGCGGCGCCATCGCCGGTGAAGCGCGTGCTCAGCGGCATCACCGAGGGGCCGCCCGCGGCGACGCCAGACGCCGTCGCTGCGGTTGCCGGGGCTGCTCGGTAGCCGGTCGCGGACGGTGCGGTTGCAGGCGCCGCCTGGTAGCCGGTCGCGGCGGGAGGCGTTCCTGTCTGGCGAAAGGCGGGCACGGCGGCGGTCCGATCGCCCGTGCTGGCGGTCGCGGCTATGCCCTTGACTAGGCGTTCGGCGATATCGAACGTCGTCGCGCTCAGCTCTCGCGCCAGGTTCAGCATGCGCAACGCCGCGGTCTCGAGGTCGCCGGGCACCGCGCCGATGGGGTAATTGCCCTCGCGGAAGCGCTCGGCCGCAAGGCGCCCCTGATGAATGTTCTGGGCGATGACGTCGTAGCCTTCCTTCACCGCGTGGGCGACGGCGTCGCTGATGGTGCGCTCGCCGCTGGATCCGCGTGCAGGCCCGTTGGCGCGCTGCGGCCCGACCCGTTCCACCTTGGGTTTTTGGACCCGGCCGCTCGCCTTCGAGGCTGGGCCGGCCGTCGCCCCGCCGGCCGGCGCTTCAGGGGTGGTCATAGGCGATGATGTCCTCGAGTTTGGGTGAGCCGCAGAGCGCGTGGGCCGCCAGCAATCCCGACATCACCGCCCCCTCCACGCAACCGGAGTGGAAGCCACTATCGGTCCAGTCTCCGGCGATGGTCAAATTGTCATAGCCGACGTCGAGCGGCGATATCCGGAAGTGACACCCGCCCGGGGTGGCGATGACGTACCTGTCGGACGGGTTTACGTTGGCGCGCCAGTACTGCGCTTCGAACCGCTCCGGCCCGGAGGCACCCTCCGGGGCGACCAGCACGTCCCACCGAAAACGTCCGCTCGCTTCATAGGCGAGCGGCCACAAGGCCCTTACCGGCCCCTCGAGAAAGGCGCGCGCGGCGCGGCGCACCTCGTCGGTCCGGCGCGCGGGATAGCCAGCGTCGCCGTCATCCGGCGGCTGGGCGGGATCGGCAAGGGCGGCGCAGAAATAGACTGCGGTCCTGGGGGGGTGCTGCCAGGCCTCTTCCGGGATCACGTGGGCCATGTCGCACCAGGTGTCGAAGGGCTTGGCGAAGGCGCCCGTGATGTAGGCCGGCCCCTGCCAGCCCAGGGCGCCCAGGTCCTCGTTCAGCCACACCTGAAAGGCCTGGGAGGCGACCGTCTTTACCTCGCGCACCATCCGCGTCCAGCGCTCGTCGCGGGCGACGATCTCGCCGGCCACGAAAGGAACGGCGCCGACGCCGACGCCCAGCAGCACGAGGTCGAAGTCATGGCCCACTTCCAGGGTGCGCTCGGCGACCCGGCGCCGGTCCCAGTGCGACTCGAAGTTCCGGCACTCGGCCTCCAGACGCGCTCCGTCTTCGAGCTGCGAGAAGTCGGGCTTCGACGGCCAGCACGGCCGGCCGGCCACTTCGACGAGCGGCGCGTAGGCCCGTCCCTCCGGCGTCTTCGCCTGGACGTCGAAGGTGAGCGAGGCGACGTGGTCGCCGCTCGCCGCTAAGCCGACGTTCGTCAGCCGATGGAAGAAGTCGAAGCGGACGCCGCGGCGCTCCAGGGCGATGTAGAGGGGCGCGAACACCACATCGCCCATGCCGGCGCGCATGCGCCACATGAAGGCCCCGCGATAGCCGAAGAAGGTGCGGATCGAGCCGCGCAGTCCCTGGCCTGCGGAGAGCGCCGGCCGCTCCGGGTCGCCGCCCTCGTAGCTCATCGCCAGGTCGAACAGGCCCCGCAGGAACGGCGACTGCAGCGACCTCATCGAGGCGCCGTTCATCCGCAGCCACTCACGACAGTCGTAGTCGTCGAGCGCGTCCAGCCCCCTTTGGTCATAGAGCACGCCCTGCCGGATCAGCCCCAGCACGCAGGCCAAGGAGAGGTCCGCGATCTCCCACAGGAAGCGGCGCTCGTCGCGCGCCAGCAACTTGTCCTCCAGCCATTGGCGCAGGCGCGCGGTGACCGCCTCGGCGGCGTCGAGCAGCCCGGCCGTGGGCGCCGACAGCTCACGCAGCAGCATCGCCATCACCCCCAGCCCCTCGGCCAAGGCGGCGGCGCTGGCAAAGGCGCCGAGGCTCGCGAGCCTGGCCATCAGGCTGGCGGCGTTCACGGCCTCGTCCGGACCCGAGGCGAAGACGCCGCGCGCGTCCATGGTGGTGTCCAGCACCATGGCGCGGAAAAGGTCGAAGGCGCGGGAGAGGTAATAGGGGAGGGAGAACACCTGGCCCGGCGGCAGCGGATCGCCGGGCAGGCCGGGGCGGGGCGGCAGGCGCGTCTCCCAGCGCTCGAAGCCGCCGCCTTCGGCGGGGGAGAAGAGGGCGATGTCGTTCTCCGGCGTCCAGGCGTCACGCCAGTCGCCGAAAACGTCGCGCAGGCCCTGAGCCTCCAGTTCGGCGTGGCACTGGCGCATCAGCCGGAAGGCGTTGTCGTAGAAGCCCAGCCAGATGTGCAGGCCGTGCTCCTCGATGCGGCCGTTCGGCCCGCGACCGGACGCGCCCTTGCCGCCGAGGCGCCAGCCTTCCTGATAAACGGTGACCTGGTAGCGGCCGCCGTGCTCGGGGCGCGACAGCTCCCAGGCGGCCGCCATCGAAGCGCAGCCGCCGCCTATCACGGCGATTCTGATCGGCTTTCTGGCTGCCATGCGCGCCCCGGCCGCCCCTTAGGCGACGGGGGCGGCCGCGTCCATGGCGCTGGATCGAATGGATCCTCCCCCATCGCCAGATGGGTGAGGGGGACCACGCAGTTGTGGAGGGGGCGCGTGAAGGAGCGCCGGCGCACTGCTCTTGCCCCCTCCGCCGGCTCCGCCGGTCCCACTGCCCCGCGCTGACGCGCAGGGGAGGATCGGGTCAAGACGGGTCAGACCTTCGACCAGACGATGGCGAAGTGCGCCCCTTGCGGATCGATGGCCTGCGCCACCCGGCTGCCGCCGGGCACGTCCATCGGACCCATGGCGAGGGCGCCGCCGGCCTTCTTGACGCGTTCGGCGGCGGCGTCGGCGTCGGCCACCTCGAAATAGATCTGCCAGGCGGGCGCCGGCATCTGCGGTGGCTTGTTCATCATGCCGCCGAGATCGCCGTCGGCGTTGCCGAAGATGTGGTAGGTCCCCATCGGCCCCATGTCGTGGCGCGCCGTCTCCTTCCAGCCGAACAGCTCCCGATAGAAGGCCAGATCCGCGGCGGCGTCGCCGGCGTAGAGCTCGTGCCAGCCGCCGTGGCCCACGGTTCCGCGCGGCGCCCTCGGCCGGGCCTCGGACGGCGGGATCGGCTTCATGACGATGATGACCGCACCGTGGGGATCGGCGATCACGGCAAGCCGGCCGATGCCGGGGATGTCCCTGGCCGCCCGCATCACCTTGCCGCCCAGGCTCTCGGCCTTGCGCACGGCGGCGTCGCAGTCGTCGACGCAGACGTAGGCGGTCCAGTTCGGCGGTATGCCCTGGGCCTTGAATTCGGCGGTAAGGGGGATGACGCCGCCGACGCCCGCGCCGTTGGCCTCGAACATGGCGTAGGTCATGTGGCTGCCGCCCACCTCCTGGGTGGTCCAGCCGAGGACCTCGCCATAGAAGCGCTTTGCCGCCTCCACGTCAGGGACCATGAGCTCGTACCAGATGAAGCGGCCGTGATCGTCCGACATCGTTCTCTACCTTTGGGGTCCCTGGCCCGCCACCCTATGACGAACCAATGGCCGCCGCGCCGACATTCGCCATCGGGCTGTCGCCGCGGAAACCGATCCACTATGAGCCATGGCGAAGGGGAGGAAGGAAGAATGCCCGAACTGTTGCGCGCGCCAGAGCGACGCGTTCTCTCACCGGTCACCGACAGCGCCCGCTGGGAGCACTTCTCCCCGCGCGACGGAGACATCGTTATCGCCACCTACGCCAAGTGCGGCACCACCTGGATGCAGCGCATCGTCGACCTGCTGGTCTTCGCCTCGCCCGAGGTCCGGCCGGTGAGCGACCTCGCGCCGTGGTTCGATTCGACGATCTTCAACCCGCTCGAGGAGGACCTCGCCACGCTCGAGGCCCAGCGTCACCGGCGCTTCGTCAAGAGCCACCTGCCGTTCGACGCCCTGCCAGTGTGGGACGGCGTTTCCTACATTCACGTTGGCCGCGACGGACGCGACGCGCGCCTCTCGTGGAAGAACCATCAGCAGGGCATGACGCCGGAGTTCGTCGGCCGCGTTGTCGCCAACGCCATGGCTATCGCCCAGGCCGGGGGCGACCCCGGCGGGCCGCCGCCACCGCCTGCCGAGGATCCACGCCAATATCTCCTCGATTGGATGGACGGTCTCGAGCGTGATGCCAGGGACGCCAACCTTGGCGATCATTTCTTCGAGTTTGAGGCCACCTACTGGCGCGAGCGCGCGCGCAAGAACCTGCTCCTCGTCCACTACGACGACCTCAATCGGGATCTCGAAGGCGAGATGCGCCGCATTGCGGACTTCTTATCGATCGATATCGAGCCGGCGGTCATGTCCGAGCTGGCCCGGGCCGCCTCGTTCGCGGCCATGAAGAAGGACGGCGAGGCGCTCATTCCCGGTATCGGCCGGGCTTTTGACCGCGGCGCCGAGCGTTTCATCAACCAGGGGCGCAGCGGGCGCTGGCGCGAGGTTCTTTCGGAGGAGGACGCGCAGCGTTACGCCGCGATCGCGCGCCGCAGCGCCAGCCCCGGCCTCGCAGCCTGGCTGGAGCGAGGCCGGCAGGGCGGCGATCCTCGCGCCGCGGCGGATTAGCCATGGCCGCGATCACCCGACCCGCCCCTGAGGTCCGCGAAGGCATGAGCCTCCCGGCCGTCCGTCGCATCGATGAGATGCTGTCGCGCTACATCGCCGAGGGCGAGCTTGCCGGCGCCGCCTTCCTCATCGCCCGCCACGGCAAGACCGTCCATGGCGCCGTGCTCGGGCTCAAGGACCTGGCCCGCCGCGAGCCGCTGGCGGACGACACCATCTATCGCATCTATTCGATGACCAAGCCGGTGACGGCCGTGGCCATGATGATCCTGTATGACCAGGGCCTTTGGTCGCCGGCCGATCCAATCGCCCGGCGCCTGCCCGAATTCGCCGGCGTGAAGGGCCCTGGCGGCGAACCGCCCGAGCGCGAACCCACGCTGCTGGACCTGATGACCCATACCGCCGGCTTCGCCTATGGCATTCCGGCCGAGCCGATCGACCCTGCCGACAAGGCCTACATCGAGGCCGGGGTGTGGAAGGCGGCGGACCTTGCCGATTTCTCCCGTCGCGTCGCCGCCCTGCCGCTCGCCTACCAGCCCGGCCGCGCCTGGCGCTACTCGCTTTCCATGGACCTGCAGGGGGCGCTGATCGAGCGCCTCACCGGCGAGAGCCTGCCCGATTTCATGCGCACACGCATCTTCGAGCCGCTGGGCATGGTCGACACCGGCTTCTTCGTGCCGCAGGCCAAGCTGCCGCGGCTGGCGACGCTCTACCACCGCTACAACGTTCCCGAACTGACGGTGCTCGACCGGCCGCCGTTCGTGCGCGATCCGCGCGTGACGCCCCAGATTCCTTCGGGCGGCGGCGGGCTCTACTCGACGCTCGACGACTACGCCCGCTTCGCCCAGATGCTGGCGAACAAAGGGAGCCTCGACGGCGCGCGGGTGATCTCCGAAGCGGCGGTGGCGCTGATGACGTCCAATCACTTGCCGCAGGCCATCATCGATGCCGGCGTGGTCGCCGGCACCCAGCGCATCTGCCCGGGCCGCGGCTTCGGCTTCAACGGCGCGGTGTTCTACGACCCCGCTTTGGCCGGCTCGCGCGTCGGCCGCGGGACCTACCAATGGGACGGCGCCTCGGGCGTCTGGTTCTGGGTCGATCCGGAGAACGACCTTATCTTCGTGGGCATGATCCAGCGCATGCTGCAGGACGGCATGCCGATGCTGCAGGAGCTGACCCAGACGCTCGTGGCAGAGGCGCTCGCGGCGTAGCGGCCTCGGCCCCGCCTGGACGAATGATCAATTCTTTCGAACGCCGGGGGCTCTTGCGGAACGGCGCTCTGGGTTAGGGTGCGATCGGCAGAGTTCGGATCGGAGACCGCATGGCTGACGGAAGCCACGCTTCGGCTTGGGGCGAGGCGGAGATCCTCTCCCTCTTCGACGCTTCGACCGGCGAGCTCGATCGCCGGGTCCTCTCCGACGAGGGACTCTATCGGCTCGAGCTGGAGCGCATCTTCGCCCGGGCCTGGAACTTCATGTGCCACGACAGCCAGCTGAAGGATCCGGGCGACTGGCTCATCAGCTGGATCGGCGAGGACCAGGTCATCGTCGTCCGCGACGACGATGGGCGCATCAACGCCCTGCTCAACACCTGCCGCCATCGCGGCAACGCCGTCTGCCGCGCCGAGCGCGGTCGGGCGAAGTCGTTCGTCTGCAGCTACCACGGCTGGAACTATGGCCTCGACGGCCGCCTGATCGGCGTTCCGGGCCTCAAGACCTACTATCACGACGACCTCGATCGCAGCCGCCTGGGTCTGGCCCGGGCGCGCGTCGAGAGCTACCTCGGCTTCCATTTCGCCACCCTGGCCGAGGACGCGCCGTCACTGCACGACTACCTGGGCGAGGTCGGCCGCATCGGCCTGGGCATGCTCTGCGCCCACGGCGAGGTCGAGGTGGTGGAGGGAATCCAGAAGAACGTCATCGGCTGCAACTGGAAGATCGCCGTCGACAACCTCTTCGACTGGTACCACGTCGCCTACAGCCACAACTCGGCCCAGGCCGCCGGCTTCTTCGACATCTCCAAGATCCTGCATCCCAAAAACCAGATGGTGATGCTGGGCGAGTTCGGGCACGCCATCGGCGGTCCGGGCATCCCGCCTGAGCGTCAGGCCACGATCGATGGGCTCACCGATGACGAGCGCGAGGCCATGTCCCGCGCCCAGGGCGAGAACCAGCCGCGCATCCGCCCGCGCCGGGCGGCCGAGCTGATGGGCCCCGTCGGCGTGCGCAGCGAGGGCCACCCGAACATCTTCCCGAACCTGTGGATCACGCTCAGCGGCGTGCAGATGTGCCTGCGCCTGCCCCGCGGCCCTTCCAAGACCGAGCTTTGGTGGTTCACCATCGTGCCGAAGGCCGCGCACCCGGCGCTCAAGCGCAAGATGATCTGGGAGGCGAACCACATCTTCGGCCCTGCGGGCCTCCTCGAGCAGGACGACGGCGAGAACTGGACCCAGGCGACACGGTCGGCCCGGGGCGTCGCCGGCCGCAAGCTCGGGCAGCGCCTGAGCATGGGCCTCGGGCGCGACGAAGCGGCGGCCAGCGGCAATGGCGGCAGCGCCATCGAAGGCCTGATCAGCGAGCACGGCCAGCGCTGGCTCTACCGCGCCTGGACCGAATGGATGGCGGCCCGCGATTGGGCGCAGTTGAAGGCCAACCATTCCCGCCCGCCCACGGGAACCGTGTGATGACGACGCTCGAGCGCACGCGGCCGCGGCGGCGGACCTGGGAGGAGACGCCGCTGGCCGAGCGCGCCGGCCTGCAATTCGAGGTGGAGCGGTTCCTCTATGCCGAGGCGGCGCTCTTGGACGCGCGCCGCTATCGCGACTGGCTGGCGCTCATCGCCGAGGACATCCACTACTGGATGCCGATCCGCCGGACCGTCTCCACCAGCGATCTCGACCTCGAGTTCACCAAGCCCGGCGAGATGGCGTTTTTCGACGACACTCGTGAAGTGCTCGAAATGCGCGTGAAGAAGCTCGAAGCGGGCTCGGCCTGGTCGGAGGAGCCGCCGTCGCGCTCGCGCCACTTCGTCTCCAACGTCCGCATCGTCGCGGTCGAAGGCGACGAGATCACTGTCGAGGCCTGCTTCCGGCTCTACCGCTCCCGCCTCAACTCCGAGGCGGACGAATGGACGGGCCGGCGCGTCGATCTGCTGCGGCGCGCCGGCGCGACATTCCTGCTGGCAAGGCGCCACCTCTTCCTCGACCAGACGGTGATCCTCGCCAACAACATGAGCACCATCTTCTGAGGAGCGGATGGGCGCGCTGGAAGGAGAAGTCGCGCTTGTCACCGGCGGCGCCTCGGGCCTGGGGCGCGCGGCGGTGGAGCGGTTCCTGGAGGAGGGGGCGTTTGTCGCCGTGCTCGATCGCACGCCCGAGCGGCTCGCGGACCTGCAGTCCGACCGCCTTGCGGTCGTGGGCGGCGATGTCCGGTCCCTCGCGGACAACAAAGCCGCCGTCACCGCCTGCGTCGAGCGCTTTCGCAAGCTCGATTGCGCCGTCGGCAACGCCGGCCTGTGGGACTATTCGATGTCGCTCGACGCCTTGCCGGACGAGAACATCGACGCCGCTTTCGACGAGCTCTTCGGCGTCAACGTCAAAGGCTGCCTGAACCTCGCCAAAGCCGCCCTTCCTGATCTCGTCCGCTCGTCGGGAGCACTGATCTTCACCGTTTCCAACGCCGGCTTCGATCCGGCCGGCGGCGGCCCGCTCTACACCGCCTCCAAGCACGCGCTCGTGGGCCTGATCCGCCAGCTCGCCTACGAGCTCGCCCCGGCGGTGCGGGTGAACGGCGTCGCCCCCGGCCCTATCGGGACCGACCTGCGGGGTCCCGCCGCGCTCGGCATGGCCGATCGGTCGATCGGCAGCCTCAACCTCGGCGAAGTCGCGGCGCCCAACGTGCCCCTGGCGTTCGTGCCAAGGCCGGCCGATTACGCCGGGGCCTACGTCTTCCTGGCGTCGCGCCGGGACGCCCGCCCGGCCACCGGCGCCGTGCTCAAGCTCGACACCGGCATCGGTGTGCGCGGCCTTGGCCGGGTGTCCGGGGGTGGCAAGCTGGCGGCGAAGTACGGCAAGGGATGACCTGCGGCCCCCCGTTGGCCGACCCCCCTCCACCGTCCAAGTCTCGCCCGGGCTCGCCTTGGCCGGTCCCCCTCCCCCACGCTCACGCGTGGTGGAGGAGCAAGCGTCGGCTGATGGTCTCCGAACGGAAGAAGTTGGCGCTCAGTCGACGTTGGGGATACGTACGATGCTGCCCCTGGCCAGCGGATCGTTCGCGTCCTTCACCACGGTGACGTAGATCTCCTTCTCGCCCGGACCGAAGGCGACATTGGTGGTCCCCGTCCCGGCGGCGATGTCGAACTCGTGCAGCAGCTTGCCCTGCGGCGACAGCTTCAGGACTTTGCCGCCGAACCATTGGGCGACGTAGATGTCGCCCTTGCTGTCGACCTTCATGCTGTCCGGTCCCAACCACCAGGAGTCGATCCGGTTGGGCGTCAGCAGATTGAGGAGGGCGAAGTTGGTCCGGTGGCTCAGCGTGCCATCGGGATTGACGGCGAACTTCAGCATGCAGTTGCTGACCGTCTGGCTGACGTAGAGCGTCTTGCCGTCGGGCGAGACGCCGACGCCGTTGGCGTAGTCGAGGTCGTCGGCGACATCGATCCACTGGCTCGCGCCTGGCGCGAGATAAAGGAGCTTGCCTTCGACGGCGGTCGGCGGTCCGCCCTCGTACGGGCCGAAGAGGGTGGCGTAGGCGCCGCCGTTGGGGGCGACGGTGACGTCGTTGACGCCGCCGGCGAAGGGAACGCCCTTGGCGTCGGTCTTCCAGGCGCGCAGCTGCTTGCCGTTCATGTCGAGCTCGAGGATGGCGCCCGGGTCGGCGGTGCAGGCCAGCAGGAAGGTGTGACGCCTGGTGAGCGCCAAGCCGTTGTGACTGCAGCCGGCGAGGTTGTTCAGCACCGTGGATTTGTCGCCGTCCAGCCGCGACAGCGTGTTCGACACCCAGCCCACGTAATAGAGATGACCGTCGACGAAGAGCGGCCCCTCGGGCCCGAGCACATTGGTCACCACCGTGACCTCGGCCGCTCGCGCGGCCGCGGCGCAGAAGAGCGCGCCGAGCGCGACGAAGAAAGCGGCGAGGCTCCTCACGCCGGCCTCCTTGGCTCTTAAAGGTTGCATCAGGGGTCGGCCTCTCTCTGCGTTGCCGTTAGACGGAGCTGCTCCCCTCCACCACTCAGGCTTCGCCTTCGTGGCCCCCCTCCCCCACGCTGACGCGTGGTGGAGGAGCAAGAAGGTCTTCGCTCCTCCACCGTAAAAGCGGGGGAGGGGGACCATCCTAGCCCCCGGACCCGATCCGGGGGCGAAGGATGGTGCAGGGGGGTCAGATCAGGTGGACGGCCCACGAGCCGACGGATCGCCAAGCGGGCGTATCTGCGAAGACCTCGCGCAGTGGACCGTAGGCCAGGAAGGCGAGACCGCCCCACAGGGTCGCCGGGTGCAGGCGCCTCAGCGTCGCCAGGTCCCAGGCGACCATGGGGATGAGGAGGGTGGCCGTAGCCAAGAAAGCCAGGTTCTCGTTGTAGGTCGTGAGCGTCAGCGGTTGGGTGCGGGTCACGCCCGCTTCCGCCAGCACGATCGCGGCCAGAAGCATCAGCCGTTTGTGAGCCTGCGGCCGTTTGCGCAGCACCAGCCCCAGGCCGGCGAAGCCCGTGAACACCAGCATCCAGACGACGAGCACGCCGAAGAAGTGTGACGTCGTCGTGCCTGGAATGTCGGTGAAACCACTCGGCCGATTCGCGCCGAAGGTCGCCACGTACAGGCCCATGGCGAGCATCAGCGGGACAATGGCGAACCCGACCAGCCCCAGGCGCCGGTGCGCCCGCGTCTCGCCGGTGGCGATGAGCATGGTCTGGATACCCAGCAGCGCCAGCCAGCCGACGAAGAGGGCGCCATGCACGTAGAAGACCGGCTCGGGGGTGGTGACGACCTTGGGAAAGAGCGGCCGCAGGAAGAAGGACTGGCTGAAGCCCCACAGGACCAGCGCCCAGATCAGGGCCACCATCGAGACATGGTAGATGCGTTCGGCCGGCAGCCTCGCGCCGGCCATCGTCGCTGTCGCCATCGCCGCCCCTCCGTCCGAAGAGCGATGTTACCCTGCCGTGCTGGCCTCGCAAGGGGGAGAGGCGCGGGCTACAGCCCGTACAGCTCCGCCTTCTCCAGGGTGTTCCTGACCATGCGCAGGATGACGACGTCGATCATCACCCCGTCCACCTGCGCCGCCCCCAGGCCCTTGGCCTCGGCCTCGCGATAGGCGGTCTCCAGGCGGCGGGCGCGGGCGATCTCCTCGGGGCTGGGCGAGAAGATCTCCAACGCGGGCGCGATCTGCGCCGGGTGGATGGCCCATTTGCCGACCATGCCCAGCGCCTTGGCCCGCGCCGCCTCGCTCCGGTAGCCCTTCTCATTGCGGAAGTTGGCGTATGGCCCGTCGACCGCGTCGATGCCGGCGGCGCGCGCCGCCATGGCGATGCGGAAGCGGGCGTAGTGGAAGATGTCGCCCGGATAGCTGCCGGCGTCGCCGACGTCGCGGGTGTCGATCCCCTGCGAGGCCGAATAGTCGCCCATGCCGAAGATCAGGCACTCCATCCTTTCGGTGCAAGCGGCGATCGCCTCGACGTTCTGCAGCGCCTGGACCTCTTCGATCAGCACCTCGATGCCGATGCGCCGCTCCAGCTTCAGCTTCTTTTCCAGCTGCCCCAGCATGCGGTCGAGGAAGATGACGTCGGCGGCGGTGTAGGGCTTGGTCAGCATCACCGTGTCGAGGCTCTTTCCGGCGTCGGTGACGACCGAGATGATGTCGTCGTGGCACCACTCGGTGGTGACGTCGTTGATGCGCACGCAGCGCGTCTTGCGGCCCCAGTCGAGGTTGTTCAGCGCCCAGGCCACCTTGGCCCGCGCCTCGACCTTCTCCGATGGCGCGACCGCGTCCTCGAGATCGAGGAAGACGTGGTCGGCCTCCGAGGCCACGCCCTTCTGCACCATCTTCTCGCTGCTGCCGGGCACCGAGAGCTGCGAGCGGCGGGCGCGGCGCGGTCGTTGCGACATCTTCTGTTCCTTTTTCAGTCCCGGGCCAGGGCGGCGCCGGCCTCGATCAGGGCCTGGATGGCGCTGTCGGCGAGGCCGCCGTGGCGCAGGTGCTGGCGGGTGTGTTCGCCCAGCAGCGGGGCGCGGCGGCGCACGCCGCCGGGCGTCCTGGTCATCTTCACCGGCGTGCCGGCGACGTGGATGGGGTTGGAGCCCGGCTGCTCGACCTCGACGATCATCTGGCGCGCGGCGAAATGCGGATCGGTGGCGATCTCGCCGATGTCCATCACCGGTCCGAACGGCATCCGGCCGCCGAGGCGCGCGTTCAGCGCGGCTTTCGAGAAGCCCCGGGTGTGCCCGCCGAGCGCCTCGATGAGGTCCTTGCGATGTTTGCTGCGCGACGGCGGATCGGCAAAGCGCGGATCGGCGAGCAGAACCTCGGCGCTGATGGCGCGGCACAGGGTCTCGAAGAACGGCTGCTGGGGGGCGGCGATGGTGACGAAGCCGTCGGCGGCCGGGAACATGCCGAAGGGGCAGAGAAAGGGGTGGTGGTTGCCTTCCGGGCCGGGGACCAGGCCCTCGACCGAATGCTGCCACACCGGCCGCTCGCACACCGCCAGCACCGCGTCGACCATGGCGACGTCGACGAACTGGCCTTCGCCGGTGCGGCGGGCATGGTGGATGGCCGCTACGACGCCGAACGCCAGCATCATCCCAGGGACGATGTCGCCCACGCCCGGGCCCACCTTGGTCGGCGTCGCCGCGTCCGGGCCGGTGATCGCCATGACCCCGCCCATGGCCTGGGCGATGACGTCGTAGGCCGGCCAGGCCAAGTACGGCGAGGCGCCGGTGCGCGCATCGCCAAAGCCACGCAGGGCGCCGTAGACGAGGCGCGGGTTGGCCCCTTTCAGCACCTCGTAGCCGAGGCCCAGCCGCTCCATCACGCCGGCGCGGAAGTTCTCGATGACCGCGTCGGCGCCGCGCGCCAGCGCCAGGAAGGCGTCGCGCCCGCCCTCCGACTTCAGGTCGAGTGAGACGCTTTCCTTGTTGCGGTTGATGCTCTGGAAATAGCCGCTGAGCGCGCGCACCTTGTCGTCGGCGCGGAAGGCGCCGGCGCGCCTTGTCGGATCCCCGTCCAGCGGCTCGATCTTGACCACCCGGGCGCCGTGGTCGGCCAGGATCATGGTGGCGTACGGCCCGGCGAGGTTCTGGGTGAGGTCTATAACGGTGAGGTCAGAGAGCGCGCCCGCGGCGCCGCCCTTGCTCACCGCTCGCCCCAGTGGCTCTTGCGCTTGATGAGCGCGGTGCGGTCGACCTGCGCCACCTGCTCGTCGCGCTGATTGTAGCCGTAATGCCGGAAGACAACGACGCCGGCGTCCTCGCGGTCGGCGTCCCGCTTCTCCAGGATTTCGCTGAAGGCGTAGAGAGTGTCGCCGTGGTGCACCGGCCGCGTCAGGCGGACGTTGTCGAGGCCCAGTTCGGCCAACGCGTTCTCGCAGCAGTCCTGGGAGGAGAGGCCCAGCACCATGGAGAAATTGACGCCGCCGTAGCTGATCACCTTTCCCGACATCTGGTGCTCGTTGAAATGCGCCTGGGCGGTGTTCAGGACGAGGTTGGTGATGAGCACGTTCTCCAACGCCGTGACGGTCTTGCCGCGGGCGTGCCGGATCACCGCGCCGACTTCGAAATCCTCGAAGTAGTTGTCCTTGCCGGTCAGCGGCGAGAGCGCGCCGGTCATGCGCTCGCCTCCGGATGGCGCAGGCGCACGAGGTTCGAGCGGCGAAAGGCCACCACACGCTCGCCGGTCTCGTCGAGGCCCTCGGTTCGCCAGGTGACGATGCCGTTGGCCGGATTGCTTTCCGAGCGGCGCGCTTCGGCGGTGACGCTGCGCGCCGTGATCGTCGTCCCCGGATACACCGGCCGTTCGTAGGCGAGATCGAAGACGCCCAGGAACGGACCGCCGATCTCGGAGAGGTCCTCGACGCTGAGGCCCAGCACGACGTTGAAGACGAGGTGCGGGTTGACGACGATGTCCGGATGGCCGTGCGCCTTGGCGAAAGCGCGGTTGAAATAGAGCGGGTTGAAGGACAAGGTCAGGGTGGAGAAGAGGATGGCGTCGGCCTCGAAGATGGTCCGTCCCCAGTGATGCTCGAAGCTCTGCCCGACGTGGAAGTCTTCGTAGAGCCGGCCCTTGGGCCACAGCTTGGCGCGGGCTCTGGGATCGTCCGCCATCGAGCGTCTCCTCGGGTTCTCTGTGCGACGAACCAGCCGCCGCGGCAATCTCCGCCAGTGTGGTGGATTCGAAGTTCGCATGCTCTCTGGGGAGGCCTCGATGGCGAACTTCGAATCCGCAAACCACACTAGAATCATTGACTTGCTAGTGTCCGATCGAGTCCGAAGTTCGTTGGACGCCCGCCCCGAACACCTGCGAACTTCGGACTCGGGACACTAGGAGGCAAGCCATGACCCTCACCGCCGAACGCCCACCCGTCGCGGCCGAGGTCGGCCTCACTGCCGCGCTGGCCGACCGGGTCGCGGCCCTGCGCTTCGAGGACCTGCCCGAAAAGGTCGTGATCCTGGCGCGCCAGTGCCTCCTCGATTGGCTGGGAGTCAGCATCGGCGCCCGCCGCGAGCCCCTGGTGGAGATCCTTCTCGCCTCGGCCCTGGAGGAGGCCGGTCCGCCGCAGGCCGCTCTGATCGGCCGGCGCGAGCGCCTCGCCGTCTCCCAGGCGGCGCTGATCAACGGCGCCATGGGCCACGCCCTGGACTATGATGACGTGAACTCTTTCGGCCATCCGACCGCGCCGGTGGCGCCGGCCGCCCTGGCGCTGGGCGAGAAGCTCGGAGCCTCGGGCGCCGAGGTCATCACCGCCTTCGTCGCCGGCTATGAGACCGAGACCCGCGTCAGTCGCTTCATGGGGCCCTCGCACTACGATCGCGGCTGGCACGCCACCTCGACCTTCGGCGCCTTCGGGGCCGCCGCCGCCGCCGCCCGCCTGATGGATCTCGCCCCCCAGCAGGTCGGCCACGCCTTCGGCCTTGCCGGCACCCAGGCGGCGGGCCTGAAGTCGATGTTCGGAACCATGGCCAAGCCGCTGCATCCGGGCTTGGCGGCGGTGGCCGGCCTGCGCGCCGCCGACCTCGCGGGGCGGGGCTTCACCAGCAACCCCGACGTGCTCGAGACCGCGCAGGGTTTCGGCGCCACCCAGTCGGAACGGACCAACACGGCCGCCGCCCTCGCCGAGCCGGGGGGCGGCTTCCACATCCTCGCCAACCTCTTCAAATACCACGCCGCCTGCTACCTGACCCACTCGACCATCGAGGCCATGCGGGCCCTGCGCCTCGAGGGTCTCAGGGGCGAGGACGTCGCCGCCATCCGCCTGGAGGTCGCCCCCACGCACCTCAAGGTGTGCGACATCGCCGGCCCTCGCACCGGGCTCGAGGTCAAGTTCTCCATCCGCTTCCTGGCGGCCCTGGCGTTGCTCGGAGCGGATACTTCGGACGAGGGTCTCTACACCGACGCCACCGCCGCCCGCGCCGACGCGGCGCGCCTGGCCGCCGTCGCCACCGTCGTTCCCACGGCCAGCGGCACGCTCGCGAACGTCGAGGTCGACACGTGCGACGGGAGGACCCTGCGCGCCAGCCGGGACGTCGGCGTTCCGGAGACCGATCTTGCCTCCCAGCAGGCGCGCCTCGAAGCCAAGTTCGCGCGCCTGACCTCGGGGGCGATCGATCCGGCCGCCGCCGTCGGCGCCTGCATGTCCCTTCCCGAGGCGCCGGATCTTCGCCGCCTGCTGGCGGCCGTAATCCCGGGGTCGCCAGCCTTGCTCCTCCACCGCAAAGCGGAGGAGGGCGGCCACGAGGGCGCAGCTCGAGTGGTGGAGGGGGGTTAGCACCGCCCTTTTGCGCCAACCCCCCTCCACCATCCGTCGCGCCGCGCGCTCGGATGGTCCCCCTCCCCCACGCTGACGCGTGGTTGAGGAGCAAGAAAAAGCTCGTTGCTCGACACGGGCAGGGCGCCTGGTTCAGCGCGTCGGCTTGCCCAGCATGACGTCGGAAATGATGCGCTGCTGGATCTCGCTGGTGCCCTCGAAGATCTTGGTGAGGCGGGCGTCGCGCCAGTAACGCTCCACCGGGTGCAGGGTGGTGTAGCCGGCGCCGCCGAGGATCTGCAGCGCCTCGCTGGTCACCCGCTCGGCCATCTCGGAGGCGAAGTACTTGACCATCGAAGTCTCCTTGCGGGCCGGCCGGCCCGCGTCGATCTCGGTGCAGGTGTGGTACATCAGCTGCCGCGCCGCCTCGATCTCGGTGGCCATGGTGGCGATCTTGAAGCGGATCGCCTGGAAATCGGAGATCGGCTGGCCGAACTGCACCCGCTCCCTGGCGTACTCGGCCGCATGGTCCAGCGCCGCCTGCGCCAAGCCGATCGAACGCGCCGCGGTGTGGGCGCGGGCCAGCTCCAGCCCGTGCGCCGCCGCCTGGAAGCCGCGGCCGGCGCTGGCCGGATCGCTCTGAACGACCGGGGCGCGCACCCCTTCGAAGCGTAGCTCCCAGGTCTTCCAGCCGAAGTAACCAATCTTGGGGATCGGCGCGCCGCTGACGCCCTCGGGCAGCTCGCCCGCCGGTTTTTCCACCGATACCGACACCGTGCCGCCGCGCCCCGGCGGCGCGGCCGGGTCGTCGATGCGGCACAGCACCTGGATGAAATTCGCTCCGTCGGCGAAGGTGCACCAGTATTTGTTGCCGGTGATCACCCACTCGTCACACTCGCGGCGGGCCAGGCAGGCGACGCTGGAAAGATCCGAGCCGGTCTGCGGCTCCGACAGCGCCGCCGCGCCTAGGTAGCGGCCGCGCGCCATGGCCGCGATCTTCTCCCGACGCGTCGCCTCGTCGCCGGGAATGGCGCGCCAGAAGCCGTTGCCGCGGGCGATGATGCTGGCGACGCTCATCCAGCCGCGCGCCAGCTCCTCGGCCACCATGCAGTACTCGAAGGCGCCCAGCCCCAGTCCGCCCAGTTCCTCGGGAATGACGATGCCGAAGAAGCCGAGATCGCCCATCTTGTCGATGAGGGCGCGCGGGATGTCGCCCTTCTCCGGATCCAGCCTGTTGGCGACCGGGGTCACCTCGTCGCGGGTGAAATCGCGCGCCAGCTGCTGCATCATCCGGCGCTCGTCGGTGAAATAGGACCGGTCTTCTCTGGGCACTGCGCTTACCTACCAGCTGTGCTGCGCCGACGCTGATACGCCGCGCTGGCGAGCCACCATTTCTCGGTCGAGGCGAGGTTTAACGCTGCGGGTCACGGCAAGAGGGGCGGTGGCGGCAGCTCGATCAAGGGGAACTCTGCTGGATCATCGCTCCACGGATTAAAGACCACCGCTCCAGTGTACCGCATGTCGCGCGTGTTCCGGGTTACGAGGTAAAGGCGCGCTTCGATCGCGGTCGCCGCCAGCAAGGCGTCAATGACCGCTGGCGGATGTCGCATGTCCCGCCTTATTCGGCCCGATAGAGCGCCCCATCGCCGCACGACCGAATTGCTCAGGCCGAGCACCCGGCCCGCGAAACGAGCCTCTATCGCGTCGCGATTGTCTGAGTAACGCAGCCTCAGCGGATCGTCGTCGGCGAGCTGATGAATACCTTGGTCGTATTCCGCCAGCGTGAGGACACTCAGGTACATCCGGCTCTCGTCCTGGGCGGCGGCCCATCCCTTGACGCTCGGCGCGCCATCCGGGGCGGCAAGCGAGGCGACCGCATTCGTGTCGAGGAGCCACCCCCTCACAAATTGACCTTGCGGCCGGTATCACGCACACGCGTGAGGTCGAGGCCGGGCATGTCGACGCTTTCGAGGAACTCGACCAGAGACATCTCCGGTTTCGGCGCGGCTAAGCGGTGGTACGCATCGGCGCCCACAACAACGACCGCCGGCCGGCCGCGCACGGTCACCGATTGTGGTCCCTCGGCGCAGGCCCGCCGCACCAATTCACTGAAACGGGCCTTGGCGTCCTCCAGCTTCCAACTCCTCCGTGCGGGAAAGTGGGCGTGCTTCTGCATGGACCGCATCCTGACTAGATAGTCAGATATAATCTCTTTCCAACGCGACTGCTAGCGCCTGGTCGGTCGTCGGCACTGACGCAGTTCAAACTGAGGCAGTGCCCGGTCGTCAGGTCCGTTGATCGCCGCCGTCGCTTTTGGCAGGCTCGGAGACGGTTGCGGATAGCCGGAGGCGCCAAAAGATGAGCGCTCGCCCGAAGGCGCCGGTGCTCGCGCCTGACGAGGACCGGATCGACGATGCCGTCCTTGGTCTACTCTACCTGACGCTGCACGACCATGTCCGCGCTTGGAAGGGCCACGACTGGGGCGCCATGGACCGACTGTACAAGAAAGGCATGATCTACGATCCGGTGGGCAAGGTGAAATCCGTTGTTCTCACCGAGAAGGGCCTTCGGCGTTCGCGAGAGTTGTTCGGGGCCCTGTTCTGCAAACGGAGCTGAGGATGGCGGGTCGGGGCCGGGGCGCCGTCTTCCAGGTCGCACTCATCGGCGCCGGGCGTATGGGCGCGCTGCATGGGCGCAACCTCGCCGCCCATCGGCGGCTTGCCCTGGCGTGCATCGTCGATCCCAGACCCGAGGCGGCGCAATCGCTGGCGGCGGAGCTTGGGGCGCAAACGGCGAGCCTGGAGGCGGCGCTTTCCGACGCCGCGATCGGCGCCGTGCTGATCGCCAGCTCGACCGACACCCATCTGGAAATCGCGCTGGCGGCTCTGGCCGCCGGCAAGCAGGTCTTCTGTGAGAAGCCTCTCGACCTCGACCTCGGGCGGTTGCGGGCGCACGCGGGCGCACTCGAGACAAGCCGCCTCTTCGTCGCCTTCAACCGCCGCTTCGATCCGCAGTTTCGGGCCTTGAAAGCGCAGCTCGAAGCCGGATCGATCGGGGCGCTCGAAAGCCTCAACATCATCAGCCATGATCCGACCGCGCCGCCGCCCGGCTTTGTCGAAACGAGCGGCGGGCTCTTCCGCGACATGACCATCCACGACTTCGACATCGCCGGCTGGCTGCTGGACGAGCCGCCGAGCGAGGTGTTCGCCTTCGCCTCGAACCTCGTCGATCCGGCCATCGGCGCCGCCGGGGACGTCGACACCGCCAGGATTGTGCTCCGCAATACCGCGGGGCAGCTGTGCGCCATCAGCAACACCCGCCGCAGCGGCTACGGCTACGACCAGCGTATCGAGGCCTTTGGATCGCAGGGCGCCCTGGCGGTCGGCAATCCGCGCCTCTCGACCCTGCAGACGTGGGACGAAGGGGGCGCGCGCGCCGCCGCCATCCATCCCAGTTTCCAGTCGCGCTATGCCGCCTCGTATCGGGCCGAGCTCGATCACTTCGCCGAGGTCCTTGCGGGGACGTCAACGCCCTCGACGGGCTACGAGGCCAGCGTCCGCGCCCTGGCCCTGGCCGAGGCCGCCCTTCGGTCATCGGCGAGCGGTCGCAGCGAACGGGTTTGAGCAAGGAGAACGGCGATGCTGAGCCAAGAGACCCTGGTGGCGTTCCTGGCCACCTCGAATCCCGAAGCGGCGCGCGGCTTCTACGGGGGCGTGCTCGAGCTAACCCTCCTCTTCGACGAGGAACACCTGATGGTTTTCGAGAGCGGCGCCTCCCGCGTCGCGCTGCAGAAAGCCGACAAGGTCAACCCGCCCCATGGAACGGCCCTCGGGTGGAACGTGAAGGACATTCGCGGGACGATGGCGGCGCTGAGCGCGCGCGGCGTCACCTTCGAGCGCTATCCGGGCATGCAGCAGGACGAGCAGGGCGTCTGGTCGCCGGTTCCCGGCCAAGGCGTCGCCTGGTTCAAGGACCCGGACAGCAACACCTTGTCGCTGTCGGGCGCGATCGGCTGATCCTGCCGCAGTCCTCACGCATTGCGCTCGAGAACCCAGCGCGTCACCGGCTGGTGGAAGTTGATCGGGCCGGGCACGGTCATGTGCGTCTTGACGTACCTGAAGCCGGCCTTCTGCAGCGTCCGGTTGGGCGCCACGTTGAGGGCGTTGGGCTCGCAGAAGAGCCGCTTCAGCCCAAAGCGGGCGAAGTAAAGCTCGGCGCTCAGCCGCACGCACGCCGCCCCGGCGCCGCGGTTGCGGCGCTCCGGCGCGATCACGTGCAGGTGCATGAAGGCCTGTTCGCCCATGACGATCCGCTCGCAGCTCGAAAAGCCGATGACCTCGGGTCCGTCGAGCCAGGCGACATAGAAGCGATCCCGCCGCGCCGGCGGCAGGGCGAAGTCGCGAGCCATGGCCTGGCGCCAGGTCTCTCGGCGCGGCAGCCGGCTCGGATCCACGCCCAGCGTCTCCAGGAACTCCGGGGTGGCGTTCAGGAAATAGTCGATGACCAGATCGGCCTCGCCGGCCTCCATGTCGCGGACTTCGAAGGTCATCGCTCTCCCACAACGTCTCGTTCGGCGAAGTCAACGCGCATTGACATCGCCGCGCCTCCGAACAATGCTCCTCCGATCAGGGCCAGGGGAGACGCCATGAACATCGCCGTGAAGCCAGAGGCCGCCGGGGCCGACGCCGTCGCCGAAGCCTGGGCCACGCCGCTTGCCGAGCTCAACCCGGCCCGGGTCGACCGCTTCCCGAACGACACCATCTGGCCGGTGTTCGAGCGCTTGAGGCGCGAGGACCCGATCCATTTCACCCCGCAGAGCGAGTATGGCCCCTATTGGTCGATCTGCCGCTGGGACGACATCATGGCGGTCGACACCAATCACGGCGACTTCTCCTCGGCCGAGAGCATTGCGCTCACCAACCTCGAGATGATGGCCGAGCAAGACAAGGTGTTCGAAAAGATGGGCCGCGAGCGCCGCCGCGGCGCCGGCTTCATCACCATGGACGAGCCCGAGCACAGCGTGCACCGCAAGGCGGTCAGCCCCACGGTGGCGCCGGCCAACATCGCCAAGATGGCGCCGATCGTGCGCGAGCGCGCCGGCCAGATCCTCGATTCCCTGCCGATCGGCGAGCCGTTCGACTGGGTGGACAAGGTGTCGAAGGAGCTGACGGCGATGACGCTGGCCACGCTCTTCGACTTCCCCTTCGAGGACCGGCGCAAGCTCCCCTACTGGTCCGACATGGTCACCAACATGCCGGGCCACGGACCGGTGAAGAGCTTCGAGCACAAGGCCCAGGCGATGATGGAGTGCTTCGGCCGCTTCCACCAACTCTGGAACGAGCGCCTCGAAGGGGACAGCGGCATCGACCTCATCTCGATGCTGACCCACCACCCCGAGACGCGGATGATGTCGCAGGAGCAGTACCAGGGCACCGTCATCCTGCTCATCGTCGGCGGCAACGACACCACCCGCAACACCATCTCCGGCAGCGTCTATGCGCTGAACAAGTATCCGGATCAGTACGACAAACTTCGCGCCAATCCCGACCTGGTGACCTCGATGGTTTCCGAGACCATCCGCTGGCAGACGCCGCTGGCGCACATGGCCAGGACCGCGGTGCGCGATGTCGAGATCGGCGGCAAGACCATCCGCGCCGGCGACCGGCTGGCGATGTGGTACATCTCCGGAAATCGCGACGAGGCGGTGATCGACAACCCCGACGACTTCGTCATCGATCGCGAGCGCCCGCGCCACCACATGTCCTTCGGCTTCGGCGTCCACCGCTGCGTCGGCAACCGCGTCGCCGAGATGCAGCTGACGATCATCTGGGAGGAGATCCTCAAGCGCTTCCCCAGGATCGAGCTGGTGGGCGAGCCGGTGCGCACCTTCTCGGCTTTCGTGCACGGCTTCGAGAGCATGCAGGTGGTGATCCCGGCCCGGGCTTGAAGCGCCGGCAGTCAGCGTGACCGAAGTTGCCGTAGGCGAGCGCGCGCCGGTCCGTCGGCGCGACGCCGAGGCGACGCGCGCCGCCATCCTCGCCGCCGCCAAGCGCCAGTTCGCGAACTTCGGCTATGACGGCGCGGCGTTGCGGGAGATCGCCGCCGAGGCCGGGGTCGACGTCGCCCTGATCGGCCGCTACTTCGGCGGCAAGGAGGGCCTGTTCACCGAGGCCCTGAAGGCTTCGTTCGAGGATCGCTTCCCCTTCCGCGATCGCGCCGCCTTTCCCGGCGAAATCGCCGAGATGATGGCCGGCGACGCCCAGGCCCGGCCGGAGCGGACGCACGCCTTCCAGTTCCTGTTGCGCGCCGCCACCTCGCCCACGACCGCGCCGCTGCTGAGCCTGGCGCTCCAGGAGCGGTTTCTCGGCCCCATCCGCGATTGGCTGGGCGGCGAGGACGCCGGGGCGCGCTCGCGCGTGCTGGCCGGCGCCTTCATCGGCTTCCTGGTCGAACGGCTCATCCGTGACGAGCCGCTGCGCGGGCGCGAGCGCGAGGTCTTCATCGCCCGGGTGAGCGAGATCTTCGGGCGCCTGGTTTCCTGAAGGCGCCCGGCTCGGGCCTGCGCGCTCAAGGCTTCAGCGATGTCGCCACGCCTACGCGCGCGGTGTCGAGAGCCAGCGCCGGCGCCGCAGGGGCCAGGTGGTGCAGGACCAGGAAGGCGACGGTGAGCGTCGCCGCCAGGACAGAGACGGAGAACGCCGCCAGACCGTAGGCGAAGGCGCGGTTCTTGCGCCCGAGTTCGACGGGCCCGGGCATTGACGCGACGGCGGCCGGCGCCCCCGCCGACAAGGCGGCGGCGCGGCGCCTTTCTTCGCGTTCCTCGTGGCCGCCCCAGGCGTGTACGACAATCAGGACGGCGATCAGCATCATCATCGAGGCCGGCGCCCACATGATGAAGCCGCCCAGTCGTTCGTCGTCCATGGCCGAGACGCCCAGGCTCAGGCGCGCCGCGTCATAGGCCCAGTAGAGCTCGCGGCTCTTGAAGCAGGTGTAGGCGCCGATGGGGATGTTGGCCAGCACCGCCACCCACAGCATCATCAACCGGGCGCCGAAGCCGAGGCCCTTGGGCGGCCGGCGCTGGTCGAACAGCCGCCAGAAGAACAGCAGGCCGGCAGCCAGCATGGTGACGTGCATGGCCTCGTGCACGCCATCGTCCAGGATGGCGCGGTTGTGGAACGCCGGCCACTGCCAGACGTAGAGCGAGGCGACGAAGAGCAAGGTCGAGACCGCGGGCTTGGCGAGCGCGCCGAAGACCGCGCCGACGGCGCGACTGCCGGCGATCGGCGCCGACACCCGCCGCCGCAGCCAGCCCGGGAGGCCGGCCAGAAGCGTCGCGTGGGGCTTGGCGAGCGCGATCAGCATCGGCCCCACGACCCTCAGCAAGATGTGCTGCACCTGGTGAACCGAGAACAGGCGGTCGGCCAAGGCATCGAGGGGCGACGCCAGAGAGAGGAAGGTGATGCTGACGCCGCCGAGGAACAGGAGGTGGCGGAGCGGATGGGCGTCGAAGGCGCCCGGCCGGCGTTCGAGCCCGCGCCAGTAGATCGCCACCACCAACGCCGCCGGCGCGATGATGTCGAGCGAGAAGTCCCACCTTGCCCAGGCAGGCATCACCAAGCTCGGCCAGAAACCGGCCGGGCGGCTCCGAAAGCATATCCCGGCATGATACGATCCCTATAGGCCTGCGGCGGCCGCGATGCAGCGAGAAAGCCATTCCCTGGGGTCCGACAGCCCCTGGTGCGCCGCTGACTTAGCGGCGGGCGGCCTCGGCGTTCCGGACCAGGCGATCGAGGGCGCGGACCACCTCGTGAGCCAGGATCTCGTCGGTCCAGCGGTGTCCGGCGGCCGGGGCGACGATGAATTCCGATCCCGGCCAGGCCTGGTGCAGCTCCCAGGCCGCGCGGGGAGGGGTGCACATGTCGAAGCGGCCGTTGATCAGGATCCCGGGAACGGCGCCGAGCCGCCGGGCCCCTTCCAGGAGCTCGCTTTCGGTCAGGAAGAAATCGTGCCGGTCGTAATGGGCGAAGACGCGGGCGGCGCCGATCACCGCCTCGTTCGCCTCGTAGCCGGCGATGAAGGCGTCGTCCGGCCAGACATCGAGCGTCTGGGCCTCGTAGCGCAGCCAGGCCAAAGCGGCCGGACCGTGGACGGCGGGGTCGGGATCCAGGACGCGGCGCACGTAATTGCTCCTGAGATCGTCGCGCTCCTCGGGCGGGAGATGGTCGCGGAAGGCTTCCCAGACCTCGGGGAAGACGAAACGCACCCCTTCCCACCACCACCACAGGTCCGCCCGGCGCTCCATGATCACCCCAAAAAAGATCGCGCCCAGGCAGCTCTGCGGATGGGCTTCGACGTAGGCGAGCCCCAGCGCGCTTCCCCAGGACGAGCCGACGACGATCCAGCGCTCGATGCCGCGATCCCGGCGCAGCGCCTCGAGGTCCTCGATGAGGAGCTGGGTGGTGTTGCGCGCGAGCTCGGCAAAGGGCGTCGAGCGGCCGCAGCCGCGCTGGTCGTAGACGATGGCCCGGACCCGGCGGGGATCGAAGATGCGGGTGTGGTAGGGGCGGATGCCGCCTCCGGGCCCGCCATGGAGGACCACCAGAGGCACCCCGTCCGCGGCCCCGGCCTCCTCCCAGTAGATGCGGTGGATGTCGTCGACCCGAAGATGACCCTGCGCATAAGGGCGGATCGGTGGGAAGAAGGCTGTGTCTCGGCGATCCATCACCCTGTCGCCTTCTCGAAGGCGTCGATGCGCGGGTCGAGGCTGGCCAGCGCCTGCCGCCAGAATTGGGCGCCGGCGATGTCGAAGCCGAGGGCGGAAGCGGCCGCCTCTTCGGCCCCCATGGCCCCGGTCTTCTTAAGGAAGTCGACGTAGCGTTCGATGGCCGGCGCGCCGTCACGCTCGATCGACTGGGCGATCGCCCGACCGAGCAGGTAACCGAAGGTGTAAGGGAAGTTGAAGAAGTTGGTGTAGGTCGAGAACATCAGCGGCGAGGTCCAGGAATATTCGTCGCCGTCCGGCGCCCAGGACCCTTCGAACCAGCGCGTGTGGGCTTGCCGCGCCAGAGCCTCGAGCCGTTCGGCGGTAAGCTCGCCCTCGCCGCGGGCCGGAAAAAGGTCGCGCTCGAATTCGAAATCGCGCGGGATGCGCAAGCAATAGTTCACCGCCGCGTCGAGCTCCGATCCCAGCACTTCCAGCCGACGCGGGGCGGGAAGGCCGGGCTGCGCCAGCACGCCGGCGCGAAAGACGTGCTCGGCGGTGATCGAGGCGGTCTCGGCCAGGGTCGAGGGCGGCAGGCGCAGCCACGGCCGCAGGCCCGCCAGACTGATGAAGTGGAAGGCGTGGCCCAGCTCGTGGGCGAGCACCGTGCGCCCGAGGAACATGCCCTCGGTATTGACGTGCACCCGCGGCTCGCCATGCAGGGGCGAGTCGACGCAGAAGCCGCCGCCGGTCTTCTCGGCGCCCATGCGATAATCGATCCAACGTCGGGCGCGAATGCGGCCGACCGCATCGGCCATCGGCGGACAGAGCCGCGCGAAGGCGGTGGCGACTTCATCCAGGCACTCGGGCGGGGAAAGACGGGCCGAATCGCCCAAGGGCGCCCAGCGGTCGGGCATTTCGAGCTCCGCCAGCCCCAGGGCCCTGGCCTTCAGGGCCAGGTAGCGCTGCAGCCTGCCTCGGCCATCGAAGACCGCCTGCATCATGGTCTCGATGGTGGCCGGCGCGACCGACATGCGCTCGGCGGCCTCGCCCACAGGGTCCAGGCGCCGGCGCTCCAGCAAGGTGCGGCGCGCGCCGGTCATGCCATTCAAGCAGGCGGCGAGGGTGCGCTCGACCCCGGCAAGGGCGGCCTTGAGGCCGGCGTAAGCGCGGCGGCGCACGCCGGCGTCGGCGTCCCAGAGGTAGTCGTAGCGCTCGGCGAACCTCGCGGTCCCGCCTCCAGCGTCGAAGGTCAGGCTCGCGAAGATGGCGTCCGCAAGGCGTGACCAACCGTGGAGAGAGTCTTCCATGAGATCGGCGGCCAGACGCTCTTCGGCCGGGCTGAGGGTGTGGGCGGCGTCTTGCCGCCGCCGCCGGAGCCGCCAGGCGAGACCGGAGAGCGCCGGCGCCGCCAGCAGGCGCTCGAAGGCGTCGTCATCCAGCCGGCCCAGAGCCGAGCCGAGGACGGCGGCGGCCGCATCGAAGCCGCCGCGCAGCCGGATCTCGGCGGTGTAGGCCGCTTCAGCCGCCGCGTTGCCCGGCTCGGCGGAGCGGACGCAGTAGAGATAGGAGGAAAGGTGCCGCAGCCGCGCCTCCAGCGATTCCTCCGAGGCCAGGAGCTGCGGCCAGTCCTCGAGCGCGGGCGCGGCGGCTTGCGCCGTGGCGGCGAAGGCGCCTGCGTCCGCCTCGAGCGCCATCAGAAAAGCGCGCAGTTCCTCGCCCTCGGGCGCGGAGAAGTAGCTGCCGAGGTCCCAGGCGATGTTTTCCTGATCCGCCATGTCCATCGGTGCGCCGCGGAACGTAACTCGATTATGTTCCGGTCTCACGCCGGGCTCGCTCCGTCAAGCGCAGGGATGGTGCTACATAATCCAATTACGTTCCCCTGGCGCCGGCTTGGGCGTCGCTGCTAAGCTCGGCGAAGGCTCGGAAGGGTTTCGAAGGCTCATGATCGCTCTGGCTCGACGACGACCGGCGCTCGCCTACTACCTCCTGGCGCTGATCCTGGTCTCGCTGGTGATCGTCTTCGCCCTTGCCTGGACGCTCGCGGTCAACCCGGCCGCCCCCGGCGTCGTGGGCGCGGCAGTCACCGCGATCTACAAGGGCCCCGGCTACATCAACATCCTGACCCTGGCCGGCCAGGCGCTGTCGAAGCCTCTGCTGCTGACCGTCTTTGCCTATGCCATCGCCCCGACCGTGGCGGCGCTTACCGTGGCCGCCACCGGGGCCGGCGGCGGGCTCAAGCGGCTGCTGGCGCGCCTGGCGCCGGTCGGCGCGGACGGCGGCGCCCGGCGGGGCGGACGGGCCCTTCGCCTCTATCTAGGCCTGCTCGTCGTCTACGGATTTGGCATCTGGCTCTACGATTTCGTGGCCGGCCCGGGCGTCGACGCCACGGTGCGGCTGGCCGGTTTCGGCGTTCCGGCCGCCCTCGGCGCTCTGATCGGCCTCTTCCTCGATGAAGGCGGCACGCTCGAGGAACTGGGCTGGCGCGGCTTCCTGTGGCCGAACCTGCGCGACCGGATGCGAAACCCGGTCGCCGCCGTCCTGCTGTTGGGGGTGCTGCACTGGGCCTGGCACCTGCCGCGCGAGGTGTTCACGATCCTGTCGGGCGCGCCGATCGCGCCTTTCCTCTTGGGCCAGGGCGTTTTCCTGTTGCTCTGCCTGGCCCTGGCGATCGTCGCTTGCTGGTGCGTCAACCAGGCCGGCGGCAGCATCTGGCCAGCGGTCTTCGTCCACGGCGGCTCGAACGTCTGGTCCAAGGCCATGGGGGAGTTCGCCGCCCCGAGCTTCGGCTTCGTCGACTTGAGATTCCTCATTCTGGCCATCGCCGCCATCGTCATCCTGATCGCCGGCCGAAAAGGCCTGGCCCGACCCGCGGCCTGAGGGCGGCCATGGAGCCTTCGCTCTTCCGCGCCGACACCGCCTTCTTCCCGCCGATCGCCCGCCCCAGGGCCAGCGGCCACCTCAGGGTCGCGCCGCCGCACGAGATCTGGTGGGAGGAGACCGGTCCGGAGGACGGCTGGCCGGTGCTGATCCTGCACGGCGGTCCCGGCGGGCGCATCAAGCCTTACTACCGACGCCTGATCGACCCGCGCCGCTGGCGCGGGATCTTCTTCGATCAGCGCGGGTGCGGGAACTCGCGGCCTTTCGGCGAACTGGAGGGCAACGACACCGGCTCACTGGTGGCGGACATGGAAGCGCTGCGCCAAAGCCGTGGGGTCGAGCGCTGGACGGTGGTCGGCGGCTCCTGGGGGTCGTCCCTGGCGCTTGCCTATGCCGAAGCCCACCCTGGGCGCGTCGCCGGACTGGTGCTGAGCGGGGTGTTTCTCTGCCGGCCCGAGGACATCGACTGGAGCTGGCAAGGGGCGCGGCGCATCTTCCCCGAGGTGTACGCCGCCCGCGACGCCTTTCTCCCGCCCGCCGAGCGCGCCGATCCGCGCGCCGCCTTCCGGCGGCGGATCCTCGACCCGGACCCTCGGGTGCACAAGCCCGCGGCCGCGGTGCTGGGGCACGCCGAAAGCCAGACGCTGGATCTCCTGGCGCCGTCGCCACCCGACGATCCCGAGGCGCTGGACGAGGAGGCGGCCGCCTACGCGCGCATCATGGCTTGGTACGACGCCCACGATTTCTTCCTTGCCGAAAACCAGCTGCTGGAGCGCGCCGGGGCGCTCGCCCCCATTTCCGGCGCGATCGTCGCCGGCCGCTCCGACATGTGCACGCCGCCCAAGGGCGCCTGGGACCTGGCGCGGGTCTGGCCGCAGGCGCGGCTGACGTTCGCGCCGGCTGCAGGGCACCGGTGGAACGACGAGGCGCTCGGCCGCGTGCTCGTCGCCGAGATCGACCGGATCGCCTCTCTCGCCAGCGCCGGCTAGTGTGGTTTACGGATCCGAAGTTCGCCTGTTCTACGGGGAGGCCCTGTTGGCGAACTTCGGATCCGTAAACCACACTAGAATCATTAGCTTGCTAGTGTCCGACCGAGTCCGAAGTTCGTCGGACGCCCGCCCCGAACACCTGCGAACTTCGGACTCGGGACACTACAGGCGGCTGAACGCCACCGCGCCGGCTTTCACCACCAGGGCCGGGCCTGCCCGCCAGATTGCCGCCAGGTCGCGCAGCGGATCCCCGTCGAAGGCGGCCAGGTCGGCAAGCGCGCCCTCGCGGATCACGCCGAGTTCCCCGGCCCGGTTGGTCAGCGCCGCGTTGACGCTGGTGGCGGAGCGGAGCGCCTGGACCGGCGCCTCGATCTCGCCCCGCAACCGGAATTCGTGCAACTGCCAGCGATGCATCGGCCCCAGGAGATCGGTGCCGAGGCCGATGTCGACGCCGGCGGCCCGGGCGGCGCGCACCGCGTCGGCGCCCTTCTCGGCCACTTCGGCCAGCTTGGCCTGGGAGACAGGAGGCAGGCCGAGTCTCGCGCCCTCGCGCCTCAGGGCGTCGTAGGTGACCAGGGTCGGCACCAGGAACGCGCCCCGCGCGGCCATGGCCTTGGCCGCCCCTTCGTCCAGCAGATTGCCATGCTCGATCGAACGCACGCCATTGTCGACGGCGTGGCGGATGGCGTCCGCGCCGTAGGCGTGCGCCATGACATAGGTCCGCCGCCGCTCGGCTTCGTCGACGACAGCGCGGATCTCCTCGGCCGAATACTGGCGCATCCAGATCGGATCGGTGGGCGAGGCGACGCCGCCCGAAACGAAGATCTTTATCTGGTGGGCGCCGCGCCGCAGGGTCTCGCGCGCCGCGGCGCGAACGGCGTCGACGCCGTCGGCCACTTCGGAAAGGTTGCCGATGTGGCGGCAGGCGCACGGCTCGAGGTGCTGGGCGCGAGTGTCGCCGTGACCGCCGGTCTGGGAAAGCGCCCGGCCGGAAAAGAGGACGCGGGGGCCGCGCACCAGGCCTTCCTCGACGGCCTTGGCCAGCCCCCAGTCGGCGCCGCCGGCGTCGCGCACGGTGGTGAAGCCGCGGTCCAACGCCTCGCCCAGCAGGCGTGCGGCGTGGTGGGCCAGATAGCTGACCGGCAGGCTTTCCAGGTACGGGATGTCGGCGTGGGCGGCGTAGGCGTGGAAATGGGCGTCGATGAAGCCCGGCAGCAGGGCGCGGCCGCCAAGGTCGATCTCCTGGTCGGCAGTCCGGCCGCGGTCGCCCACCGCGGCGATGGCGCCATCGACGCAGAGAACAGCATCCTGGGCGAGGTAGTCGTCGGCCTCGCCGTCCCAGATGCGGGCGTTCTTCAGGAGCAGGCGCATCGCAACACTCTTTGCGACCGCCGGCGGCGCGAGGGAAGTGCGGCTAGTGTCCCGAGTCCGAAGTTCGCCAGTGTTCGGGGCGGCCATCCGACGAACTTCGGACTCGATCGGACACTAGCAAGCTAATGATTCTAGTGTGCTTTACGGATCCGAAGTTCGCGGCCGAGACCTCCCCAGTGCGCATGCGAACTTCGAATCCGCCACACTAGACTAAGACTAGAACTTCGCCTTCACCTGGATGCCGTACTGACGGCCGGGCTGCTCCTGAACACCGGTCGAATTGGGCGGACGGAAGCCGCCGAAGGCCACGACCGGAGTGCTGTTCAGCAGGTTCTCACCGTAGGCCGTGATCTCGACCCGGTGATGCAGGTCCACACCGATGTCGAGGTTGAGCAGGTTGAGCTCTCCCAAGGGGAAGGTGTTCGCCGCGTCCCCCCAGCCCGAGGCGCGGTAGCTGTACGAGCCGTTGAACAGCAGGTCGGTGTCGCCGATGAGCGGACGGCGATAGTCGGCGACCACGGAGGCTGTGAACGGCCTGGCGTCGAACGGCTCCTTGCCGGCCAGATTGCCGTAGAAGGTCGCAGTGCCGGAGGTGAACTTGGAATCCAGCCAGCCGGCGTTCGCCGTCAGGGTGAGGCCGGGAAGCGGGGCGATCGACCCCTCCGCCTCGACGCCCCAGTTGCGGGCGGCGCCGGTGTTGGCCAGATACGAGCCGATCGAGCCGGCGACCGAGAGGTCGAACTCGGGGGTCAGCACGTTCGACTGGCGCAGCAGATAGCCGGTGAGGGCCACATAGCCGGTCGGGATGCGCCGTTTGACGCCGATCTCGTAATTCCAGAACGTCTCCTGGTCGTACGGGAGGTCCGCGACCTTGGCGACGTTGAAGTTGAAGCCGCCGGCGCGGAAGCCGGACTGGACCTTGGCGTACAGACGCCAGTTGTCATCGGGCTGCCAGGCCAAGGTGACGCCGGGCGAGGTGTGGCTGAAAGTCCGGGTGGTGATCTCGGAAGCGGGCGTGAACGATGGCACCAGCAAGGTGAACTCGGGACTGGGCGTGAAGACGAAGTCCACGTGCTTCTGGTCGTTGGTGTAACGCAGGTCCCCGATCAGGGTCAGGGTCCGGGTGATGTGCAGGGTGCCTTCGACGAAGGGCGCCCACGACTTCAGCGACTGGCCGTTGGCGAAGGTCAGGGTGAACGGGGCGTGGACGAGGGCGGCGGTGCCGACGCCGTTGCTGAACAGGTCGCCGACGGCGTCGCTGTCGAGGAAGTCGATCCCGGCCATGACGTTCAGGGGGCCGAAGTCGTGCGAGAGGAAGCGCGCCTCACCATAGTAGGAGCGGACGTGGTTGGTGCGGTTGAGGATGATCTGCGCCGAAGCGACGGCGGAAAGGTCGGTGTCTTCGACCCCGTGCAGCCAGTAATCGCGATAGCCGCCGACGAAGGTGAATGTCCCGGCGTCGGTGTCCCAGGTCACCTCGGCGGCGAGGCGGTTCGTGTTGAAGTGGTTGCGCGGCTCGGTGTCGAACATGATCGTGGTCTTGGTCTCGCCCGAGGCGGGGAAGAACAGGTTGGTGCCGGGACCATCGCCGTCCTGGACCTCGCCGATCAGATTGACCGAGATCCGGTCTGTCAGGTTGCGATGATAGACGATCCTTCCGCCGGTGCTGTCGTTCTTGTCGATCCACTTGTGCAGGAAGGCGTTGTAATACTCGCCCTTGTACTGGTTGGTGCGCCAGGCGAGGATGCGCATGCCCGATTGCGCATCGAGCGGCAGGTTGGCGACGCCCTCGAGCTCGTAGCGCTCCCAGTTGCCATACGAGGCGCGCAGGTAACCGCCGAGGTCGGGCGTGGGCTGTTGCGAGATGAAGTTGATGACGCCGCCGACGGCGTCCCGGCCGTAGAGGCCGCCCTGCGGCCCGCGCAGCACTTCCACCCGCTCGAGGTCGTAGAACTGGGTCGGGTAGCTGATGAAGTCGTTCGAGAAGACGTCGTCGACGTACATGGCCACGCCCGGCTCGCCGAAGAGCTGCTCGGTGCCGATGCCGCGGATGCTGATATCGCGCGCCGTGCCGGCGTTGATCTCCTGCATGAAGGCGGTCGGGACGAGGGTGAGCATGTCCCGCGTCTCGTTCATGTGCAGGGCGTTGATCTGGGCGCCGGTGATCGCGGTAACCGGACCGGGAACGTTGACCACGGCCTGCCGGCGCTTGGTCGCGGTGACGACCAGTTCGGCGACGTTCGTGGCCGCAGCCGGCCCGCTTGGAGAGGCGGCCGCGGTCGGATTGCTGGGCGGCGTGGTCTGAGCGGCGGCCGCCGTGCAGGCGATCAGAACGGCCGCAGGGGCCGCGCCCGTCAGAAGATGCTTGAGCATGGATCGCCCCTCCAATTCCGGAATGCGCCCCGACGCGCATCATATCACCGTAACATAATCCGTTTATTTTTCAGACGCTGTCAATCGCGGCTGTGGACCCTGGGTCACAGGAGAGCCCGACCGTTGCATCCGGGCGACACCCCGGAACGTCGGTGGACAATGCGGCCGCGCCCGCACCATAATCGGATTATGTTGCGGGCTGCTGTCCGTTCCGGGGACCAGGGCTGATGGCGCTCGCCCTCACCGGAGAGGCGAGCCGGCTTCGCGCCCCGGCGGTGCTGGGGTACGCGGCGGGCTCTCTGGGCATGGGCGTCTATTCGACCGTGCCGGGAATCCTGCTGCTCTACTACATGACCCAGGTCCTGGCCTTGCCGGTGGCGCTGGCGTCGCTGGCGGTGCTGCTGCCCAAGCTCGTCATCCTGGTGGCGGAGCCGACGATCGGGGCGTGGTCGGACGGCCTCAGGTCCCGCTGGGGGCGGCGGCGACCGTTCCTGCTCGCCGGGGCCGTGCTCAGCGCGGCGACCTTCGTGCTGCTCTTCAACACCCCCAGGCAGGCGGACCCGATCGCGACTTTCGCGACGGTGTCGTTGGCCTACCTGGCCGCCTCGCTCGCCTTCAGCCTGTTCGCCGTGCCCTACGTCGCCCTGCCGGCGGAAATGAGCCAGGACGGCGCCGAGCGCGCCCGGATCGTGGGGGTTCGGATGATGTTCGTGTTCGCCGGCGTGCTCGTTGGCTCGGCGGCGCCGCCGCTGCTGGTCCAGAGGCTGGGGTCGGGGGCGGGGGGCTACGGCCGCATGGCCGCCGTCATCGCCGCCGTCTCCCTGGGCTGCATGCTCGTGACCGTCATGGCCAACCCCAAGGCGGGCGCGCCTGTCCGGGCGCCGGCCAGCGCGCTGGCCGCGCTTTCGGTGCTGCGCTTTCCTCCCTTCGCCACGGCGCTGGCGATCTACGTACTGGTGATGACCGGCTCCAGCGCGCTGACGGCGGCCGCCCCCTACTTCGTCACCTATGTGCTCGACGCGCCGAGCAAAGAGCTGGCGCCGATCTTCACCATCAAGGTCGTGGCGGCGCTCGCCTCGATGGCGATCTGGACCTGGATGACGCCGAGACTGGGCTTTTGCCGAACTTGGGCGCTGGCGCTGGTGACTGCGCTCGCGGGCGCCGCAACCCTTTTCAGCGCCCACGCCGGCCAGAGGAGCCCGGACTTCCTCGCCGCCTTCGCGGCGATCGGCGCCGGCGCGGCCGGAGTCCAGGTCGCGGCATTCGCCCTGCTCGCCGAGGTCACCGCCAGGTTCCGGACGGCGGCGCGTCACCAACGCGAGGGCTTGATGACGGGTATGTGGACCGCTTCGGAAAAGGTCGCTCTGGCCTTGGGGCCGGCGGTCACCGGCGGCCTGCTGGCGATCACCGGATTTGTCAGCGCCGCTCCAGCAGGGGCCGAGCCTGCCTCGGCGCTCGAGGGCGCGAAACTCGCCATCAGCGCCGCACCGGCCGTGATCTTCGCCCTCTCGGCCGCCGCCTTGCTCTTGACGCGACCGGTTCTCGATACCGATAGGGCGCATAGGAGCGGCGTTCTCTTGTCCGCATCCAGGGAGCAGGGCCTTGGCTAATCGCGCGTTGAAATCAGCGCCCAGGGCCGACTCGGAGGCCGACTCGCGCGGCGACCGCACGCGCCGCCTCATCAAGGAGACCATCGCCCGGCTGGCGATGCGCAAGGATGTCGCCGACATCACCCTTGCCGAGATCTGCAAGGCGGCCAAGCTCACCACCGGGGCCGTCTACTTCCACTTCAAGGGCAAGGAAGAGGCGGTCGAGGAGATGGTGATCGGCGAGGTGCAGGCGCACTACGGCCAGATCCTGGCTGAGTACGCCGGCGGCGGTTTCGAGGAGCTGGTCGGCGTGATCCTCGAGGTCTCCTCGCGATACCACCTCGCCAGGAAGCGGCTGAAACGGGCGATCGTGGTCATCATCAACGCCCGCCCGGCCGCCTATCAAGCCTGGCTTGCGGCGCGCCGTCCGGTGGTGCGCGCCTTGGAGCAGGCGATCGCCGAGCGGCGGCGGGAGCAGGGGCTGCCCACCGACCCCGCGCCCTACCTCGCCCTCTTCATCCTCAACTCCATCGAGGATCTGGCGATGGACGTTTTCCAGTGGAAGAACCCGACGCTGGCGCCTTTCGCCGAAGACATGGAGGCGTGGAACCGCCGCCAGCGGGCGCTTTGGACTTTCGCCATCCTGGCGCCGATTCCGGACCGCTAGACGCGCCAAGGGCTTTACACCCTGCGCACAACATAACATTCTTATGTTATGGCTCTGGACGCGGCCCCGCGCATCTACCCCGATCAGGACTCGAAGTCGGCGGCTCTGTTCGAGCGCGCCCAGGCCTTCCTACCGGGCGGCAACTCGCGCCATTCGGTCGCCGGCAGGCCCTACCCAATCTACGCCGCCAGCGGCGAGGGCTGCTGGCTCACCGACGTCGACGGCCAGCGCTACCTCGACTGCGTCAACAACATGTCGGCGAACATCCACGGTCATCGCCATCCGGCGATCCAGGGTGCGGTTTTCCAGCAGTTGCGGAACCTCGTCTCGGTCGGCTTCCCGACCGAGCAGGAGATCGAATTCGCCGAACTGATGTGCGCCCGCGCGCCTTCGGTCGAGCGCATCCGCTTCATGAACTCCGGCACCGAAGCGCTGATGTTCGCCGTGCGCGCAGCGCGCGCCTTCACCGGCCGGTCGCTGGTGGCCCGGGTGGAGGGCGCCTATCACGGCGCCCACGAAACGCTCGACGTCTCCAACCACCCCGGCCCGGAAGATTGGGGCGAGGCCGACGCTCCGGCTACGGTGCGCGACAACGACGGCTTCACCGAAGGCGCGGTGGCCGACACCCTGGTGCTGCCGGTCAACCGCACCGAGGCGGCGAGGCGGCTGATCGAGACTCATGGCCGGGAACTGGCGGCGATCGTCATCGATCCCCTGATCTCGCGCATGGGGTTCCTGGCAGTCGCCCCCGACTATCTGTCGATGCTGCGCACCGAGACCGCCGGGCGCGGCATCGTGCTCATCTTCGACGAGGTGTTCTCGTTCCGCCTGGGATTTGCCGGCGCACAGGGCGCCGTGGGCGTCACCCCCGACCTGACCACTTTCGGCAAGATCATCGGCGGCGGCTTTCCCGTGGGCGCGCTGGGGGGGCGGGCCGACATCATGGACGTCTTCAGCGCCGCGCGCGGGCGTCCGCTGGTGGAGCACTCTGGGACCTTCAACGCCAACCCGGTGACGATGGCCGCGGGCATGGCGGCGATGCGGCTGCTGGACCCCGAGGCGTTCGCTCGCCTCGACCGCCTGGGCCACAGGCTCCGCGATGGTCTCGACGCGGCCATCACCCAGCTCGGCATCGAGGCGCAGGTCCAGGGCCGCGGGTCGCTATGGGCCGTGCTGCCGCACCGCCGGGCGATCACCGACTACCGCAGCTTCCACGAGGCGATGCGGCTCTCGCCACTGGCGCCGGCGCTGGCCGCGCTCCATCGCGGCCTCGTCAATCGTGGCGTGGCGCCGATCTATCCGGCGGCGTTCGTGTTGTCGACGGCGATGGCCGAAACGGAGATCGACCGCATCGTCGGAGCCGCTCGCGGCGCGCTCGAGGACATGCGCACGGCGGCATCCGGCTGACCACCGGGCCAGCCGGCAAGAACCAGATCAGGCCGCCGCCGCCGCCGGCAGCTCCGGGCCGAAGCCTGTGCTTTGACGTTTCGCCACGTAACCGCGTCGTCCGAGTTGGGGCCCGGTGATGGCGACGAGAAGAACGGCCGCGACCAGGAAGATCCAGAAGCGGTCGTCGACGTGCTCGATGTCCCAGACGCCGACTGCCTTGGTGATGAAGTTGCCCCAGCCATGCACAAGTATGGTGGGGAGGATGCTGCCGGTGCGGTGAAAGAGGAAGGTCATCACCACGTTCATGGTGACCACGAGCACCAGAAAGACCGCCTGCCCGGGAATGAAGCTCGACCAGTTCACCACGCCGGCGACGATGTCCGGGACTTCGCGCGGGAAGTGCCAGGCCCACCACAGCACCCCGAGCAGGAGCGCGGCCACGAGCGGCGTGCGGATCTTTTCGAGCATCACCGGCAGAGCAAAGCCGCGCCAGCCGAGCTCCTCCAAGCTCGCACCTTCGTCGATGAAGCCGCCGATCAGGAAGGGGAGGGGCAGGAGCCAGGGCGGCAGGCCCCAGACGCGGGCCGTGGCCAGGGCCTCCGCCGGCCCCTTGTAGTTCCAGATGATGGCCAGATGCGCGAGGCTGACGCCGAAGAACAGGACCGCCAGCGCGGCGTAGATGATCAGGGCGTCGCGGCGGAATTCCTTCGACGCCCAGGGCTTGAGCCGAGAGACCAGCCGCGCCAGACCCGCCCGACCCCAGCCGACGGCGCTGATGGTGATCGCCGAGATGGTCGGCGCGCCGCCGAACAGGAAGACGCCGAAATAGACCGGCTCGCGCGTGCCAGCCCAGGCGATGCTGATGATGTTGGCGTACAT
This sequence comes from Caulobacteraceae bacterium, assembly GCA_035946795.1. Taxonomy (GTDB): domain Bacteria; phylum Pseudomonadota; class Alphaproteobacteria; order Caulobacterales; family Caulobacteraceae; genus Acaudatibacter. The sequence goes on along the minus strand of DASYYX010000041.1, from coordinate 100,871 downwards.
GCGCCCATGACCGAACTGCTTGAGCAGGGCCCAGAGCACCTCGTTGAAGCTGAAGCGGTGACCGGTGCGGCCCTGCCACCAGACGCCATAGATCGAGTTGGCGACGATCACGGCCGAGCAGATGGCGAGCGCCAGCAGGTAATAGCAGAGGACGGGATGGGATCTGACGAACCGACGCACGGGACCTCCGGATAGCTGGTCGCCGCTACCGTAACATGCTTATGTTATCTACCAAGAGCGAAACGTGGAGCGCCATGGCAGCGACTCGCCCGCATCCGATGCTGGATCGCAGAGCCTGGATCGCCGGCTGCGCGGCGGCGTTCGCCGGCGCAAGAGCAAGCGCGGGCGCCAGACCGATCGACCGCATCGAGGGGGCGCTCAGGCCGGTGGTCTCGCAGGCCGTGACCGAGGGCCGGGCCCCGGGATGCTCGGCGGCCGTTCTCCTCGACGACCAGACGATGGTGACCTGTGTCGCCGGCTGGGCCGATCCGGACCTGCATGCGCCGATGACGCCGGCGACACGCATGATGTCGGGCTCGACGGGAAAGACCTTCTGCGCCGCCACCTGCATGTCGCTGGTCTCCGAGGGGCGGTTGAGCCTCGACGCCCCGATCGCCCCGATCTTCGCCGATGAGCCCTGGTACAAGCGGCTGCCGAACGCGCCCGACCTCACCTTGCGCATCCTGCTCATGCATCGCGCCGGCTTTCCGCAGTTCCTGGACCTCGCCGACTTCCAGTCCGAGTACCTGCTCGATTCTCTGACGGGCCGCGATGTCGGCTACTCGCCGCGCAAGATGCTGTCGTTCATTCTGGGCCACAAGCCGCTGTTCCCCGCCGGCCACGGCTATCACTACAGCGATCTGGAGTATCACCTCGTCGGCCTGACGATGGAGAAGGTCACCGGCAAGAGCTACTACGCCCTGCTGGCCGAGCGCGTGCTCTCGAAGCTGCCGACGCGCGACATCATTCCCTCGAATACGCCCAACCTGCCCGGTCTGGCGGCCGGCTACGCCCGCGGCGATCTCATCCAGGCTCTGGCCGGCAACACCGGCAAGACCACCGACCGGCCGGGCCATCTGCGCAAGAACCCGGCGCTCGAGTACACCGGCGGGGGCCTGGCGCTGACACCGCGCTCGCTGGCGTTGTTCTACAGCCGCCTGGCCAACGGCGAGATCATACCCCGCGCTGCTTTCGCCGAAATGCTCGCCTCGAGCACGTTCGTGCCGACCACCACCCCCGGCGTGGACAACCGCTACGGCCTGGGCGTGGAGATCACCACGCGGCCGCTGTTCGGCCGCTACATCAACCACTCGGGCTACTTTCCCGGCTACAACGCCAACGTCGCCTACTACTTCGATCACGGCTTCGCCGCCGCCGTGCAGGTCAACACCGACCATGGGCCAGACATCTACGATCTGCTGAGGTCGGTGGCCAAAGCCGTGATCTCGGCGTGACCACTCTTGCAAGAGATCGAGGCCAGCCCGAACGCCTAGCCAACCTGGACGCCGCGGACGCGGCGGCCTCGCCGGCAACCCCCTCGGTCCGCTGGAAGATCCTGCTCTACCTGGGCGCACTCATCGTGCTGCTCGGATTCGGCGCCCCTGGGGGCGGCCTGATCGGCTTGCCGATCAGCTTCATCCTGAAGAACAAGCTGCATCTGAAGGCTCACCAGACCGCCCTCTTCGGCCTCGTGGCGGCGACGCCCATCTACTTTTCCACCCTCTTCGGCTTGGCGCGCGACCGCTGGAGCCCTTTTGGCATGGGCGACCGGGGGTTTCTGCTGCTGTTCGGAGCGATCTGCGCCGTCGTCTACGTCCTCTTCGCCTTCGTCCCTCTCACTTACGTGGCGCTGCTCGTGGCCGTGGCCCTTGCCCGCATCGCCTATCTGTTCGTCCTGAGCGCCCAGAGCGGCCTGACCTCCGCGATCGGCCAGCAGCACGTCATGTCGGGCCAAATCAGCGCCGCCTGGAACCTGTTCTCTTCACTGCCTGGGATCGCCGCGCTGCTGCTCGGCGGCGCGTTCAGCGATCTGCTGGAAGGTGAAAGGGCCGACCAGGCCGCGCACAACCTGTTCTTTGTCGGCGCGGCGATCATGGCCCTGATCGCGCTCCTGGCGCTCTGCCGCCCGGCGAGCGTCTTCCAGAACCTGCGCGACGAACGCCTCCGTCATGCCAGGCTGGCCGACGACCTCAGGCGCCTGATCCGTCACTGGCCGATCTATCCCGCCCTGCTGATCTGGATGCTCTGGAACTTCGCGCCGGGATCCGTCACCGCCTTGCAGTACTACCTGCAGGACACGCTGCACGCGAAGGACGCCCAACGGGGCCAATGGAATGCCGTCTTCGCGGTGGGGTTCATCCCGACATACATGCTGTTTGGGCTCCTGTGCCAGAAGCTCCCCCTCCGGACGCTTCTCATCTGGGGAACAGTTGTTGCGGTGCCGCAAATGGTCCCGCTTCTATTCATCCATTCCGTCGCCGGGGCCCTTGTCGCCGCGGCGGCGATCGGCCTGATGGGCGGGGTCGCCACGTCGGCATACATGGCTCTGCTCATCCGCTCATGTCCTCAAGGACTGCAGGGAACGGTGATGATGGCCGCCCTGGGCCTCTTCGAAGTCAGCACCCGCTTGGGTGACGTTCTGGGGACGGACCTCTATGACGCCTTCGGGGGGTTCACCGTCTGCGTGATCGCCATCACGGCGGTCTACGCTCTGATCCTGCCGCTCGTGTTCCTGGCGCCCCGGAGTGTTGTCGACATGCCCGACGGTGAAGCGCCCAAGCCGCTTCCGCGATAGACGGTATCGGTCATGAGGCGCACCCTTTCTGATCTGCGCAGCCAGCGCTGGTTCGGCCGTGGCGCGGCCGCTTTCGCCTTCCGCTCGCGCACCCTGCAGAACGGGCTCGCCAGCGAGGATTTCGGCGGCAAGCCGGTCATCGGCGTCCTGAATACCTGGTCGGAGATGAACACCTGCCACGGTCACCTGCGGGAGGTCGCCGAGGCGGTGAAGCGGGGGGTGTGGGAGGCTGGCGGCTATCCGGTCGAGCTGCCGGCGATCTCACTGGGCGAGATCATGATGCGGCCCACGACCATGCTGTACCGCAACCTCCTGGCCATGGAGACCGAGGAGCTGCTGCGCAGCAACCCGATCGACGGGGCGGTGCTGCTGGGCGGCTGCGACAAGACCACGCCCGGACTGCTGATGGGCGCGATCAGCATGGATCTGCCCGCGATCTACGTGCCGGCGGGTTTCATGCTGCACGGCCTGTGGCGCGGCGAGCGCCTCGGCAGCGGCATAGACGCCTGGAAGTACGGCGCCGAGCTGCGGGCGGGGCGGATCAGCCGCCAGCAGTGGGGAGAAATCGAGGCCGGCAGCGCCCGCACGGTCGGCACCTGCAACGTCATGGGAACCGCTTCCACCATGACGGCGATCGCCGAGGCGCTGGGCATGACGCTGACGGGCGCCTCGTCGGTGCCGGCAGTCGACGCCCTGCAACGCCGACTCGCGGGCGCGGCGGGACGCCGGATCGTCGACATGGTCTGGGAAGGCCTTCGGCCGAGCAGCATTCTCACCGAGGCCGCCTTTCGCAACGGCGCCGTCGCCAACTTTGCGCTGGCCGGCTCGACGAACGCCGCCATCCACCTGCTCGCCCTGGCCCGCCGCGCCGGCGTCGGCATCGATCTGAAGTGGCTGGATGGGCTGGCGCGCGAAACTCCGGTGCTGGCCGATGTGGCGCCTTCGGGCAGGTTCCTCCTGGAGGACTTCTACGCCGCCGGGGGCCTGCCGGCGCTTCTGAATTCCGTCTCAGACCGGCTCGCCTTGGACTGTGCGACGGTTGCCGGGCGCACGCTGGGCGAGAACATCGCCGGGGCTGAAGTGATCGACGCCGAGGTCATCCGTCCGCCAGAGCGGCCGGTGGCGCGAGAAGGCTTCGCCGCCTTGTTCGGCAACCTGGCGCCGGACGGCTGTGTGACCAAGCCGAGCGCCGCCAGCGCCGAACTCCTACGCCACCGCGGCGCCGCCGTCGTCTTCGAGGACCGGGTCGACTATCACCGGCGCGTCGACGATCCCTCGCTGCCGATCGATCCCTCGTCGGTGCTGGTGATGAAGGAAGGCGGTCCGCAGGGCGGCCCAGGCATGCCCGAGTGGGGCATGCTGCCGCTGCCCAAGCGCCTGTTGCAGGAAGGCGTGAAGGACATGGTGCGGATTTCCGACGCGCGCATGAGCGGCACCAGCTACGGCACGGTGATCCTGCACGTCTCGCCCGAGAGCCACGTGGGCGGGCCGCTGGCGTTCGTCCGCACCGGCGATGAGATAGAAATCGATGTTCCGGCGCGCCGCATCCATCTCCACGTCACCGAGGCCGAGCTTGCCAACCGACGCTCGCAATGGTCGCCGCCGGCCCCCAAGTATGAACGCGGCTACGGACGCCTGTTCCTCGAGCATGTGCGCCAAGCCCACGAAGGCTGCGATTTCGACTTCCTCGAACCTGGAGCGCCGACCGAGGAGCCGGCCATCTTTCTGTAGACCCGCCTCCCGCGTTCGCATGACCCACCGCCTCTGCATTGCGCCGATGATGGACTGGACGGACCGGCACTGCCGGTTCTTCCACCGGCTGCTGACGCGCCGGGCGCGGCTCTACACCGAGATGTTGACGACCGGCGCCGTCATCCACGGCGATCGCGGCCGCCTGCTGGCCCACGATCCGGCCGAGCACCCGGTGGCGCTGCAGCTGGGCGGGTGCGAGCCACAGGCGCTGGCCGAGGCGGCGCGGATCGGGGAGGACTTCGGCTACGACGAGGTCAACCTCAACGTCGGCTGCCCTTCGGACCGGGTGCAGAGCGGCCGCTTCGGGGCCTGCCTGATGCGCGAACCGCAGCTGGTCGGCGAGTGCCTGGGCGCCATGGTCGCGGCGGTCGCCATCCCGGTGACGCTCAAGTGTCGCATCGGCGTTGACGAGCAGGACCCGGAGGCGGCGCTGTTCACCCTGGCCGATGCAGCTGCGGCAGCAGGCGTCGCCGTGATCGCGGTGCACGCCCGCAAGGCCTGGCTCGAGGGCCTCTCGCCCAAGGAGAACCGGGACATCCCGCCGCTCGATTATGGCATCGTGCGGCGGCTCAAGCGCGAGCGGCCCCAGCTTACGGTGGTCATCAACGGTGGCATTGGCTCGCTCGAGGCCGCCCGGGAGCAGCTGGCGCATGTCGATGGCGTCATGCTCGGCCGCGCCGCCTACCGCGAGCCGGCGATGCTGGGCGGGGCCGACGCGGCGCTCTTTGGCGACGGCCTGGCCGCCGATCCCGCGCGAGCGGCGCGCGACTACCTTGCCTATGTCCGGCGCGAGGCGGCGGGCGGGACCCCGCTTTTCGCCATGTCCCGCCACATGCTCGGGCTTTTCGCCGGCCGGCCCGGCGCGCGCGCCTGGCGGCGCATTCTCACGGTGGAATCGGTGCGGAGCGGGGCCGGCGCAGAGGTCATCGAACAGGCGCTCGAAGCGGTGAGCGCGGCCGCCCGCCCCCTGGTCCTGGCCTGACTGGCGGCCGAACGGGAGGCGCTCAGGGCCGCAGGATCATGGTCGTGGGCGTCGCCTCGAAGGCGGAGAGGCGTCCGAGATAGGTCATGCCCAGGAGCGAAGCAGGCAGCCCGTGGTCGAGGACAAAGGCCTCGACATCATCGACGCGCGCCCCCGACACCGAGACGCTGGCAAGCTTCACTTCGGCCGCCCGCGCCTGTCCGTTTGCGGTCGAGACGCTGTAGCGATAGTCGAGACTCGCCGGGTCGTAGCCAAGGCGCCGGGCATCGTCGGCGGTGAGCGCCACGGCCGTCGCCCCGGTGTCGACCAGGAAGCGCACCGGATGGCCGTCGACCTCCGCCCAGGTCCAATAGTGCCCGTCGACGCTCTTGGAGATCGCCGCCGGCTGAGAGGGAGACTCCGCAGCCAGGACCACAGCGGCGCGCGCCGGCTCCGGCGCGCCCGGCGCCACGCGTTCGGCCACCCTGGCGGCCGCCACCGCGCCGATGGCCGCCACAGCGGCCACGATCACGAACCTCATCATCGAAAACGCCCACACGCGCCGCTCTTCTGGCGGCTGATGCGGCCGTGCTTAACCCAGCAGGCGTTGTCATCGGGTGAACGGGCCGCGCCATCTTCCCGGCGGCCGCGCCGCGGTTCGCCCGGCGCCAGATCGTCGTCGCCTGGTCCCGCATTACGGGAACTTAATCAATACCGACACGATTATTAAGTTTATGTAATATAAGGTAGATTTGTGAAAGAATATTTCCTCGATTTAACTTGAGAACTCATCGATCTGGTTCAACATCGGCATGTCGATTTTCCCTCCGAGCAAAAGGATAAGCTGACATGTTGAAGTCTGTGATCGTTGTCGCCGCCCTGGCCGTCGGCGCCCCGGCCTTCGCCGCCTCGTCCCACCTGACCGACGCTCAGTACATGCAGGCGGCGCGCTGCGAGGCCCTGATGTCGGCGCCGGCGCTCGGCGCTGGCGACAAAACCGCCATAAGGGCGCTGATGAGGCGCGAAAGCGTCGGCCGGACCGAACTTGCCCAGGACCAGGCCGACGAGATGCGCCGCGATGCGGCCCGCGCCGCCAGCCACGCCGGCTCTTATGAGCGCGCCTCCCTGATCGCCGAGCGCGACGGCGTGTGCGCCTCGCTCCTGGGCCAGCAGAGCGCCAGCGTCAGCAACGGCGTGACCAGCAACTGAAGACGTCGATACCATCGCTCCGGCCCTTTCGGAGCGGTGTGGCGAGGGCGATCCCCAGCCGGAAATCCCCCAACCAGGCGCCCGAACGTCCCCGCCAAAAGCCCTTCCCCCCGGGGAAGGGCTTTTTCTTGCCGCGCGGCGTCTGGGCGCGGGGTCGCATTGACGGCGCCGCGTTTGCCCTTAACTCACACGCCGATGACGGCCCTCGTGGAAGGCAGGACCTGCTGGCGGATCGCGCCGGCGCGCCGGGTCGCCTTCCTGGTCGACGTGCAGAGCTATTTCGTCGCTCTCGAATGGGCGCTGGCGGCCGCTCGCCATCAGGTGCTGCTGCTCGGCTGGAGCTTCGATCCGCGCACCCGCCTGCGGCCGGACGGCTTCATGCGCCCCGACGCCCCCGACCAGATCGGGCGCTTGCTTCTGGCCGCTTCCAAGGCGCGGCCCGTGCTCGACATCCGCGTCCTCATCTGGCGTTCGGCCTTCGCCATCAGCGCCACTCAGGGCTTCTTCCCGCATCGGGCCAAGGACTGGTTCGCCGACAGCGGTGTCTCCTTCGCCCTTGATGACACCATCCCCTTCGGCGCCTGCCACCACCAGAAGCTGATCGTCGTCGACGATGCGCTCGCCTTCTGCTCCAGCGGCGACCTGTGCGCCGATCGCTGGGACACGCCGGCCCACCTCGATTCCGACGCCAGACGTCTGTCTCCCAACGGCCGCCAGCACGCGCCTCGGCACGAGGTGACGATGATGGTCGAGGGACCTGTCGCCTCCGCCCTGGGGGAGTTGGCTCGCGAGCGCTGGCGCATGTCGCAGGGCGAGGATGTTTCGCCGCCGGCGCCGCCCGCCCGCGAGGGCGAGGCGCTGTGGCCGGCCGACATCCCGGCCGACGTCACCGACACGCGCTTGGGCATCGCCCGCACCGAACCGGCGTGGCGCAACCGCGCCGCGATCGAAGAGATCGCCCGTCTGACGGTCGAGGCGATCGCCCTGGCCAGAGACCGGCTCTACATCGAAAACCAGTATTTCACCTCACCCCTGGTGGCCGAGGCGCTGGCGGCGCGCCTTACCGAGCCCGATGGCCCTGAGATCGTGCTGATCTCCACCCATCAATCGGCCAGCTGGTTCGATCGCCTCACCATGGACCGGACCCGCTCGGTGTTCGTGTGGCGGCTGCGCGCCGCCGATGTCTTTGGCCGGCTGGCGGTGCTGGCGCCGTTCACCACCGGAGGACGGCCGATCGTGGTGCACGCCAAGACCATGGTGGTCGACGACGCGCTCCTGCGGATCGGCTCGGCCAACCTCAACAACCGCTCTCAAGGCTTCGATACCGAATGCGAACTGGCGCTGGAGGCGCGGTCCGATGCCGAGCGGGCCGCGGTCGGCTGGCTCGCCGACACCCTTCTGGGCCACTGGCTCGGCCGTGACGGCGCCGCCATGGCGGCGGCGCGCGAACGCCGCGGCGGCCTCATCGGGGCCATCGCCGAGCTCAACGATCACGGGCGCCTGAGGCCGATCGAACCGCAACGCCTGGGGCCGCTCGGTGATTTCATCGCCCGCTTCCACATCGGCGATCCGGTCAGCGCCGCCGACTCCTGGCGGCCGCGCAAGCGCAGCGAACGGCTTTACGCCGAGGCCCGCGAGGTCGAGGCGGCGTTGTCGAGCTCGAAGTCGACGATCAGCGGCAGGTGATCGGAGGCCACCCGCGCCGCCGCCACCATCGAGGTGGAGACCGCCTTCACCTTCACGCCCTCGGATACGAACGCGTGGTCGATGCGCAGCACCGGCATCGGCGCAGGGAAAGTGGCCACGCGGGCGCCGCCGCGCGGGCGCAGGGCATGCGCATCCTTCAGGCGCCGGCGCAGGATGCGGTGAATGGCCGTGGTCCGCGGCGCGTTCAAATCGCCGACCAGGATAAGCGGGTCGCGCCGCTCGGGGGCGCCGAGCCAGTCGGGGCCGACGAGGGCCCGCGCCTGGATCTGGCCCTCCTGCGGCACCAGGCCGAGGTGGGTGTTGATGACCTGCAGCTCGCGGTCGCCGCCGAAATCGATCGCCACCCACAAGGCGCCCCGCGGCTCCAGCTGCGGGATGCGAGGATAGCCGGGGAGGGGGCCGCCCTTGATCAGGCGTTCGGGGAGAGCGGTGAGGATGGCGTCGCCGTAGAGCTCCTCCTCGACCCGCAGCGCCGGATGGAAGCGGAAGGCCATCTTCAGCATCTGGGCGATGCGGTGGGCCTGGTCGACGCCGCCGGTGCGGGCGCGGCCTACGTCCACCTCCTGCAGGGCGACGACATCCGGCTCGGCGGCGGCGATCACCTCGGCGATGCGGCCGACATCGAGGCGCCGGTCGAGGCCCAGGCAGCGGTGGACATTGTAGCTGAGGAGCCGCGGCATCGAGGACCCGTTAGACCCCGGCCCTTCCGCGGCGTCCACCTTGGCAAGCGCTCGCGGCGGCCGCTAGGATCGCGGACGGTTCGAGGAAAAGCCTTATGGACATGAACTTTTCGCCCGAAGACGACGCCTTCCGCGAGGAGGCGCGGGCCTTCATTGCCGAGAACTATCCGGCGGCGCTGCGCGACAAGCAGCACTCGGAAGAAGCCCTCACCAAGGAGGACTATTTCTCCTGGCATCGCGTGCTGGCGCGGAAGGGCTGGGCGACGCCTTCATGGCCGACGGAATGGGGCGGGACCGGTTGGACGCCCACGCAGAAGTACATCTGGTCCGAAGAGCAGGCCAAGGCGGACACCATCGGCATCATCCCCTTCGGCGTCGCCATGCTGGCGCCGGTGATCTACACGTTCGGCACGCAGGAACAGAAGGAACGGTTTCTGCCCGGGATCCGCGACGGCCTGGTGTGGTGGTGCCAGGGCTACTCCGAGCCCGGCGCCGGCTCCGACCTCGCCTCCCTGACCACCCGGGCAGAACGCATCAAGGGCGATGACGGCAAGGAATACTACCTGGTCAACGGCCAGAAGACCTGGACGACGCTGGCCCAGTTCGCCGACTGGGGCTTCTTCCTGGTCCGCACCGATCCGGCCGCCAAGCCCCAGGCCGGAATCAGCTTCCTGCTGATCGACATGAAGACGCCCGGGATCACGGTGCGGCCGATCATCACCCTGGAAGGCGGCCACGAGGTCAACGACGTCTTCCTCGACAACGTCAAGGTCCCGGTCGAGAACCGGATCTTCCACGAGAACCAGGGGTGGACGTGCGCCAAGGCGCTGCTGCAGCACGAGCGCTCCGGCATCGCCGGAGTGGCGCGCTCCAAGCGCGGCCTCGAGCGCCTGCGCCAGGTCGCTTCCACCGAGCGCGCCGACGATGGCGGGGCGCTGATCGCCGACCGTTTCTTCAGGCGCAAGGTGGCGGAGCTGGAGATCGATCTGACGGCGCTGGAGTTCACCGAGCTGCGCACCCTTGCCGGCGAAAGCTCCGGACGCGGCCCGGGTCCCGAGTCCTCGATCCTCAAGATCAAGGGAACGGAGATCCAGCAGCGGCTGACGGAGCTGGCCCTGGAGGCTGCGGGTCATTACGGCGCGCCCTACCTGCGTGGCCTGCCGCACAACATCGGCGCCATCGGGCCTGAAGCGGCCGAGGGCGTCGCCGGCCAGTATTTCAACACCCGCAAGACCTCGATCTACGGCGGCTCGAACGAGATCCAGCGCAACATCATCGCCAAGCTCGTGCTCGGGCTCTAAACGCTGCTTCGGGTCCGTCCGGGCGGACCTGCCTTGCTCAGGGACGCCGATGGACTTCAGTTTCACAGAAGAGCAGTCGCTGCTGCGCGACAGCCTCGCCGCTTTCCTGGCCGACCGGTACGATTTCGAGACTCGGCGCAAGGTCACGCGCGCCGCACCGGGCTGGCGACCGGAGATCTGGCGCGCCCTGGCCGAAGAGCTCGGCATCTTGGGCGCATCATTCCCGGAGGACATGGGCGGTCTGGGCGGGGGTCCCATCGAGACGCTGGTGATCATGGAGGAATTCGGCAAGGCGCTCGTGGTGGAGCCCTACGTGCCGACAGTGGTGATCGCTGGCGGCGTCTTCCGCCGGGAAGGTTCGGCGCGGGCGAGGGCCGAGATCGAGAAGATCGTCTCCGGCCAGGCGCGCTGGGCCTTCGCCTGGGCCGAGACGCAGGCGCGCTACTGCCTCAACGACCTGGCGGTGACCGCGCGCAAGCAGGGCGCCGGCTGGCTGCTGAACGGGGCCAAGGCCGTGGTCCAGGCCGCGCCGTTCGCCGAGCGCCTGCTGGTTACCGCCCGGACGGGTGGAACGCAGCGGGAGCCGCGGGGCGTGTCGCTCTTCGCTGTGGACAAGTCCGCCAAGGGGGTGGTGGCGCGGGACTACCCGACCGTTGACGGCTCGCGCGCCTCCGAGATCGCGTTCGAAGACGTCAGTCTGCCTGCCGACGCCCTGGTCGGGCCCGAGGGCGAGGCGCTGCCGCTCGTCGAAGCCGTGGTCGACGAAGCCGTCGCCGCGACCTGCGCCGAGGCCGTGGGCGTGCTTCGCAAGCTGCACGAAGGCACACTCGAGTACACCAGGAACCGCAAACAGTTCGGCCAGCCGATCGCCTCGTTCCAGGTGCTGCAGCACCGCATGGTCGACATGTTCATCCAGCTCGAGCAGGCGGTGTCGATGACCTACATGGCCCACATCCGCCTGGGCGAAGCGGCCGCCGAGCGGGCCAAGGCGGTGTCGGCCGCCAAGGTGCAGGTCGGCCGCGCCTGCCGGTTCGTCGGCCAGAACGCCATCCAGCTGCACGGCGGCATGGGCATGACCGACGAGATGGCGATCGGCCACTACTTCAAACGCGCCACCCTGATCGAGGGCGCCTTCGGTTCGACCGACCACCACCTTGCCCGCTACGAGGGCCTGAGCTTCCCGGACGCGGCCTGAGGCGGCCATGCCGCCAAAAGACTTCGCGGTGCTGCTCGGGGTCTGCGTCGTCTGGGCCGCCAACAGCATCTTCGCCAAGATCGTGCTATCGGACTTCGGCGTGCCGCCGCTGTTCTATACCGCCGGCCGTTTTGCAGTCGTGACGCTGGTGACCCTGCCCTGGCTGCTGCCGCCGCCGCGGCCGCTCTGGCGCATAGTCGTGGTCGGCCTGCTCATGGGCGCCCTCAATTTCAGCTTCAACTTCATCGGCCTGAAAACTGTCAGTCCGTCGGCCAACGCCATCGTCGGCCAGCTCGGCGCGCCCATGGCGACGTTGCTGTCGATCGTTCTCCTGGGCGAGCACGTCGGCTGGCGGCGGGGAACCGGCATCGTGCTCACCTTCGCCGGGTCCCTGATCGTCATGTGGAACGGCGCCTGGCGGTGACGCCGGGCCTGCTGTGGGTGGCCGCCTCGGCCCTGGCCGCGGCGGTCGGGGCGGTGATGATGAAACAAATCGAGGGCGTCAGGCCGCTGCAGTTCCAGGCCTGGGTCGGATTCACCTCGCTGTGGCCGCTGGCGGCGCTCTCCGCGGTGCTGGAGCCGGGGCAGGTCGAGGCGGCGGCGCGCGCGCCCGTGGTATTCGTCAGCGCCATCCTGTTCTCGGGACTCGTCGTCTCGGTCGGCTCGCACACGGCCTACTACTGGCTCATCCAGCGGCACGAAGGCACGCTGCTGCAGCCGCTGACGCTGATCTCGACCCTGCTGATCATCGTCATGGGCGTCCTCATCACCCACGACCCGTTCGGTCCGCGCATGGCCGTCGGCGCCGCGCTGGCGCTCGCCGGCGTGCTGATCATCGCCTTGCGACGCAACCAGGTCGCGCCGCTGTTGCTGGCGTTCCGGAGCCGGGCCCAATGAAGGCGACGCCGGCGCCTTCGCCCAACTTCAATGCCCGGGTGCGGCCGCCCGACATGGTGCTGCTGCACTATACGGGAATGCCGAGCTTCGATGCGGCCTTGGCGCGGCTCACCGACCCGAAGGCCGAGGTCTCCGCCCATTATCTCATCGACGAAAAGGGCAAGGTGTTCGCGCTGGTGGCCGAAGAGCGGCGCGCCTGGCATGCGGGCGTCTCATCCTGGCGCGGCGAGACCGATATCAACGGCGCCTCGATCGGGATCGAGCTCGACCATCCCGGGCACGAGTTCGGCTATCGCCCGTTCGCCGAGGCCCAGATCGCCGTCGCCTTGGAGCTTCTCGACGATATCCGTTCGCGCTGGACCATCCCGCAGGAGCGGATCCTTGCTCACGCCGACGTGGCCCCGGCCCGGCGCGCCGATCCGGGCGAGCTCTTTCCCTGGAAGCGCCTGGCCGAGGCAGGACATGGGCTGTGGGTGGAGCCGGAGCCCGCGCCTGGCCCGGTTCTGAAGTCCGATGACGACGGCCCGCCGGTTCTGTTGCTCCAGGGGGCGCTGCGGCGCTGGGGGTTTGGCCTGCCGCCCACCGGCCTCTTCGACGCGGCGACCGCGGCGGCCGTGCGGGCGTTTCAGCGGCACTGGGTCCAAGGGGCCATCGACGGCGCCGCCGACGGCGTGGTGCGCGCGCGTCTGATGGCGTTGCTCAGGCTGGCGCCGTGATCGCTCTGAGGGATCTTCCTCCGCCGACGCCCGCGGGGTTCGTGCTGGCGGCGCTCGCCGAAGGGGACGCGCCCGATCTCCTGGCCCATTTCGGTGATCCGCAGGTTGTCGAGTGGCTGGACATCGAGCCGCTGACGAGCCTTGCCGAGGCGCGCGAGACGGTCGCTTGGGCCCAGGCTCGGCTGGCGGCCGGCAAGGGGCTGCGCTGGTCGATCCGCAGCGAGGCGGGCGGTGCGTTTGTGGGCACTTGCGGCTTCAACAGCCTCGTCCTGGACCGGGGCCGCCGGGGCGAAATCGCCTACGACCTCTCGCGGGCCTGGTGGGGCCGGGGCGTCATGGACGCGGTGCTGCCGCTCGTCATCGCCTTCGGCTTCGAGGCGCTTCGCCTCCGCCGCCTCGAAGCAATGGTGACCCCCGGCAATCGTCACTCGTGCGCGCTGCTGGAGCGGTGGGGGTTCGCTTGCGAGGGCGTGCTCAAAGATTACGGCTACTGGAAGGGCCGCTACTTCGACCAGCTCCTTTACGCCTTGACCGCGAGCGGCTTCGCCCCGACCTTTGCGGCGGACCAGACGGCCGGGCGGTCGCTCTCGCCGGCGCAAGCCGGCGGGGGAGGAAAGTCCGGGCTCCACGGTGACAAGGCGGCGGGTAACGCCCGCCGGGGGTGACCCCAGGGAAAGCGCCACAGAAAGCAAACCGCCTCCGTCTCGGAGGCAAGGGTGAAAGGGTGGGGTAAGAGCCCACCGCGGTCCCGGCAACGGGGTCGGCATGGCAAGCCCCGCCTGGAGCAAGACCGAATTGGGACCTCGCGCCGCTTGCGGCAGGACCGTCGCCGGTCCGAGGGGTCCGGGTAGGTCGCAGGAGCCCCGCGGCGACGCGGGGCCGTCAGAGGAATGACCGCCGCGTCTTGCTTCCGCAAGGCGGCACAGAACCCGGCTTACAGGCCGTCTGGTCTCTTTCCACATGAGTTCTTGAATTGTTCTGGACGAGAGGCGCCGGAGCTAGCCGACTGCGCCCGAAATTCTTTGTTGCTGCGACAAAATGGCCCGCAAGTGTCATTGTGTCCCAGTTCATCCCATGTTAACCCAAATCCAACGCTTTGACGGCGTGCGGCGCGCTCGCGGCGGGCCGCCGCTTCCGCCGGCAAGGGGCGGCGCGCTTCGATCGTCGGGGCCGCCGTTGGGCATCGGGGCTGACGGTGTTTTTCTCGACTTTCGAGAAGCAACTGGACTCCAAGCGGCGCATTGTCGTGCCGCAGGAGTTCCGCGCCGCGATCGGCGGCCCCTTCGACGCTGTCTTCTGCTTCCCGTCGATCGAGGCCGACTGCCTGGAAGGCGGCGGCAAGGCTCTCTTCGATCGCTATCTCGGCCTCATCGAGGAACTCGCCTTCGGCGACCCGCTGCGGGCGGCTCTGGAGACCACTGTCCTTGGCGGCATGTGCAAGCTGGCCTTCGACGTCGCCGGACGCATCACCCTGCCCGAGGCCCTGTGCGAGGCGCTCAGAATCATTGATTGGGTAAGCGTGGTTGGCATGGGCGACCGCTTTCAGATCTGGCCGCGCGACGCCTTCCTGGCCCACCGGGCGGCGCAACGGCTGGCGGCGCGCGAGGGCTTGGCCGCCCTGCGTTCGGCGCAGCGGCTGGCGCGCGCCGGCGGAGCCGGCGCATGAGCGCCAGGGCGCACGCGCCAGTGATGCTTGCCGAGGTGGTCGAGGCGCTCGCCCCGGCGCCGGGCAAGACCATAATCGACGGCACTTTCGGCGGCGGCGGTTATGCGCGCGCCTTTCTGGCCGCCGGCGCCGCGGTCGTGGCCTTCGACAAGGATCCGCAGGCCCGGCGGCGCGCCGCCGCCCTGACGCAAGATCCGAACTTCCGGTTCGTAGCGGCGAGCTTTACGGCCATGCGGGCCGAGGTGGGCGAGAGCGCGGCGCAGGGCGTGGCCCTCGACCTCGGAATCTCATCGATGCAGCTGGATGACCCGCAGCGCGGCTTCTCCTTCCAGCGGGAGGGGCCGCTGGACATGCGCATGGGCGGCGAGGGCCAGAGCGCGGCCGACCTCGTCAATTCTCTGCCGGAAGCCGAACTGGCGCGCCTGCTGCGCGACCTGGGCGAAGAGCCGCGGTCGCGACGGATCGCAGCGGCGATCGCCCGGCGTCGGGCCGAGCGGCCGTTCCTGACCACCCTCGATCTTGCGCAGATCGTCGAACACGCGGTCGGCGGCCGGCGCGGCGCCAAGATCCACCCGGCCACGCGCGTCTTCCAGGCGCTCCGGATCGCCGTGAACGACGAACTGGGCGAACTGGAGCGGGGTCTCGGGGCCGCGGAAGGCGCCCTGGCGGTCGGGGGAGCGCTTGCGGTCGTCAGCTTCCATTCGCTCGAGGATCGGATCGTCAAGACCTTCCTGGTCGAGCGCAGCGGCGGCAAAGGCGTGTCGCGGCACCTCCCCCCGGCGGCCGCCGTCCCGGCGCCGAGCTTCTCGCTGCTGTTCGCCGGCGCCCGCAGGCCGGGCGCCGAGGAACTGGCCGCCAATCCCCGGGCCCGTTCGGCCAGGCTCCGGGCGGCGCGGCGCACCGCCGCCCCGGCGTTCGCGCGCAAGGCGGCTTGAGCGATGGCGGCGGTGTTCTCGCGTCGGATTCGCGGCTTTCGCCTGGTGGACGTCGCGGCGCTGGTTCTGCTCCTGGCGCTGGCGCTGGCGGTCTACGGCTTCAAGACCATCGCCGGAGCTCAGAGCGCCGATTCCGCCGGCATCGAGCGCCAGATCGTGGTCGAGAAGAAACGCGTCCGTCTGCTGCAAGCCGAAGTCGCGCACCTGGAAGACCCGGCGCGGATCGAGCGGCTGTCGCGAGATTACCTGAACATGGGGCCGGTCGCGCCGAGCCAGGAAATCGCACTCGGCGATCTGCCCAAAATCGCGGCCGGCGCAGGGAAGCCGCATCCATGACCGCGTTGGGCGCCGCTCCCGACCTCGGGCGGGAACCGCCGCCGCGGCGACTGTGGTGGCTCGAGCGAGCCTTCGAGCGGGCCCACGCCGCCGGCCGGCCGGAGGACGACGCGCGCCTGCGCATCTTCTTCGTCCTGGTCCTCTTCGCCGCCGCCTTCGTCGCCCTGGCGCTGGGCGCCACCAAGGCGGCCCTGTTCTCGGGCCTCGACCGGCCCGGCGAGACGGCCGAAGCGGCCCCGGGCGCGCGCGGCGACATCGTCGATCGCAACGGCCGGCTGATGGCGACCGACGTCATCCGCTATGCCCTCTACGTCGAGCCGAAGGACGTCGCCGACAAGGCGGCCACCGCGGCCGCCCTGATTCAGGTCATTCCGGGTCTCGACCGCGCCCGCCTGGACAAGGTCCTCGATGGCGATGGACCGGCGTACTTCATCGCCGGTGACCTGACGCCGGAGGTCAAGGAGAAGATCTTCGATCTGGCCCTGCCGGGCCTGTCGTTCCAGGAGCAACAGGCGCGCGCCTATCCCCTGGGCGAGATGACCGCGCACCTAATCGGCTTCGCCAGCAAGGACGGCCGAGGCCTGTCGGGCGTCGAGCGCGCCTACGACGGCCTGCTGCGCGGCAGGAGCGGCGCGCCCTTGGTCCTCTCCATCGACCTCCGGGTCCAGGGCGCCTTGCACGACGAGCTGGCCGCGGCCGCCAGTCACTTCGGGGTCGCCGACGCCGCCGCGCTAGTGGTCGACGTCAAGACCGGCGAGATCCTGGGGATGTCGAGCTGGCCCACCTACGACCCAAACCGGCCGGGCCAGGCGCCCCCCGCCGCTCTGGTCGACCACGCCGCCGCCACCGTCTACGAGCCGGGCTCGGTCTTCAAGGTGTTCACCCTGGCGATGGGGCTCGATTCGGGCGTCGTCAACGTCAACACGACCTTCGATGTTCATACCCCCCTGGTGCTGCCCGGCCAGACGATCCACGACTACGACAAGGGCGACACCGTGCTGCCGCTGTGGGAGGTGTTCACCCACTCCTCGAACATCGGCGCGGCGCGCATGGCGCTGCTCGCTGGGGCGGACCGCATGGACCGCTACTTCCACGCCTTCGGGCTGTTCGCCGCCGCGCCCAGCGAGCTTGCCGAGTCGGCGCGGCCGCTGACGATCCGCAAGTGGACCCCCAACGCTGTGGCCAGCATGGCCTTCGGCCACTCGATCTCGGTATCGCCGCTGGCCATCGCCACCGGTATGAGCGCCATCCTGAACGGCGGCGTGTGGCGCCCCTTGACCTTGCGCGCCTTGCCCGCGGGCGCGGCGCCGGCGCCGGGGCGGCGTGTGATCCAGGAATCGACCTCGCGCACCATGCTCGACCTGATGCGCCTCAACGTGGTGGCCGGCACCGGCAAGTTCGCCGAAGTCCCCGGCTATTGGGTGGGGGGCAAGACCGGGACGGCCACCAAGCTGGTCAACGGCCACTACAGCGCCGGCAAGCTGAACCTCGCCTCTTTTGCCGCCATCTTCCCGACCGACGGCGGCTTCGACCGGCGCCGGTACTTGGTTCTGGTGATGATGGACGAGCCGCACGCCATGCCCGAGACCGGCGGCTTCACCACGGGCGGTGCGGTCTCGGCGCCGATCGTCGGCCGGATCATCGCCCGCATCGCGCCGCTGCTTGGGGTCCAGCGCCAGCCGGAGCCACCCCCCGATCCCAATGCGCCGGTAGACGCCAAGGCCCTGGTCGGAGCCCGAGATTGACCGCCCATCGCCTCTCCGACCTGGTCCAGCGCGACCTCAGGGACGATCCGGTGATCCGTGGCGTGACCGCCGACAGCCGCAAGGTGCAGCCGGGCTTCCTGTTCGCGGCCCTGCCGGGGACGCGGGCGGATGGGGCCCGCTACATCTCGCAGGCCCTGGCCGGAGGCGCCGCCGCGGTGCTGGCCGGGGAGACCATCGACGGGGTCGCCGCGCCGGTGGTCACCGTCCATGATCCGCGCCGGGTCTATGCCCTCGCTGCGGCGGCGTTCTACGGAGCGCAGCCGAAGACCGCGGTCGCGGTCACCGGAACCAACGGCAAGACTTCCGTGGTCGGCTTCTGCCGGCAGATCTTCGCCGCCCTCGGCCGGCCCTCGGCGAGCATCGGCACGCTGGGCGTGATCACGCCCGACCAGACGCTCGCCGCCCCTGGGCTCACCACGCCGGACGCGGCTGATCTTTCCCGCGCCCTGGCCGAACTCGCCGCAAGCGGGGTGACGCATCTCGCCCTGGAGGCCTCTTCGCACGGGCTCGATCAGCGCCGGGTGGACGGGGTCGCCCTGACCGCCGCTGGGTTCACCAATCTGACCCAGGACCATCTCGACTACCACGGCGCCATGGAGGCGTACCGCGCCGCCAAGCTGCGCCTATTCGAAACCCTGTTGCCGCGCGGCGCCCCGGCGGTGGTCAATGCCGACAGCGACGCCTTTCCGGCCTTTGCCGCCGCGGTGGTGAGCGGCGGCCGCTCGATCATCACCGTGGGCGCCATGGGTCAGGGAATCCTGCTCGGCCATCGCGCTGTCGATGGGTGGGGTCAGAAGCTGCGGTTGCTGGCGTGGGGCCGGCCGGCGGAGGTCCGCCTGCCGCTTGCCGGCGCCTTCCAGGCCGCCAACGCGCTGGTGGCGGCGGGCCTCTGCGTCGCCGCCGGCGAGGCGCCCGACGCGGTCCTCGAGGCTCTGGAGGCGCTCGAAGGCGCGCGTGGACGGTTGCAGCGCATCGGCGCCTCGGCCAAGGGCGGCGAAGCTTTCATCGATTACGCCCACACGCCCGACGGGCTGACCGCGGCCTTGCTGGCGCTGCGCCCGCACGCGGGCGGCCGCCTGATTGTGGTCTTCGGCGCCGGCGGCGACCGCGACAAGGGCAAGCGCGCCCAGATGGGGGCGGCCGCCGCGGCCCTGGCTGATGTCGCCATCGTCACCGACGACAACCCCAGAAGCGAGGACCCTGCCGAGATCCGCGCCCAGATCCGAGCCGGCGCTGAAGGGCTTGTCGATATCGGCGGTCGCCGCGCGGCGATCGGAGCGGGTGTGGCCATGCTCGGGGCCGGTGACGTCCTGCTGGTCGCCGGCAAGGGCCATGAACAAGGCCAGATCATCGGCGATGAAGTGCTGCCCTTCGACGACGCCGAAGAGGTCGCCCTGGCGCTGGCGGAGGCCCGCGGGTGAAACCCTTGTGGACATCGGCCGAGATTGCCGCGGCCACGGGAGGGCGGGCGTACGGCCCGGCGTTCGCCGCCGGGGGCGTCTCGATCGACAGCCGGACGCTCGAGGACGGCGACCTCTTTGTAGCCCTGACCGCCGATCGCGACGGCCACGCCTTCGTTCCGGCCGCCTTCGCCGCCGGCGCCGCCGGCGCCCTGGTCTGTCGCCCGGCGGATAGGCCCAGCATCGTGGTCGAGGACACCCTGGAAGCCCTGCGCCGCCTCGGCGCGGCGGCGCGGGCCAGGAGCATGGCCCGGATCGGCGCCATCACCGGCTCGGTCGGCAAGACCGGCGTCACCCAGGCGGTGCTGGCGACACTGAGGCGCGCCGGAGCGGCGCACGGCTCGACGCAATCGTACAACAATCATATCGGCGTGCCGCTGACGCTGGCGCGCATGCCTGCGGAGGTGGAACGCGCCGTTTTCGAGATCGGCATGAACCACGCCGGCGAGATCGCGCCGCTCTCGGCTCTGGCCAGGCCGCACGCGGTGGCCATCACCACCGTAGGCGCGGTGCACACGGAGAACTTCGCGGACGGCGAAGCCGGGGTCGCGCGCGCCAAGGCGGAGATCTTCACCGGCCTGCAGGCCGGCGGCGCCGCGGTTCTCGACGCCGATTCCCACTGGTTCGGTTTCCTCTCCGATCAGGCCGAAAGGGCGCGGGCCAGGGTGCGCACCTTTGGACGATCGGACCGCGCCGACGCCCGCCTGATCTCGGCTGAACCTTCGGCCCGCGGCCTCGTGGTCGAGGCGGCGGTGGACGGCGCGCCGCTGCGGCTCGAACTGCTGCAGAACGGCGCTCACTGGGGGCTCATGTGCCTGTGCGCGCTTCTGATGGCGTGCGCCCTAGGAGTGGATCAGGACACCGCCGCCGCGGCGCTGGCCGGGTTCGCCCCCCTGGCGGGACGGGGCGCGGTCCGCCGGATCGGCGTCGCTGGCGGCTGCGCAACCCTGATCGACGACAGCTACAACGCCAACCCGCTCTCGGTGCGGGCGGCCCTGGTGAGTCTGGGTGAGCGCCGCGGCGCCGGCCGCCGCATCGCCGTGCTCACCGACATGCTCGAGCTGGGGGAGGGGGCGCTTGAGGCCCACGTGGCGCTGGCCGGGCCGATCGAGGAAGCGCGCGTCGATCTGGTCTTCTGCGCCGGACCGCTGATGGCGGGGCTCTTCGAAACCCTGCCGCCGTCGCGCCGCGGGGCCTGGGCGGCGCACGCGGCCGAGCTGGAGATCGCCCTCGAAGGGGCGCTGACGGCCGGCGACGCCATCCTCGTCAAGGGCTCGAAGGGCTCCAAGGCGCACGAGATCGCCGCGGCGCTGATGCGGCGAGGGGAGGGCTGAGGACCATGCTCTACGCCCTCTACCAATACCTCGCGGCGCATCACCTGGACTTCCCGGGCATGAACCTGCTGCGGTTCCTCACCTTCCGTGGTGGGGTCGCGGTGGCCACCTCCGAGCTGGTGGTCGTCGCCATGGGATCGCGCTTCATCCGCTGGATGAAGGCCCGGCAGGGCAAGGGCCAGCCAATCCGCGCCGAGGGCATCGAGCGCCACGTGGTCGAGAAAGCCGGCACGCCGACCATGGGCGGCCTCATGTTCCTGGCCGGCATCGCCGTGGCCACTCTGCTGTGGGCCGATCTCGAGAATCCCTACGTCTGGGCGGTGCTGCTCACCACCCTGGGCTTCGGTTTTCTGGGCTTCCTGGACGACTACGCCAAGGTGACCCGGCAGACGACGGGCGGCCTTTCCGGACGCCTGCGCCTGGTCGTCGAAGCGGCGATCGGCATCGGCGCCGTGTTCGCCATGGTCCGTCTGGGAGCGCCCTCGCCAGAAGGGACGAGCCTTTCCACCTCCTTGGCCTTTCCGGTGTTCAAGCGCGCCCTGGTGGACCTCGGCTGGGCCTATCCCCTCTTCGGCGCCTTCATCATTGTCGGCGCCTCCAACGCGGTGAATTTCACCGACGGCTTGGACGGCCTGGCGACGGTGCCGGTGATGATCGCCGCCGCCACCTTCGGCCTCATTGCCTACCTGGTCGGCAACACCGTGTTCGCCGGCTACCTCGGCCTGCACTTCGTCCCCGGCGTTGGCGAGGTGGCCATCGTCTGCGCCGCCATCGTGGGCTCGGGCCTGGGCTTCCTCTGGTACAACGCCCCGCCGGCGCGGATCTTCATGGGTGACTCGGGCGCACTGGCGCTGGGCGCGGCCATCGGCTCCATCGCGGTGGCCACCAAGCACGAGATCGTCCTGGCCATCGTCGGCGGCCTGTTCGTGGTCGAGACGGTGTCGGTGATCGTGCAGGTCGGCTACTTCAAGCGCACTGGCCGGCGCGTCTTCCTGATGGCCCCGATCCACCATCACTTCGAGCGCCTGGGCTGGTCCGAGCCGACGATCGTGATCCGCTTCTGGATCATCGCCGTCATGCTGGCGCTGCTCGGCCTTTCCACGCTGAAGCTGCGATGATCCCGGTGTGCGCTTTCGAGGGGCGGACGGTCGCCGTCTTCGGGCTGGCGCGCAGCGGCCTGGCCGCGGCCAAGGCGCTCAAGGCCGGCGGCGCGAGCCTGGCGTGCTGGGACGATGATCCCAATGCTCGCGCCCGGGCCAACATGGCCGGGCTCGACCTCGTCGATCTGAGGCAGGCCGATTGGCGCGGTTTCGCCGCCTTGTGCCTCTCTCCCGGCGTGCCGACGCGCCTGCCGAGCCCCCATTGGACGGCGGAGAAGGCGAGGACCGCCGGCGTCGAGATCCTGGGCGATATCGAGCTCTTCGCCCGGGCGATCGCCGCGGCGCCCGCGCATCGCCGGCCGCGGGTGGTCGCCGTCACCGGGACCAACGGCAAGTCCACCACCGCCGCACTGTTCGCCCACGTGCTGGCCGAAGCCGGGCGCGACGCGCGGCTGGGCGGCAACATCGGCGTGCCGGTGCTGGGCCTCGAGGACATGCATGGGGGCGCGGTCTACGTGCTCGAGCTGTCCTCGTACCAACTCGAACTCACCACGACCCTGAAGGCCAATGTCTCGGTCATTCTCAACATCAGCCCCGACCATCTCGAACGTCACGGCGACATGGCCGGATACGTCGCCGCCAAGCGCCGGATCCTGCTCAACCAGGGCGAGGGCGACGCCGCGGTGATCGGCGTCGACGATCCCTGGTGCGCGCAAATCTGCACCGAGATCACCGCCGCCAACCGCCGCGCCATCTGGCCGATCAGCGCCGGCAAGGCCATGGGCCGGGGCGTCTACGCCATCCAGGGCCTGCTCTACGACGGCAGCGAGGGCCGGGTCGCCGAAGTCGCCGATCTCAACCAGGCGCGCTCCCTGCGCGGGCGGCACAATTGGCAGAACGCCGCGGCCGCCTACGCAGGGGTCCGGGCGCTGGGCCTTTCCGCCCGCGAGGCGGTCGACGGCTTGATGAGCTTTCCGGGCCTGGCCCATCGCATGGAGACCGTCGGCTTTGTCGGCAAGGTGCGTTTCGTCAACGACTCCAAGGCCACCAACGTCGACGCCACCCGCCAGGCCATGAACGCCTGGCCGAGGTTCTATTGGATCGCCGGCGGCCGGCCCAAATCGGGCGGGATCGAGCCGCTCGCCGACCTCTTCGGGGGCGTGATCAAGGCCTTCCTCGTCGGCGAGGCCAGCGCCGATTTCGCCGCGACCCTGACCGCGCAGCGCGTGCCTTGCGAAGAGGTCGGGGCGATCGACAAGGCGGTCGCCTACGCCTTCGCCGAGGCCCGCGCCCGCGGAGAAGAGGCGGTGGTGCTGTTCTCTCCCGCCTGCGCCTCCTTCGACCAGTTCGCCGACTTCGAGGAGCGTGGCGAGGCATTCCGCGCCGCCGTTCACGCCCTCGCCGATCCTTCACCCTTGCGAGCTTCGGCCTGATGAGCGCCGCCGAAGCCCGCTCGCAGCACGCCTTCCAGCGCACCGATCGTTCGGCCATCGCCAACTGGTGGTGGACCATCGATCACATCCTCCTGGGCGCCGCCGCCGCCCTGGTCGGCCTGGGGGTCCTGCTGCAGTTCGGCACCAGCCCGGCGGCGGCCGCGCGCCTGGGGCTGGCCTCGCCGTTCCATTTCGCCGTCAGGCAGGCATTGTTCGCCGTCGGCGGGTTCGCCTTGATGATCGTCGTGTCGATGCTGTCGGCCCGGGGCGTGCGCCGGGCGGCCTTCTTCCTTTTCGTGGCCGCCATTGCGGCCATGGTGGTGCTTCCGATGCTCGGCCACTCGGCCAAGGGCGCGACGCGCTGGGTGGAGATCGGTGGTTTCTCCCTGCAGCCATCGGAGTTCGTCAAACCGGCGCTGGTGGTGCTGGCGGCCTGGATGTTCGCCGAAGCCCAGAAGGGCTCTGGCGTGCCCGGCGTCTCGATCGCCTTTGCTCTTTATGGAGTGACGGTCGCCCTGCTCCTGGCAGAGCCGGACATCGGCCAGACGGCCCTGGTCACGGTGGCCTTCTGCGCCGCCTTCTGGATGGCCGGGGTGCCGATCAGCTGGATCGCGGTGCTGGCGGTGCTGGCCGTGACGGGCCTGTGCAGCACCTATTTCCTGTTTCCCCACGTGACCACGCGCGTGGACCAGTTCCTCAATCCCGAGCACACCGACACCGAGCAGGTGCGCCATGCGCTGGAGGCGATCGCCGCCGGCGGGGCCTTCGGGCGCGGGCCGGGCGAGGGCATCATGAAGCGCGCGGTTCCCGACCTGCACACCGACTTCGCCTACTCGGCGGCGGCGGAGGAGTATGGCCTGTGGTTCTCGCTGCTGTTGATTGCGCTGTTCGCGCTGCTCGTCGGCCGCGGGCTCGCCAAAGCGATGCGGCTCACAGACCCGTTCGAGCAAGTCGCCGCCGCGACCCTGTTCGTGCTCGTGGGCATGCAGGCCTTCATCAACGTCGCCGTCAACCTGGACCTCATTCCGACCAAGGGCATGACCCTGCCCTTCATCTCGTACGGCGGCTCCTCCATGCTCGCCATGGGCGTCACCCTTGGTCTCGCCCTGGCCCTGACCCGCCGGCGCCCGGGCGCCTACGCCCTCGACCACCT
This sequence comes from Caulobacteraceae bacterium, assembly GCA_035946795.1. Lineage (GTDB taxonomy): Bacteria > Pseudomonadota > Alphaproteobacteria > Caulobacterales > Caulobacteraceae > Acaudatibacter. The sequence goes on along the minus strand of DASYYX010000041.1, from coordinate 76,476 downwards.
CGCCCGGGCCGGCGCGTTTGCCTGAACCGACTCCGGGACCGCGCTGGGTCCTGATCGCCGCCGGAGGCACCGGCGGCCACCTGTTTCCGGCCCAGGCCCTGGCGGAGGCGCTCAAAAGACGGGGCTGGCGCATCGCCCTCGCCACCGACGAGCGCGTCGAAGGCCTCACGGCGGCGTTCCCGGCAGAGCGCCGCGTCGCCCTCTCCGCCGGCACCTTTCGCCGTGGCGATCCGCTGGGCGCTGTTCGCGCCGCAATGGCGATCGGCCGCGGCGTCCTCCAGGCCGGGGGTTTCCTGCGGCAGGTCCGACCGGCGGTGGTCGTGGGCTTCGGCGGCTATCCCTCCCTGCCGGCGCTGATCGCCGCCATCGTCTCGGGGCGGCCCACGGTCATTCACGAGGCCAACGCCGTCCTTGGGCGCGCCAACCGCTTCCTGGCGCCGCATGTCGGCGCTGTCGCCTGCGCCTTCCCGACCTTGCTCAAGGCTTCGGCGAAGGTGCGGGCGCGCGCCGTGGTCGTCGGCAATCCGGTGCGTCCGGAGATCGCCGCCCTCGCCGGCCAGGGTTACGCCCCGCCGGAAAACGAGATTCGTCTCCTCATCACGGGCGGCAGCCAGGGCGCGCGCCTGCTCTCGGAGCTGACGCCGGAGGCGGTCGCCAAACTTCCCCAGGCCCTGCGGCTGAAGCTGAAGGTGGAGCAACAGACCAGGCCCGAGAGTCTGGAGAGCGCCCGCGAGACCTATGCGAAGGCCCGCGTCGAGGCCGAAGTCGCGCCCTTCTTCCGCAACATGGCCAGCCGACTTGCCGCCGCCCATCTCGTCGTCGGCCGCGCCGGCGCTTCAACCGTCAGCGAGATCGCGGTCGCCGGTCGGCCCGCGGTTCTGGTGCCGCTGAAGGTCGCCCTCGACGACGACCAGGCCCGCAACGCCGAGGTGCTGCGCGCCGCCGGCGCCGCCGAGGTGGCGCTGGAGGATCAGCTCACCGCGCCGGCCCTGACCGCGATCCTCAGAAAGCTGCTGTCGAGCCCGCGCCGGCTCTCGCGCATGGCGGCCGCGGCCGCACACCTGGCGCGGCCGGACGCGGCCGAGAGGCTCGCCGATTTGGTGACGCGCGTCGCCGATTGATCGGCAAGAGGGAGGTTGCGGCTCAAGCCGCCGGCGCATGCCGGCGGAAGGTCTCCAGTTGCGCTTCGAGGGCGCGGCCGAACGCCGGCCGGGCGAGACACCGCTCCACATACGCCTCGACAACGGGGAAAGTCTTCAGCGAACCGGACTCGATCAACTCCCGCAGGACGCACGTCATGACAAGGTCGCCGACGGTGAACCGGTCCTCGAGCCATTCCTTGGCCTGCAGCCAGTCCTCGAGGGCGGCCAGCCGCTCTCGCGTCATCGCCCAGGCCTTGGGGCGGAAGCCCTCGACCCAGGCCTCGCCGCCGTAGAAGGCGTCGAGGGTGACGAAGTTCTGCACCTGCGGCTCGACCGAGTTGAGCGCGGCGATCACCCACATCATCGCCCGTTCCCGGCCGGCTGGCTCCTTGGGGGCCAGCGCTTCGGACTTGGCGGCGATGTGCAGGACGATGGCGCCCGATTCGAAGAGCTCGACTTCATCGTCTCGGTACGCCGGGACTTGCGCGAAGGGCTGCCAGCGGCGGTAGTCGGCCGATGATTTCGTCGCCGGATCGACCAGAATCACCTCGTACGGCAGACCCGCCTCCTCCAGCGCCCAGCGCACCCGCAGGTCGCGCACGAAGCCCTGGGCGAACGGCGGGACCCAGGGAAAAGCGGTCACTTGGGTCGGCATTGGCGGCTCCGAACGAGCCGCCGGTCTATTCCAACGCCGCAGGCCCGGGCAATGGCGCCGAGGACGCTTGCTTGCGCCCGATCAGCGACATTGGGAGACCAACCAACATCAGCGCGAGGAGCCCGAGGTTGATCAAGGTGGCGACGTCTGGGGGGCTCGAGCGCTCCGCAGGGTTAGCCAGCAGCAGCGCCCGCGATCCCAGCTGGCCAATCAACAGCAATAGGTAGGCCAGGGGGATGAGCGCCCGATAGCGGATCAGCGCCACCATGGCGAACAGCGCCGGCAGGGTCTCGTAAAGCCCCAGGAGCTGAAACAGCGACAGGATCGTCTGCGCGGCGCCTGGAGGGTATCGATCGAGGGGAATGCCGTCGGGGCCGCTCGCCGCCTGGCGGGCGTTGAAAATCGAAGCAAGGCCGATCATCAGCCGCACGAAGGCGGCCACGCCCAGCAGCCACGCCGCCGCCCGGGCGCCGCGGAAGCCGCCGTCGAAGTGCTTCGGGAGCATCCGATCGAGCACCTTCGCCCCACTGTTCATGCGACGATGACCACGGCGCTGCCGACCTTGCGCCCGCTCTCGGCATACCGATGCGCCTCGGCGATATCCTCGAAGGCAAAGCGCGCGCCGATCACTGGTCTCAGCTCGCCCGCCGCGATCAGCCGCCTGAAGAACTCCCGATCGCCAGCCTCGGGGCGCGCCAATCCGGAGATGATTTTGGCGTGGCCAGTCGCCGCCAGGATCGGCGCGGCCAGCCACCATAGCGGCGCCGGAGCCGCTTGCAGCAGTATGCCGCCGCGTCGAAGCGCGCGCAGGCTGCGCCCCAGCCCGGCCTTGCCGACCGTGTCGAAGACGACGTCGTAGACCGGGCCCGCGCTCGAGAAATCCCCACGCGCGTAGTCAATGACTTCGTCGGCGCCGATCGCCCGGACGAGGTCGAGGTTGGCGCCGCTGCACACGGCCGTGACCGTCGCGCCGAAGCGTTTCGCCAGCTGGACCGCGGAGGTCCCGACGCATCCCGAAGCCCCGTAGATCAACACCTTCTGGCCCGGCGCGACGCTCGCGGTTCTCAGGAAATGCAGCGCGGTGACCCCGCCGAAGAGGATGGCGGCGGCGCCGTCGTCGCCGAGATTGTCGGGGGCTGGGGTCAGGGCGTCCTCGCTCACGGCGAGCCGCTCGGCGTGGGCCCCGAAGGCGAACCCCGCAGAGCCGAAGACACGATCGCCGACGCCAAAGCGGCTGGCGTCGGCGCCGGCCTTCTCGACGACGCCGGCGAATTCCAGTCCGAGGACGGTGCGCTTGGGCCGGGTGAGGCCGGCCATCAGCCGGACGAAGAAAGGCTCGGCCTTGCGCAGGCGCCAGTCGGCCGCGCTGAGCGTGGTCGCACGCACTTTTACCAGCACCTCGCCCGCGCCGACCGCGGGGTCCGTGACCTCGCGGATTTGGACCACGTCGGGCGGCCCGTAGCGCTCGAAGACGGCCGCCCTCATGGCGCGGCCGAATTCACCATCGGCCCGGGGGGCACGCGGCGAACGTCCGATCCATGGCCCAGCCGCGCCCCCAGGATCGATGCGCCGGCAATGACATCGGCCGCGGCGCTCCAACGGTCGCCGAGCTCGGCCTGGAGCCACCGGCCCGTGGTCGCGGCGGTCTGGCCCACCGAACCCAAGGCGCCGATCGCCAAGGCCAGGACGCTGGCGGCGGCAATCAGCAGCAGCAGACGGTCGCCGGGGCGGGCTCCGCCGCGGGCGGTCACGCCGCTTCCCCCAACAGGGCCGCTGTCGGCGCGGGCCGGGCTTTTCGCCGCGACGCGCCTGCCCGCAAGGTCCGGACCAGCCAATAGAGGGTGAGCACGATCACCACGATCACCGGCGCGGCCAGAATGAGGGAGCCGCGCAGGGCTCGGGGGAATACCTGCTGTTGTCCCAGGAACAGAGAGGCGGTGGCGATGAAGAGCGCAAGTCCCATGCGCCACAGATGACGGACGATACGCGCCGCGCCGACAACGCCGCGACGAGCGATGACGCGCACGTCGCTGACGAGGGCGATCAGGGCGAAGCCTCCCATGACCACGGGCGCCGCGATCGGGACTCCCTCGACAGCGGAATGGCCCTCGCCGATCGCGATCGCGGCGGCGGCCCAGAGCCAGACGACCATGGCGGCAGGCGCCATCGCGGCGGCGATCTCGAACCGCCCGATCGTGCCTGGCCGGCGGCGCACCGCGGCCCAGCTGGTGGTGACAAGATATACCGCGAGCATGCCGCCGTTGGCGTTCATCGGCTGATGGATCAGTGGCGAGACTGCCGTTCCGATCACGCCCATCACGACCATCGAGGGGACGAATATGAGACCGGCCCAGCGGTGCGCCCGGCCGCCCTTGCGCGCGAGGAGCGACACGAATCCGGAGCCGATCCCAAGGCCGCCGCCGCCGATGTGCCCAAAGAGGAGGGCGTCGGCGCCCCAGCGGATCAGGGCGGGGCTACCGGGCGGCACGTGCAGGATCATCGGCGCATCTCCCTCCCAGAGAAGCGATGACGGTCAGATCGGGGCCTGGCGGCGGCGCAGGGCCACGGCGCCCACGAGAAAAGCCACGGCGAGCGCAAGGCCGACCCACAGGCCCGGGTTGGCCAGGAAGCCGGCGGGGTCGAGGCGCGGCAGCTCGTGGCGTACGGTCACTGTGAAGGCGCCGCTGTCGCCCGAAAGGCGCTCACCCAGCAGGCGCGACAGGTATCCGGTGCCGAAGGCGATGCGTTCGAACAGGCACAGCGCCAGCGGCGTCCCCACGGCCCAGAGGAAGCTCGCCCGCTTGGCCCAGGCCGAGACCAACAGCAGCCAGCCGAACACCGGCGCGTACCAAAGTGTCCCGGTGATGATCCCGTAGGCCAGCATCAGGGTGAGGTCGTCGAACGGCAGCCGCGTCCACAAGATCGACGGATCGTAGCCGAGGAAGAGGAGCAGGACGCTGTTGGAGATCAGCATCAGGATCTGCAGGGCGATGATGACCACGAAAACGAACGCCGGGATGGCGACCAGCGGTATGGCGGCCTTGGCGGCCACCGCCGTCACATCCGAGACCGGCAGCGACTTCCAGAAAAGGATGGTGCGGTCGCGGCGCTCGCCGCCGAGCGCCGCAAGGCAATAGAAGGCGCCGACGATGGCCCCGGTGGCGACCAGGGCGGCGGCGAAACCGGCGTAGACCGCCGACAGCATCATGGCCTGGTTCGCCGGGTCCAGGCCCATGAAGACGCGGTGGGTCCGGCCGAGGTCCCGGTCGCCGACGATGAAGCCGAAAAGGACGACGGCGGCGACAATGAGCGGCGCGGCCCACACCGAGGGATGTTCCCAGATCTCGCGGCGGACGGACCACAGGAAGGGTCGCGTGGCGTGCGCCTGCGGAGCAGCAGCCCCGGAAGACGGTTCGAGAACGGGGGTCGATGTGGTGGTCATGCGGCGGCCCTCTGCGGCGCCTCGGGGGCGCTCATCACGGCGACGAAGAGATCGGCGATCGAAGGCGTGCGCACCTCGCCCAGCGCAGCGATCGCGGAGCGGTCGGCGCCTTCGAAGATGAAGAGGCTGCGCCCGAACACCTGGCGCTCGTGGATCGGCCTCAGCGCCCGGGCCGCGGCCGCCTGCTCGGGCCGGACCAGGACCTCGAAATACCGGCCCTCGAGCGCCTCCATGCTGGAATCCAGCACGATACGGCCCTTGTCGATGAACATCAGGTCGGTGACGAGATGCTGGATTTCCTCGACCTGATGCGTGGTGACCAGGATCGTGCGCCGGCCGTCGAAGTAGTCGTTGAGCAGCGAGTCGTAGAACTGCTTGCGGAAGAGGAGGTCGAGGCCGAGTGTCGGCTCGTCGAGCACGAGCAGCCTGGCGTCGATGGCCATGACCAGCGCCAGATGCAGTTGCGTGACCATGCCCTTGGAAAGCTCGCGCACGCGGCTCGTCCTGCGGATGGTGGTCCGGGCCAGGAACCCCTCGGCCTTGGCGCGATCGAAATTCGGGTGGACCCCGGCGACAAAGTCGAGCGCCTGCGAGACCCGCATCCACCGCGGCAGCACCGCCACGTCGGCGATGAAGCAGACGTCGCGCATGAGCTTGTCGCGCTCGCGCCAGGGATCGCGGCCAAGGACGGTGAGGTGGCCTTCGTACGGGATGAGTCCCAGGATGGCGTTCAGCGCCGTGGTCTTGCCGGCGCCGTTGGGGCCGATGAGGCCCACGATCCGGCCTTCCTCGACCTGGAGGTCGACCCCGGCCAGCGCCCGCGTGGCGCCGTAGGTCTTGGTAAGGCCCTTGGCTTCGATGCAGGCCACGGCTGTCAGCCCTCCTTTTCCTGGGCGTTCAAGAGATCTGCAGGTGTGAGCCCCAGCCGCTGGATGGTGGCGGCGATCGGCGGCCACTCCTGGTCCAGGAACTTCTGGCGCTCATCCGCCAGCAGGCGCGAGCGCGCTCCGTCGTTGACGTAAAGGCCAAGGCCGCGGCGCTTTTCGACGAGCCCGTCGCCGGTCAGCTGCTGGTAGGCCTTGAGGACGGTGAGTGGATTGATGCGGTAATCGGCGGCGACCTGGCGCACCGAAGGCAACGCCTCGCCTTCGCCGAGCAGGCCGTCGAGGATCATGGCCACGATGCGATCCCGCAGCTGGCGGTAGATCGGGGATCTGTCGTTCCAGTCGGGTTCCATGGCGATCTGGTGATGCGCTTATCTGGTGATGTAGTCAACTACAACACTAAAGCCAGCACAAGTGACTTTTTCGTAATGGACGGCGAGACCCGCCCGGAAGCATCTGCGCCTGGCGGCGGGAATCGAGTCATGACCCGTGGAATGAGGCTCCATCCGCACTCGCGCACCTTGCCGAACGTGAGAGTCGAGGGGGAAGCTTCTCGCCCTCGGACCGGCGAGCTGGAGCTGAAATATGTCGTAACTGGCCGGATCTCGGATCTCTCACTGCCGGCAATGGTCCCGAGCGTCCGCAAGGAGGAGCTCTGGCGGCGCACCTGCTTTGAAGCGTTCGTGCGCGCGCCTGAGGGCGATGGCTATCTCGAGTTCAACTTTTCGCCCTCGAGCGAGTGGGCCGCCTACCGCTTTGACAGCTACCGATCAGGGATGCGCGCCGCCGGCGTTCCGCCGCCGCGCCTTTTGTTCGAACGGGTCGAGAGCACCCTGGCCCTCTCCGCATTGCTGGAGCTCGGCGGCTCCGTGTCATCCGAGGGCGCTTGGAGGGTCGCGCTCAGCGCCGTCATTGAAGACACCAGCGGAACCCTATCGTACTGGGCCCTGGCGCATCCGGCCGCCAGGCCGGACTTCCACCATCCGGAGGGTTTCGTGCTGGAGCTGCCGCCGCCATGAAGTTCGGCATCGACCGCCTGCTCACCGAGCCCGAGTTGCGCAGGCCGCTCGCCGGCAGGCGCGTGGCCCTGCTCGCCCATCCGGCCTCGGTGACGGCCGATCTCTTCCACAGCCTGGACGCGCTCGCCGCCTGCGAAGACGTCGACCTCACCGCCGCCTTCGGCCCGCAACACGGCCTGCGTGGCGACAAACAGGACAACATGATCGAGTCGCCCGACTTCACCGATCCGGCGACCGGCGTTCCAGTGCTCAGCCTCTATGGCGAGGTGCGGGCCCCGACGGACGCCATGATGGACGCTTTCGACATTCTGCTCTTCGACCTGCAGGACGTCGGCTGTCGGATCTACACCTATCTGACGACGCTTCGTTACGCGCTCGAGGGGGCGGCGCGGCTCGGGAAGGCGGTGTGGGTCCTCGACCGAGCCAATCCCATCGGCCGCCCGGTCGAAGGATTGCGGCTTCAGCCCGGCCAGGAGAGCTTTGTCGGCGCGGCGCCGATGCCGATCCGCCACGGCATGACCTTGGGGGAGCTCGGGTCTTGGCTCGTCGCCTCGTTGAAGCTCGACCTCGACTATCGCGTCATCGAGCTGGAGGGCTGGACGCCCGATGCCGGGCCGGGCTTCGGCTGGCCCGTTCATCAGCGGGCCTGGATCAACCCTTCGCCCAATGCGCCCAACCTTTCCATGGCGCGCGCCTTCCCGGGGACGGTGATGGTCGAGGGGACCACGTTGTCGGAGGGCCGCGGCACCACCCGCCCGTTGGAGGGCTTCGGCGCGCCGGACATCGACGCCCGCGCCGTGCTCGAAGAGATGCGCGCTCTCGCGCCCTCCTGGCTCGCCGGCTGCCGGCTGCGCGAAGCCTGGTTCGAGCCGACCTTCCACAAGCATGTCGGCAAGCTCTGCCACGCCTTCCAGATCGTCACCGACGATCCGGCCTACGACCATGGGGCGTTCAGGCCCTGGCGCGTCGTGGCGCTCGCCTTCAAGGCGCTGCGGCGCCGGCAGCCGGATTACCCCCTCTGGCGCGAGTTCGAATACGAGTACGAACCCGACCGGCTGGCCATCGACGTCATCTGCGGCGGCCCGGCGCTGCGCCAATGGGTAGACGATCCGGCTGCCGCGCCGGCGGACCTCGACGCGGCGGCGCGCGCCGAGGAGGCGGCCTGGCTGGAAGAACGCCGGCCGTTCCTCAGGTACTGACGCCCTACTCCTCCAACAGCCCGTCCAGCCGCTCCACCGCTTCCAGGAACTCTTCCTTGAAGCTCTGCACTACCTGCCCGGCGGAGCTGACCCGGTCGACGAGGCCCACGCCCTGGCCGACGAAATAGGTCACCAGCTCGCGCGCCTTCGGATTGCCGGCCTCGGCGGCCCGGTCGACCGATCGCAGCGCCGGCTCACTCACCAGGCTCATCAGCGGCAAGGGGAGGGCGCCGGGGCTCTTGGGGCTGCGGTCCCAGGCCTCGGTCCAGGCCGAGCGCAGCTGGCGGGCCGGCTTGCCGGTCCGGGTCTTCACCCGGACCGCGTCGCGGCTCGAGGCCTCGATCATCTTCTCGCGGAAAATCTCGCTGGTCTCGCTCTCGGTCGTGGCCAGCCACACCGATCCGGTCCACACCCCATCCGCCCCCATCGCCATGCAGGCGGCCATCTGCGCGCCGGTCATGATGCCGCCGGCGGCGAGCACCGGGACCTTGCGGATCGGGGCGATGGCCCGGAGCACCTCAGGCACCAGCACCAGGGTCGAGACCTCGCCGCAGTGGCCTCCGGCCTCCGTTCCCTGGACGACGAGGATGTCGACGCCCGCGTTCACCTGGCGGACGGCGTGTTCCTTGGCGCCCACCAACGCCGCCACCGGCACGCCACGGCTCTTGCCCATTTCGATCATCTCCGGCGGCGGCACGCCGAGGGCGTTGGCGATCAGCCGGATGGGGTGCTCGAAGGCGGCGTCCAGCACCCGCAAGGCGTTCTCGGGATCGAAGGGCTGCGGCCGCTCGGCCGGCGCGTCGATGGTCGCCATCTCGATGCCCGCCGACGCCAGCAGCTGTTCGGCGAATTCGCGGTGCGCGGCCGGGACCCGGGACTGAAGCGAATTGTAGGTGACGTTCTTCTCGCCGGCGGTGGCCATGTTTTCCGGCACGAGCACGTCGATGCCGTACGGCTTGCCGCCCGCATGATCGTCGATCCACTTCAGTTCGGCGCGCACGCTCTCGGGCGTGTGGGCGGTGGCGCCCAGCACCCCGAAGCCGCCGGCGCGGCTGACCGCCGCCACCACGTCCCGGCAATGGCTGAAGGCGAAGAGCGGGAATTCGATTCCCAGCATGTCGCAGACGGCGGATTTCATCGGCGTTGCTCCTCACAGACAGGATACCTGCGCCTCACCGCGCTTGGCGCGGCCACGTATCATGCCCCCGGTCCGCGCGCTCGGGAAAGTCTGGTCGGGTGGTCAGAGGTGCGCCGATCAGGTGGCGCTCTCGGCGGCGATACGCGCCGGGGCGCCGCGGGCGCGAGGTCTTGTCGACTCGTGCTATCAGATGATATCTTCAGCGCATGGCCCAATTGCTCGTCAGGAACGTTCCGGCCGAGGTGGTCGACGCGTTGAAAAAACGCGCCATCGCCAACGGGCGCAGCGCCGAGGCCGAGCATCGGGCCATCCTGCGCGCCACCCTGACCGCCGCGCGCGACGCCTTCTGGGAAGAGGCGTCGCGATTGCGACGAGCCACACGCGGGCGAATCCGGGGCGATTCTGCGGAACTCATTCGCCGGGACCGCGACCGGCGGTGAGCGTCGTCATAGATGCGTCGGTAGCGGTGAAATGGGTGCTCGACGAACCTGGATCGGAACAGGCGGCCGAGCTGCGGAGTGAGGAATTACTGGCGCCCTCCCTCTGGCTGGCGGAAGCGGCGAACGTACTTTGGAGCCGGACCAGATCCGGCGAGATCAGCGCAGCGGAGGCGGCCGAACGTCTGGCGCGCTTGATGGACGCGCCCGTGGCGACGACGCCGATCGAGGCCGACATCATTGCGGCCCACCGATTGGCGAATGGGTTGTCCCACCCGGTTTATGACTGCCTTTATCTCGCGCTCGCCTTGCGTGAGGACACGCACTTGATCACGGCGGATGGCCGTTTCGTAGACGCGGTCGACCGCGACGCCACCCTCCGTGGCTCAGTGAGGCGCCTGGGGGACTGACTGGCCGCGGCCTCGCCATCGAGCTAACCTGATCTTGGGGGCGAGTTGAGGGGAGCCGATGATCTTCGAGCAGGTCGCCACCGGCGGGTGCCAGTCCTACCTCGTCGGCTGCGAAGAGAGCCGCGGCGCAGTTCTGATCGACCCCGAGTTCACTCGCATCGACCACTACCGCGGCCTCGCGGCCCGACACGGGCTTTCCATCCGCTATGTCGTCGATACCCACACCCACGCCGACCACTTTTCCGCCAGCCACGCCCTGGGTCAGCTGCTGCGCGTGCCGGTGGTCATGCATCGCCTGGGCGCCGCGCCCTTCGCCGACCTGCGCCTTGACGACGGCGACATGCTCATCTGCGGCGGTCTCAAACTGCAGGCGCTGCACACGCCCGGCCACACCCGCGATTCGATGTGCCTTTCCATGGACGACCGGGTGTTCACTGGCGACACCCTGCTGATCGGCGGGACCGGGCGCACCGACCTTCCCACCGGCGATCCGCACGAGCTCTACGACAGCCTGTTCGACAAGGTGCTGAAGCTTCCGGCCGAGACGCTGGTGTTCCCGGCGCATGACTACAAGGGGCGCACCCACTCGACCATCGCCGCCGAGATCGAGGCCAATCCACGCCTCGAGAAGACGGATCGCGCCGAGTTCGTCGCCATGATGCGGGCCCTGGACCTGTCGGCGCCGACGCACCTCACCGAGGCCCTGCGCACCAACATGAGCGGCGGCAAGACGGTGGCGCAGCTGCTGGCCGAGGCAGCGGCCAAGGTGCCGTTCATGTCCCTGGCGGAGCTGGCCGAACGGATCGGCTCGAACCGGCGCGACTTCGTCGTCCTCGACCTGCGTGAAAAGGAGGCCTTCGCGACCGGTCACGTCCCCGGGGCGGTGCATCTGCCCCGGGGCCAGCTGGAGCTGCGCGTCAATGCCGAACTCCCCGACCCCACCGTGCGCATCCTGACCTGCTGCGAGTTCGGCAAGATCTCCACTCTGGCCGCCGCCACCCTGCGCGAGCTTGGCTTTTCCCGCACCACCGCGCTCGATGGCGGCATGAGCGCCTGGCGCGAAGCCGGCTACCCGGTGGAGGTCGCTTCGTCCTCGGCCTGAGGCTGGCAGCTCGCAGCGTCGGCCTATTCGGCCGCCATCGCCGCCGGCGGCGGCGCGCCGGCTGCGGCCAGGGCCGCCGCCTTCGCGGCCGCCATATCGTAGCTGCGGTTCATCATGATCCGCTGGGCCGACAGCCCGCCGCCGGCCTGCAGCGCGACCACCAGATGCCAGCCGCCATAGGCGTCGGCGGTGAGGTCCCGGATCAGGTTGTAGACGCGCATGCGCGTTTCGACATCGACGCTCGCCTTGGTGTGCAGGTACTTGCGGATGTAGCGGCCGGAGGCCTCGTTGCGCAGGTCCGCTTCGGAAGGCAGGGTCAGCACCAGACCGCCGGCCAGGTCGTGCAGCCGCTTCACGGCGTCGTGGTAGTTGGCGGCGTAGTAGTATTTGGCCGCATTCACGGCGAGCACGTTGGGGTGGATCATACCCGACGGCGTCGTCTCGTAGTGGGCGCAGGCGTAATCCAGACCCATGCGCAGCATCTCGGCGTAGCAGATGAGCTCGGCGATGGTGTTCTGGCAGTTGGCGTCGCGCTCCTTGCCCTGCATCTCGGTGACCAGCTGGGCCAGGCCTACGAACAGGCGCGAGGTCGCCACCGAGCCCACCAGGCCGCCGGTGCGCTCCCACAGCCCCAGCGACTGCGCCAGCCGCCAGGCGAGCTGCACCTCTCCAGCCAGGAACACCCTGTCCCAGGGAACGAAGACGTCGTCGAAGACCACGAAGCCCTCGGGCATCGAGTGGTGGCCGCTGGCGGGGTAGTCGAAGGCGTTGAGCTGCGGGGCGGCAAAGCTGCGGTTGATGATGCTGACGCCCTTGGCGTTCACCGGGATCGAGAAGGAGACGGCGTAGTCGGTCTCGTCCTGGCGCATGCCTTTGGTCGGCATGACCACCAGCTCGTGCACCAGCGAGGCGGCAGTGATGTGCAGCTTGGCGCCGCGCACGATGATGCCGTCGTCGGTGCGCCGGACGATGCGCACGTAGAGGTCCGGATCGTCCTGTTCGTGGGCCCGCCGGCTGCGGTCGCCCTTGGGGTCGGTGATGACCTCGGCCGCCCTCAAGTCATTGTCGCGGGCGTAGCGGTAGAGGCGCTCGATGTTGGCGGCGTACTGGGGGCTCACCTCGGCGACGGCGTCCTTGACGCTCATCAGCGCCATGAAGACGCCCGTCACCCCGCCGGCGATCGACATGTCGTGCATCAACTCGACACGCCGGGTGAGATCGGCCTCTGTCCGCGGGATCTGGAACACCCGGTGCGCCAGCTCGCCGTTCTCGGTGCGGTAGGTCATTACCTCGCGCCGACCTGGATCTGCGTAGTCGTAGTCCCGGGCCGCGACCGCGATCGGGATCTTGAACTTCGGGTGGCTGGTGATGTCGTCGATACGCTCGCCGTCCCAGTAGGTGACGCGTCCGTCCCGCAAGGACTCGACATATTCGGCAGGCGTCTTCAGGCCCATGGCTCTCTACCCTTTCGGCGGGGTGGCGCGAGCGTAAGCCGGCGGCGATCTCCGATCCAGGGCGCCCCGCCGCTCAGGCTCCTGGCGGCGGGGGGATCGGCCCCAGGGCGCCTTCGACCGCAAGGCCCAACGCCAGCATGGCGCGGTCGCTGCCGGCAGGTCCGTCCAGCTCGATACTGACCGGCGGCCCGGCGCCCGTCAGCCCTGCCGGCAGCACAAGTCCGGGCAAGCCGGCGGTGCTGCCCGGCGAGATATTGCGAGCCACCGCCGTGGCGAACGGCACGGTCGCGCCGGCGATGGTCACCGTCTGGTCCTGGCCGATCGGCGTGGCCGCCACCATGCAGGCCGGGAAGAAGATCGCCGCCAGGTTGTGCTGGCGGAAGGCGTCGGCGAACAGGCGCTGCATCGCCGGGCGATGGATATCGCGGGCGGCCGCGTAGGCCGCTTCGCTCGGCCGCATCGGCGCGCCTGGAAGGACGAAACGCTCCCACACCGCCTTCACGTCCGGGCTGAGCTGCGCCATCACCTGCTCCAAGCTCACCGGCGATCCTGAGTCCGCGAGCCACCGCCGGAACGCCGGCGCGGCATCGTGCGCCTGGATGGCGGCGGTGGTCTTGGCGACGAGGTCGGCCAGATCCGGCAACTCGACCTCGACGAATCGGACGCCGGCTCCCTCCAGGCGCGCCATGGCGGCCCGGGCAACGGTCTCGACCTCTGGGTCGAGCCCCGACCAATAGTATTCGCGCGCCACGCCCAGACGCACGCCCTCCAACGCCGCCGCTGGGATCGGTCGCTCATCGGCGGTCATGACGGCATCGAAGAGCGCCAGGTCATCCACAGCGCGGGCGTGCGGCCCGACCTGGTCGAAGACGGGCGTGATCGGGGCGACGCCCTGGCTCGGATATCGTCCCGTCGTTGGCCGGAAGCCGCAGATACCGCACAGCGCCGCCGGCACCCGGATCGAGCCCTGGGTGTCTTCGGCCACGCCCAATGGCGCCATGTGCGCCGCCACCGCCGCCGCCGTGCCGCCGCTGCTGCCGCCAGGGATCCGCGTCGGGTCGTAAGGATTGTGGACCGCGCCGAAAGCGAGATTGTCACTCGTCCAGCCGAACGACAGCTCGTGCAGATTGGTCTTGCCGAGCACGATCGCGCCGGCCGCCTTCAGCCGAGCCACGCACGGCGCGTCCGCCTTCGGCCGAAACGAGGCCAAGGCGCGCGTGCCGGCAGTCGTCGGCAGGCCGGCGGTATCGACGCTGTCCTTGATCGGGATCGGCAGGCCGTGCAGAGCACCGACCCGCTCGCCGGCGGCGCGCCTCCTGTCCGCCGCCGCGGCCGCTTCGCGGACCCGCTCTGGCTCCAGGGTGATGAAGGCGTTCAGAGCCTTCTGGCGGGCGCACTGCGCCAGCAGCGCCTCGGCATAGGCTTCCGCCGTGAAATCGCCGGCGGCCATGCGCGCCACGGCCGTGCGGGCGCTCAGATCCAGCATGCCGCCTCCCTTTGGTTTCCGCGCCGGCGCCGCCCCACCGAACAAGGGGAGGGCGCTCAAAGCCAGGGTCAGTTCGCGACGCCTCACGCCGCCGCCTGGTCCGGATGGCCGACGTACCAGTCGAGGTCGGCCAGGGTGCGCCGCCAGGCGCCGTCCATGGTCTCGGTCCAGGCGTCTGCGCAGGCGGCGTGCACCTCCTCGGCGACCACGCCGAAGAAGGTGGCGAACACTTCTCGGGGCACGTCGTAGCCCTCATGGGTCAGGACTTCGCTCTGGATCAGGTGGTCGGCCCAGCGCCGCTCGCCGATGAAGTCGAGAATGGCTTCGAAGACGCGCGCCAGCATCTCGCCCTTGATCGCGCCGTCGCTGTCGCGCCAGAAGAGCGGCTGCATTTGCGGCTGCCGCTCGAAGAGCCGCGCATACACATCGCTCGTGAGGTCGCCGGCCCGTTCGGCGGCGATCTCCAGGCTCTCGGTGATGGCGGCGGCGTCGACGGCCGGCGTGAGCATGGCGACGGTGTCGCCCGGCCGCGGGCTGAAGATCAAGGTGTTGCGATGAGCTACAAGGTGGTGGTCACGGTCCCGGTCGAGAGCGCCGAGGCTCTGCGCCAAGCCATAGGCGCGGCCGGCGGCGGTCGGATCGGCTCCTACGAGTTCTGCAGCTTCTCCGTCCGCGGCCAGGGTCGCTTCCGACCTGGCCCCGGGGCGCGTCCCGCCATCGGCGAGATCGGCCGCCTCGAGACCGTCGAGGAGGAGCGCCTCGAGGTCACCTGCGCGGCCGACATGCTGGCAGCGGTCACCACCGCCATCAGACAGAGCCACCCGTACGAGGAGGTCGCACTGGACATCTACGCCCTGGCCGACGCGGACGCGGGCGTGACTGCTTCGGCCGAGATCCGTAGCTTGGCGGAGCGCTTCTTCGCCGCCGCCGAGGCCGGCGATGTCGACGCCCTGATGGCCTGTTATGCGCCGGACGCGGTCGTCTGGCACAACCACGACGCTCGCGAGGAGACGCTCGGGGAGACACGGGCCTTCTTCGAAGGCTTCGTCGCGCTGATCTCTGATCTCAGGATGACCGAGCGCCGCCTCGAGGTCTTTCCGGGCGGCTTCGTGCAGCAGCACGTCATCAACGGCGTGCGCAAGGACGGTCGGCGCCTCGCCGTCCCCTCCTGCGTCGTGGCGCGGGTGAAAGCAGGGAAGATCGCACGCCTGGACGAATACTTCGACTTCGCGGCGGTGTCGCAGTTTCGCGAGCGTCTCTGAAGGTTCAGCGCTCGCTGTCGAGGGTGGCCATCTGCGCCGCCGGATAGCGGTCGCCGGCGGCGGCGCCGGCCGGAACGGCGGCTTCGATCTCCGCCACGTCTTCTGCCGAGAGCGGCGCCTCGATCGCCCCCAGCGCCTCGGCCAGCTGGTCGCGCCGGCGCGACCCTACGACCGGGATGATGTCCTGGCCTTTGGCGAGCGCCCAGGCGATGGCGAGTTGGGCGACGGAGATACCGCGCCCCCTGGACAGGGTGCGAAGCCGGTCCACGAGCGCGAGGTTCTGGTCCACCACGGCGGCGCCGAACCGCGGCATGAAGGCGCGGAAGTCGCCCGGCGCGGCATTTTGAGGTGACCAATGACCGCTGATGAGGCCGCGCGAGAGCACCCCATAAGCCGTTACGGCGACACCCAGCTGACGCAGCGCCGGCAGCACCGCCTGCTCGGGACCGCGCGAGATCAGCGAATACTCGATCTGCAGGTCGCAGATGGGATGCACGGCGGTGGCGCGCCGGATGGTCTCGGCGCCCACTTCCGAAAGCCCGATGTGCCGGACGTAGCCGGCTTTCACCATGTCGGCGATCGCCCCGATGGTTTCCTCGACGGGCACGGCCGGATCGAGCCTCGCGGGCCGATAGATGTCGACATGATCGAGGCGCAGGCGCTGCAGCGAATAGGCAAGCGCGGTCTTCGCGGCGGCGGGACGGGCGTCGTAACCGATCCATGCGCCCGTCGGGTCGCGTTGGGCGCCGAACTTGACGCTGACGAGGAAGCGGTCGCGCGCCACGCCCGCGAGCGCCTCGCCCAGCAGCAGCTCGTTGTGGCCCATGCCGTAGAAGTCGCCGGTGTCGAAGAGCGTGACGCCGGCGTCCAGGGCCGCATGGATGGTCGCGAGGCTCTCCGCCCGATCCGAGGGACCGTACATCCAAGACATTCCCATGCAGCCGAGGCCGATGGCCGAGACGGCCGGGCCGGTGTTGCCGAGCTGGCGGGTCTGCATCATCACACCTTTGCGCTCTCAGAGGCGGCTCGAGGTTCATAGCGCCCTTCGCTGGGGCGTGGCGAGACGATGGCCCGCGTGTCTTTCCGGAGCGAGAGGCGAACGGTTCCGAGCCTCAGGTCGCTCGCGCGCCGGCGCCGATTGCCCTCCCCCAGGGCGCGAGATCGAGCCCGGGGTAGCGCTGCGCCGCGCCCGCGAGGGTCTGTTCATCCCAGTACGGATGGCCCGGGGGGGGAAAGCCCAGGACCTCGAGCTGGCGCACGCTGCAGCGCTCGACAAGCGGGGTCCAGTTGACAAAGCCCTTGCGCGGCCAGGGATTGGCCCCGACCCAATCGGCGCCGGCGGCTTTGTAGGCGAGGTTGAAAAAGAACCTGCCGCCTACTTCGGCGGTCATCTCTGTCCCCCGATGGACGACGTCGGCGCCGTAGACGAGCAGCGAGCCCTTGGGTCCCATGGCGCTGACGGCAGCGGCTTCCCATCGCGCATGCCGCTCGGCCGAAACGCGGGCGCGCGGGAAGGCGAGATCCATGACCGGGACCTTGGCTGTCAGGGTGCGGCTGACGATACGCGTGGGTCCATGCGCCGCCGTGACATCCGACAGGTAGAGGAACATCTGCGCCTGGCGCCAGCGGCCGTCGGCTCGTGGCGGCAGCATGGTGTGGTTGGTGTAGTCGGCGTGGAAGGGCTGATCGTAGGCGGTGACGCCGGTGTATTTGGCGAAGGTTTCGGCCTGGTAGAGGCGCACGTCGGCTGTCCCGAGCAGGTCCTCGGCGAGCGCGATGATGGCCGGGTGGACGGCCAGCAAATTGAGACTCTGGTCCGGGTGCGGGAATTCCTTCAGTCCGGCGAACTGCAGCGGCCGAAAACGCGGCTCGGCGCCGGCGTTCGCGCTTTCCCCGGCGCCGATGCGAAAGGCCCCGCCGCGAGGGTCATCGCCGGCGTGAAACTGCGCCGGCGTCGGGTAGAGCTGGAACAGCCCGGGGAGAGCCGCCTCGATCTCGGCGTCTTCGAGAAGGTTCTCGATGAGCACCCAGCCATGGCGCTCGAAGTGCGCGAGGTGGGCGGCTGCGTGGCGCTTTTCCATGGGGTCATCTTAGGGCGAGCTCGAGCGTCAGCCGAGCCACTCCACCCAGGCGCCATGTGGATGGGCGCGGGCCAGCAGCCGCTGCTCGCCGCCCGGCCAGAAGGTCGCGCGCAACTCGATCGGAAACGGGGCGCCGGCGGCCGGCTCCAGCCGCAGCCAGGCGAAAGGCGCCTCGGCGCTGGCGCGTCCGCCCTGCGCCTCGATCGCGGCCAAGAGCGCCGCCTGCGATTCCGGCCCGAGGTACTGCCAGACGATCGAATGATAGACGATGGTCGCCAATCCCGGCTGTGGCGCTGCCCGGCTGGCGACAAAGTCCGCTGCGTCGGCCGCTTCGACCGTCACGCCTTTGGTTCGGGCGATGGCCACGGCGGCCTCGAAGGCGGCGAGACGCTCCGCCTGGTCGGGCCAGATGTAGGCGCGGAGCCGATGCCGGGCCGCCTCGTCAGCGAGTCTCGCGGGCCGGCGATCGCAGGCGGCGCGCGCGACGACCCGCAGGGCCGCCTCCAGGGGCGGCGGGGGCCCACGCCAGCTTGTCTCCAGAGTCAAGCCGGAGCCTTGGTCGCCCCACGAACCGATCTCGCCCAGGCGATAGGCGAAGGCGTCGAAGACGAGGTTGAGGCCGGCGCTGGCGCCGAGCTCGAAGGTGCGCAGCGGCAGTCCGGTCTCGCGCGCTATCGTCAGGAAGCCGCCCAGCAGGGCGGCCGAGCGCCGCACCTCGTTCGTCTGCGGCTCGTGCGCCATGAAGGCGGCGAGGCGCTGCTCCTGGCTTGCCAGTTCCTCGAGAGCCTCGGCCCAGGCCGCGTCGGCGTCGCCGGGGCGCTCGGCCGCCGGATAGGCGGCAGTCAGCGCCGGAGCCTCGCCGGTGAGGGTCAGTTCGTGCAGGGCGCCCAGCAGCCGCAGGGGGACGGCGGCGGCAAACAGTTCATCCGTGCTCATTCCGTCCCAGGGGGAAAGCAACCGGTCCAGCGCCGGCGTTGCGCCTGCCGCCTGGGCCGCGCGCTCGAGCAGCGCCGCCGAAAACGCCGAACCGAACCGGGCGCAGGCTCGACCCTGCCCGGCCAACGCCTCCCGCATGTCATCGCTCACGCCGCCAGCTTGGCGCTCGCCCCCCGGCCGAGGTCAAGGTTGATCGGGTCGATCAACCGGAGTGAGGCGCGATGCCAAATCAGCTAGGAAAGCGCCCATGGCCCGCCGCGTCGCCCCTTTCGACCTCGGCCCGGTGCACTTCGTCGGCATCGGCGGCATCGGCATGAGCGCCATTGCCGAGATGATGCTGCGCCTGGGTTACACGGTCCAGGGATCCGACGCCAAGGCGAGCGCCAACACCCGCCGGCTGCAGGGGCTGGGAGCGCGCGTCTTCATCGGCCACGAAGGCGGCCAGGTCGAGGGCGCCAGCGCCATCGTCTATTCCACCGCCGTCAAGGCGGACAATCCGGAGATCCTTTCAGGCCGCGCCCGCCGCATCCCGCTCGTCCGCCGCGCCGAGATGCTCGCCGAGCTGATGCGCTTCAACTACTCGATCGCCGTCGGCGGCACCCACGGCAAGACCACCACGACCGCCCTCGTCGCCGCCCTGCTCGACGCCGGCGGCCTCGACCCGACGGTAATCGCCGGCGGCATTGTCGGCGCCTACGGCGCCAACGCCAAGCTCGGGGAAGGTGAGTGGATGGTGGCCGAGGCCGACGAGAGCGACGGCTCGTTCTTGCGCCTTCGCTCCACCGCCGCGGTGGTGACCAACATCGATCCGGAGCACCTGGACCACCACGGCGATTTCGACCGGCTCAAGGCGGCGTTCCAGGGCTTCGTCGAGTCCATCCCCTTCTATGGCTTTGCGGTGCTGTGCATCGACGATCCCAACGTCCAGGCCATGGCGGCGAAGATCGAAGATAAGCGTCTCATCGCCTATGGCCTCAATCCGCAGGCAGATTTCCGCGCCGAGGCTGTCGAACTCAACTCCGGGGCCGAGGGCGTGGCCTTCGACGTCGTCGCCCGCGCCGCAGACGGCTCGACGCACCTAGAGCGGCGTCTGGCATTGCCGATCCCCGGCCGCCACAATGTGCTCAATGCGCTGGCCGCCATCGCGGTGGCGCGCCAGCTCGAGGTCGGCTGGCCGGCGATCCGCAAGGGCCTTGCCGGCTTTGCCGGCGTCGGCCGGCGCTTCACCACCGTTGGCCGGGCTAGCGGGCTGCGCATCGTCGACGACTACGGCCATCATCCGGTGGAGATCGCCGCGGCCCTGGCCGCCGCCCGCTCGGTGGCTGGCAACGGCCGCGTCATCGCCGTCGTCCAGCCGCACCGCTACACCCGCCTGCGCGACCTTTTCGAAGAGTTCTGCGCCTGTTTCAATGACGCCGACGCTCTGATCGTGGCCGATGTCTATCCGGCCGGCGAGGCGGCGATCGAGGGCGCGAGCCGGGACGCGCTGGTCGAGGGCGTGCGCCGCTTCGGCCACCGCTCAGTGCTGGGGCTGGAGCATCCCGATCTTCTGCCGTCGCTGATCGCGGCAGAGGCGCGCGACGGCGACCTCGTCATCTTCCTGGGCGCCGGCGACATCACCGCCTGGGCGCATGCCCTTCCCGGCCAACTGGAAGCGAGCGCCGCCGCATGAGCCTGGCCGAGCTCTTGCCGCCGGCGCGCGGACGGCTCCTCTTTAACGAGTCGCTGGCGCCGATCACCTGGCTGCGGGTGGGCGGGCCGGCCGAGGCGCTGTTCCTGCCCGCGGACGAGGACGATCTGGCCGAGTTCCTGGCGGCGCTGCCGTCGGACATACCGGTGACGGTCCTTGGCGCCGGCTCGAACGTGCTCGTGCGCGACGGCGGCATCGAGGGCGTGGTCATCCGCCTGGCCGGCCGCGCCTTTGGCGATATCCACCACGATCCGGACGGCGCCGGTGTGGCCGTAGGGGCCGGAATCCTGGACGCGGTGCTCGCCCGCGCCCTCGCCCGGGAAGGTCTCGCCGGCCTGGAGTTCTTCGCCGGAATTCCAGGCTCCATCGGCGGCGCGCTCACCATGAACGCCGGTTGCTATGGGAGCGAAACCGCCGAGGTCCTCCTCACCGCCTGGGGTGTCGATCGCACCGGCCAGCGCCGCGCCTTCAGCGCCGCCGACCTCGGATTTTCCTATCGCCGGAGCCGCGCCCCGGCGGACCTTGTGTGGACCGGGGCGGTGCTGCGTGTGCGTCCTGGCGATCCGGAGGCGATAAAGGGCCGCATCGCCGAGATCACCGCGACGCGCGAGGCCACCCAACCGATCCGGGAGCGCACCGGCGGCTCGACCTTCAAGAATCCGCCGGGGGAGGCCGCCTGGCGCCTGATCGACGCCGCCGGATGGCGCGGTCGGCCACTCGGCCAGGCCCAGTTTTCCGAGCGTCACGCGAATTTCCTCATAGCCGGTGACAACGCCACGGCCGCGGACGTCGAGACCCTGGGCGAAACCGTACGCGCCGAGGTGAGCCAACGTTTCGGCATCGAACTGGAGTGGGAGATCCGCCGACTCGGCAAGGAGAAGCAGGCGTGAGCGGTCCGCTCTTGGGGCGCCATGTCGCGGTGCTGATGGGCGGGGTCTCGCCCGAGCGCGAGGTTTCGCTGGTCACCGGGCGCGCCTGCGCCGACGCTCTGGAGCGCCTCGACGCCAGGGTAACCCGCATCGACGCCGGTCGCGACCTCGCGACCGTGCTCGTGCGCGTGCGGCCGGACGCTGTTTTCAACGCCCTGCATGGGGCCTGGGGCGAGGACGGCTGCGTCCAGGGCGTGCTGGAGACCCTGGCCATCCCTTACACCCACTCCGGCGTGCTCGCCTCGGCGCTGGCGATGGACAAGACCCGCGCCAAGGCGGTGATGGCGGCGGCCGGCGTCACCGTTCCCGGCGGCGGCCTGTTTCCCCGCGTCGAGGTCGCCGCCGCCCATGTCATGGCCCCGCCCTATGTGGTGAAGCCGAACGCCGAGGGCTCGTCGGTGGGTGTCGTCATCGTTCCCGAGGGCGCCAATACGCCGCCCCGGGAAATCGCCGCGCCCTCGTGGGCCTTTGGCGACGAGGTTTTGGTCGAGCCCTACATCGCCGGTCTCGAGCTCGCGGTGGCCGTGCTCGGCGGCGAACCGCTGGCGGTCACCGAGATCATCCCGCGCGCCGGCTTCTACGACTACGAGGCCAAGTACGGCGAAGGCGGCTCGGCGCACGTCCTGCCGGCGCGGATTCCGCCTGCGGCCGCCGCGCGCGCCCTCAGTCAGGCCCGGCTCGCCCACGAGGCGCTCGGTTGCGAAGGCCTTACCCGGGCCGACCTGCGTTATGACGACGTTAAGGACATTCTCGTTCTACTCGAGATCAACACCCAGCCCGGCATGACGCCCACTTCGCTCGCCCCCGAGCAGGCGGCGCACCGGGGCATGGGTTTCGACGAACTGGTGCTGTGGATCACGGAGAGGGCGCATGTCCGTGGGGGTTCGGGGGCGGCCGGCATCGAGGTTTCGAAGAGCCAAGCCTAGGATCGCCCGCGGCCGCACCGGCCAGAAGAGTGCCCGCGCCGGGCCGACCCGGCCTTCCAAGCTCGAGGCTGCGCGCAAGGTCGGCCTGCCGGCGGCCGCCGCCTGGACCGCCGCCGCATTGCTGCTCGCCGCCGGCGTCACCGGGGCGCTGGCCACCGACGGCCGCGGCGCCTCGCTCGTGACTTTCGCCCGCCAAGCCTGGTCGACGCGCCTGGCCAGCGTCGGCTTTCGCCTCGCCACCGTGCGTCTGCAGGGCGCCACCGCGGCCTCAAAGGACCAGATCATGGCCGCCGCCGGCCTGCGCCCTGGCGAGCCGCTGTTCGCGCTGGACCTGGACGCCGTCCGCCGCCGCGTCGAAGCCGTGGACTGGGTGGCGAGCGCGCGCGTGGTGCGCCTGTGGCCCGACACCCTTGTCATCGTCGTCACCCAGAAGCCGATCCTGGCGCGCTGGCGCCACGATGGTGTGACCCAGGTGATCGCCGCCGATGGCGAGCGGGTCGCTAAAGCCGATCCAGACAGGTTCGCCGCTCTGCCGCTGGTGGTCGGTCTGGGCGCCAATACCGCTGCCGCCGATTTCCTTCCGGTTCTGGCGCGCAGGCCCGCCCTGGCCGCGCGTGTTGCAGCGCTGGTGCGGGTCGACGAGCGCCGCTGGGACCTCGACCTCAAGGACGGCGCCGATGTGCTTCTGCCAGCCGACGACCCCAAAGGGGCGCTGGCCAGGCTCGAAGACCTGGAGCGCGCTGGCCGCATTCTCGACCAGGGCCTGGCGCGCATCGACTTACGCGATCCGGAGATGGTCGTCGTCCGCCCCAAAGCCGCCCTGCAGCAAGCCGCCCCGCCCGCCCCCAAGGAAAGCGTCGCCTGAAATGGTCCACGTCCTCGAACATACTGACGCCGCCCAGGCGCCGCTCGGCTTTCGCAAGCCGGTGCGCGAGCCCTTCAAGACCGCCTTGGCCCGGCCGACCGTGACCGCGGCGGTGGACCTGGGCGCCTCCAAGGTGGCCTGTTTCATCATGAAGACCGACGCCGTGCGCAAGGCCGAGCGCACCTTGACGGCCGCCGGGGTCGGCTATGTCGCCTCGCGCGGCGTGCGTGGCGGCGCCGTGGTCGACATGGACGCGGCCGGCCATTCCATCGCCCTGGCCGTCGAACGGGCCGAGGCCATGGCCGGCGTCTCCGTTCAGGCGGTCACCGTCGCCACTGCCGGCGGCCAACTCGCCAGCCATCGGTTGTCGGCCCAGGTGTCGCTCTCTGCCCGGCCCATCGGCGAGGCCGACCTGGCGCGCGCCGTCGCCCAGGCTTTGGCCAAACTGCAGCTTTCCCGACGCCTGCCGATCCATTTGCGCCCCATCGGTTGGTCCGTGGACGCCCAGCGCCGGGTGAAGGACCCTCGCGCCATGTTCGGGCGAACCCTGGGGCTGGACCTGCTCGTTGTCTCCATGAACGAGGCCGCCTTCCACACCCTCGGCCATTGCGTCGAAAGCGCGCATCTTCAGTTCGAAGGTGTGGTCGCCGCGCCCCTGGCGTCGTCTCTGGCTGCCCTCGAGGACGACGAGATGGAATTGGGCGCCATCTGCATCGACATGGGCGGCGGCTCGACCTCGGCGGCTGTCTACTCCGGCGGCGCCTTGGTGCACGTGGACTCGCTCGCCGTCGGCGGCGGCCACGTCACCCAGGACGTCGCCCGCGGCCTTTCCACTTCGATCGCCGGCGCCGAGCGCATCAAGACCCTGCATGGCTCGGCCATC
Organism: Caulobacteraceae bacterium; assembly: GCA_035946795.1. Taxonomy (GTDB): domain Bacteria; phylum Pseudomonadota; class Alphaproteobacteria; order Caulobacterales; family Caulobacteraceae; genus Acaudatibacter. The sequence goes on along the minus strand of DASYYX010000041.1, from coordinate 52,536 downwards.
GCTTCGCTTCATGAGGACCGCGAGATGGTGGAGGCTCCGCCGCGGGGCGATGACCCCGGCGCCGGACCGGTCGTCGCTCCGCGCTCGCTCCTCAAGGGCATTATCGCCCCTCGGGTCGAAGAGACGCTGGAGCTGGTGAAGGAACGCCTGCGCGCCGCCGACGCCCTGGCCGACCCTGGCGCGGGCGTTGTCCTCACCGGGGGCGCCAGCCAGCTGGCCGGGGTGCGCGAAGTGGCAGTGCGCGTGTTCGACCGCCCCGTGCGCCTGGGAAGGCCGCGGCGAGTGCCGCACCTGGCCGAGGCAGCCGCCGGTCCGGCCTTCTGCGCCGCCGCAGGGGTCCTTCATCGCGCCGCCTTCGGGCCGGCCGAAGCCACGCTCAAGCGCGCCGGCGGCGCCAACCGCGGTTCGCCGGCCGGCAATCCCCACGCCAACGTGGTCGCCCGCGCCGCCGCCTGGCTCAGGGAAAATCTCTAGGCGAGCGCGGCGGGGGGAAGAGCCGGAGACGGGGCGCCTCGCCACACCCATGGGCGTGTCCAGAGGCGCCGACGCGACAGCGAAGGGCAATACTGACTTTCTGAGCCGTTGTTCTGCTCCTGTTCGCGGCTCTACGGCAAAGCCAGAAAATGGCCAGTAAAAAACGGGGCCGCAGGCTCGATCGCCGAGCGACTCGGGCTAAGGGCTTAACCCTCGATTAAGCATGTTGGCGCTCTTTAAAGCGGCCGTTCCGCTCCATCTGCGGGCGGTCGCCCGGGGGGCCGCGCGCTTCGGCTTTCGGAGCGCGCACACGGGATTCCAGGAGGGGCCATGACCTTCAAAGTGTTCGCGCCGCAGACGAAGGAGCTGAAGCCGCGCATCGTGGTCTTCGGCGTCGGCGGCGCCGGCGGCAACGCCGTCAACAATATGATCGAGGCGGGCCTGGAAGGGGTCGAGTTCGTCGTCGCCAATACCGACGCCCAGCAGCTTGCCTTCTCCAAGACCGAGCGCCGTATCCAGCTGGGGGCGAACGTCACCCAGGGTCTCGGCGCCGGGGCTCACCCTGAAGTCGGCATGACCGCGGCCGAGGAGTCCACGCCAGAGATCGGCGAGCACCTCGACGGCGCCCACATGATCTTCATCACCGCCGGCATGGGCGGTGGCACCGGCACCGGCGCCGGTCCGATCATCGCCAAGTGCGCCCGCGAGCGCGGCATCCTCACCGTCGGCGTGGTCACCAAGCCGTTCCACTTCGAGGGGCGGCACCGCATGCGCCTGGCCGAGGCCGGAATCGCCGAGCTGCAGCGCTACGTCGACACCCTGATCGTCATTCCCAACCAGAACCTTTTCCGCGTCGCCAACGAGCGCACCACCTTCGCCGAGGCCTTTGGCATGGCCGACCAGGTGCTCCACTCGGGCGTCCGCTCGATCACTGACCTGATGGTCCTGCCGGGCCTCATCAACCTCGACTTCGCCGACGTGCGCACGGTGATGACAGAGATGGGCAAGGCGATGATGGGTACGGGCGAGGCCCAGGGCGAGGGCCGCGCGCTGATGGCGGCCGAGAACGCCATCCAAAATCCGCTGCTCGACGAAGTCACGCTCAAGGGCGCCAAGGCGGTGCTGGTGAACATCACCGGCGGCCTCGACATGACCCTGCTCGAGGTCGACGAGGCGGCCAACGCCATTTCCGGGCAGGTGGACCCGGAAGCCAACATCATCTTCGGTGCCGCCTTCGACGCCAACCTCAAGGGCATGATCCGCGTCTCGGTGGTGGCCACCGGCATGGACGGCGCTTCGATCGCCGCCATCGAACCGGCCTGGCGCCCGCGCACCGAGGCCGTCCGCGCCGCCGAGAAGACCTTGCCGGCAGCGCCTACAGCCGCCGAGCCCGAACCGGCCGAGGTCATCGAGCCAGAGACGCTGGCCGAAGCCGAACCGGTCACGGCGGCGGCAGAGCCGCGGGTCTTCGAACCGCTGCTGCAGGAAGGCTACGCCTTCGGTCCGGAGCCGGAGCCCGACCCGGACCCGGTCGCCCAACCCGCGCTGCCGCTGGAAGGCGCTGGCCCCAAGGTCATCCGCATCGTCGACCCGGGCGTGGCCGATGACGACGATCCGCAAGAGGAGATCGCCGAGGAGCCCCTCGTCGCCTCGCCGGAATACGCCGAGGCTCATCGGCGCCGCGGCGGCGGCTTCCGCTCCATCTTCGGCCGCCCCCGCCAGACCAGGCACGCGCCCGCACCGCAGCTGCGCTCCACTGCGAGCGCGAGGGCCGCGCCCGAGCCGGTCGAGGAGACCGGGCCGGCCGAGCGAGATGATCTCGAGATCCCCTCGTTCCTTCGCCGTCTGGCCAATTGAAATAGAGCAATTTCAGCACCTTAAAGGGGAAACAACCGGAAACAGGAGTTGTGTTGCGCCACTGCGGGCAATTCCTAGATTTCCCTGGGCCGGGGAAGCGAGTCGGACGGAGGTCCGACAACTGAAGGATTGAGGAGCGCGCCCTGGCTTCGTTCGAGCTGCAACACACTCTGGCCCGGCCGGCCGCGATCGCCGGCGTCGGCATCCACTCCGGTGAAGCGGCCTCGATCGTCATCCGTCCAGCCTCTCCAGGATCGGGCGTCGGTTTCTCCCGTAACTTCGGCGCATTCTCTCGCGGCATGATCCGCGCCCGCCCGGACGCGGTGGCCTCCACGCGATTGGGAACGACCCTCGCCAACGCCGCCGGCATCTCCGTAGCGACGGTCGAGCACCTGATGGCGGCGCTGTGGGCGGCCGGCATCGACAACGCCCTAATCGAAATCGACGGGCCTGAGACCCCGATCATGGACGGATCGGCGCAGCCGTTTCTCGACGCCATTGACCGGGCTGGCCGCCGACCACAGCAGGCCGCTCGCCAGTACCTCCAGGTCCTGGAGCCGGTGGAGGTGGCCGAGGGCGGCGCCTACGCTCGGTTGCTGCCCGCCGAAACCTTCGAGATGGCCTTCTCGATCGATTTCGCCGCCCCGGCGATCGGCGTCCAGAGCCTCGATCTGTGTCTCGACGAAGCGGTCTTTCGCACCGAGCTTGCCGACTGCCGCACCTTCGGCCTGCTGGAGGAAGTCGAAGCCTTGCGCGCCGCCGGACTCGGCCGCGGCGGCTCGCTCGACAATGTCGTCGTGGTGAGCGGCGGCGACGTCCTCAATCCGGAGGGCCTGCGCCGACCCGACGAGTTCGTTCGCCACAAGATCGTGGACGCCATCGGCGACCTCTATCTTCTGGGCGCGCCCCTGCTCGGGCGCTTCGAGTCCCATTGTGGCGGTCATGCCCTCAACAACGCCCTGTTGCGCGCCCTCCTGGCGCGCTCGCGAAGCTGGCGTCTCGTGGCCGCGCCGCGCGCCCTGCGACGCGCGGTGTGAGAGTTTGACCCCGGCCCCGCGGAATCATCTAAGGGGCGGACCATGAAGGCGCAGGTCGAGGTCTTCCTCAAAAGCGGCGTCCTCGATGTCCAGGGCAAGGCGGTCGAGAGCGCCCTCCACGGCTTGGGATGGCCCGAGGTGGCCGACGTCCGTGTCGGGAGGAAGATCGTCTTCGAACTTGCCGAAAGCGACCGGGCGACGGCCGAGGCGAAGGTAAGGGCGATGTGCGACAAGCTGCTCGCCAATCCGGTGATCGAGAGTTACCGGATCGAGGTGGCGTGAGCGCGGCCTTCCAACTCGCGCGAAGGCGCGCATGAGGGCAGCCGTCGTCGTCTTTCCCGGCTCGAACTGCGACCGCGACTGCAAGACCGCGCTCGAGGTCGCCACCGGGGCGAGTGTCGACATGGTCTGGCATCAGGAGACGGAGTTGCCGGCGAAGCTCGACCTCGTGGTCCTGCCGGGCGGGTTCGCCTATGGCGACTACCTGCGCGCCGGGGCGATGGCGGCGCTCTCGCCGGTCATGGGCGCGGTGCGCGCGGCCGCCGGACGCGGCGTCGCCGTCGCCGGCGTCTGCAACGGCTTTCAGATCCTGTGCGAAGCGGACATGCTGCCCGGGGCCCTGTTGCGCAACGCCGGCCTGAAATACGTGTGCCGGGCGGTGGAGCTGGAGGTGGTCAACCAGCAGACGCGTTTCACCGCGGCGTTCGGCGCCAAGCGCCGAGCGGTGATGACGGTGGGCAACGGCGAGGGCGCCTATTTCGCCGACGGGCCGACGCTCGATCGGCTGGAGGGAGAAGGCCGCGTCGTCTTCCGGTACGTGGACAATCCCAACGGCTCGGCGCGAGCCATCGCCGGTATCCTGAATGCGCGCGGAAATGTGCTCGGCATCATGCCCCACCCCGACCGCGCCTTCGAGGCTGAGCTGGGTTCGGCCGACGGCGCCCTGCTCTTCCAGAGCGTGATGGCGAGCGCCTGAAGGCGCATTGCGCCTCTGGGTTGAGGCGCATTGACTCTCGGTCACGCTTGCGGCCCTTCTTGACGAACATCGTTCCTGAGAGGGCGGGCCCCATGTCGAACGTCACTTTGAGCGGGACTCCCGGGACGAGCGGGACGAACGGCGCCTCCCCGGGGCAAGCCGGCACGGCCGGCGGCGCCGGCGGCTACGTCTACGCCAACAACACCGGCAACGGCAGCGACACCAGCAACTCCGCCACCGCTAACGGCGGCGCTGGCGGCTACGGCGGCTATGGCGGCAGTGGCGCGGGCACGGGCGGCAACGCCGGCGCAGGCGGCGCTGGCGGCGCGGCCAAGGCGCATGTCAAGTTCAAGCTTTCCACCCTCTCCAACATCTATGCGAACGCGGGCGGGACCGGCGGCGGCGGCGGCAACGCCGGCCGGCCCGGAAACTACAATACCGCCACCACGGGCGCCGGAGCCCATGGCGGCGCCGGCGCCGCCGGCTCGGCCTTCGCCGCCGCCTACAACCCAACGGGCTCTGCAACCGGGACCGCGACTGCCCGCGGTGGCGCAGGCGGAAGCGCCTCCGGCCCCGGCGGCGTCGGCGGCAAGGGAGCCAGCGTCGGCACGCTCCAGGCGATCGCCAGGGGGACCGCGGCGACGGCGACGGCCGGCGCCTACGGCGGGGCGGGCGGCAGCGGCAACCGGGGCGCTGACGCCGGCGACGGCGGCTCGGTCACCATCGGCACGTCCGTAGGCGGCGCGACTTACGGGGCGGGGAGACTGCTGCTGAGCCAGCAGGCGCGCGCCGGGGCCGGCGGGAGCGCATCGGCCCCGGCCGTCGGCTCGGCGGGCAAGGCCGGCGCGGGCGGCGCGGCTTCGACAACCGCCGCCATCGACGACACCGGCAGTTCGACGCCGGCGTCGTACGTCAGGCTGAGCAACGGCGCGTACGGCGGCACAGGCGGTTATTCTTACGGCGCCGCCAACGGCGGCGCGGCCGGGGCCGCGTACGCAAACGGCAGCGTCAAGGGCGCCAGCCAAACCGTGGTCAGGGTCCACGCGGCGGGTGGCCGCGGCGGCCGCGCGGGCGGAACCGGCGCGGGGTCGGCTGGCGGTTCGGCGCACGCGGTGGCCACTTCCACGAGCACCACCGCGGGCTCGCAGCAGGCGTCGGCGCGCAGCTATGCCACTGGCGGGAACGGCGGGGCCAACTATACCTCCAAAGGCGGGAATGGCGGCGCTGGCGGGGCCGCGACTGGCTCCAGCGCAAGCGCCATCGAACCCAACAGCAGCGCCACCGCTTTCGCGCAATCCAACGAGGTCGGCGGCGCCGGCGGCGGCGTCCAGGGCGCCGGAGCCGCCGCGGGCAACGGGGGCGCGGTGGGCGGGTCGACCGCTTACGCTTACGGCTACAACGCAGAGGCCCAGATCAATCAGACGGGCGGCGCCGGTGGCTACAGCAATAATGGCGCCGGCGGGGCTGGCGCCTCGAGCGCGATCACGAACGGAGCCGGCGGCCTGACAGCCGGCGGCTATCTCGTCCTTCAGCAGCGGGCCACGGGCGGGTCCGGCGGCCAGGGCCTCATTGGTGGGGCGGCCGGGGCGGCTGCCTCGTCGCTGACGGCGAGCGACACGACCGCCGCCGATTTCCGCGGTTACAGCTACGCTACGGGCGGGGCCGGCGGGCAGTCGGGGGGAACCTATGACGGCGGCGCCGGCGGCGGAGCCGCCAACACCCTGCAGCTCACCGGCAAGCATACGTTGTCCGAAGTCCTCGCTACATCTCGTGGGGGGACTGGGGGATTAGCCACGGGGACGGGCGCCGGCGGCGCAGGCGGAGCTGTGAGCGCCGCCTCCTCGGCCACGACGAGCGGCAACTTCAGCGTCCTCGACGTCACCCGCGCGTACGGTGGCGCCGGTGGGGGCCAGAAAGCCAATGGCAATGGCGGGGCCGGTGGCGGGGTGACCGCAGCCACGGCATCGGCCAAGGCGCCCAACAGCGTTGCCGGAACCCATGCGTACGCCCGCGCCTACGAGATCGGCGGCAAGGGCGGGTATGCAACGGGCGCCGGGAAGACCGGCGGCGCCGGCGGCGCTGTCTCCGGCGCGAGTTCCTATGCCCTTGGGGCTTTCGCCGTGGCCAAGGTCGGAGTGACCGGTGGGGCCGGCGGCCCGGGTTACAGCGGCGCCAGCGGCGGCGCCGGGGCTCCGGCGATCAACCTGAGCAATGTCTCCGCGGCTTCTTCGGTGAGCGGGGGGTCTTTCGACCTGTTGCCGAGCGCTACCGGCGGCGCCGGGGGCTACAGCTCCGGCGGGACCCCAGGTCTGGGCGGAAACGGCAAGTCGAAGGTGACCTTCAGCGATACCGCCAGCGCCCATCCGGCCGCGGTTATTCTTGTCAACCCCAGCGGGATTGGCGGCGCCGGCGGCAGTGCGGGCGGCGGCTCGAACGGCGCGGCCGGCGGCAAGGGCAAGGCCGCCGGGATCATCACCGGCGTCAATTCCGTCACGGTCAACAGCTACGCCAAGGGCGGGACGGGTGGCAGCGCCAAGGCTGGAACTCGCGCCAACGGCGGCGCCGGCGGTTACGGGGGCAAGTCCCGGGCGGTTGCGACGGGCGCGAAGGCCTATGCCAGCGCTCGTAACATCGGCGGCGTTGGCGGCTATGGATGGGGCGCCGGCAAGAGTGGGGGCGCCGGGGGCGTCGTCGAGAAAACGACCGTCCAGGCGGTCGCGACCGGTGCCGCGGGCGCGGCCAGCGCCACTGCCAACCAGACCGGCGGCGCCGGCGGTCAGGGCGGCAACAACGCCAATGGCGGCGCCGGCGCCTCCAGCACGCTGACAAATGCGGTTTCGGCAACTGGCGCCTATAGCGTCGGGCTCACCCAGTACTCCACCGGCGGCGCTGGTGGGACCGCAGTGGGAACCGGTACGGCCGGCGCCGGCGGGGCTGCCGTTTCCAGCCTCACCTTCAGCGATTTCATTTACGCGACCCACACCAAGACGCTGAACGGTCTCTCCAACGCCAATGGGGGCGCCGGGGGCCAGGGTTCGGCGGGCGCCAACGGCGGCGCCGGCGGCACTGCCAACGCCACCCTCACGCTCACTGGCGCCAACGGCGCGTACGGAAACGCCAACGCGGTCGGAGGGAGCGGCGGTTACGCTCCGGCGGGGGCGGCGCGCGGCAACGGCGGCACGGGCAAGGCGATCGTTGTCGCCCAGGGCCAGAACACGCGCGCCAATGCCAACGCGACCGGCGGCTCCGGGCCCACCGCCGGCCACGCGTCGGCCAAAGCCAAGTCGATCTCTACAGTGAACGGGTCCAGTTCCAGCAACGCCACCACCTCCACCGTCGGCGGCCAGCTGATCACCCAGGCGCATGCCCAGGCGCAGGGCACGGCGCTCGGGACGGTGACCACCAAGGCCAAGGTGGTGATCGTCGGGTCCGCCATTCCGCTGGCGATCCAGGGTTCGGCCGTGGCCCTGCAGACGGCCGCGCCCGACAGCGCCAGCACCGGCGCGGTGCTCTCCGCCAACTCGAACATCGCCTCGGCATTCAGCGGCACGCCAACCTTCTTCGACATCGCTGAGATCGGCGGCGCCTACTCCGGCGGCGGTTCTGGAACCCAGACCTTCTCGGGGTCGCTCAGCCTCTCGGTCGATCTCACCAAGCTCGCTTCCCGCGGCAATCTCATCGGCGGCTTCTACAACGCCACCGTGCTGGGCTCGGGCTTTTCCAGCCTGACCTTCACACTCACCGCCGATGGCCAGACGCTGGAGAGCCAGACCTTCTCGACCGTTGCTGCCGCCAAGACCTTCTTCACCAACCAGGCCGTCAATTTCGGCTCGCTCTCCACTGGCTCGTTGAGCGGCAATACGCTGACCATCCAGGCCAGCTTCACCTACACCTCGTCGACGCCCGGCTCAGGCTTCTATGGCCAGTTCATCCTCGGTGACCCGCCGAGCGGCGGTGCGAGCGGGACCGGCCGGTTCATCGACGCCATGGCCGGCCTGAGTGGCTCGGGGGCGGCCCACGCCGCGTTGGCGGCGGCGCAGGCGATCAGGCCGATGATGCTGGCGCGGCCGGGACCGCAGGCGCTCGCGTAAGGGCCGGGAGGCTCGCCTCTGGCAAGACCAACGCCGCCTCCTTGGCCGCCACAAAAAGAAAAGCCCCGGCGGAGAAGAAGCTTCGAAGGCTCATCCCCGCCGGGGAGTGTCGCCGAGGGTCGGGGGGAGGGGACGCTCGGCGAATTCGCAGTCGCCTCAGCGCGAAGCGGTGGCGGTCGCGGCCGGACCCTTGGCCACGGCGTTGCACTTGGCTAGAGCCTTGGCGTCGAGTTGGCGATGGTCGCCGCCGAAAGCGGTCACCCGGCCGACGTGCTTCACCAGCTCTTCACAGCCGGAGAGGCCGGCCCCGTCATCGGGAGCGTAGCCGGTCGAGCAGTCCGTGCCGGCGCAGTTCCAGACGGCGTGCGCGGAGACGAACTGGGACGCGCTCGCCTGTGGCGCTTCCAGCGTGGCGGCGAGCCGGCCCTCGGCGAAAGCGGGCGCGGCGAAGGCAAGAGCCAGCGCCAGGGCGCCGGCGATGGTCGTGAGTTGCTGCATCGGGATGATGAGACCCTTTTTCAGAACGGGCCAGAGCGATAGGCCCCGCCCCTTGTGGATGTGACGATCGGCCGAGGCCGGATTCGACACGCTTGCCGCATCTTAGCATCGATAAGATTGGTCTTAACAGTGCTCAGATCGGCAATTTTCCTCAAGGTGCGCGGATAATTTCTGCGCCGCCGAGTCCTTGAACGGCGCCGCTCCGGCGCCCATGGCGTCCGAGCCGCCGCTGAACCTCGTTCAGTCGGCGCCGACTCGGCTCTAAGAAGGCGCGCGATGAACGACGTTCCGCCCTCGATGGAGGAGGCCGCCCGCCAGTTCGGCCTCTCGCCCGACGAATACGCCCTGATCGTCCGGCGCCTGAACCGCGAGCCCAACCTCGTCGAGCTCGGACTCTTCTCGGTCATGTGGTCGGAGCATTGCTCCTACAAGTCCTCTCGCCGGCATCTGACGAGGCTCCCAACGGCCGGAACGCGGGTCATCCAAGGTCCGGGCGAGAACGCCGGCGTCGTCGACATCGGCGAGGGCTGGGTCGCGGTCTTCAAGATGGAGAGCCACAACCACCCCTCCTTCATCGAGCCCTACCAGGGCGCCGCCACCGGCGTCGGCGGCATTCTGCGCGATGTCTTCACCATGGGGGCGCGCCCGGTGGCGGTGCTGAACGCCTTGCGCTTCGGCGAGCCGGCGCACGAGAAGACGCGGCGTCTGGTCGCCGGCGTGGTCGCCGGCATCGCCGGCTACGGCAACTGCGTCGGCATTCCCACTCTCGGCGGCGAGACCAACTTCCACCGCGGCTACAACGGCAACATCCTCGTCAACGCCATGTGCGTGGGCATCGCGCGCAAGGACCGCATCTTCTATTCGACCGCGCCGGCCCCGGGTCTCAGCGTGGTCTACTTCGGCTCCAAGACCGGGCGCGACGGCATCCACGGCGCCACCATGGCCTCGGCCGAATTTGGCGCCGAGGCCGAAGAGAAGCGGCCGACGGTTCAGGTGGGCGACCCGTTCGCCGAGAAGCTGCTCATCGAGGCGACGCTGGAGCTGATGGACGCCGGGGCCGTAGCCGCCATCCAGGACATGGGTGCGGCCGGGCTCACTTCCTCCAGCGTCGAGATGGCCGGCAAGGGCGGACTGGGCATCGAACTCGACCTCGACCAGGTCCCCCAGCGCGAGACCGGCATGAGCGCCTACGAGATGATGCTGTCGGAGAGCCAGGAGCGGATGCTGGCGATCCTGAAGCCCGGACGCGAGGCCGACGCCCAGCGGGTCTTCTCCAAGTGGGGCCTGGACGCGGCGGTCATCGGCCGGACCACGGACACCGGCCGCATCGTCCTTCGCCATCACGGTGAGGTCGTTTGCGACCTGCCCCTGGCGCCGCTGACCGACGACGCGCCGCGGTACGACCGGCCGGTTGACGAGCCCCAGGTCGGGGCGTGGCTCGATCCGGCCGAACTTCCCGCCCCCACCGACTGGGAGGCGGCCGTCCTGGCCCTGATCTCCGCCCCCGACATCGCCTCCAAGCGCTGGATCTGGGAACAGTACGACCGCCACGTCATGGCCGACACCCTGGCCTCATCCGACGGCGGCGCCGACGCCGGGATCGTGCGCGTGCATGGGACGCGCCTGGCTCTGGCGCTCACTAGCGACTGCACCCCTCGCTACGTCACCGCCGATCCATTCGAGGGCGGCAAGCAGGCGGTGGCCGAGGCCTGGCGCAACCTCAGCGCCGTCGGCGCCGAGCCGATCGCGCTCACCGACAATCTCAATTTCGGCAGCCCCGAGCGGCCCGCCGTCATGGGCCAGTTCGTGCGCGCTATCGACGGCATGGCGCAGGCTTGCCGGGCCCTCGACTTCCCGGTCGTTTCCGGCAACGTCAGTTTCTACAACGAGACCGACGGCGCCCCCATCCCGCCCACGCCGACCGTCGGCGGAGTCGGCCTGCTGCCGGACTCGGCCGTGCGCGCCTCCTTCGCCACCATGCGTCCGGGCGACACCCTCTTCGTCATCGGAGCAAGCCGCGGCGAGATGGGTCAGAGCCTCTATCTTCGCGAGATCCTTGCGCGCGAGGAAGGCGCACCTCCATCGGTGGATCTCGCCGCCGAGCGCCGACACGGCGATTTCGTGCGCCGGCTGATCCGCGGCGGGGCCTTGCGCTGCGTGCACGACCTCTCCGACGGCGGCCTCCTGATCGCCGCCGCCGAGATGGCGCTTGCCTCCGACCTCGGCCTGACCCTGGACGCCTCCAGCGCGCGCCACGCCCACGTCTTCCTCACCTGTGAGGACCAGGGGCGCTATCTGGTCGCCACGGATGCGCCCGAGACCCTGATTGCCGCCGCCCTCGAGGCGGACGTGGAGATCGCTCCGGCGGGTGTCGCCGGCGGCGGTGATTTCGCCTCGGAGGGTCTGTTCCGCATTCCGCTGTCGCGGCTGCGGGACGCGCACGAGCGCTGGCTCCCTGCCTACATGGACGGCTGAAGCGAACCGTTGATTCGCGGCTGGCCGCAGAGGGTCGCCGCCGGCGCTAGGCCCTCAGAACTGCGGCGCGCCCTCGGCGACGAAGGCCACCCGCGTCAACGCCGCCGGATCGCGCAGCGAGGCGCGGGCGGCAGCGCGCATGCCTTGGATGGAGGCGCTCTCGCAGCCGCCGGAGTTGGCCGCGGCCGCGATGTCGCCGTCCTTGGCGGTCTGGCAGGCGAACGGCGCGGCCGCCGCGCCGGTGAGCCGCCCCTCCGCGTCGTGGGAGAGGCCGGTGAGAGCCAGGAACAGGTGGCCGTGCTTCTCATCGCCCACCTCGGCGATCAGCGGCGCTCCCGCGGCCAGGCGATAGGCCGCCTTGTAGCTGGCCTCGGTGGCTCCGCCACGCTGGCCCGGCCGGCGCTGCACCACAACCGCGAAATCCTTGCCGATCCAGAAGGGCGAGGCGCACGCCGCCCACTTGCTGGTGTCGGCGCTGGTGGGCGTGGCGCAGCCGGGATCGAGGATGGCCCACAGCCCAGGGGCGATTTGCGGCGCCCGATCGGTATGGTCGGGCGCGGCGCTGGCCAGGGCGGTGGCGGGGCGCCGCTCGAAGTGACGCCAGAAGGCGAGCTTGGAGGGAAGACCGGCGCAGGCTGCAAGGCCCAGGCAGGCAAGAACGATCGGAAGCGTGCGCATAGAGCCCCTTCAGCCTCCCGCTGCCGGGACCCTTAGCCGACTCCCGGCTCCTTGGGCGCCCCCAGTTTGGGGGAGGACCGCCTTTTCCACTACTTTCGTTAAGTGATGTGAACAAAGGACTAAAGCCATGCCCATGAGCGCGGACGAGCTGCGCGGCTGTCTCGAGGCCGCCTTTCCCGACGCCGATATCGCCATCGAGGATCTGGCCGGCGATGGCGATCACTACCGGGCCAAGATCGCCTCGGCGGCGTTCGCCGGCATGCCGCGCGTCAAGCAGCACCAGCTCGTGTACGCCGCGCTGAAGGGCCGGATGGGCGGGGCCTTGCACGCCCTGGCGCTGGAGACCCGTCCGCTTGACCCGGGGCGCCCCGGCGCCTAGCTCTTGGCCACAGCGCCCCCGCGCTCCTCGAGGATCCCTGTCATGACCGAAGCCGCCCAGGCGCCCGCCGTCCACGCCTTCATCGAGCGGACCATCGCCGAGCACCCGGTGGTCCTGTTCATGAAGGGCATCCCGGAGCAACCCGGCTGCGGCTTCTCGGCAGTGGTGGTGCAGGTTCTCGATCACCTCGGCGTCGATTTCGCCGCGGTCAACGTGCTCGAGAACGACGAACTGCGGCAGGGGATCAAAAGCTTCTCCGATTGGCCGACCATTCCCCAGCTCTACGTCAAGGGCGAGTTCGTCGGCGGCTGCGACATCGTGCGCGAGATGTTCGCTTCGGGTGAACTCAAGAGCCTGTTCTCGGAACAGGGCCTGACTCCCTCGGCTTGAGGGAGACTATCGTCAAAGGAGGCAGAGCTCGCGGCGCCTGGTGAGCGACCTCGATCCCTTCGATCTCCAGCGCTTCGTCGACGCCCAGGAAGGCGTGATCGAGCGAGTTCGGGCCGAGCTGGCGGCCGGCCGCAAAGAGAGCCACTGGATGTGGTTCGTGTTTCCGCAGTTCGCGGGCCTCGGTTCGAGCCCGATGTCGGTGCGCTTTGCGCTTAGCTCCCGCGCCGAGGCGGCGGCCTACCTCGCTCACCCGGTCCTGGGACCGCGCCTGCGCGACCTCACCGGATTGGCCCTGGGCAACGAGAACCGCGACGCACGCGCCATCTTCGGCCCGGTCGACGCGCTGAAATTCCGCTCGTCGCTGACGCTGTTCGCCGAGGCGGCGGAGCCGGGCAACGTCTTTCGCCGCGCCCTCGACTGCTTCTTCGATGGCCAGCCCGACCCGGCCACTCTGGCGCGCCTCGACTAACGCGCCTGGGTCACCCGCTCGGCGTTGAGCCGGGCCAGCTTGCTGAGGTGCGGCAAACCCGCGGGCTGGTAGCTGTAGAGCAAGGCGCGGCGGTCCTTGTCCGAGCGGTTCGGCAGCGACCGGTGGACCAGGAAAGCGCCGAAGAAGGCCACCGTTCCGGCGCGGACCTCCAGCGGAACCAGGCGGCCGGGATCGAACGTCGCCGGATCCATCTCGCGGCTGCCAAAATCGCCGGCCGCCCGACGCGCCGCCACCCCGCCTCTGTGGCTCCCTGGCGCCACCTCGAGGCAGCCCTGCTCGGCGCTGGCGTCGTCGAGGAAGACCATGGCGGTGGCGACGCGGTCGGCCACGTCGGCCACGTCCGCCCAATAGGGGTAGTCCTGGTGCAGCCAGATCGAGCCGCCCCTCCTCGCCCGCTTCAGGTTGAGCTTCTCGGTGAAGAGGTCGAGCTCTTCGGCGCCGACGATCGCCCTGCACGGATCGGTCAGTCGCGCATCGCGCCCGAGCGCGGCCAGGCTCTCCGAAAGGAAGGCGACCGGCTCGAGCCCCATCACCAGATCGGGGTTCTCCGGCTCCCACTTGACCACCAGGCCGAACTCGCGCTCGAACTCGACCATGTAGCCGCCCACGCGAAGCTTCTGGCGTTCCTTTGGCGGCGTCACCCGCGCCAGGACCGTCTCGCACTCGGCGGCGATGGCGGCGCACTCGGCCTGGGAAAAGACGTCCTCGCGCAGGACAAAGCCGTCGCGCTCCAGCCGGCCGCGCTCGGCCGGATCGAGTTCGAAGCTCCTGGCCTCAGAAAGACTTGGCGAGGCGGATCCCTCCTTCGATCGGGGCGGCGGCGATCCGATAATAGCGCAGGGTTGCAGGCGTCGTCGGGGGATTGTTCGGGATCTGGGTGTAGCCGATGTCGACAGCGAAGTAGTGCTCATCGAGCAGGTTGGCGCCGTACGCGGTCACCGTGAAGCCGTGGCCCGCGTCCCAGGTGATCTCGGCGTTGACAAGGTTCACGGGCCGCAGGTGGAAGAACTCGGCGTCAAGCTCGTTGTGCTGGAACGGGCTCGCCCATTGGTCGGCAATGTGGGCGTAGTCGATCCGCGGCGTGATCGTCTGGCCGTTGGCGAGGCGGATGGCGTATTGGGCCCCGGCGTGCAGGGTCCAATCCGGCGCGTACGGCTGGATGGCGCCGCCGACGTCCTCCACGCCGCTCGGACCGCCCAACATGCCGGCGCTGTGCGAGAGCCGGGCGTGCAGGTAGGAGGCGCCGAAATCGAAGGCCCAGGGGCCGAAGACGCCCTGGCCCTCCGCTTCCAGCCCCCAGACCTGAGTCGTCCCTGGCACGTTCTGGATCACCGACATGCCGCCGGCGACCGCCTGGCCGCCCTGGCCGGCGTAGGTCAGCTGGAAGTTCTGGTAGGGCGTGTAGAAGGCGTCCAGCTGCATGCGCAGGTGGCCGTCGTAGAAGGTCGGCTTCCAACCGACCTCGTAGTCGACGAGGTCCTCGGGCCGGAACGGCACGACGCCGTTGCCGACGCCGAACGGCAGCGGCGTGGTGTTGACCCCGCCCGGCTTATGGCCGGTCGCCACCATGGCGTAGAGGAAGTTGTCCTCGTTGAGGCGCCAGTTGAACGACACCTTGCCGGTCACCTTCGAGTCCGGCTGGTCGAAGTGTGCGACCTCGGTTCCCAAGATGAGATCCGGGTTGGGCGGACAGGCCTCCATAGGGGCAAGGCAGAGCCCGAGGGTCGTGGCGTCGTCGAGCTTGAAGTCGGAGTGGGTGTAGCGCGCCCCGGCCACGATCTCGAACTTCGGCGAGACCTCGAAACTGATCTGCCCGAACGCCGCCTCGGTGGTCTTGGGCGTGGTGTAGTCGAGCAGAATGTCGAGCGGCGGCTCGTGGATGTCGAAGCCATTGTAGCCGAACGGGATCCGCACCGTGTCGTCCTGGTAGTAGCCGCCCAGCACCCAGCGGATGCGGCCGGTGTCGGGGGAAATGATGTTCACCTCTTCCGACCAGATGTGCTCCTTGCCGATGACGGCGAAGTAGGCGCTCTCGATCGGCGTGCCGTCGATGTCGGTGTTCGAGGCGCCACGGCCGATCTGGTAGCCGCTGATCGACCTCAACACGATGCCGTCCGGCAGGGTGTAGGAGATGTTCAGCACCGAGCGGTCGGTGGTCTCGATACCCAGCAGCCGGCCGTTGTTCACGGCGTCGAAGAGGCCGGTGTTGTCGGCGTAGTTCCCGCCCGTGAGCGGCACCGGGCTCACCGGAATGCCGCCGGTCTCGAGGTGATGGTAGTCGTTCTTGAAGAGGATGCGCAGGGCCGGGGTCGGCTGCCACAAGAAGCTGATGCGGCCGTCGGCCTCGCGGATATGACCGGCGTCGCCACCGGCGAGCGGATGGCTCCAGACGCTGTCGGCCCGCTCGAGGTTGGTGGCGATGCGCACCGCGGCGGTGTCGCCCAGCGGGATGTTGACCGCGCCGCGCAGCCGCACATCGGCGTAGGCGCCCGCCTGCACTTCGGCGAAGCCGTTGTAGTTCTTCAGCGTCGGGTCGACCTCGGTGATGAAGATCGCACCGCCGGTGGCGTTCTGACCGGCGAACGTCCCCTGCGGTCCGCGCAGCACCTCGATGTTGGCGAGGTCGTAGTAGGGCTCGTCCTGGAAGAAGCCGGGGAAGGTGGCGACGCCGTCGCGGTAGACCACCACGCCCGAGGGCGTCTGGATGTTGCCTTCTTCCTTGCCGATGCCGCGGATGTTGAAGTCGTAGCCGAGGCCGAAGTTGTTCACCGCCAGCGACGGCACGGTGAACTGCAGCGTGTCGACGGTGAAGATGTTCTTGTTCTTCAGCAGCGCGCCGGTCACCACGGTCGCCGCGATCGGCACCGTCTGCACGTTCTCGGCCCGCCGCTCGGCCGTCACCACCAGCTCGGTGACCGCGGTGGCCGGGGGCGGAGGCGGCGAGGCCGTCTGCGCCTGCGCCGTCGCGCCGAAGAACATCGCCGCCACCGATGCGCCGGCCTGCCAGTATCCACGCCCGTTCATGTCAGAGCGCCCCTCCAGTTTGGCCCGGCTCCCCAGCCGGGCGAGAACGATCATATCCGCCAATTTTCGATCAGAAAACGTCAGAATGCGCCAGGGGGCGAGGATTTCCGCCAAGTTTCCTCGAGCGCGGCTGGCTAGTCATGCACGATGCGGCAGACGTGCTCTGCCCATTCTGGGTGGCGATGTGACCGTCCCCACTCCGCGGGCGCCGGGCCGATGGTGACTTCGACGCTTACTGGTCCGTCTGGGCGATCACCACCTCGACATCGTGCCGCTCCAGCATCGCCACATCGTCCTTGCGAATGCCGCTGTCGGTGACCACCACGTCGATGGCGTCCAGGCTGCAGACCACGAAGCTGGCCGAAGTGCGGAACTTGGTCGAATCAGCCAACACGATGAGATCGTCGGCCTTGTCCATGAGCTTCTGCTCGGCCGTGATGAGGATGACGTCGGCCTGCATCAGGCCGCGCGGGCCCACAGCGGCGGCGCCCATGAAGAGCTTGGAGGCGTGGTTTCGGGCCAGGCCGTCGTCCTCGAAAGGCGAAAGGATGATGTTCTGCTCGCGGAAGATCGCTCCGCCCGGCACCGAGACGCGCGTCCCGACCTGCGGCAGCAGTTCGGCGACGATGTGCAATGAGTTCGTGAGCACTTGCAGCTCACGGCCCTCCAGGTGCGGGCACATGGCGAAGGTGGTGGTGCCGCCGTCTATGAGGACGGCCTCGCCGCGCTGGCAGAGCGCCGCGGCCGCCCGGCCGATGGCGGCCTTCTGAGGCGCCTGGCGGGTGCGGTTGATCTCGAACGGGGTGCCGACAAGTCGCTCCGGCTGACCCGCGGGCCCGCTCGCCAGCCGGGCGCCGCCGCGCAGGCGCTCGATGGCGCCGCTCGATTCCAACCGCTCGAGATCGCGGCGGACCGTGGCTGCCGAGGCCTCCAGCGTGCGTGTCAGCTGACCGAAGGCGACGAACCCCTCCGCCTGCAGGAGCCGCAGGATCTCCGCCTCGCGCTGGCTAACGTGCATCCGGCCTGCCCTACACGATCCCGGCGGATGGGCGCCGGCGCCTCTATCGCGCTGGCTGCCCAAGGCCGCAATCATTTCCGATAATTTCCGCTCATAATCGATCATTTCGCGGCCGGGGAGTCGGTTCTGAGAGCGCTTCAAGGCCAGCAGGCCTTTGGGTTCTGGCGCCAAACGCTGCAGCGCCTGCCGACCAGCTTGGAGCTGGAACCGGCGCGCTGGCGCCCGGCGGCCGGATCGACCGCGTGTCCGGCGCGGCGAACACCGCTATAGGATCGCCTCATGGAAGCGAGCGCCGCCGCCGAAATCCCCGGGGAAGCGCCGGGCGGCGCCCAGGCTTCGGCGGAGCTTCGCAAGGCGCCGCTCGGGGCCGGCATGAAGGCGATCTACGGCGTCGGCGCCATCGCCGACGCCATCTACCTGGCGGCGCTCGGCACCTTCCTGTTCTTCTACCTGACGCTCGTCTGTGGGCTCGCCAACAGCCTTGCCGGCGCGGTGATCTCGGTGGGCCTGGTGGTGGACGCGATCGCCGATCCGCTGGTGGGCTCCCTCTCCGACAACGCCCGCTCACGCCTGGGGCGGCGCCATCCCTTCATGTTCGCGGGGCTCATCCCCTTCACCCTCGGCCTGGGCCTGATCTTCTCGCTTCCGGTCGGGCTCTCGCCAGGGGCGCTGGCGTTGTGGGCCCTGGCGGTGCTGATCCTGCTGCGCGTCTCCCACTCCACCTGGTTCCTGCCCTACATCGGCCTGGGCGCCGAACTCACCGACGACTTCGCCGAGCGCACCGACGTGGTCGCGGCCCGTATCTTCATCGCCGTCCCGGGCACGCTCGCCTGCCTCTTTCTGGCCCGCGGGGTCTTCATGAAGGGCGCTGCCGGGCAGTTCGACCGCGCCGCCTACGCCCCATTCGGCTGGGCCTGCGCCGCCCTGGCGCTCACCGCCGGCCTCGCCTGCGCCATCGGCACCCTGCCGGCCCTGCCGCGGCTGCATGCGGTCGGCGCCCCGGCGCGGAAATTCGGCGCCCAGTTCGTGCGCGACCTGGCCGAGATGTTCGCCAACCGCACCTTCATCGTCGTCTTCGCTTCGCTGCTGTCGATGTTCGCCGGCTTCGGCCTGGTCGCCACCCTGGTGCTGCACGTCTACAATTTCTTCTGGAGGCTGCCCGCCTGGGGAGTGACCGCGATCCTGTTCGCCACGCCGCTGGGCGGTCTTCTGGGCGCGCCCTTGTATCTGGCGCTGTTCCGCCAGGCCGAGAAGCGCACCGTCGTCATCGTCGGCCTGCTCTCGTACGCGGTGATCCTGGCGGCCTTGCCGCCGCTGAAGATCTTCGGGCTGCTGCCGAGCGGCCTGCCGCTCGACCTCCTCCTGCTGGGCGCTACCTTCGCTCTGGCGATCATCGCCGCCTGCGTGGCGATCGCTTTCCAGTCGGCCATGGCCGATGCGGCCGACGAGCACGAGCACCTCTTCGGCACCCGCCGCGAGAGCCTCTATTACGCCGGCCTCAACTTCTCGGTGAAGGTGGCGGCGGCCGGCGGCGCGGCCGTGGCGGGCGTGGGCCTGGACCTCATCGGCTTTCCCACGGCCCTGGCCAGCAAGGGCGGCATGGCGGCCCACATCCCCCCGGCGGCCATCACCCGACTGGGCCTTCTCTTCGGTCCGGGCGGAGCGGCCATCATCGCCCTTTCGGGGATCATCTTCTTCGCCTTCGGCCTCACCCGGAGCAAGCACGAGGACATCCTGGCTTCGCTCTCCGAACGCCGGCGCGGGTCCGTCTGACCGCTCAGCCGACCTTGGGCAGAACCCCGATCCGCGCCGCGTTGCGGTACAGCGGCCCGAGGTCGGGCCAGGGCGCGGGCGTCGGCAGGCGCCCGCCGGGCAAGGGCCAGGCGATGGGCGTCGCCGACCCTTCGATCGCCTCGCCCGGCTGCGTAGCGTTGCGCGCCAGCGAAGGATGGTCGCCCCTCTGAGCGCGGGTGCAGCCGTCGGCGAAGTAGATGGCGGTATGCGCCTTGCGCACCCGGTCCGAGTGGTTGGGGCGCGTCAGATGCACGGTGCGGGCTGCGTGGAAGATGACATCGCCGACCTTGGCCGGGACGAACACCGGCGCGGCGTGCCTGGCCTCCAGGGCCGCGCCCGAGCCGGGCTTGCGGAAGATGTCGACATATTCGACTTCGGCCTCTTGCGTTCCCGGCACATAGCCCATGCAGCCCATGGTCTCGTCGACATCGACGAGCGGGATCCAGGCGGTGAGCATCGATTCAGCTTCGTTCACCGGCCAGTAGGCGTGGTCCTGGTGAGCGTCGGTCTCGCGCCCGCCGGCCTCCTTGAAGAGGGCCTGGTCGTGCCACAGCCGCACCCGCGCCGCGCCGAGCAGGCGCGCGGCCAGCCCAGCCACCTCGGGGTGAAAGGTCAACTCGGCGACCTCCGGGAAGTCCTCCCACAGGTACTCGCACTGGATGAAGGACTGCTCGTACGGCGTCTTGTCGGCGAAGGCGCGCGGGTCGCCCGCCTTGCGGCTCGCCACGGCCGCGCTCACCGCCCGCTCGAAGCCGGCCGCCTCGGCGGGGCTCAGCACCCCGCGCGCATGGACGAAGCCGTCACGCGGAAGGCGGCGATGAGTTCGGCCTCCTCGGCGCCGCCGGTCATGTGCGCAGCAGACGCGCGGGCCGCGGCGGTGTCAACACAAGCAGCGAATTCCGAGCCGGGCCGGATAAACACGTCGCCAGAGCGGTAAAATAATGTTGTCCGTGGCTTACGGCCGACTCTTTCTTGCTCGCCTGAACTCGAAGTGACCCGTTCCGACTCGTTTTGACTCGTTTTGACTCGTTTTGACTCGTTCCGAACGCGTTTCGACTCGTTTCGACTCGTTTCGACTCGTTCCGGCCCGCTGGGACTCGCAGTCTAGGAGCCGCATCGCACCACCGTAGATCGCCGTATTTTACGGTCTGAGACTGCGGCCTGGGGAAGGGGACATGATGCTTATCCTTGCCCCGGACGGCCGCGCGATCGACCCCGAAGGGGATAAGTATCTTGTCCCCGCTACCTGATGGGCCCCGTTGACGGCCAGCGACGCGGCCGGCGGTGCGTCTCCGCCCGGTCCTGGGTTGGCTTTCTTCACGATGTCAAAGACCCAGGCGCCGGGCAGTCAGGCGCCCTCACAGCCGCAGCCGCGATCCCCGACATCTATTGCAATTCGCAATCGATGTCAATGCAGCCGCGGTCCGGTCCGTCTATTGAGCGAGGCCGAAGACGGTCACCACCTTTTCGGCGCCGACATAGACGCGCCCGTTGGCCTCCATCGCCGTCACCAGGGCGTTGCTCTGGTTCGGCGCCCATGAGCCCGCCGCGCCGGTGAAGATCGGCGCCCCGAGCTTCTCGGCGTCATAGGCCTCGAGAGTCTCGCTCGAGCCGCGGCGCACGAGCCAGACCACCGCCGTCCCCGCCTGGGCGCCATTGGAGGAGACGATCGGCATGGAGCCGCCAAAGCCGGCGGCCGAGGTTCCGCTGGCGCCCGCGGCCAGGCCAGGCTTGGCGCCGGCATTGACACGGAAGGCGCGCAGCACATCGGAGTCGATCTGCACGTAGACGATCCCGCCGGTGGCGTCGGCGTAGTAGGCCGGAGCGCCCCACAGGCCGCCGCCTGACGAGCCCAGGCTCTTGTGCCACAGCGCGCCGGAGTTGGTGGACGTCAGTCCGCCCAGGCTGTTCTGGTTCAGCAGGAAGAGCTTGGCGTCCTTGCCCATGGTGACAGCCAGCGGCGGCGCGGTCTGGCCGCTCACCGCAGGCAGGAGGACGATGCCGCCGGAGCCGAAGTCCGTGTCGCCGCTGTTCAGCTGGGCCCAGTTGGACGGCGTGAAGGTGCTCCGCACCCCCAAGGTGGGGGTAAGAGAGATGGCGGTTTCGCCATAGCCGAGCTTGCCGGCCCTCTGGCTGAAGTAGCCGTTGCCGGTGACCACGAAGACGTTGCCGGCGGCGTCCACGGCCGGCGGGACGCCGCTCATCCACACCGCCGACAACTCGTAGGAGGCCATCGCCTGGATGGTGTTGAAGGCGTTCAAGAGGTTGAGCTTCGAGTCATAGTGCAACACCCAGCCGGAGATGCTGCTGGCGGCGTCATCGCAGTGCGAGCCGATGCCGACGTACAGCGAGCCGTGGCGCCAGGCGAGGCCGGCGCGGGTGTACTGGTTCTGCGGGTCGTAGCTGATGGTCCCGCCGCCCGGCAAAGGCGCCGATGGCGCGATCTCCACGGGCGTGACCAGATCGGCGCCGGTCTTCAGATCCAGGGCGTGCAGCTTTTGGTGGAAGGAGAACGCCGCGGGCTCGGTGGCGGCGGCGACATAGAGCGTCGCAACGCCCGGGGCGGTGCGCGAGATCACGGGCGTGGCGCTGACGCCGTAGGCGGGCAGGTCGCCGCAGCCCACGTCCGCGGCCGACTGGTTCTTGCCGAGGCTGACGTGCCACAGCAGCGTGTAGCTTCGGGCGTCAAAGGCGTAGACGTCGTTGTGGCTGGTGGCGACGATCAGAACGTCGTGCTCGAGCCCGTCGGGCATCGGGAAGTTCGAGATCAACAGCGGCTGGGCGACGACCAGTCCGGACACCGGGATCTTGGCGATCTGGCCGAACTTGGCCGAGGCGACCGTGGCCGGCGTCAGGTCGGTCTCTCTCGCATTCCAGCCGGTTCGCTGGGCGTTGTAGTGGTAGGTCTTCACATCGATCGGCGCCCCCGAGTACGGCTGCGGCGCGCCCGGGGCCAGGCGCCCGGGCGCTGGCGATTGCTCCCCCTGCGGCCGACCCATGAAGTGGCGCCGCATCGGCTGGGGCTCGCCGTTGCGCTGGGTGCTCCACGCGGGGAGCGGCCGGTGCATCTCGGCGCCCGCCGGGGCAGCGGCCAGCCAGGCGGTCAAGGCCAAGGCGCCGATCAGACGATGATTCATGCTTCCACCACCGTGCGCACGGCTCTCTCTTAAGCCTTGCCGCAGGCGAAGCGGAGGGCAAGGCGCCAGCCGGACCGAGATGGCCGCCGCCAGTCGCAATTCGCCATAGGTCGTCACCGGCGCGTTCGCGACTTAAGCTCAAGCCGGGCGAATCCGAGTCTGGATTGGGGATTGTGAGCGTGCGGCGACGCGGGCTTCGTTCTTGAACGTTGAGCTGAGCGCCGAGCGGCGGCTGCCGCGCCTCAACGCCGCCTTGGCCACGTTGGCGCTGTGCTTCGCCGCGGCGATCGCCGACGGCTACGATGTCGTCAGCATGGGCCTAGCGGCGCCGCGCATGGCCCCGGCGATCGGGCTGACGCGGGACCAACTCGGGCCGGTGTTCAGCGCCGCCGTGCTCGGCCTTTTCATCGGCGCGGTCGGTGTGGGGCGACTTGCCGATCGCATCGGCCGCAAGCCGTGCCTGGCCGGCGCTCTTTGCCTCGTCGCCGGTTTCTCCCTGGCGACGCCTCCGTGCCGCTCGTTCGAGAGCCTGCTGGTTGTCCGCCTGCTCGCCGGCGTCGGCTTTGGCGGGGCCATGCCCAACATCATCGCCCTGGCCTCGGAGCAGGCCAGCGAGCGGGCGCGGGCGCGCACGGTGACCATCATCGCGGCGGGCTTCCCGCTCGGAAGCGCCGCGGCGAGCGCGGTCGCCGCGATCGCCGACTGGCGGGCGATCTTCTGGGTCGGCGGGCTGTATCCGCTCCTGCTGGCCGCGGCCGTGGCGATCGCGCTGCCGGAGTCGGCGCGGTTTCTCGCCCGGGCCCCGCCTCACAGGAGCGCAACCGCGCCCGGCCTGCCGCGGGCGCTCTTCGGCGATGGGCGCTGGCTCACCACGCTGATCCTGTGGCTGGCCTCGTTCGCCGTCCTGCTGGTGCTCTACCTGCTGCTCAATTGGCTGCCGCTGCTGCTGACCGCCAAAGGCCTTGGCAAGGGCGAGGCGAGCCTGGTGACCATGGGCTTCCATCTCGCCAGCGCCACCGGCGCGCTGCCGCTCGGCCTCTTGATGGGGCGGCGGCGCCGCGCCTGGAGCCTTTGCCTGTGGTTCGCCGGCTTGGGCGCGGGCCTCATCGCCTTGGCGCTGGCGCCGAGCTTCGCCTGGGTGGTCCCAGCGGCCCTGGCGGTGGGTTTCTTCGTCTCGCCTCCGGCGCTGGCGCTGAACGGCCTCGCCGCCGAGGCCTACCCGGTGGTCATGCGCGGCTCGGGCGTGGGCGCCAGCATCGCGGTCGGCCGCATCGGGGCGGTGATCGGGCCGTTGCTGGCAGGAGCCATCCTGGCCGCTGGCGGCGGCGCCGGCGGCGTCCTGATTGGCCTGACACCAATCGTGGCTGCCGCGGCAATCGCCGTCCTGCTGCTGCTGACGCGCCCTGCGTCGGTGGATTGACACCCTCCCGCGTCGCGGCTGGGCGGCTTAAGATGCGGCCATGCTCCAAGGCTCCTGCCACTGCGGCGCCGTCACCTGGCGCTTCGACCGCGTTCCCGAGGACGCCACCGCCTGCAACTGCACCGTCTGCCGGCGCTACGGCGTACTGTGGGCCTACGACTTCGAGGACGAGGCCATCCACGTCGCCGGCCCCACCACGGCCTATGTCCGCGGCGAGGCCATCGGCTTCCACTTCTGCCCGAGCTGCGGCTGCGTGGGCTACTGGCGCGGGCTCTCTCCGAGGGAGGACGGCCGCCGGCGGATCGCCGTCAACCTGCGCCTTGCCGAGGACCCCGAAGCCGTGGCCGACATCCCGATGCGCCGCTTCGACGGCCTGGAGACGTTCGAGGACCTTACGCCGGATGGCCGCTGCGTCCGCGACTACTGGTTCTGAAATTCCGCGCCTTCCGGCAGGGGAAATCCCTCTCGACGCGCCGCCGACGCCAGACGCTCGTCCAAGGTAACGAACGGAAGTCCCGCGGGACGATGGTGGGAGGCTTCGAAGGCAGCGGCGAGTCGCAGACTGTCACCGGCCCGCAGGTCGTGCACGCGAAGAAAGCGCGCGGCCGTTTCGCGGACCGACCCGGACGGCGCGACCTCGTCCCACGCCTGCGCAAGCTCGGCCAAGCGCGTAGTGGCCTCATCGACCGCCTCGCGCGTCAGGGAGCCCGCACGTTCCCGCCGGAAAACGGCCGAAGAGCATTCCAAAGGCGTTACCCACCAGACAATCATGTCCGGGTCGGCGATCGCCAGTCTCCGCATCCGAGATGTCGTTGGCTCGTCAATCAGCAGGGGGATGATCGCCGAGGAATCCCAGAACTTCACCGTCCTTCCCTGCGGTCCTCGAGCAGGGCCTCAACGACTGAGGAGCCGTCCTTCGTCTTCGGCAAAGGACCGCTGAACAGTGTCAGGTCCGGAGCGCGGCGACGCGGCCGAACGAGCCCTTCGCGGATCAGTCGCCCCAGCGCGCCCCTATCATCGGTCGCGACCGGCTCCAGGCGCGCCACGGGACGGCCGCGGTCGACGATCAGCACGCCCGACCCGCTACTCAGGCCATCGATCAGGGCGCTCAGGTTGTTCTTGGCTTCGGTGATGCCGGCGATCTTCATCAAGCTAAAATAGCTCGATCGATATGACCTTTCAACCTTCACACAACTCCGGCCTTCGCCAGCCGATCCAGCTCGGCGGTCCCCAGGCCCAGCATGCCGCCCAGCACCTCGGCGTTGTGTTCGCCGACGCTCTGGGGGGCGATCGAGCGGACGGCGCCGGGGGTTTCGGAAAGCTTGGGGAAGACGTTCTGCATCTTCAGCCCGCGCCACTTCGGATGGGGCACCTCGACGATCGCCTGCCGGGCGGCGAAGTGCGGATCGGCGAGCATCTCCGGGGCGCGGAAGATGCGCCCGGCCGGAATTGCGTGAGCGATCATCAGCGCCTCGACTTCGTCCACGCTGCGGCCCGAGGTCCAGGCCTCGATGATCGCGTCCAATGCACCTTGGCAGCGGCCGCGCGCCACGTGGGTGGCGTAGCGCTCGTCCCGGGCCAGCTCCGGCTGGCCCATGGCCTGGCATAGCCTGGCGAAGATGGCGTCGTTGTTGGCCCCGATCATGTAGTCGCCGTCGGCGCAGCGATAGACGTTACTGGGCGCGATGCCTTTGAGGATCGAGCCGGAGCGCTCGCGGACCACGCCGGCGACGGCGTACTCGGGAACGAGGCTCTCCATGACCTGGAGCACCGCCTCGTAGAGGGCCGAGTCGACGATCTGGCCGCGGCCGGTCTTCTCCCGGTGGTGCAGGGCCGCCAGCGCTCCCATGGCCCCGTAGGTCGCCGCCAGGGTGTCGCCAATCGAAACCCCCATGCGCGCCGGGCGGCGGTCCGGCTCGCCCACGATCGCCCGCCAACCCCCCATGGCCTCGGCGATGCCGCCGAAGCCGGCCCGATCCGCATACGGTCCGTCCTGGCCGTAGCCGGAGACGCGCACTACGATGAGCCGCGGGTTCTCACGCCTGAGGTCCTTCGGGTCGAGGCCCCAGCGCTCCAGGGACCCGGGGCGGAAGTTCTCGACGAGGATGTCGGCCCGGCCGATCAGCCGCCGCGCCAGGGCTGCGCCCTCGGGTTTCCTCAGGTCGATCGAGACGCTCTTCTTGTTGCGGGCGATCACCTCCCACCACACCGGCTCGCCCTGGCCCCACACGCGCATGGGATCGCCGGCGCCCGGCGGCTCGACCTTGATCACCCGCGCGCCCATGTCGCCCAGCAGCTGGCCACAGAAGGGCCCGGCGATGAGGCTCCCCATCTCGACGACGGTGAGGTCGGCGAGCGGTCCGCGGTTTTCGAGCGCATCCGGCATCGCCGCGCTATACCGCCGCCATGGCGAACGCCTCCAGCGGCTATGACTATGTCGTCCTCGAGCTCGAGCAAGGCGCCGCGGCCTGGCCGGCCTTGCGCGAACGGATGAGCGACATCGGGCCGCTCGCCCTCTTCGCCCCACAGATCGGCTTCAAGTCCACCGATGCGGTGCTGCTCTTCGACCATGCGCCGCCGGCGGCGCAGCTTCCCGGCCGCGTCGCGAGCATCGATCGGATCCTACCGGTGTTGCGCGGCGCGCCGGAGGACCTGAACCGCGATCCCGGCATCTATGCCCATCGCTGGTTCACCATCCGCGCGGCCGACCGCTCCCGGTTCATCGAGCTGTCGAGGCGGGCCTGGACGACGTTCGAGCAGCAGCAGGGGACGAGGGTGTTCGGCCTCTTCCTGGCCGAGGCGGCGTCCGCCGGAAACGATCGGCTGCTGCTGCTCACCTGGTATGCCGACCACGGGGCCTGGCAGCGCACGCGCGACCCGCCGGCCGAGGCGCGCGATCTCTTTGCCCAGCGCCGCGCCATCACCGTGGAAACGGTGGTGCGCACTTCGACGCTGGTGAGCGGATGAGCGCCGCCGCGCGTTCGAGCCGCGAACTACGTGGCCCAAAGGAGGAGGCGCGATGCTGACCGGCGTTCATCGAAATCCTCGCCAGGAGGAGGTGACCTACGGCCTTGCGGCCGCCGGCGAGGTGAGACGCCTGGCCGACTCCTACGGCGCGCGCCGGCTGCTGATCACCACCACCGCCTCCCTGGTCGGCCCCGGCGGCCTCGCCGAGAAATTCGCCGCCGGCCTAGGCCCGCTGGCCGTCGGGACCTTCTTCGCCATCTCGGCGCATTCGCCGCGCACCGGGGTCATCGCCGGCGCGGCCGAGGCGCGCCGGCTCGGCGCCGACCTGCTGGTCGCCCTCGGCGGCGGCTCGGTCACCGACGCCACCAAGGTGATGCAGCTTGCCCTGTGGGCGGGGATCGAGACCGCCGAGGACCTGGACCGGGTCAGGGGCGGCGCGCCGGGCGCGGCGGCGCTGACGCCCGGCGTGCGCATGGTCGCCGTGCCGACGGCGCTGTCGGCCGCCGAGTTCACGCCCTTCGCCGGCGTCACCGACACCGGCAAGGCCCGCAAGGAGGGTTTCGCCCACCGGGACCTCGCGCCGCGGGCGGTCATCCTCGATCCCGCCATGACGGTGGCGACGCCCGAACGCCTGTGGCTCTCCACCGGCATGAAGGCGGTTGATCACGCCGTGGAGCAGCTATGCAATCCGGTGCGCACCCCTTACGCCGACGCCTTGGCCGAGGCCGGCCTGAAAGCGCTGGCGGCCGCCCTGCCGGCGAGCAGGGCCGCCCCGAGCGATCTCGATGAGCGCCAGGCCTGCCAGATCGGCGCCTGGCTGGCGATGAGCGGGGCCATGGCAGGGCGGGGTCTCGGCGCTTCGCACGCCATCGGCCATACGCTGGGCGGCTCCTTCGGGGCGCCCCACGGGATTACCTCCTGCATCGCCCTGCCGGCGGTGCTGCGCTGGAACGCCGGCGTCAACGCCGAACGGCAAGGACTCGTCGCCGCGCTGATGGGCAGGCCGGGCGTCGGCGCCGCAGAGGCGGTCGAGGGCCTGGCCCGCGACCTCGGCCTGCCGACGCGGCTCTCTGAGATCGGCATCGGCCCGGACCGCTTCGCCGAGGTCGCCGAGATAACCATGCACGACCGCGGCGTGCGCTCGAATCCGCGGCCCATCTCCGGCCCGGCCGATGTCGTCGAGATCCTGAAGCTGGCGGCTTAAGCCGCCGATTCTGCTTGCCCTCCTAGGGAAGGTGGCCGCCCAGCGGGCGGCCGGACGGAGAAGGGCACAGGCGCTGGCGCTTGCCGCCTTTCCCCCTCCGGCCGGGCGTGCGCCCGGGCGCCTCAGATGTGGCCCCACGCGCTTCGCCTCAGCCCGGCCTGTGGCGATAACGACCGAGCATCCATTCGGGAACCGTCATCAGCACGATGGCTCCGACCAGCAGGACAAGACCCAGGACGCTCCAGCTCT
Organism: Caulobacteraceae bacterium; assembly: GCA_035946795.1. GTDB lineage: Bacteria > Pseudomonadota > Alphaproteobacteria > Caulobacterales > Caulobacteraceae > Acaudatibacter. The sequence goes on along the minus strand of DASYYX010000041.1, from coordinate 24,378 downwards.
CCTGGCCGGAGGGAAGCAGCCCCGCGCCCAGGAGGATCGCGGCCACGCCGACCGCGAGCAGAAATGGGCCGGTGAAGTAGCAATGGACGCGGCCGCAGCGCGCGGCGTTGACCAGGCAGGCGCCGCCCATCACCGCGCAGGCGATCGCCCACACGGCGGCGCGGAAGGCGTCGGGCAGGGGCGCCGGCGCCGCGCCGCCCACCGAAATGCTGATGGAGGAGGCGACGATGGCCGCCGAGGGCAAGCCATAGAGGAGCGCGGCGGTGCGCCAGCTGCCCAGCAGGTCGCGATTGGAGGAGGTTTGGGCGTTCATCGGCTTCACCTTTCAAGCTGGTGGATCGAGGCGAGCCCAGGGCCTGTAGCGACTCAAGGCTCAAGCGCTTTCAGAGGGGGTGGCGCAGGGCTCGCCCGGGTCCCCGCATTGATCGGAGGGCGCGCACTGCTTGGGAGGGCAGGGGATCGATCCGTAGGAGCAGAAGACGCAGCAGTCGCCGGTCTTTGGCTTCAGGCGCGCCCCACAGCCTCGACATTCGAAGAAGTAGATGCAGGCGTCGGTCGGCATGATCTCGGCGTGCCGATGGCCGCAGCAGGGGCAAGTGAGTTCGGAAGTCAGCCGCGGCGGGTCCTCCGCGGGCCGGCTCATCTCCGCCATCCGTCTCCTTCCGCGGCCGCGTTTGTTGCGGTCGTCGAGCGCTTCTATGAGAAAGCCTACACCCTGGAGGAACTACAGGCTCAAGAGGCGAACAGCATATGCCCCACCGGTCCATCGCCCGCACCGAAGTCACCATCGGCGCCTTGGCCGAACGCAGCGGCGTCAACATCGAGACCATCCGCTTTTACGAGAAGATCGGCGTGATGCCCAAGCCGCGGCGCAGCGACGGCGGCTACCGGCTGTACACCCTCGAGCATCTGAAGCAGCTGAACTTCATCCGCCGCGGCCGCGAGCTCGGCTTCGGTCTCGATGAGCTGCGCGGGCTGCTGCGGCTCGTGGACGGCCGCGCCTATACTTGCGCGGAGGTGCGCTCGCTGATGCTCGAGCATGTCGCCGACATCCGCCGCAAGGTCGCCGATCTCAGGCGGCTGGAACGGGTGATGAAGGACATCTCTTCGCGCTGCAGCGGCGAACAGGTTCCGGATTGCCCGATCGTGGACGCGCTTTTCCAGCCACAGCCGCTGACGCGCCAGGGGAAGGCCCCAGGCGCTGGCGCTCGCCGCCTTTCCCCCTCCGGCCGGGCGCGCGCCCGGCCACCTCCCCCATGAAGGGGGAGGAGAGTTTGGAGGCGCCGCAGATGTGGCCTTTCCCCTCCGGCCGGGCGCGCACCCGGCCACCCCGCCGGACTTCCGCCAGAGGGGGAAGAAGGGGGGAGGAGAGCGATTCTGCGGCGAGCTTCTGCTTCTCCCTCAGGGCCTCACATCACCGCCCCGACCTGCCAGGGCACGAACTCCATCCCGCCATAGCCCAGCGCCTCGCTCTTGCTGGGCTCGCCGGAGGCCACCGCCAGCAGGCGTTCGAGGATCTCCGCCCCTTTTTCCTCGATCGAGGCTTCACCGTTGGCGATCGGGCCGCAGTCGATGTCGATGTCTTCCTCCATGCGCCGGTAGATGGCGGTGTTGGAGGAGAGCTTGATCGAGGGCGAGGGCTTGCAGCCAAAAGCCGAGCCGCGACCGGTGGTGAAGGCGATCATGGTGGCCCCGGAGGCCACCTGGCCGGTGGCCGAGCACGGGTCGAAGCCGGGGCTGTCCATGAAGACGAGGCCGCGGCTCTTCAGCGGTTCGGCGTACTCGATGACGTCCAAGAGCGGCGAGGCGCCGGCCTTGGCCACCGCGCCCAGGGATTTCTCCAGGATGGTCGTCAGCCCTCCGGCCTTGTTCCCAGGGGAGGGGTTGTTGTCCATGGTGACGCCGTTGGCGCGGGTATAGCCCTCCCACCAGGCTAGCCGGCGTTTGAGCTTTTCGGCCGCTTCGTCGTTGGCGGCCCTCGCGAGCAGCAGGTGCTCGGCCCCGTAGATCTCCGGCGTTTCGGAGAGGATCACGGTTCCGCCTAGCGCCGCCAGCCGATCCGAGGCGTTGCCCAGAGCCGGGTTCGAGGTCACCCCCGACCAGGCGTCCGAGCCGCCGCACTGCAGGCCGAGCACGAGTTCGCTGGCAGGGCAGGGGAGGCGACGCGCCGCGTTGGCCGCCGGCAACATGGCCGTGAGGCGCTCCAGGCCCGCCTCGATGGTGGCGCGGGTGCCGCCGCTTTCCTGGATGGTGAGGGTAGCGAAGTCCGGGCCGTCGGCGAGGCCGAAGTCGGCCTTGAGCTTGCCCACCTGCACCACTTCGCAGCCCAGGCCCACCAAGAGGATGGCGGCGAAGTTCGGATTGGCGGCGGTGCCGAAGAGGGTGCGGCGCAGGATGTCGAAGCCTTCGCCGGCGCCGGCCATGCCGCAGCCGCTGGCGTGGGTGATCGGCACCACGCCATCGACGCCGGGGAAGTTCGCCAGCAAGCCGCGGCGCTCGGCGGCCTCGGCGATGTGGCGCGCCACCGTGGCCGAGCAGTTCACCGAGGTGAGCACGCCGACGTAGTTGCGCACCCCGACCTTGCCGCTGGCGCGCCGATAGCCGGCGAAGGAGCGCTCCGGCTGGGCCGGCGCGCGCCAGTTGCTGTTGGCGGCCGCCCCGCGCAGGGCCGAGATGGAAAGATTGTGGGTGTGCACATGGGCGCCCGGCGCGATCGCCGCGGTCGCCGCCCCGATCACCTGGCCGTACTTGCGCACCGCCTCGCCGGCGTCGATCGATCTCGAGGCGGCCTTGTGCCCGGGCGCGATCGGCTCGGCCGCGGCCACGCCGCGTTCCCCCTCGAGCGGCTCGCCGGCCCGCAGCCGGCGCATGGCGATAACGACGTCGTCGGTCGGGTGCAGGCGCAGAACGTTAGGGGCGGCCATTGACATAGAAGGCTAGCGCAGGACTTGATCGCCGGCCAGCCGAGGGGAGGGACGGCTTCGGGCGCTGACATGCCGGTTACCGAACTCGCCGCCATGGCGCGCCGCGCCTTCGTCACCCCGGCCGGGCGCACGCTGGCGTTCACCGCGCTCGGACTTGGCGGCGCGCCGCTGGGCAACCTCGGCCGGGCGGTCACCGACGCGGACGCGGAGGCGACGCTCGCGGCGGCCTGGGAAGCGGGTGTCCGCTATTTCGACACCGCGCCCCTCTATGGCCATGGCGTCTCGGAGAGACGGGTCGGCCGAGCCTTCATCGGCCGCCAGCGCGCCGAGTTCCTGCTGTCGACCAAGGTCGGCCGGCTGCTGGAGCCGTGCGCGCCCGGCGAGGAGGCGAGCGGACCCTATTTGAAGGTTCCGCCGCTGAAGGTGCGTTTCGATTACAGCCGCGCCGGGGTGCTCGGCTCCTTCGAGGCCAGCCGCAAACGCCTCCGACTCGACCGCGTCGACATCCTCTTCGTCCACGACATCGAGGCGGCCACGCACGGCGGCCGGGAGGGCCGCGAGGCGCGCCTTGCGCAACTCGTCGACTGCGGCGGCTGGCGGGCGCTCGAAGAGCTGCGGGCGGCGGGCGACGTCGGCGCCATCGGCCTCGGCGTCAACGAGACCGAGGCCTGCGAGCGCTTCCTCGAGGTCGCCGATCCCGACCTCTTCCTCCTTGCCGGCCGCTACACCCTGCTCGAACAACAGCCCCTGGAGCGGCTCTTTCCCCGCTGCCGGGAGCGCGGCGTCTGGGTGATCGCCGGCGGCCCCTTCAACTCCGGGGTGCTCGCCCGCGCCGGCGGCACCTATGACTACGCGGCAGCGCCCACGGCCGTCGTCGACAAGGTCCGCCGCCTCGAGGCCGTCTGCGCCGCCCACGACGCCGATGTGCGCGCCGCCGCCCTGCAGTTTCCGCTGGCCCATCCGCGGGTAGCGACCGTGCTTGCCGGGGCGCAGACTCCCGGGGAGGCCCGGGGCAACGCCGCGATGATCGCCGCGCCCCTGCCGGCCTCGCTGTGGAGCGACCTGAAGGGCGAGGGGCTGATCGCCGCCGAGGCGCCCACGCCATGCTGAAGGGTATCGATCCGATCCTGTCGCCGGAGCTGCTGGCGATCCTGCGCGCCATGGGCCACGGCGACGACATCGCCATCGTCGACGCCAACTTCCCCGCCGCGGCCAACGCCAAGCGGCTGGTGCGCGCCGACGGCGTCGCCGCCACCGACATGGCGCGCGCCATCGTGGCGCTGCTGCCACTGGACGACTTCGTGCCGGCCGCGGCCTTCCGCATGGCCGTGGTCGGCGCGCCCGACGAGGTCCCGCCGGTGATCGAGGCGTTCGCGGCCATCCTCGCCGAGGCCGGATACGAGCGGCCGATCGAGGCGGTCGAACGCTTCGCCTTCTATCGCCAGGCGGCGGAGGCCTACGCCGTCGTCGCCACCGGCGAGCGCCGCTTCTGGGGCAACCTCATCCTCAAGAAGGGCGCGATTCCTCCCCCGCAGAGCGGGGGAGGGTGACAGGACGCCAGCGCGTGGCCCGCGCCCCCTCCACCGCTTCGCGGTCCCCCTCCCCCAGAGGAGGAGGAGAGCGCGTCGACGCCCATCAGCACTTCTGGCGCCTGGAGCGGGGCGACTATGGCTGGCTCACCGCCGCCGACCACCCGGCGCTCTTTCGTGATTTCGGGCCCGATGACCTGGCGCCCGTCATCGGCGCGGCCGGGATCGAGCGCACCGTCCTGGTCCAGGCGGCGCCCACCGCCGAGGAGACGCAGTTCCTGCTCGAAGTCGCCGAAGCGACCGCCTTCGTCGCCGGCGTCGTCGGCTGGGTCGACCTGGCCGCGCCCGGCGCGCCGCAGGCCGTGTCGGAACTGGCGCGTTCGCCCAAACTGAAAGGGCTGCGCCCGATGCTGCAGGACCTGCCGGAGGACGCGTGGATCCTGCGGCCCGATCTCTCTCCGGCGCTGGACGCGATCGAGGCCGCGGGCCTTGTCTTCGACGCCCTGGTGCGGCCGCGCCATCTCTCCTGCCTCATGCGCCTCATCGAGCGCCGGCCCGGCCTGAAGGTGGTGATCGACCATGGGGCCAAGCCGGCGATTGCGGTCGGCGCCCTCCATGATTGGGCGAGGGCGATGCGCACCATCGCCCGCGAGACCGACGCCGCCTGCAAGCTCTCGGGCCTGGCGAGCGAGGCGGGTCCGGACTGGGCGGTCGATAGCCTGCGTCCCTACGCAGATCTGCTGATCGCCGAGTTCGGCCCCGAGCGGCTCCTGTGGGGCTCCGACTGGCCGGTGGTGGAGGAGGCCGGCGGCTATGGGCGCTGGCTGGCGGCCGCCGAAGCCCTGTGCGAGGGGTTGTCGAAGGACGAGCGCGCCCTCGTCTTCGGCGAGACGGCGGCGCGCGTCTACGGCCTGTGAAGCTGGCGCCCGAAGACATCCTGCCGGCAGACGACTGCGCGGGGGCGCTGGTGGGCCGGGTCTGGCTCGACGAACCGCCCGGGCCGCGCGTCGTGGCGGTGCGGGAGGCCGGCCTTGTCGACCTATCGGCGCTCGCGCCGACCATGAGCGACCTGCTGGACCTCGAAGATCCGGCGAGGGCGGTGCGCGACCATCATGGCGAGGCGGTGTGCCCGCTTTTCCAGGCGATCGAGCAGGGCCGGCTGCTCGCCCCCTGCGACCTGGCCGCGATCAAGGCCGCCGGCGTCACCTTCTGCGACAGCCTGATCGAGCGGGTGGTCGAGGAGCGGGCGCGCGGCGACCCGGCCGCCGGCCAGGCCCTGCGCGCGGAGCTTTCGCAGCTCCTGGGCGGAGAGCTTTCGAACGTGCGGCCGGGCTCGCCGGCCGCCGAGGCGGTGCGGGCGGCGCTCACCGCGCGCGGCCTGTGGTCCCAGTACCTGGAGGTGGGGATCGGCCCCGACGCCGAGATCTTCACCAAGGCCCAGCCGCTGTCCGCGATCGGCTGCGGCGGCGCTGTCGGCGTGCACCCGCGCTCGGCGTGGAGCAATCCCGAACCCGAGGTGGTGCTCGCCTGCTCCGCCCGCGGCGCCATCGTCGGCGCGTCGCTGGGGAACGATGTCAACCTGCGCGATTTCGAGGGCCGCAGCGCCCTGCTGCTCGGACGCGCCAAGGACAACAACGCTTCGTGCGCGATCGGGCCCTTCATCCGGCTCTTCGACGACGCCTTTTCGCTGGACGACGTCCGCCGCGCCAAGGTGCGCCTGGCGATCGCCGGTCGCGACAGCTTCCGCATCGAGGGCGGCTACGAGATGTCGAGCATCAGCCGCGACCCGGCGGACCTGGTGGCCCAGGCGATCGGCGCGCACCAGTATCCGGACGGCTTCGTGCTCTTCCTGGGGACGGGCTATGTTCCGGCCGATGACCGCCATGGCGTCGGCGCCGGTTTCACCCATGCCGAGGGCGACGTCGTCACCATCGCCTCGGATGCGCTGGGGGCGCTGGTGAACGTGGTCACCACGTCGGACCAAGCGCCGCCGTGGAGCTTCGGCGCCCGGGCGCTGATGCGTTCGCTCGCCGCCCGCGGGCTGGTTTAGCCAAGGAAAACGCGATGCCCTTCTCCGGCCTGGGCCTCAATCTGGGCAACCTTTCCCGGCTCTCGAGCGCCAAGAGCCGCTCCGTCAGCCCCGAGAACTTCACCGGCGAGAAGGGGCGCGGCGGGATGTCGACCGACGGCCCGGCGGCGAGCGCCGCCCGCGACCTCGGCCAGGGCTGGAAGGTCTCGCCCTACATCGTCGTCGAAGCCGGCCAGACGCGGGACCTCGCCGACATCGCCGGGTCCGGCGCGATCCAGCAGATGTGGATGACGCTGGCCCGCGGCCGCTGGCGCCACACCATTCTGCGCTTCTACTGGGACGACCAGGAGCAGCCTTCGGTGGAATGCCCGGCCGGCGACTTCTTCGCCTGCGGCTGGGAGCGATACGCCCAGGTGAGCTCGCTGGCGGTGTGCGTGAACCCGGGCCGGGCCTTCAACTGCTACTGGGAGATGCCGTTCCGCAAGCGCGGCCGCATCACCCTGGAAAACCTCTCGGCCGAGTCGATCATCGTCTACTACCAGATCAACTACGCCCTGACCGAAGTGCCGGAGGACGCCGCCTATTTCCACGCCCAGTTCCGGCGCTCCAATCCGCTGCCCTTCAAGCAAGTCCACACCTTGCTCGACGGCGTTTCCGGCGCCGGCCACTACGTCGGCACGTACATGGCGTGGGGTGTGAACAACGCCGGCTGGTGGGGCGAGGGCGAGATCAAGTTCTTCCTCGACGGCGATGGCGAGTTCCCGACCATCTGCGGCACGGGCACCGAGGACTATTTCTGCGGCGCCTACAATTTCGATCCGGGGGCCGTCGATCGCGCCCTCAAGGCCGGCTACCAGGAGTTCACCACACCCTATGCCGGCCTGCCGCAGGTGATCCGTCCGGACGGCCTCTACGCCTCGCAGACGCGCTTTGGCCTGTACCGCTGGCACATCATGGACCCGGTGCGCTTCGAGAGTGACCTGAGGGTCACCATCCAGGCGCTCGGTTGGCGCACCGAGCGCGAGCAGCGGCGCTACCTGCCGCTGCAAGACGACATCGCCTCGGTCGCCTTCTGGTACCAGACCCTGCCCACCGCGCCTTTCCCGCCGCTGCCGGACGCCGACTACCTGGAAGTGATATGATCGCCTGATGGCCTATCCGACCGCGTCGCCAGAGCAGATCGCCTTCTTCCGCGAGCATGGCTGGCTGGTGGTGAAGGACGCCATCCCCGCGGACGCGCTCGACGAGCTCGGCGGCTGGTGCGAGCGCATCATGGACAACAAGGAAAAGCTCGCCAACGACTGGGCCTGGAGCGCCGAGGAAGAGCTGAAGGACCGCTCCTGGCGCATCGTCCAATCCTCGCCCTCGTTCGTGTGGAAGGAGATCCACGGCCAACCGTACCGGCTGTGGCTGCGCGCCTTCGCCGAGGCCCTGCTCGGGATCGACCTCGCCTTCTGGTACGACCAGTTCCTGGCCAAGCCGCCGGGCAAGAGCGTGCCCACCTACTGGCACCAGGACGAGGCCTACTGGGGCCGCAACCTCTTCGACAAGGGGATCACCGGCTGGATCCCGCTGCAGGACGTCGACGCCGTCAACGGCTGCATGCATTTCATCGACGGCGGCCATCTGGAGGGCGTGCGGCCGCACCATCTGGTCGAGGGCATGCAGAGCGACCTCATCACCTGCGAGGTCGACGAGGGCCGGATGGTGGTCTGCCCGATCCGCCGGGGCGACGTCACCTTCCACCACTCCAAGACGCCGCACATGACCACCGCCAATACCAGCGGCGCCTGGCGCAAGGCGGTGACCAACCATTTCCAGGCGCCGGGCTCAGGCGGCGAGGGCGACCACTATCCCTGGAAGGTGTCGGTCAACCAGCGCACCGGGGAACGCATCATCCCGCCCAGCCGGCCGCTGGGGGAGGACTGACCGATCCTCCCCCACGCTTCAGCGTGGGGGAGGGGGGACCACGAAGTGGTGGAGGGGGCAAGTGAAGGTGCGCCGGCGCGCGGCCCGTACCCACTCCACCGCCGTTCGGCGGTCCCCCTCCCCCGTAAACGGGGGAGGACCAGGTCAGAGCGCTGCGTACAGGGCCTTGACCAGGCTCATGTTGCGCGGGTCGCCGAAGGGCGCGCCCTTGAGCTTGTTCATCACATAGGCGAAGGCCAGGCGCCGGTCGAAATCGACGACGACGAGCGAGCCGCCGGCGCCGCCCCAGAAGCAGCTCAGGCCGTCGCCGAACTTCAGCGGCCCGAGGTTGAGGGCGAAGCCGACGCCCCAGGCGCTCTCGACGCCGCCGATGGACGGATCGCCCCCGCGCCACGATTCCTCGGCGGCGCGCAGGGCGCCTTCGGCCGAGAGATAGCGCCGGCCGCCGACCTCGCCCTTGCAGGCGAGGACGCTCATCAGCTGCGCCAGCGCGCGGGCGTTGCCGAAGCCGTTGCCGGCCGGGATCTCGCAACGCCGCCAGCCGATCTCCATGCCGATGTTGAGCGTGAACACCGGGTTGGCGACGGTGCGGGCCTCGATGCTGCCGGGCGGCGGCGGCTCGGTGGGCGGACTTGGGTAGATCGGCGCGACGCGGTCATCGAACTGCGGCCCCGTGCCCACGTGATAGTCGGCGCCAAGGGGCCGGGCGAACTCCTGGTCGAGCACCTGCCCCATGGTGCGCCCGTCGATGCGGCGGATCACCTCGCCGACGAGAAAGCCTTCGGTGATGGCGTGGTAATGCCACTCGGTTCCCGGCTTCCACCACGGCTGCTGATTGGCCAGGAGGCCGACGCACTTGTCGTAGTCGAAGATATCCCACTGACTGATCGGCTCGTCCCAGCCGGGAAGGCCGGCGGTGTGCGCCAGGCACTGGCGCGTGGTCACCTCGGCGGCGGCGAACTCCGGCCAGTAGCGCCTCACCGGCGCGTCGAGGTCGAGGCCATGCCCGTCGGCGAGCCACAGGGCGCACAGGGCCAGGGCCGTCTTGGTCGAGGAATAGGTGGTGACGATGGTGTCGCGGGCCCACGGGCGGGTGCGCTCGATGTCCTGCCAGCCGCCCCAGATGTCGATCAGCGGCTCGCCGTCGACGAAGGCGGCGAACGAGGCGCCGATGTCGTCGCGCTCGGCGAAATTCCTGGCGAAGGCGGCGCGCACGCCGGCGAACCGTTCCGGCAGCAGGCCCTCGATCGGCGCGGCGGCGGTGTCGATGGTGGTCATGCGCTCGTCACTAGTGTCCCCAGTCCGAAGTTCGCAAGAGCATGGGGCGAGCGATCGGCTAGATGATCCCGGCCGCCGAGGAGGCGGCCTGGCGTTCCTGCGCCTTGCGCTCGCGCCAGCGGGAGCGGCGGAAGACGGCCACCGGGTCGATGGCGCCGCCGAGCTCGTAGCGGGCCATGGCGAGGATCGGGGCGACGTCGGTCTCGTAGGCGGCGCGCAGGGTGGAAAAGCCCATGACGACGTCGTTGGCGCCCTGGTGGCGGGCCAGGGCCTCGCGGTCGACCGCCAGGGCGCGGGCGTAGCCGCCGGCGATGGCGCCGGCCGAAAGCAGCAGGCTTTCGATCGGGTCGGTGACGTTGTGCGACTGGTCGATCATGTAGGCCGGACGGAAGTCGCCGTCGGCGCGCGCCTCGGCTTCGGCCAGTTCGTTGAAGATCAGGAAGAGCTGGTGCGGGTTGATCGAGCCGGTGTCTAGGTCGTCGTCCCCGTACTTGGAGTCATTGAAGTGGAAGCCGGCGAGCCTGCCCACGCCCGCCAGCCTGGCGACGATCTGCTCGATGTTGGTGTTGGGCGCATGGTGGCCGAGATCCACCAGGCACTGCGCCTTCTTCCCCAGTTTCTGGGCGGCGATCAGGCTTGTGCCCCAATCGGAGATCACGGTGGAGTAGAAGGCCGGCTCGTAGAGCTTGTGCTCGATGAACATGCGCCAGTGGGCCGGGAGGGCGGCGTAGATGCGGGCGGCGGAGTCGAGATAGCGATCGAAGGCGGCGGCCTGGCTCTGCTGGCCGGGGAAGTTGGCGCCGTCGGCGACCCATACGGTGATCGCCTCCGAGCCGAGGGCCACGCCCTTCTCGATGCAGTCGATGTTGTGGGCCACGGCCTGATCGCGCACCGCCGCATCGGTGTGGGCCAGCGAGCCGTACTTGTAGGAGCGCGGCTGGCCGGCCTGGTCCTGGAAGGTGTTGGAATTGACGGCGTCGAACTTCAGCCCGAAGTCGGCCGCCTCGGCGCGCAGGGCCTTGGGGTCCTCGCCGGCATCCCAAGGGAAATGCGGCGAGACGCTGGGCGTCATGCGGCCGAGCTGCTGGACGACGGCGCAGTCTTCCAGCTTCTCGTGGATGTCGGTGGGCTCGCCGGGAAGCGGGAACTTGGCGAAGCGGGTGCCGCCGATGCCCAGGCCCCAGGTCGGCACCGCGACCTTGAACGTCTTCACCTTGTCCTTGATCGCCTCGATGGCGCGCCCGCGTCGGCGAAGGGTCCGGCCGAGCGCTTCGTAATCCTCCTCGAGGGCGGCGAGGGCCTCGCCGTTGGCCTCGTCGATCAGGGCTTGTTCGAGGGGCTCTTTCATGGCCGGCCATGTTGCGCGCGCTCCGCCGCGGCCGCAATCATCGCCCCCGCATGCAAGGCGCAGTCGCCGTCCTCGACATCGGCAAGACGCTGGCCAAGCTCGTCCTCTTCTCGCCGCAGGGGGAGGCGCTGGAGCGGCTGGAGCGCCGCAATCCGCCGCCGGCCGCCGAACTCGACCATGCCGGCATCTGGGCCTGGCTCCAGGGCGCGCTTGCTTCCGCGGCGCGCCGCTTCGAGATCGCGGCGATCGTCCCCATGGCCCACGGGGCGGCCGCGGCCCTGGTGCTGGACGGCGAGGTCTTCGCCGCTCCCGACTACGAGGCCGAGATCCCGGCCGACGTCGCCGCCGCGTATGAAGCCGAGCGCGATCCCTTCGCCGCCACGCTCTCGCCCCGTCTTCCGGCCGGGCTGAACCTGGGGGCCCAGCTCTTCTTCTTGGAGCGGCGGCTGCCGGGCCTCTGGCCGGAGCGCGCGGGGTGCCTGCTGTGGCCGCAGTTCTGGGCCTGGCGCCTCAGCGGCGTCGCCGCCTGCGAGGTCACCAGCCTGGGCTGCCACTCGGACCTGTGGCGACCGCGCGAGCGGCGGTTCTCGGACCTGGCGCTGCGACGCGGCTGGAGCCCGCGCCTGGGACCACTGCGGCGCGCCGCCGATATCCTGGGCCCAGTGCGGCCGGAACTCGCCGCCGAGCTCGCCCTGCCGTTGACCTGCAAGGTCCACTGCGGCGTCCACGACAGCAACGCGGCGCTGCTGGCCGCCCGCGCCCACCCTGAGGCCGCGGAGGGCTTCAGCCTCGTTTCGACGGGCACCTGGTTCATCGCCGCCCGCAGCGGCGGGGCCGAGTTCGAGGCCTATGATCCCAAGGGGGACATGCTCGCCGGCGTCGATGTCGAAGGCCGGCCGACGCCGACGGCGCGGTGGATGGGCGGGCGCGCCTACGAGGAAGGCATGGGCGCGCATCTGGGGGCGCGCTCAGACCGGGCCCGGCTGGCCGAAGCTGCCGCGATACCGACGCTCCCAGCCTTCACCAGTACTCCGCCGCCCCTTTCCCGGCCTTCGGCCGTACTCCCCCCAGAGGGGGGAGAGATGGGGAGGGGGGATCCCGCCCTAGTCGCCACCGTGGCCGCGCTCGAGCTGGCGCGCGGCGCCTCGCGATTGCTCGACTTGCTGGAGGCCGAAGGGCCGATCCTGATCGAAGGCCGGTTCGCCAGGGACCCGGCGATGATGGCGGCGCTGGCGGCGTTGCGTGCAGGACAAGCAGTCTACGCGATGGCTGACGAGGCCGCGTTCGGGGCGCTTACGCTGGCTCGGCCGGATGCCAGCCCGGCGCCGCTCGTCTGCGCCGAGCCGGCGATGCTCTAGGACGCGTAGAACTCGACGACGAGGTTGGGCTCCATCTTCACCGGATAGGGCACCTCGGCCAGTTCCGGCACCCGCACCAGTTTCGCGGTCAGGGCCTTGTTGTCGACCTCGAGGTAGTCCGGCACGTCGCGCTCGGGAAGCTGCAGCGCCTCCAGAACGAGGGCCATGTTGCGCGAGCGCTCGCGCACCTGGACCGTGTCGCCGGCCTTGCAGCGGAACGAGGCGATGTTGACGCGCTTGCCGTTCACCAGCACATGGCCGTGGTTGACGAACTGCCGCGCCGCGAAGATCGTCGGGGTGAACTTGGCGCGGTAGACGAGGGCGTCCAGGCGCGTCTCCAAAAGACCGACCAGGAACTCGGCGGTGTTGCCGCGCCGGCGCGCGGCCTCCTCGTAGATGCGCGAGAACTGCCGCTCGGTGATGTTGCCGTAGTAGCCCTTGAGCTTCTGCTTGGCGCGCAGCTGCAGGCCGAAGTCGGAGACCTTGCTCTTGCGGCGCTGGCCGTGCTGGCCGGGGCCATAGGAACGCTGGTTGATGGGGCTCTTGGGCCGACCCCAGATGTTCTCGCCCATGCGGCGGTCGAGCTTGTACTTGGCTTCCAGCCTCTTGGTCATGCTGTTCTCGTCACTGTGATGCGGTCCGGCCGCCCCGGTCTGGGACGACGATCTCAACGGCGGCGCACGCATCGCCCGTCATGGCCGCGCCGCCGAGCGAGCCCGGCGGCGGGAAGGCGCGGGGTATGGGGGCGAGGGCAGGGGAAGTCAAGGCGAAGGGCGCTTCGCCGCCAGCTTGGCCAGCACCCGCCCCCGGCCCTTGGAAAGGGCGGTGATCACGCCTCGCAGGGTGCGCACTTCCTGGTCGGAGAGGGCGGCGCGGGAGAAGAGGGCGCGCAGGTTGCGCACCATGCCGGCGCGCTTTTCCGGCGGATGGAAGAAGCCGGCGGCGTCGAGCTCACCCTCGAGGTGCTCGAATAGGCCCCTCAGCGCCGCGCCGTCCGCCGGCGTCTCGGTCCTGGCGAAGGCCACGGGCGCGGCGGCGTCCTGCGTGAGGCGCCATTCGTAGGCCATCACCGCCGCGGCCTGGGCCAGGTTCAGCGAGGAGAAGCGCGGGTCCACCGGCACGGTGACGATGGCGCGACAGAGGGCGATGTCGGCGGTCTCCAGGCCCGAGCGTTCGCCGCCGAAGAGGAGGGCGGTGCGCCGGCCCTCGGCGGCCGCGGCGGCCAGAAGCGAGGCGCCCTCGCGGGCCGTCATCGCCGGCGTCGGGATCTCGCGCGGCCGGGCTGTGGCCGCCAGGACCAGATCGAGGTCGGCGACCGCATCGGCGACGGCGGCGAACACCCTGGCCTGATCCAGCGGCCAGTGGGCGCCGGAGGAAGCCGCGAAGGCCTTGGGTTGCGGCCAGCCCTGGCGCGGGCGGCACAGGCGCAGATCGGCGAGGCCGAAATTGGCCATCACCCGCGCCACCGCGCCGATGTTCTCTCCCAGTTGCGGAGCGTCGAGGATGATCGCGGGGGGCGTGAGGCTCATCTCGCTCCCAACTAGCGCATTTGGCCGGCGGCGGGCGGTGTGCTTTGAGGCGCAGGCGAGCAACAAGCGTTGATTCCGAGGACCATGTCCGACCGCCGCAGGCCATGCACCGCCGCGCCGTGATCGCCGGCGCCGCCGCGCTCGCTGCCTGCAGCCGGCCAACGCCGATCCTGCCGCCGATGAAGGGTGTCCTCGACCGCAACCGGCTGGATAGGGAAGGGGCGGCGCTGGCGGCGCGGGCGGCGCCGGGGGTGCTGGGCGCCGGGGTCTTCGTCACCAGCGACGAGGCCGGCTGGTTTCTGAACGGCGACGCCAGGTTCCAGATGGCCGGCCTGGCGGTGTTGCCGCTGGCGATCCTGGCGCTGACGCAGGTGGACAGCGGCGCCTTGAAGTTCAACGAGCGGGTGCGGATCGAGGATGTCGACCTGTCGCCGCCGCCCAGCGCCATCGACCGACTGTGGCCGAATCCACCGGACGGCCACGCCGCCGCCTTGCCGGTCGCCGACCTGATCGCCCTGGCGGTGCAGCGCGGCGACCGCACCGCCGCCGACGTGCTGATGCGCCAAGTCGGCGGGCCGGGCGCGGTCACCGGCTGGCTGCAGGCCAAGGGCATCGCCGGCATGCGGGTGGACCGCTATTTCCGCGAGATCGCCCAGAACGCCGCCGGCATGATCCCCTTCCAGCCGGGCTGGAAGGACGAGGGCGCGTGGCTGGCGGCGCGTGAGAGCGTCCCCCCGGAGCTGCGCGAGAAGGCCATCGACGCCTTCCTCGCCGACCCGCGAGACACATCGACGCCCAGGGCCATGGCGCTGCTGCTCGACCGCCTCGCCATTGGCGAGCTGCTCTCGGCCCGCAGCGGCGCCTGGCTGCTGCGGCTGATGCGCGCCACCATCGGCCGCTTCGACGCCCTCTCCAACGGCCTGCCCAAAGGCTCGAGCTTCGCCCACATCAGCGATGAGATGGGGACCGACCTTGGGCGCACGCCGGCGGCGGGCGACGCCGGCATCGCCACCCTGCCCGGCGGGGCCCGCCTGGTGCTGGTGACCTTCATCGCCGCCTCGACGTCGACCGAGGCGGCCCGCAACCGGCTGATGGCCGACTTCGCCCGGGAGGCGGTGGGAGCGCTCAGTTGAGCTGCCGCCCGGCGCCGAGCCCGGGCGGTTGATGCATCGGTCAAACGATTGACCGGTCGGGCCTATGTGTATAGATTAGCGAGGTCATACACATGCGCACAAACATTGAAATCGACGACGCCTTAATGGCCGAGGCCCTTGCGGCCACCGGCGCACGGACGAAGCGCGAAGCCGTCGAGCAGGGCCTTCGCGCGCTGGTGCGCTTGCGCCGACAGGGCCAGATCCGCGTCCTGCGGGGCGCGATGCTCTGGCGCGGCGATCTCGATGCGATGCGAACCGATAAGTGATTGTTGTCGACTCCAGCGTCTGGATCGACTTTCTGAAGGGAAATCCAACACCCGAGACCGATCTTCTCGACCGCCTGCTCGGCGTCGAGCCGTTGGGTATTCCGGACATCGTCCTGACCGAGGTTCTGCAGGGTCTCGACAGCGATCGTGATTTCGACCGGGCGCTTGGCCTCTTGGATAGCCTGGAACTGGTGGAGACTGGCGGCCGCGAACTCGCAATCGAGGCGGCGCGCAACTTCCGCCGGCTCCGCGCTCGCGGCGTTACGGTTCGCAAGACGATCGATACGCTGATCGCGACGCGCTGCATTCTCGACAACGACGCGTTGCTGTTCAGCGACCGCGATTTCGAACCCTTCGTCGAGCACCTCGGGTTGCGGGCCGCAGCTGCGGCGGCGTGACCTTGCGGCTTGTGCGCCAATCCCAAAGCCGCCGAGCCGTGGCGCCACTGGACATCGTTGCAATTCTCGACGCAGCGAGGCTCCGGCCCTTGACCGCGCGTGAGGGCTTCTCGCTCGGGGACCGGTTGTGCATCGCACTGGCGCGCGAGCACGGCCCGCGCGTGGTCACCATGGATCGCGCCTGGCTCGCCATCGACCTCGGCGTCGAGGTCGACTGCCCAAGGTGAGCGCGGGCGCGCTTCCCCCGACCCGCCTGAGCCTCTAGAGAGGGCGCCGCCGGGCAAAGCCCACGGCGCGCGAAGCGCCGATGCTCGCCTGCGACAACTTTCAGACGAGCCTTTCGAAGCGATGGCAAAGATCACGGTCGCCAACCCGGTGGCGGACCTCGACGGCGACGAGATGACCCGGGTCATCTGGAAGCTGATCAAGGAGAAGCTGATCTTCCCCTTCCTGGACCTGAAGCTCGACTACTACGACCTTTCCATCGAGCACCGGGACGCCACCGACGACCAGGTCACCGTCGACGCCGCCCACGCCATCCAGCGCTGGGGCGTGGGGGTCAAATGCGCCACCATCACCCCCGACGAGGCGCGGGTGAAGGAATTCGGCCTCAAGGAGATGTGGAAGTCGCCCAACGGCACCATCCGCAACATCCTGGGCGGGGTGGTCTTCCGCGAACCGATCCTGTGCCGCAACGTGCCGCGCCTGGTGCCGACCTGGACCCAGCCGATCATCATCGGCCGCCACGCCTTCGGCGATCAGTACCGGGCCACCGATTTCGTCGTTCCCGGCAAGGGCAAGCTGTCGATCCGTTTCGAGGGCGACGACGGCGACATCATCGAGCGGCAGGTGTTCGCCTTTCCGGGCGGGGGCGTGGCGCTCGCCATGTACAACCTCGACGCCTCGATCGAGGAGTTCGCCCGCGCCAGCCTGACCTATGGGCTCAAGCGCAACTACCCTGTCTATCTGTCCACCAAGAACACCATCCTCAAGGCCTACGACGGCCGTTTCAAGGACATCTTCCAGCGCATCTTCGAGACCGAGTTCGCCGACCGCTTCAAGACCGCCGGCATCACCTACGAGCACCGCCTGATCGACGACATGGTGGCCGCCGCGCTCAAATGGTCCGGCGGTTTCGTGTGGGCGGCCAAGAACTACGACGGCGACGTGCAGTCCGACCAGGTGGCCCAGGGCTTCGGCTCGCTCGGCCTGATGACCTCGGTGCTGATGACCCCGGACGGCAAGACCGTCGAGGCGGAGGCGGCGCACGGCACGGTGACGCGGCACTTCCGCGCCTACGAGCGCGGCGAGAGCACCTCGACCAACTCCATCGCCTCGATCTTCGCCTGGACGCGCGGCCTGAAGCACCGCGCCCTGCTGGACGACAACGCCGCCCTCGACCGCTTCGCCGAGACCCTGGAGAAGGTGTGCGTCGACACCGTGGAGGCCGGCTTCATGACCAAGGATCTGGCGTTGCTGGTGGGCGACCACCAGGGCTGGCTGACCACCGAAGGCTTCATCGACAAGGTGGCCGAGAACCTGGAGCGCGCCCTGGCCGCGTGAGGCGACGAGCCGCGGCCTCGCCTCAGCGGAACGGGTCGATGATGGAGGAGGACGTTAGTATCGAGGAAGCGGCGCGCGCTCACCGGCGGTGGAACTCGTCGCGCTCCAATCGATCTCGGGCGCGGAAGGCGCCGATGCGCTGGCGGAGCTCGTTTTCCTGCCCTTGCAATCGTTGGCTTTCGCTGCCGCCCGCGGCCACCTCGGTAAGAAAACGCCGGACCAGGGCGGAGACCGAGGCGCCTTGTTCGGCGGCGAGGATACGGGCGCGCCGATAGGTCTCGTCGTCCAGTGAGACTGTGATGTTTTTCACGAATTCACAGGAGCTCGTGCTCGCCGGTGCGTCATGGTCACCGCAGTATCTCGCCAGCGGAATCCGGACGCGGTCACCGCAGGCGTTCTTGTTTCGTTTCGACGGCGCGGCTAAGCAACCGCTCTGATCCGACGCGGAGAGACGACATGATCGGCTACGTCACCATCGGCGCGAACGATTCCGACGCCGCCCTGCCGTTCTACGACGGCGTGCTCGGCGCCATCGGCTACGAGCGCAAGTCGTTCGATGGCGGCTGGGCCTTCTATGGTCCCAAAGGCGGCGAGGGGAACGTCGGCGTTTGCAAGCCTTTCGACGGCCAGCCGGCGAAGGCCGGAAACGGCATCATGATCGCCTTCCTGGCGCCTTCGCAGGAGGCCGTCCGCGCCGCCCATGCCGCGGGCCTGGCCAACGGCGGCGCCGACGAAGGGGCGCCGGGCTTCCGGCCGCCCGACGGCAAGGCCTTCTTCGGGGCCTATGTGCGCGACCCGACGGGCAACAAGATCTGCGTCTTCCACACGACACCGGCGGTCTGATCGAAGGCCGTCACTCCGCCGCCGCCGTCTCGCCGTCGGTCGGGACGGGCGTCAGCAGCAGGTGGCCCGAGGCGGCGACCGGTTCCTCGAAGGCCTCGCCGTCGGCGGCGGCGGTGAGGCGCCGCGGGGCCAGCAGAAGGGTCGGCAGCATCAGGGCGTAGACCGCGGTGGTGACGACGATGGCGGTGGTGAAACCGCCCTCGCGATCGTAGAGCCAGGTTCCGAGGACATCGCCAAAGCGCCCCGACACCCAGAAGACAGTGGTCACCAGCATCATCATCGTCCCCTGCAGGCCGCGCGGGCAGGAGCGGATGGCGAGGTCGACATAGGCCGCCGAGGCGAGGCCGCCGGAAAGGCCCATGACGGCCGCAGCCCAAAGGGCGCTCGTGGCCGAGTGGATGAAGAGCATCGGTAGCATCTGCGGCACGGCCACGATCGTTCCCCAGAAGAGCAGGCGATTGAGGCGCACGCGGGTGCACAGCCAGCCGTAGAGGGCGTAGGGCGGCAGCGAGGCGCCGTAGAAGATGGCGTACCAGGCCCCGACCGTCGCATCGCTCGACTTCAGGGTGTTGGCGAGATGGTACTGAAGGGCGATGCCGTTCGCCGGCCCGAAGTTCCAGATGAGCAGCAGCAGCAGCGGCGCGTAGATCGGCGCATGGCGGGCCAGGCGGCGGACGTCGCCGGCCAGGTCCTCGCCCAGGCTCCGTTCGGCGTGCGAGCCCTCGAAGAGACGCGAAGGGCCGGCCGCACCCAGCGCCGCCACCGCCCCCATCAGGGCGGCGCCGACCAGGAAGAGCAGGCGCGCCGCGCTCGCTGGGCCGAGGCGCTCGAGGCCCTGGCTCAAGGCCCCGCCCAGAGCCGTGGCGACGGTCACCGGCGCCCAGGTGGCCAGGCTGAAAACCGCGCTCACCTGGCCGGACATCAGGTGCTGCTGGCCGACGGTGGAGACGAGGCCGTTGGCGGTGGCGGCAAGCACCTGGACGGCGCAGGTGAGGGCGAAAAGGCCGACGAAGAGCAGTGAGTAAGTAGGTTGCACAAAGGCCATGGCGAGGTAGAGCGCCGCGGCCGCCGCGCCGAAGCCGACAAGGTGCCCCCGGTCGCCTCGGCCCAGAGGGCTCCAGCGGTCGCGAACGAGGCCGAAGACGAAGGAGAGGTAGAGGGGCAGGCCGACCCAGAGGTTGAACCCGGCCAGCTGGTGCGCCGCCAGGTGCAGCTTGTTCTTCAGGAAGAAGGTGATCGGCAGGCCGATCAGGCCGCCGTAGGGCGTAGCGAGGTTGAAGACGACCATCAGGCCGGCGGCGAACGTCAGCACGCGGGCGCGCTCGGCGGCCCCGAGCGGCGACGGCGCGCCGGCCGCGGCAGCCCTCAGCAGGCGCTCATTGGCGTCCAGGCGCGGTCCTCCATACCCATGGCCACTAGGGCGTCTCGGTATAGAGGTATCGATGCTGGCCGTCGCGGATGGTCAGTGTGCGCCCGCCCGCCGTGCCGCCGACGACGAAGGTGAAACCGTCGGCGGCCGGATCGATGGTGACGAAGGAGACCGTGCCGTCATCGTTCCGCCGCGAGGCGACGGCGCTCTTCCAGGCGCCGAAGTCGAAGACGGTGTTCGCCCCGTCGCGCTCGACGGTGATGTGGCCCAGGTCAGGGTTGGCGTAGGCGCGCGCGAGGCGGGCCGCCAGGGCCGGGTCGGCCGGCGCGACCAGGCGCACGCGCTCCTTGCGCAGCTCCGCCAGATGGGCGGCGGCGAGCGCCGCCACGTCGCCGACCGCCTCGGGTCTGCCGTCGTAGAGGATCTCCAGCAGCCGGCGGCGGAAGGCCCTGAGCATGAAGCCGCCCTCGTCGGCGTTGGTGAGTAGCACCGCGCCCACGTCGGCCTCCGGGATCGCCGCCCAGTCGCTCTTGAAGCCGGCCATGCTGCCGCCGTGGTGGATGACCGGAACGCCCCAGCTGTCGTCGATCTCCAGCCCCATGCCGTAGGCTTGGTCCTCGCCGATCGGCACGTTGGGCTGGCGTCGGGCGAGCAGGTTCTTCGCCGACACCAGCCGTCGGCCGTCGGGCAGCAGGCCTTCGGTGAGCTCGTCGTCGACGTAGGCGATCATGTCGTGGGCCGAGGACCAGGCGCCGCCTGCCGGGCGATAGGGGATGACGACGTCGTTGAAGGCCATGTCGGCGCCGCGCATGCGGCCGTCGATGTCGTCAGCGTGGGGGCTGGCGTGATCGCCCGCCAGCGCCTTGGCGAAGTCGAAGGTGGTGTCGTCCATGCGAAGAGGCGCGAAGACGAGCGCGCGCATGGCCCGGTCATAGGCCGCGCCCAGCTCCATCGACGGATAGACGAGGTGTCCGCCGATATAGCCGGCGGCCGCCGCCATCAGGTTGTTGTACTGGAAGACCTCGCCGAAGCCGCTGGTCGGCCGGGTGGCGGCGAGCTCGTCGAAGGTCGCCAAGGCGGGCGTCGAGGGCGCGGTGTCGAAGATCCAGTCGAGGTCCTTGCGCGGCAGCCCGGTGCAGGCGCAGACGAGGTGGCGGATCAGCACCCGGCGCGTAGTGTCGGCGCTGCCGAGGCGGAAGGGCGGGTAGACCTTGGTCACCGGCTCGTCCCAGGCCAGCCGCCCCTGATCGACCAGGCGGGCCAGCAGCAAGGTCGTCATGCCCTTGGTGTTCGAGGCGATCATGAAGAGGGTGTGGGCGTCCACGGGCGCGGCCTTGCCGAGCGTCTTCACCCCGAGGCCGCCGTCGAAAACGATGCGGCCGTGGTCGGAGAGCGCCAGGCCGACACCGGGGACCTGCAGCTCGGACATGGCCGTGCGGACGAAGTCCTTCACGGCCTGGACGCGCGCCGGATCGAGCCGGTGCGGCGTGCGCCCGGCGAAGGTCTCGCGCACATAGCCGGCGGGCCTCAGGCTGTGCTCGACCAGGTTCATGGCCGCGGCGCGCCGCTCGAGGGTGGCTTCGCCGCCGTCGACGATCAGCACCGTCCAGCGCCCGCCCTTGCGGAAGGCCAAGGCGGCGACGATGCGGTGTTCGTCGGGCGAGGTCTCGTAGTCGAAGGCGCGCTCCTCCTCCCAGCCCTGGCGTCCCGGCAAAGGGGTGGCCAGTTTCATCGGCGGGTGCGGCCGGCCCCAGGCTTTCCAGGCGCTCTCGACGGCGGCGCCGGCGTCGGCCGCCCTGCCGGCGTCGACAATGGCGATGCCGGCGTCGCCTTCGGGCGGACTGAGCACATTCGCCGCCGGGCCGCGGGCGAGGCGCCACGCCTTGGGAGCGATGAAGGTCGCGCCGGCGGCGGTCGCTTCCGGCCGGTCGGCGGTCAACGGCGCTTCATGGGGCGCCGCGGGCTGGGCGCGCACACCCGCCGGCGCGCACATCAGCGCCCCGGCAAGGACTAGGCGCAGCACTCTCGGGATCATCGAAGTCCTTTCGAAAAGGGCACCATGGCAAGGGACTGTCGCCGCCCTCAACCTGCGTCAGCCTGCCGCGAGCGCCTCGAGAAGTTCGACGGCGCGCTCGATCCCGGGTTCGGTCGCCACCTTGGCGGCGAAGGCGCGCGAGCGCTCCTTGAAGCCCGGCCCCTTGAAGACGCCGTCGACGTATTCGGCGAAGAAACTGTAGAGCGCGTGGACAAGGGCCACCGTAGGAAAGCCCGCGGCCTTCACCGCCGTCAGCGCGTTCGGCAGCATGCAGTCGACCAGCACCACGGCCGGGTCCAGCCGCGCCGCGACAGTGCAAGCGTCTGTCGCCGCCCCACCCTGGAAATCCATGATGCGGCCGACGGGGTCCTCCCCAAGCGCGCCAGGCTGGCCGACATCCCATTGCGGCGCAGTCTCGAAGCGGTGGAACGCCGCGGGCATGGTTTCGAAGGCGGGGCGTTGGACATCGTGCGCCAGGATGTGTGCTTCGTGGCCGGCGCTCGCCAGCGCGCCAGCGACGGCGGCCGCCGGCGGCAGATTGCCGGCGCCGTCCCAGGTCACGACCAGCAGCCTCACGGCTTGGCCGCGCTCGCCCGCCCTTCAGCGCTCGAGCCGCCGCTGATGCAGACTCCGGCCATGCTCCCGCCCTCCACACGGCGAGCCGGGCAGCCAGCCGCACCCGCCAACGAACACTGTTCGGGCGCCAACGGCAAGTGGGTGGCGGCGCGTCCGGGCGGGCGACCGGCGCGCTCCGTCCTAGTGCGGGTGGATCACGGCCTGGGGGCCGGCAACCAGCGGCGCGTCAAGGATCAGGGTCCCGCCGGCGCCGTCGGACTGGACGGTGAACCCGGCTGCGGCGACCTGGCCGAACAGGGTCACCTTGTCGACCGCCCGTTTGCCTTCCCAGAGCGTGAGGACGCCGGCGCTCCAGGCGGTCGGCGCGGTCCAGGTGACGCGAACGTCGGGGCCGAAGGCGAAACCAGTGACATCGATGCGATCGCTGGGGTTGAAGTTCTCGATGGCGTCGCCGTTCAGGAGCCAGGCCTTGTCGGCGTAGGTCGTCGCGCCCGAACCGAAGCCGACGAAGGTCTCGGCGCCGGGGCCGCCCCCCTCCAGCGTCTGGCCGGCGGCGCCTGCGGTCAGGGTGTCGGCGAAGCCGACGTTGAGGTCGTCGACGACCAGGCCGGCGATGGCGTTGGCGGTGAAGCTGGCGGCGTGGCAGGCCTTGTCGATCACCACGGTGGCGATGTCGGTGATGTTGGCGCCCATGGTCACGGCGCCGCCCCCCTTGACCTCGAGGGTGCTGCGGCCGGAACTGCCGCCGTCGATGGTCGCGCCGATGGTCTTGCGGTCGACCTCGATGGTGGCGACGCCCGTGCCGCCATGCACAGTTTCGGCGGCCGAGCCGAGGACCACGGTGTCATGGCCGGCGCCGAGGTTGATCACGTCGTTGTTGTTCGCCCCGATGATGGTGATCCGCGCCCCGAGCGGATTGGCCGGGTTGATGGTGGCGGCGAGGACGTTCACGGTCACGCCGTTCATGCCGTCGCGCAGGATCACCGTCTGGTCGGTGGCGTCGATCTTCAGCGGTCCGGCGTGATACCAGGGTTGGCCTTCCTGGGCGTCGATCACCTGGATGTTGGCGAGCCGATCCGGCGCCGAAAGGTCGAAGACGCCGCCGCCCTGGAGGCGCAGCGTGTTGATACCGCCGCCGCCGTCGGCCCAGTCGCCGTTGTTGAGCGTGCCGTCGGTGGCGATGAAGAGATCATTGCCGGCGCCGCCCTGGAAGTGGTCCTTCCTGCGGGTGAACCAGAACGGGTCGACGACGGCGATCACTGCCGGCGCGCCCACGCCGGTGCGGCTGTCGGACGTGGAAAGGGTGATGACTTCGCTGACGCCGCTCGCCGAGGCGTAGGAGAGCGTCGCCAGGTCGGCGTTCACTTGCGCAGTCGTGCCGGTGAGCGACAGCGTCGTGGTGCCGTTGCCGGTCACCGCGCCCTGGCCCGCGGTTTCGCTCAGCAGGCCGGCGGTGTCGGCAAGGGTCACCGTCACCGTCTGTCCGGCGCCGAGCGGCGTGGCTTCGCTCACGGAGACGCCGCCGAGCGCAATGCTCTTGCCCTTGATCGCGTCGACGTACGCCGGGGCGGTGACGACCGGCGGCGCATGGCCGTCGGTGACGCCGACGACGAACTGACCGGAAAAGCCGAAGCCCGCGGTGGCCGAAGTGACGTCCAGGCTGACCTGGACCTTCAGGCCGCCGGCGCTGGCGAAGGCGCCGGCGTCGATCGGGTTGTCGGCGAAGAAGGCCTGCGCCGCCGAAAGCGAGGCGAAGGTGTCGGTGGCGACCGTCGTCCCGTCTACCGTGACCGTGAAGGTCAGGGACGAGAAATCGTTGGTGTCGCCGGCGGAGCCCGTCGCCTGGGCGCCGGTGAGGCCGATGATCAGGTGGCCCGAGAGGGCCGAAGCATCCAAGGTCAGCGTTTCGGTGGCGACGTAGTCGCCGCCCGCGGCGCTCGCAGGAACCAGCGCGCCTTCGGTCCCGGCGGCGAGTATGGCGGCGTCGGCCGAGCCCAGTCCGGTGATCGTCGCGCCGCTCGAGACCGCGTCCAGCAGCGGATTGGTCGCCAGGACCGCGGCCACGAAGCTGGGCGAGGGGGCCGCGGTGGCGAGGGCATAGACGTTGGCCGTCGCGCTGGGCGCGGGCGGGGTGGCCGCGCCGGCCAGAGCCAGGGCGCTGGCGCCGGCGGCCGTGGTCGGCGCCTGCGCCTGCGCCGAGAGGTCGGTCACCAGCCCGGAAGAGGTATCGGCGCTCGCCTGGGTCTCGCC